>NZ_JAJFNK010000050.1 GCF_021739485.1 Alicyclobacillus tolerans
CACCTCTCGGAACTTATTTGAGGCTATTATCTCTCCTCAAAACCTACCCGGCGAGGTGTTCTACATTTGACGCTTACCTTTTTTAGCTTGTCTTGCCGCTTATGTAACTGCTCTTCACGGTGAGCTATGTACCAAAGAATCTGCCGGATTTCGTCCATGACTACACATCCTGTCCTTGGCTAAAAGCAGTAGCATTGCCAAGTTCTCACTACCGCCCCTGAAGCAGTTGCAGCCTCTTTCCTCGCTTTTGCGGTTGTGTGGTCTGTGGGGCCGTGTGAGACCTTCGGGCAGGCTCCTCGGGTGCTCTTCGCGAAACGATGTCTTTCTCACCCCGCATGGATGCCCGCGCCTGTTCGTAGTACCACTCAAAGAAGGCATCACGCGGAACCAGGAATTTTCTCCCGACTTTGACGAGCGGAAATCCCTTACTCCTCATGAGCGCATATACCGTAGGCTCGCTGAGTCGCATGATTTCCATTATATCTTTGGCATGTAGGGTCAACGGATAGTCCTCAGGTTTCAACAGCAATCAGTCCCCCAAATTTACAATCTCACTACATTTCATCACCGGTGATCAATGCACCGACGATTGGCATGGTCGGACCCATCACGGAGAATCCTGATTTGCATGCACCCCGTCGCTAATGTCTGTCACACTGTATTGCACGGCTGCTCCATCCTTAGTGTAAAACCATACCGTATCCAGATCCATCTCCGCCACAGACAGCTGGTGCGCTTGTGCAAATGCCAATAGAGCCTGTTTCTTGGTCTCAGTCTCCAATTCTTCTCGCTGAGGCAACGTGTAGGTGGTCGGATCGGAATAGAGCATAAAGAACGAAAACCTCATCGGCCACCCCTCCGCATGTTATAGCTTATTACCCAATTCAAACAAGACACTCATCGCCATGGGCTAAAAGCGTCACCTTTCCACCCACCCCGATAAACCTGTTTGGACTCATCAAAATCAGCGTAAACTAGCCATTTGTAAACTATGGTAAGTGTTGCGAGCGCACCCGCAATTGCATCTGACAAGTGTTTATTGACGCACTTGTAGCCGTCATATTGTCCGATTCCGATTTCAGCGCCTACTTTTGCAGCCAATAACTCCATGCCATCTCCATCTAATAGCTGCTGGTCGGAACCAGCCCAGCGCAATGGTTGCATAATGTACACCCTTTCGTCATCGTCATCTCGAGTATAGCTGCTGTGGCGCTTACTTCGGTGCCTCGATTCCAATTCCCTTTTCATTAAATGTTATTTACATGTAGATTAAAATCATCTATTCGTAAGCGTGTTGAAATGGACTGAATCACACCCGCTCATCGATAGCCCATTGTTCACACTTCGAGCAGTAATACACATGGATCTCGGACTCGTCGTACTCAGGATCGAAGTCGAGTAACCGCTCCAACCACAAATTTAGGTCACGATCACGTTGCGTGATGGGTGCCTCGACATAGCCCAGTCGCAGCCGATATGAATTCTCGTCCTTGTGTGCCCGTTCGTCGTCATCGCACTTACAACCGAAACCACTGTTCCCCCTGTAACGGTCGTCCTCGAACTCATCTTCGGTAAAGTTGTCAACTATCCACTTAGCAAATTGCAAATCGTTAATGTTATGGTCAATGCGATTCTCAAGCTTGAGCATATTTTCGTCCTCCATTTCAACAAGGTTTTACGAAGGCCCATTTAAAAACCCCGGTTTACCGTACCGCTCCAAGTACGTTTGATGTTTCGTTCCATGCCACACATTGGGCAACGCCTAGGGTCCATCGGTTCCGAAAAATCCACCCAAAAGATGTGTCCCCTCTCACAAATGAACCCGCGGACCATCTCTGACTGTTCCTCCATGATTTTCTCGTGCTTAGCCTTCCGAAGGCTTTCTGGAGGGTCTAACAGTCGCAATAACCAATCCCGTATCGCCGCCGTAACAATCTGCGTCATCGGGCGGTCTTCCTGCTCGGATACAGCCTTTAGCGCTTCGGCCTCTTGTTCTGTCAGATACACCGTTAGCCGGTTGCCCTTGCGGGCTTCGTCGTTTTTCTTGGGACGCGGCATTACATCTCACTCCTGTTCATCGAAAAGCCACTCCGAGACATTAATGATGTTATTTACATGTAATATTATAATTCATACACTTTCATTTAGAAAGGTTATTTACATGTAAAAATCATTCCGTTTTGAGGCTTAGAAGGGTTTATCTCATGAGGATCGAATGCTTATAGGCACTTTAAACAAAGAAAAGGGGATTACGGGATGTCATTAGGAAACGAGGCTCAAGTAAGTAGCGCTACTCAAAGAATCAAACTTACAATTCGTTGCAACCAATGCGGAGAACGGTATACGTTGCGTGCTCAACCAGGACCCAACATCCGTTTAAACAGCGGTTTTAAAATGTGCATTTGTGGGAACACAAATGATATTGAGATTGAATTCTTGGATTAACACCTATGCAAAGCATTTTTAGCATTAGGTAAACAAAGAAATACGCCTCCGACGTGGGGGGGGGGGCGCAAACAAAGAGGATTGTTCTGAGGATTAAAACACCACTGATGATATGCCCAGAACATCATCCATACAATGACTCAAGTGAACCAATCGTAATAGTACAATTGAACTGCAACGTGTCTATGTAATTTTCTGAGTATGTCCATTTGCGATAAGCATCAAAACCCAAATCACAATGTATCTAGTATAGAAGCGCACCAAAAGGCCCCGGTGCCGCCCCCGAAGCCTTCTGTGTGCATCCCTTTACTTTTTGGTGGTCTGCATGACCACGTATTTACATTTTTTCCTAGTGCGTTTCGAATATACATTCCTTTGACAGCAAAAGACCACCACGGGGCGGGTGGTCTTTTGCCAGAGGTTACGCGTAATCGAATGGATATCCCTAGGTTATTCCACTTAGGAAATTCTTCAATGCTCTCCGGAAACATTTCTTCTTGTTTTGGATATTCTCACCGATGGATGTCGGTCGGACGAACTCCAACCAATAGACCAACACTCGGAAGCTGGACATGTTTATGCATGGTAAAGAGTTGTCCGGAATGTCAATTACACACCGTATGATTTTCATCAGCTTAGTTCCGAATGGTTCAAATGGCCTCTTTGAAACTGTATTTCTGTTGAAAGCGATCGGCTGATTTTGAAAAAATACCCCTCATCCGACATGAGTTTAATGTGGAGGGTTATTTTATACTAATTCACACCCTGCAAAGCCTTGCTACATAAGGATTTTACCATTTCTCAGACGACAGCGTTCGTATGCGGTTTTTGCTGTTTTTCCGCAGGGACAAACTCTCTCCCATCCCTGTCATAACACTAGGGAGTGATTCGTAACACAAAACCCAACACCAGGAATACGCAGGCATTACGAAAAGGGAGCGCGCATGAATCACTGCCCTCGTCGTCATGTCCATTTTCTCGGTTGTTTATCTGTATATATAAACCCTGGACCTTTGTAAATATACAGGCTAAATAGATTCCTGAAATAGCTCAAATGTACTAATTAAACGCATTCGCGTAGGAAATATTGCAACAAGTGTTGAAATGATCCGAAATATGTCGGGTTAAAGGTATTAATCATGAGAGAGCGCCTGTATTGGTTCGCAGAGACAACTGGCTACGGATTTTTGTTAGGTATATGGCTATGGTTGTGGATTATGGTCGCGGCCATATTGAAGTGGTAACTCATCGGAATATACGCCGGTCTCCAACTGTATATAAACAGTAATAAATGGGAATATATGTACAATCCAGTTGCATTACCCCACTCCTGTTTTCCTTGGTCCGCGCTAGTACAGGCGGATTATTTTTGTCTGTATGAGGTACATTTTGATGAACTCAACCATCCTTGTGTCTGTTCGCTATTGCACCCCAAATTAGGGCAAAAAGCAGGGACGCCAATCCTCCTAATAATCCCAACCCCCATACATTTGGAGGGTATATATTGGCTATATCCCAATGGTAAAACTGAAATCCAAATATAACGCCTAATACTGCTCCGATGGAAAAAGTGACGGCAAATCTCCACATTGAGTCCCAACCGCCCCTCGCCAAATATACTTTCATTATCAACAAATGTAGCTTCGAGTAGACATGGCTTATAGGACTGCACAACAAGGGATGCCACCTATATAGGATTCTTTGTTGTACAATACGCAAAGTGTGTTTTTTCGGTGTATAATAACAAAACATTCAAAGAGAATGCGCCCCCAAAAAAGGCGCAAAAAGAAGATGCATTACTGAGGTATGGTACGTACCAACTAACATGCTATTCCAGTTTTGAATGAGCGGCATGCATGGAGTTACACCCCTGAATAACGAGCATCACTAACTCTAGGTTGCATTGTTATTTACCCCTTACTCAATCCCTGCTAACATAGGCGGATTCTCTTTTGGTCCTAAAATACGAAAAAGGCAGCGGCGTATCAGCGCTACCTTTTTCGTCTGCCAAGAGGTAATAAACATTTGGACGTGGTCTCTTGGCAACTCCATCTAGCATCATTGATGATAGGACAGAAGTATCGAAATCATTTCAAAAAGGCAACTTGAAGATGCAAATCATCGGCCTATATTCAGTCAACACGCAGGGGAACTAGAAAAGACAGTGCTGTAACACACTGCCTTTCCAGTTCCCCAAGAGGATGGTGGTGGTTCATACGGGCAATATGATCCTAAAATCCGAACATTACAATTTCATGAATACAAATGGGATCAACAAAAAAAATAGCGCCAGCGTATGCCAGCGCCCACAGAAGGGCTGATAGGTAGCGCATCCTGAAACGCCACTGATTACATGTTAGAAAATATTTTATGATTTCATTTACCTTCCTGCATCAATGCATTAGATCCGTCAATGTCTTCACCAGGTCTAGTTTCTCGATAGCCTGGTGGAGCAGCAGCGCCCGATCCCATTTGCCGATGCTGTCCGCTGCGTCGGAACGGAGATACCGGACAATCAGCTTCAGACTCGAGGCATCCCCATGCTCAATGAGTTGTTGAATCCACCGTTTGCTCACGTCATGTTGACCAGGCAACAGTTTGACGAACTCCTGCATGTATTCAATCCGCTTTTGTACTTCTTGTGTCGGCAATGGCTTCATATACGAGGGTTTGAAAGGTTTCAAGGCGCTTTTGATAAGAATCCCGATCACTCCCACAAGTCCGTCACCCTTAAATGCGAAATTGATTTCGTATTCGATATCCGCTGGCCGACATACATGTCATATCCGATCGGAGTACCGATGGTCTCTAACATTTGCGGTTGCGACATCACCACAACGACAACCGGCTTTGTCTCAAACTCCTGCTGCCACATCCCACTGGAGAAATACGCTTCGTATTGCATGCGTTTTTCCGCCCAACGTTTGGATTCGATTGGGGTACGTTGAACCTCAATGAACATAGTCTGTAAACCGTGCGATGTCGCATGGTTTGAATTTCGCGACGTCGCGAAATTTGGCGTCTCCAACCGGTTGGACAAACCCGACAACGTTGACGGATTTGCGAGGGTACGAGTTGAATTCGCGCCCTCATTTGAACTTAGCTCGTCGTTTAATCCGACGCCCTTTTCCGACGAACGAAACTTTCCGTTGGTTACTTCCGTGTAAACATCAGGACTGAGCACATGCCGCCGGCCGCGCCATTCGTATTCACTCCTGTACTCCGTCACAAAGGTTTCCGGTTCCTCGAGGTCAACGTAGACGTCCGTGATAGCCAATCTGTGCTCTATGGTTGAACTATTCCAGCGGACTGGAATAATGCCATACTGCTTCCGTATGCGCCTAGAAAGCCGATACATGGCCTCCTTGTTCATGCCGGTACGGTAGGACTCCACATAGTCACGCTCTCTAAGATAATGCAAGACTTCCCACGCGCGAATGGAGGGCCGGTTGGTGTGTGCGTAGAATGCAGCCACATGTCGAGTCGCGCAGACTTTGCACAAGGAAAGCATCCTGAGCACAGAGTTAGCGACATCCACCCGGCTGACAGTAGTCAGTGTTGGGGTTTGACCATCAGTCATGAAGCCGCACCACCTGGGCAGAACGAGTCTGGAGACGTTTCAGGGCTGTGTTTCCAGACTTGTCAGGGGTCTCGCCAACATTGGGGACACCTGTCTGGACAGGCTGCGGGATATTGTTTGGAAGCATCCTGACAAGGCGCTTGTCGCTAAGGTATGGAACTTGCAGAACAATTTCTCTATCCGTTTGGTAAATGGCCCGACCACGGATGTCTGGAAGGTCTTCCGCGCCTTCATGGCCGAGTATCACGCGGGACTGGATGGCATTGGCCGCACCAAAACAGACAATCGCCTCCACGTTCGCGCGAATCTTACCGTCGATCACCTGTGCGTCCGGACGCTGCGTACACAGAACCACATGAACACCCAGGCCTGCGCCCAGAGCCGTCAGCTGCAGCATCTCGCTTGTAATGTCGTCTTCCACGTCGCTTCCGAAACTTTTCCCGTACTCGTCGACAATCAAAAACAGCCGTTTGAATCGCTCGCCGGTTGTCTGTTCGTACTCCTGGACGTTTTCGCAGTTTGCCTTTGCCAATGTCTCTGCACGTTTCTCCATTTGTACATACGTTGACCGGATGGCTGCTAAGAATTGTTCAGGCGTTGACGCCAGTTGATTCCACACACCCGCGAACTTGCGAAATCCAAGGGAAAAAGGCTTCATGTCGACGCCAATAAACTCGATTTCGGAAGCCTTGTGGCTGAGGTGCAGGGTTGCAATCACATTCTTGAGGAAAACCGTCTTGCCGCCACGTGTGGGGCCTGCAACGAGCAAATGAGGATAGGCGTCAAAGTCATGCATGACCATCCCATCAATGCTTCGACCAACTGGAACACGCCAGGTCCCCCGTGTAAGCTCCAGCAGACGCATCTCGTAAGGTAAAAAGGTCGGCAACGGGAACTGAAGAATGTCCATGAGCAAATAGCCGCCGTCACGCGCAAACGCGACATCCGCGCCAAGCGCCGTCATGATGGCCTCTGTTTTCCCGATCACATCCGAAAGTGTCTTCCCATAGGGGAACCGAAGAATCAAACGAGAGCCGTTTTCACGCCTCACCACGCGCTTTACTTCCCACGGAATGTTGTGACCGTCTTTGCCCCGGTTGCAAAGCCCACACGCGGCGAATA
The DNA here is from genome assembly GCF_021739485.1 of Alicyclobacillus tolerans. GTDB lineage: Bacteria > Bacillota > Bacilli > Alicyclobacillales > Alicyclobacillaceae > Alicyclobacillus_K > Alicyclobacillus_K tolerans_A. The sequence continues at coordinate 7,148 of NZ_JAJFNK010000050.1, forward strand.
CTGAATTTATAGTAAGCGCTAAATTGTCCGTTCTAGCCAATTTCCACGTAGCTAAGCCAGTCGTTCCAGTAATCAGTCCCAAGCCAATGCCGGTTGTCAGTAGCATTCCGTCACGCTCCCATCACGCTCACTAATTCGGGTGAACGTACTCAATTTTGAGTAAAACCAGGGACACTCTCGCTCCCGAAATGTCGGGATTGAATCGATTGACGGCGGATTTTTCCGCCACCAGTTTTTCGCGCCACCCCGACGCCCTATGTTGGACTTAAACCGTCATTGCAAATGATGGTTTGCCTTTTTGAACGTAGTCCGTTCATTGATCGCCCCAAAGTTTGGGTCAAACCTGTGCAAGATTTTGGCTAGGGTGCATCAATTCCCACACGTGGGAAGTCAACTTCCCGTTCTCCCCCGTTTCGGGGAAAAGTCAGGGACTCGGCAAATCCGTCGCCTCCAAATGGAAACTTGAATTTCCGTTTACCCAAAACTTATGGTCAATAACCAATCCAAAGTTGGATCCGTTGGATAGTACACATCCACGCGGTCTGTTTGCCACCTTCGTCTGAATTCGGACGAACCCCAACTTTGGTAGTAACCGGCTCAAGTTTGAGCACACCCATCAAGTTCAAAGTGGTGCAAATTTGCACCTGGATCTGTCACCTAGTCAACGGAAAATTCCATTCAGACATGCACTCAATCCATAATTGGATTCAAAATGTTTACCCTCCCATCAACTGCTGAAGCAAATCCAGAAAGTCCTGTATGTTGCTCATCGTGAACGGATGCCCCGCGTCAACCTTTGTAAGACTTTCCAGCAGTTTCACCCACCACATTTCGATCACCGTCCTCTCCAGCTGCCGCAATCGCCGCGAGGGGGCACTTGTGCGCCAGTTCCGGATGAGTTAGTTTGTGGCCAACCGCAAACGCTACGGCCCATATCGCGACAGGGTACGAAGCACCTGCCATCACGCATGCAGCTGCAGACCCTGCGAACGAGACGCCCAAAACAGCCCACACAGCGCCTTTCATGAGTCAGCACCCAATTCGACCTGAATGGACGCCGAAGCCCTAGAAATGGCTTTCCTGCGCTCCAATTCCGCTTCCAAACACCGTTTCACAAAGCGACTGAATGTCATCTCTCGAGCCAGGTTGAATAGTTCCCGTTCCACAGCATCATCCAGGTTGAAGCTGATGCATTTGCGCTTTTCCCCATACACTTGCCGCACAATGCGACACCTCCAATCAAAGTGTTCTGTTATGCAATGTATGGGCGACTGGCCGTCCATGTTGATTTGTCCGCATAAAAAATACGAGCCTCTGCAGGCCCGCATGCCAGAATTCGTTTATTTATCTCGCAGTTCATACATGATGATGGCTAACAAAACACCCAGCAACAAAAGAATCAAAACAAAGCTCACCATGAGGTCTCTACCTTCGATCTGTAAGGTTCCCTCAACCTTGCAACTTATGACGCTGCCCGCTTACCCATAGCCTCAGCGTTCACGTACGGGTAAATCCCCGTTGGATGGACGTAAAATACTGTCCTCATCACCCGAATAGACGGAGTTACCTTGACCAGTTCCTTCCGATACGGGCACCACGCTACCGGGCTTTCTTCTGGACTGTTTCTATAATCATTCACTGAACCCTCTCCCTTCCCCTGAACCGATCTAAAACAACACAAAATGCAGGTTACCAAAAAGATTGTGTAAAAGACTGTCGAACAGGGTCGATGTCGAGTTTTATTATGTGGAAACCACACTGTACTTAGGGATTCATAGCAATTCAATACGCAAAATTCAAATATAATGTGTTGTGTTACATAGAAAATATAAGGGCTGGTCAAATGAATACCAAGAAATTCAGATGGTACAAGATCGTTGGATACCCAATGAGAGGGGAGGATATTCCGCAAGACATTCCTTTTATTTGCATTGTCCAATCTACATCTCCACGACATGTACTAAAACAATATGGTGGGATCAAAAAGCACATTGACGCTGGAAAGGTGATACATCTTCAATTTCCAACTCAACAAAAGGAAATACACGTATTTCCAAAACAATGGGAACCACAGGACGATGCAAACTTTGCCGAAACACCCTTAGGCTTTATAAAAATCATTCCTGTAACAAGATATCTTTGCGAATGTGGAGAGGAACGTCTTTCAGAACATCGTTATCCATCTGTATGGTGCACTTGCGAGAAAAAAATGTTTCCAGTTGACAAGGAACTGCCGGTTTTTCACCCCATACCTCATCCAAAATGAAAATCTCTATTTACTCCAAACATCTGCCGTGCGTTCATGATTATCTCATACGTACGGCTTTATCCCCTCAAAGCAAAATACGAGCCTTCATGAGACTCATTCATGTTTATTCCAGACTGTTAATTTGGCGTTAAAAAGGCGATAATTCGGGGTCAATTCGGTGTGAATCTGGTGTTAATTCCACGTTACGCAAAACCAAGGGCCGCAAGGGTTAGAGTGAGTGAAATGGTTCTACAAAGAGGAGTTCCAAAATTTTTGGTTCTAGTCGAAATATCACACGGTCATACATTCAACCGTCTCATCCTTACTACCGTGTGATGGTTTATTCATACCACATTCCAAGAAAAATCCACTGTAATGATCGGTAACAAGCACTCCCGCATATCAGTACAAGCCCGTGAATACATCTTCAAGATGGACACCCAGCACCTCACACAAAGCGATTGCTGTGTCAATGCGAGGTCGATCGATCCGACCGTTACGGATCCTGGTGATTGTCGCCTCGCTAACCCCACTCATGTAGGCTAGTTCCTGCACGTTTACATCCAAATCCGCCATGATCACGCGCAATTTACGCCCTGGTTTTTGTTGCGTGGTGCGAATAACCCCAAACACACCCCATCCCTCCTAATCCTACTTGGTAGGATGGACAAGTGTGATAGAGTTCATACGCAAGCCACGAAAAAGATGCTATATTGTCCTTGTCACCACACAACACAGACACATAACACAGTCCAGCGGGTGACATGGATACCCCAGTCTAAGAAGATCGGCTCTCGCTGGCCGGTCTTTTTAGTACCTACTTACCAAGAACCAAGTTTCTTTTCTGCGCATTCTGCAACAATAGCAAACAAAATCCAACCGTTACCCCATTCTTAACGGCATTCATTGCTGCATCCGGTACGCCCATTGCTACGGAATATGTGATTCCATTTGACACCTCAATCAGAAAAGCAGAGTAACAACGCACAAACCGACAGTATCCGCCATCCTCAGTATTCTATAATGACTGCGCCGTAGTACTCGTTTGCCGCTTGAGTAAGGACACGGGATTGGACTCTCAAGCGGCTACGGCATACGTGCATTTTCCTCTGCTTCACTATCTAAAAAATCCAAGACTCGATTATTCTCATCCACCACAATCACCTTCGGCTGATGTTGTTTCACCTCTTCCGGGTCATAAATGCCATATGACATAATGATCACCAGATCTCCTGGCTCCGCTAATCTTGCCGCCGCTCCATTCAATTCAATTGCACCACTGTCTCGTGGCCCACGAATGACATATGTATCAAACCGACCACCGGTATTTATATTCACAATCTGCACAAGCTCGTTTTCAAGAAGTTCGGCCTTCTCCATAAGCTCCTCATCGATCGTAATGCTTCCCACATAGTGTAAATTTGTTCCTGTAACCCTCACCCGATGCAACTTAGATTTCATCAAAGTACGTAACATCCAAAATGCCTCCCTCTACAACAAAAGTTTCACCTAAAAACTGAAAGTATACGCTAAAAAAGCATAAGCAGTATTCCCCAAACCGACAACATCCGTAGGCCGGATAGTCTACAATGGCCATACTAAACTCGGTTACCACTTGGGAAATCGCGCCTAAGCTGCTACAGCCCAAAACGATACAATACAACTAAGTACCTGAAAATCCTGAAAGGGGAGAGAACCATTAAAACATCCGATCTGTACAACAAGCTAATCCAAGAGAAAACCATAAAACTCAGCAAGCGGCAAATGAACAAATTGATACCATACGCCCAACAACGAGGAATTCAAATAGACTGTGCCCCAGTAAAACACGATGCCGCAACACTATATACTGTGACCCTTCAATCGAGAGCGCAAAAGCCTGATAACGACAATTCCCCCTGAGGGGAAGCAGCTACTACAGGAGATCCACCCTCATCCCAATGACTACGAGCCAAACAAATACATGGCTAAAGCCCAGTAATACAAGCGCACGGACTTTGAACACCTACGATTTTCCATTTATTAAATAATGTGCCTCTCCAACAGAACACCCTAATTGAGCGGCAATCCTACGATAACTCATTCCTTCACTACGCAGTCTCAGCGCCTCCTGACGGCGGATTTCCGCCTGCTCAAGATATTTATCCCTCGATACCGCTCCCGCCTGTTTACGCCTTTTCTGCTCTCTCTCGCGATGTCTGCGCAGCTTTTCGCTGCGGCCGATAATCGTCTTGAGATGTGTTTGTTCTTCGTCCGTGAGTTCTAGAAGTTCAATCAATCGTTTGTTCCCATACCGGTACTGTTTGTCCCCCGATTTAAAAGCCGTCTCAGCTGAACGTGTCGCTCGTTGCACTTCTGCTTCGGTCAAGGGTTCTGAGAACTGCGTGTTCAAGTCCAACGTGTCTTCCAGCGCCTGGCCTACATCCTCCAGGAAGGTGCACTTCCATGGACGAAATTGGACCCCGGAAAAGCGCAAAGACAGGAGCATGGCTAAAGCCCCTTAATATAAAGGGACACACATGTTACACCTAATTACTGGAATTAATCAGTCTCGAAACCTGCGTATGGCTTATACCAAGCTCAGAGCCAATTGCTCTGTAACTCTTGCCTTGTTCCCGCAATCTCACCGCCTCCTGACGACGTTTCTCTGCTTCTGCTATGTATTCATCCCTCGGCCTTACACCTTGTTCTCTACGTTGTTTCATCGTACTTTCGCGGTCTCTACGACGTTTCTCATTACGGCCAATAATGGTTTGCATGTGGACTTCTTCGTCTTCGCTGATGTCTAACCATTCTATAAGCTTGGCGTTCCTTACGTTATACCCTGCGCCTGGATAGCCCTTTTCTTTCGCGATCCGGTTTGCCTCTGGATTCGACTTTGCGTAAAATGCCTTTTCTGCACTTTTGGTAGCTCGCACGACTTCCCGCTCTGGTAATGGCTCAGTGAACTGCTCATTGAGTTCCAGCGTCCCCTGTAGGGCCTCTTCTGTATCTGCCAGGAAACAGCAGGACCAATACCGATACAAGAACAGAATGACCTCCCGGTGTCCTGTTACATTCCATTCACGCAGCTCGCAGAGCTTCACCAGGTCTGTCAGACGCGTGTAATGCAGAGAGTAGACCTTGTACATCTTGTGATGCACTTTCGCCTCTGCATCGACCTGTTCCCGCAGTTTCTTGGGCGACAAAGGCGGAAGGTATTCGCGCTCTATGTCTCGCAGTTGGTAGCGATACTCATGCCGATATTGGACCAACACCGGCTCGTTGGATTTAGAGTTAACCGTTCCACCCATTCTCAAGATTCGAGCTGCGTCCGTTGCTTTTGCGTCCCCACCAAAGGACGACAACTGGCGCACCAGATAGTTCTCGACCGCTTGCCAAAGCGGGAGGGCCTTGGCCGGCACAGGCTCCAGGAACCACACCAGGGCAATTCCCCGGCCAGAGTGAATGATGATGTTTGGGTCCGGCAACTTATCACGAAACAATCCGGTCTCCATCGATCCGATAACCCATTCTGGATCAAAGTTCAGCAAGTAGCAGTCCACGTCCACATACAAGGCCCGGAGCTGTCGTATGTATTCGATTTTTCGGGATGGACGATAGAAGGTGTTCTGGCTGAAATAGACATCATCACCAAGCCACTCAGACAGCACAACTGCTATCTCCTCTAGACGGTAATGGTACTGTTTGTAGCGGCCGCCTTCCCATCTTGCCAACGTGATCCATCCGTCTGCGCCGGCATGGTGTTTTAAGATATGTTCCAGTGCTGTATGCTCCGAGACTGCGGCCAGTGTGTTGTCTGCCAAGCATGTCCCTCCTTTCCGCAAACGCAAAAATCCGGTTCCCATCGTGTTAAATGCCACACGAGAGAGAACCGGATCTATATCCGTCCATTATCGCCATATTTCGCTATTGATACTCGTATACACGGTACGATATAATCACTAGCGAAACACGCATACTCAGCCTGAACCTGAGTGGTGCGTCAAGCGTCTCTCGATGTTGGAGCATCGAGGGGGCACGTGCCTCACACAAGGTTGGCGCCAAGTGTGGGGCTTTTAATTTGCCCGTCCGTATTCAGTTAGATTCAATCTAGCATTTTTCACAGTAATCGATCAATAGTGCTACTATATAAGCGGAGCATTTCGCTCCCCATCCTCAGTCGTGATGCAGGCACAAGTCCCTTTGATACGCGGGGACTTGTGCTGTTTTCGTATCAACTCATCGTTTCAATCTAGCTTCGAGATTATAGATATATCGTAATGTCACACCTGTTGCTCGTTCGACTTGGCTTTGGTCGGACGGAAAAAACAGACGGCTTTGCGAGGGGCCGTCTGTTTTTTACTTCACTACTCGTTAGTGGCTTTCTTCTGCTCGGCCTCTTCACGTTCACGTTCACGTTTCAGTTTTCGCAAAATGGCTCTCGCTGTGATTTGCGCAATGATGGTTTCCGCTTCAGGGCAAAGTCGGATTGGCTCTCCCATCGCTGTCACCTCCTGATTTATTCCGATTCTAAAGCATTGACCGACATCACCCTATGTTGTGTAACTCTAATTCTGCATCAGGAAACTCACATTCATCAATGTTCCTCCGAACCTCAATCGCCAAGTTTTTGATGTCCTTAAAGCAATCCTCCGCTGTGTAGCGATCGTCATCCGCCATCTGGTGTAGGATGTTGATCAATGCATTGTAAATTTCGACACTTTCAATCTCATTAAGAATTTGCGTTGGCCAGTTCCCGCGAACATTCACCATAGCCATCAAACAGCACCCCCTGTGAGAGAGTGGAGAATGAACTTTACGCCATCGGAAAAACCGCTATTGTAAAAGACTTCTTGTTCTAGCGCACCGATGTATGCCGATAGTTCGTCCAGTTGGTCAAGCATCTTTTTGTTTTCGCCAGAGAGGACCGAACGTAATTTTTCCAGCAATTCTGCGTATTGGTCGCTTACTTTTCGGTGTTCAGGAGGCAAAACTTCCCACGAATCAGTACGCTCTATGCGAGTAAACATGAACTGCCGCATATCTTCAGTGAAGGTCTTTTCTACTGCAATACTCATCTTCAATTCCTCCCCATAGGCTGATATTGCCCACTGGAAAAGGGTTATGTACAATAGCAATAACCCTACCCTAGTGGGGCCACAGGATCACTCGAATGCCGACCAAGCTAACCGAGTGGTCCTTCTGCATTTTTTGGTTCCTTTTCCCTTTCTTCAATCCTCGATGTCCTCCGGTTTTTGTGAATAATCCATCGAGACACCACTGCTCAACCAATCAACGAGCGCCTGCTTACTGAATCTCCATTCCCGTCCCAATTTGCGAGCGGGTAGGGCTTGCTCCTGAAGCAACTTTAAGAGTGTCTTTTCGCCAATCTTCAAAAACTCAGCCGCTTCCTTAAAAGTCAAAATTTCGTCCATCCACTCATCGCCCTTCAAAACCTGGGCCAAGGTTACCAAAATCTCACCTCCTTTTTCAATATTCGCGTTAAACAGCACTCAATTTACCATTAAATACTGTCAACTACTGTTATAATTCCGTGTATGTTTTGTGTTTCCTGCCTGTACCAAGGAAAAATTTTTCTTAATTTGAATTGCCTTAGCCTAAGTCTGCATAGGTCTGCATCACTTTGGCAGAACGAACTTGAATGAGGATCGCTAGAGGTCTTATCTACTGCAAATCGAACATTTACCATCAACATAATTTCAGAAAAGAGACATGCATCGTGACAGTCGTCAAGCCAGAAGACTTGCCACCGCTCAGTGCATTCCCTAAAGAAACACAGCAGGTTATCATGGACATTTTGTTTTGCGCCTATCAGCGGATGTTACAAGCGGAACGAGAGGAAGTAAAACAGCCAGCTCCTAGCGAAAGTGACGGAGTGAAACCAGGGGATTACCCACTCATATTACGCATGGTCGAGGTTGCTGAAATTCTCCGGGTGAACACGCACAAAGCGTACGACATCGCACGACGCCCTGACTTTCCGTGCATCCGCGATGGAAATAGGATCATCGTTCCTCGCGATGCATTTTTCGATTGGCTAAATTCAGCGGGACTACAGAAAGAAAATCGGGAAAATAGGCGCTCTAAACAAAGCTTATAGTGCTGGGAAGGAAAAAAAACAATGGGAATTCGAGATGAGGGAATGGAAAATCTGGATGAGGTTGTCCTGTCACTCCATCGAGATAAAATGTTGGATTTGGAACACCGATGGGTGAACGCTCTGCAACAGTTGAATGACGATGACTTAAACTGGCGACCAAATGACCTGAGCAACAGCATTGCGAATCTTGTTGTCCATATTGCCGGGAACTTTCGTCAACGTTTTGTGTCTGGCATCGGAGGAGAGCCAGATAATCGAGACAGAAATGAAGAGTTCAACACCCGACAACGATTCACTAAACAAGAACTCGTCAATATCCTGACAGAACACTTTGCGATCGTTCATCGATCAATGTTAAGTATGACATCGCAGATGCTAAATCAGGTCTATAATATTCAGGGACGTGACGTAAGTGGTCTAGATGTCATTTTCGGGGTAGCCACCCATGTCTCTGAACATTTGGGGCAGGTACTGTTCATCGCAAAACTGCGGTTGGGGGAAGAATATCAAATTCAAGTGTTGCCACATGAAAGAAAATAAGATCTTGATTGATAAACCCCGAGAGCGCCGCAAAGGGCGCTCTTTTTCATGAATCCACTTCCTTACATTCTTCGCATATTCCAAATGGATATATGCCATGTTCGGTAACCCGGAATACTGTTTTCATGACCACTGTTTTATCCGTACTCAGCCGCATATGTTTGCACTTCAAGCACCAGATTACCGGACTCTCGTCTGTGTTGAGCCGATAATCATCCAAACTGCCCACCGAACCTCCCCCTACTTATACAAACCTGCACCAGATTACCATAATGAATTTTACATTTGTGTCGAAAAATTCATAATTTTATGTCTATAATAAAAATGCATCTAGAAAGCGGTTACATATCCATTCTTTTGAAGGGAAGGGATGTACATGACTTTCTGCATATGGTGCAACAGTCTCCAACCGAATGACAAAATGGCGCTCGTCTTTAAAACTGGCTTTACGCATCGTGACCACGAAAAAGTACCACTCGGTATTTGCACAGATTGCGCGAAGACTCATAGTTCACATCGAGAACACCCCGTAATTCACCACTGTTGCAATCACGGGGTTTAATATGTAGTACACGGGGAAAATAACTATACCTGTAACCCTCGTCTGCGTGACGGGGGTTTCTGCTTTGCCGAGTTTAAAAATACATACGTAGAGCAAACTAAACGCGCGCCTATGTTAGCTCTACAAATTGCACGAAACACCCCCTGTACATAGGCAATTAGAAGCCCCCAACGCTTTCACAAAAGGTTCGGGGCTTCAATTTTGCAATTTGACGTTTAACCACCGCAATGCAGAGGTAAAAATAATTGATGACCACGTGTCACGGGACGCATAGGGCACAAACCCCCGTCGGACAGGTCGGGGGTTTTATTATCTCCATGTTTGGATTGATATGTCGTATAGGCATAACCCCTTTTCATGCCGACAAGGGGCTTTCACTGCGACGATGATACAAACTGCCCCTGAACTTTGACAGATAAAGAATTGGGCTTCGATACATCGGTAATGGTGTATGTCAGCGTCTCCGGCTTGGTATCGGTCACATATATGCTGTTTTGGAAAACATACTGCCCATTGGCATTCTGGGTAAGCGGTGAACCGCCGCCTGAATAAACCCGAATCGTCCCGCTTCCTCCGGATATACTCAGCCCCATTTGGTCTCCACCAGCATTCGCGCCACCTGCCCCCACGGCTATTATCAACGACTTGTTTCCATACATCTCGCTTCCCGAATCCCCCGTAGGATATCCAGGCCCTGAAACGAATGCAGGTGCAATATTCATCACTTCGATTGGTGGTACTTGTTGTGCGATCGCCAAAAATACATTTTGACCGACAACTACTTGTGAGCCTGCGCTGGGGTCTTGGCTAATAACTGTACCGGTTCGATTTGTGAAGGATTGCTGTGTCTGTGTACTGCCAACAGATAGCCCTAAGGCGGAAAGTCTGGCGGAAGCTTGTGATTCAGTTAGTCCGGTCAAGTCAGGGACTTGAATCATCTTAGGCGATGAGTTCGGCTTGGTTTTAGAACTTGAATTTTGTTGTAATGGAGTAGTCACTACTGAATTTGAAGTTGCTGTCGTGGTAGACGAAGAAGAAGTGTTTGAACGCTGTGCCGAGTTGGTTGTATTTGAAGTTTGATTTTGAGATGTTGCGGTAGTTGTTGTAAAACCCCCTCTGGACTCGGAGGCTAGTTCAGGATTTAGGATGAGTAGTAACCAAACATTATCTTCCATTGGATTTGTCATCGGAACAAGAGGCTGATAATTACATTCAATCATGGTCCCATCATTTGATCTCCAATACCACACAGGGGCCAAATTGCCTCGATTATTTGGAACTTGAATTGGGCTATATTCGGAAAAGAATGCACCGTTGAGTGTGGAACGCGTCGTATGAGTTAGAATGTACGAAAATGGTTCTCCCCCAGAAAATGAAAAATATTCTCCGGCTATCTTACCATTCCTTAGGATAAATGCTCGTTCCACGCCGCTAGAAAGGTAAGTGATGATTTCGTCGTTAATGTGCGGAGTGTAATTGTACCCGTACGGAATCCCGACGAAATACATAGAATCAAACCGTAACGAATTAACGGTGTAATCGTATTGCGGATTTCCGAATTTAGTTAAGATGTCCTCTTTTGTATGTCCGAAAACAGACGAAAACGGTATGTGTACCTGGACTGGTTGTGTAACAGGACTGTGCGAATTGTTTGCTGGTGCTACAATATTTTTAGATGAAAAAGGCTTCGTTCGACCCATCAAATTCAGTGCTGCAGCCCCCACGCCAATCAAGACAACAAATGCCACAGACCCGCCAATTGCAATCCATTTGAGCCTCTTTTCCATTACATCCACCCTCATCCTCACCCATTTACTTCAATGTACATCCAATATTATGAAAAATGTGTATAAACATGAGAGGTATTAAATAAAAAGCAGCCCACCAGTCGTAACCAGTGGGCTTTGTCACTTGCCGAATCACGCGATATTCGGATTCGGTTGCACCCATTGTTCCGTTCCGCTTGAAGTACCTGGATTGACATGCACATGAACTTGGATGGGCGAATGTTTTTGGAATGCTTGATAAATCCCCTCGACGGTTGCGGCATATTGCTGTTCTGCGCTTCCGTACGCATTCCCTGGACCTCCGTTGTATGCTCCTAGTGCTGCCGACCAGTTACCGTGAAATTTCTGATATAACTGAGAGAGCATCTTTGCGCCAGCGTTGATGTTTTGCTGCGGATTCCACGGATTTGTGATTCCATACGCATTATCGTTAGATGGCATAATTTGCATAAGACCTTGAGCACCTGCCGAAGATGTCAGACCGTTTTTACCACCACTTTCGTTTTGCATCACAGCGGCGATCATGTTGGCGGGTATCCCATACTTGGCGGCGGCCTGTTGAATGTACTTGGACCATTGGGTAATGCCTGCTCTAGACACGTTCGATGGAGCCGGAATAGACGGAGATGAGTTTCCACTCCAACCGTTGCCTCCGCCAGGAGCCGACAGATTCAAGAACTTCGCCACGGCGTTGGGATGTGCAAACATCATATCCATGACCGCGAATTGATTGGATTGATGTCCTGTGTAGTTGTAGGACATCAACCCATATTGGTCATACTTCGGCGCTGAACCGGGCATAGCTCCCTGATTTCCCTTGCCAGTACCACCTTTAGGTATCGCCGCCTGGAGTTTATTGATGAACGTCGAGAACGGTTGCAACGCTCTGCTGACTTTTGTCCAAGCCGCCGTATTTTGTTGAATTGCCTTCGTGTTGGCATCCTGGCTCGTCAGCATGCTAGTGCCGATCATTTGTGAACCCAACTCTGTTTTCAACGTGCCCATGAGCTTTGAATATTGGCTAGACTTCGGATTCAGCTTCTGTAACTGTGCAAGCTGGCTTGTTTCAGTAGATGACAGAGTGACCCCGCCATTCTGCATCGCCGTCATGACACTTTTAATGTCACTGGCGTTCTTCGCGTTGTACAACACTGCCGCAGGGACTGTCCAAGTTGCGTTAGGCATTTTCCCTTTAAACGTGCTCTTCCACCAGTTTTGTTCCGCGTTCAAATTTGCCATGGAAAAATGCCCGTTGTGCGTAAACTGCGCTAGGAACAACTGTGTCTGATGCCCAGACAATCCGAGTACAGACCCCAATTGTTCTAACCCCATCGCCTGTAATGCAGTAGGCGTACCTGTAGGCGTCAGGCCCTTTGATAACGCAGGGAACGAAGACATGGCCCCTTGCACAATGCGTTGAAGGTTCGTTGGACCCTTCCCATTGAGTCGACCAGTTAGCCCTTGTTCCGCAAGGTACATTTCTTGAAATGGTGACATATTCGTGCCCTTCGTCAGCCAGTTGTAAACAAGGAGACTCCCGGCTGGACCACCTCCCGGATGAGATAGGCTATTGTTTACGCTGGCCAATAAGTTTGCGCCGCGTTGCCCTTGTGTGGACTGTAGGTATTGATATCCGTTTGGTCCCATAATTGGCTTAGATAAGGTGGTCATCATGGAAAGGAGATCTGCTGCATTCGGCGGTGTACTTCGTTGTTGGTCGAGGGATTGCGTCAAAGATGTCATGGCGTCGATAAGTTGCGACGTTCTGCCTTGCATCCCACTTTGCACTGAGGCATTTCCGATCAACATCATCAATTTGGAATTACTTGTCGACGCAGACAACCCACTCGTCAATCCAAGACGCTGCAGTTCTGACATCTGACTAGCAAACTGAGCCACGCCGTTTTGACCATAACCGAGACCGACAGCCCCATTTGCGATAGCTTGAAGGTTGCTCTTGCTTAACGCCGCCGTCCCGCCTGTAGAAGCTAATGTCTGAGCCGCCTGGGCCATCTGCTGGTAACTTGCTCCAACACCGCTTCCAGCATTCGTGATTTGGTTGTAAAACGCCCCGAAGCTCATTCCAGGCATCGCGCTATGATACAAGTTGCTGATTGGCTGTGCAGTTTGAACGTAGTTCGAATAACCTTGTCCGACTTTGTGTGCACCCCACATGAGCGCTCCGATTCCTGCGCCAATCCCCGCGGTCAGTCCAAGCCCCGCAAGACCTCCGCCAATCCCTAGTGCATCCACTGCGGCTCCGCCTGCCATTTCTCCATAGTACGAGCCGCCAGCCATCCTGTAGAGCACTTGTCCTGCTTTGGATGTCCATGAAGTCCTGGCGGGTTGTGCGGAATTCAAAACGCGGTTTTGTGCAGCAGTCATCTTCGCTTGAACACGCGCAGGATAGGAAACACTTGCTATCGGGTTCATGGCTTGAAGTGCAACAGACTCACTTTGCAGTGAGACATATGGATTCATATTGAGGCCCGCATTAGATGGGCTAGATGGTGCGACGGCAGGGTGTTGGAGCGCTTTTGTCAAGTTGTCGATCGAAGTGGCAAGAGACTTTAACTGTCCGGTAACTCCCGTCACGCCGGTGCTTGCATATATACTGCTTCCGGTCATGGATCGATGCTGATTCGACAGTTGCGTCAAGGCCGAAGCCGCCCCGAATTGGTGCGCCATATGCCCCGGCATCATTTGGTGCATCTGTGCCCGGAAGGCGGGTCCGTACATGACGGGAGACATTTTTGAGCCTGCAAGGCTTGCATGTGGATTCATCCCTGGCATGAGCGCAACCCCAGATGGAGGAACAACACTTCCTGCGAGTGGCATTTGTGCGCCAGGAATGCTCTGACCGAATGATGCTCCGGCCTGTTTTGCGGACTTCGCTAATGCATCATAAGTGGATTTCAACTGCTTCATTTGTCGATCTAAGGCTTGAAGTTTTGACACGTCCGATTGGACGTTGACGTTGATGCCGATCATATGAATCACTCCTCTCGAAAATAAAAAAACGGCCTTTCGCCGTGGTCTAGAAAATATCTGAATGAATTTTAATATGTCTGCCGTTCCTAACATGTTTTGGCATGTTATGTTAGGTTCGCTTCATTGGTTTTCCGCAGTTTGGGCAATGCGGCCCAGCTATAACAACCCCCATATGCTCGACTTTCCGCGTCGTGCCGCACCTCGTGCACTGAAACACAGTGACATGCAGTTGATTCGTATCAAACCGCTCCCTTCTTTGGGATAACCTCCAACGACGTTAAATCAATCTCAGCCCCAGGTGTCGCGTTGAGATGCTGTAAAACCAAATCACCCCCTTCATATCGAATGGTCAACGAGTGGTTTCGAGTGATACGTACGTCTAACACGGTTCGTCTCAACTTCTTCGTAAAGTCACGAAGCATGTCGCAATCGACAACCACGGTTTTGAATTTCCCCGCCCAAATTAGAATTGGTGCATGTTCTGACCGATATATCTTCTTCGTGGATGACTTCCCGCTGATCGAATCTGTAATCTTTCTGGTCTCATCCACTCGAAAGGTTTTCGGAATCCTCCCTAGCGCTCTGAGCGCCCGATACAGCGCGTCTGCCTGAACTTTCGTACGGAACACCTCCCATTAAAAAGGCCCTCACGATGTCGCGGAGAGCCTATGAAGCGATTATGATTTTTACTTGTCTGTTCTCCAATTCGCACTCTCCTCCACCAGCTGTTCTATCTGGTGACATATTTCTTCCAGTCTCCGCATGCTTGCTTCCGCTTCTTCTGAATTATTGAGCGCAAACTCTTGATTTGTAGAACGACCACGAGCTGAAGTTTCCGACGCCCATCGCATATGGGCAATGTCCGCTTTCAGCTTGGCAATCAATTTTTCCCTTTCCGCCTCATTGTCCGAATCATCCTTTGGCCCCAACCGATCTTGGATTTTGTCTAATCGGCTTTCAAGACTCCGTATGGTTTTAGCCATGGTGCACCCACCTCCATGTAAAAAGTTCCTGGCACTCGTCGCTCACTGCCAGTGTCTCCATTTCCTCCACCATTTTTTTCAGATTCAAATTCATCTTGTCGCCCCCTTGGATTGAGATTCGAGTAATCGTTCCAATTTTTCAATGCGTTCCATCATTTCATCCATTTCTATGGCCTTTCCTGAAATATCAAGCACCGTCTTAGCCGCTGAAACGCGGCTGCTGTGTGGGGCTTCTGTGTCTTTCATGACGCTTTCCAAAGTATCAACAGCGACGCTAGAGACTTGCTGTAACCGACCAATTGCCTGGTGAAACGCCTCGCTTTTTGCCGCGCGGTATTGCTCCTTGAAATCAGGCTCCTGAAGCCAGCGCCATAGCGTCACATCGCTGATCCCAGCCGCCCTTGCAGCGTCTTGAATCGACGGTTCCGCTAACAGCGCAATGATGGCCTTTTCGCGTTTGATATCGGTTTTGGGTTTCGTGAGGTTTCACCACCTTTCACAGCGGCCTCGCGTGTTGTGGTCGCTTTTGCCAAAGCCACTACCTGAATGCGATCTTCCGTTTTCCATTTACCCATCGCGTCATCTCCTTTCGTTACACTGAATGCAAAATAGGCAACAACAGCATCCACTGGAGATACCGCCATGCCTGATAGGAATTTATTTCCTCCTGTCGAAGTCACTTGGTGCCACCCATCAACTACGGAAGGAGGTGTAAAATTAATGCCTGATATCCAGATAACCTTGACTCAATTCATTGATTTCTCAGTTCGACAACAAGGCGTGTCACGTGTTAATTACGTCCGAAGAATAAAGCAACAACCAGAGTACCATCCGGCATGGGACTTCTGGAAACAACTTCGAGATGCACTACGCGAGATGCACAGCAGAAAGCTTTCAACTTCTGTTCTCGATGATTTGATCTCTTCTGTTCACCCCAAGAAGCGTGAACTATACACACAAGCTGTAGCAGGTTATAAAAATTTTTTGAAGAAGAAAGAGGTAGCTTGGTTTGACCCCGGTAAATCTCATTGGTCAACGGAAGATCTCTTGGTTCGGACATCCCCTGAACTCGGATTGCTTATCAATGGTCAACCTCATCTTTTGAAATTGTATTTCAAAGGCCATGGAGAAACGGCAACTAAGCGGAACATCGCCGTAACGCTTGCAATGTTATCCGAATCGCAATTCGAACGTCCTTTTCATTCAGGCATTCCTAGTGTTATGAGCACTGCTCAGTCAAAACTTTTTACTCTAGAATCTGCGCTGTCTGATTCAGACCGAATTGCATTGGCCGCAGATGCGCAACAGTTCGTCTTTCTCTGGAATCAGTTATAACGATAACTCGTTACCTATTTCAGACATATACTGAGCACAATCCTCACAAATACTTTTATCTGCTTCTAGATATAACGTACCGACGTTCTTCCTGCAGACTACGCACAGTTCTGTCGGTTCCAAAGCCGCCGTTATGTCGGCGGCTTCTTCTTTCATGCGCTGTAGTTCCTCTTGTACAATCTCTCGAATACATTCTTCATTCATCGGACATCCCCTTATGCTCTTTTCTTCATAAGTTCATCGATCAAATCAGAGGCTTCACCTTTAGTGGAGGGAAATTCACCTCGCCAGTGAAACCTGTTTTTGAGTATCGCCAATTGCTTCTCAGATGGAGGTTGTCTGCGCCATGGAGCATTAGTCCCGAATACGCGGCGTTTGTAAATTTCAGCAGCATTGTTCGCGGCTTTTTGTGCTGCATCCAACGGCACACCTTTCGCGATGTCCCGAGCGCTGCCAGGACCAATCAAGACCACATCGTAAAGCTCAGTAATGGGATCTTGTGACAACGTCACCCAGGCTTTGGTTGTAATGGATAACCGCCATTCGTCGCTTTCATCTCGTTGCCATCCGGCAGGTTGCAGAAGGTCGATTTCCACTGTTCGACGTTCCTTCACCTTCATCTGTTCGGCTTCCTCGCGTTTGCGTTCTTCTTCGGCGTCATCTACTATCTCTCGCAACGTGCGTCCTTGTTTCGGCTTCTTGGGGCGTTTCCCTTCTCCCAATAAATCTGCAGTGCACAACAAGTCGTGTCGTCCACCGTCTGCAAAATCCAAGATGATGCAGTCTGTTTTATTAGGAGCCGGTCGTAAGCCTCTACCGGCACATTGCACATACAAGACGCGTGACTTCGTCGGTCGACACATAAGAACCGCCCCAATTTCGGGGAGGTCGTAGCCTTCGGTCAGCAACGCGCAGTTTGTGACCACTTGATATCTACCTGCCGCAAAGTCGGCCAATGTCTGTTCTCGAGCATCGTCGCCCATGCCCCCCCAAACAGCAGCTGCTGGGATTCCTGCGTCATTGAATGCCTGTGCCAAATCCTTCGCGTGTTGAACATTAACTGTGAATGCGACGGCCTTACGGTTTCCAGCGAGTTCTTTGTACTTCTCAACAACCAATCGATTGCGGCTCGGAACGTTAATTCTGTCTGCCAACTCGTTCTCCGCAAAGTCACCAGCGCGAACATGCACGCCAGTTAAGGTGACATCGGTTTCGATCCGAAATCCGCGCGGATCCACCAGATAGCCCTGTTCAATCAGGTCAAGAATGCCGATCTGATACACAACTTCTTCAAAGACGTCTGCCAACGGTTTTCCATCCGCTCTAAAAGGGGTCGCCGTGAAACCAACCAGCAACTTGTCGGGATCGCCATCCATGAAGCCAAGTCCTTTGATGATTTTCATATTCGCGTCCGAACTACTGTGGTGGCATTCATCTGCAATCAGCAACCGAAAACCTTGAGATGAAAGTCTCGCGAGTCGCTTATCACGCTGGGCAGTCATCACACTTGCAACGACGACTTGATGTTGATAGTCATCCTGTGCAGCCTTCACGATCCCAATATCCACGTCAGGATACGCCTGTTTGAATTTATCGACCGCTTGCTTCAACAGTTCGTCGCGTGGAACCAGTACCAGTGTGCGCCAACCAAGAGAAAGTGCTAAAGCTACAAACGTCCATGTTTTCCCTCCACCGGTTGGAATCGCGATCAGCTGTCGTGTAATATTTCGCTCTTTAAGAGCATCCAAGATACTTTGTACGGCATTCTGTTGATAGTTGCGAAGCAAATCCAACACAGCGATCATGTTCGACCACCCGCCTTGCTTCTCGACCATTGTAGGTAGGATATCGCCCTGTTTACGGCTTCCGTCGTACCTTCACCGCGCCATATGCGGCGTTCTTCAATGGCCATTGGCGTGTCCTTTGCCCAACGTGCGCGGACTAACTCCCATGCATCGCCATCTCGCATGAGTACCACCGTCGTACTGTAGTACATGCGATGCTCAGCGGCTTCACCATCCGGGTACACTAAATAACCCGCCTTACGCAATTGTGCGAAGTACGGGTCATCGGCCAAGTGTTTTTCCGTCTGTTTTTGACGTTCATTTTTGGCAGTTTCGGATAGGAGGTGACGGATCTCTTCTTTATTTTCGCGTATAAAAGCGCGTTGTTTGTCCGTTATCAGGTGCGAAGGACGCCCAATGATTCGGCCATCGTCTACCGTCAGTGAAATTCCGGAAAGTTTCATTTCTTCAAGCGTAGCAAGGTTTTTCAAGCGATCACCTCGCCATCGTCTCCAGGAGTCTGTGACGCTTGTGAAGGATGTGACCCTTTTCCCTGGTTGTACGCATTTTCTATATACATTTTCGGTGAACCAGGATAATCCGTCACATGCATCACATCCGTCACGCCGATACCGTGCCATACCTTTCCATTACGTGTATGTTCTACAGAAATGTCCGGGTATTTTTGCTTCATCGACTCCGTAAAACGTCGTTGACTCATGGCTCGATATCCGTTTTCCTCAGTCCATGAACGATAGACGTTGTACAATGCAGTGCTTCCTACCTCAGCTCGCCTGTCCATGATACACATATCCGCAACAAAGTCAGTCAACGGATCTGATTCGTTTTTGTACTCGTTGGTTGCCTCGATGACTTCTGGTGGGTCATTTAGTCCCTCTTGTTGCCATGCCATGCACCCAGCAATAAGCCAATTCAAGATCCCGCTTACCTCTTGTTTGAGCTTTTTAGGAAGTTTTTTGTCCTTCGGTAATTTTAAAGGTGGTAGTACATCTAGTTCGTCTTCCACGAAAGTTACTTTGAACGGAATCATTTTGATTCTTCTCCAGATCCCAAGGTCGCGCCCGCGGATCTGTGGTCGATGATTAGTCGCCATCCAGAACGTGTCAGATGGTACATACTCGAAAAAGTCTTGACGCATGAACCGCGCCGTTCGCTTGTCGGCACCTGTTAGGGACTTAACCGTGGACTCAGCTAATCGCCTTCCCTCTTCCGTTTCGCTCGTAACAGCCAGTCGAACACCTTTCAGAGCGGCGATGTTCGTCGGATGGCTTTCGTTGTTCTTGGCCAACAGCAAATCAGGGTCGGTTACACATCCATAGTCGCCAAAAACGTAAAGAAGGATATCGAGAAGGACGCTTTTTCCATTGGAGCCTGCACCGTGAAGGATGGCCAGCGCGTGTTCCACAACTTCCCCGATCATGGAGTAACCCGCATATCTTTGGACGAAGGCAATCAAATCTTTATCGCCGGCAAAAATGTCATTTAAAAACTTGTCCCACAAAATAGCTTTGGCGCTTAGGTCATAAGTCACAGGAGCCAACTTCGTGATCAAATGCTTCGGGTCGTGCGGAATTAACTTTCCTGTCCGTAAGTCGATGGTGCCGTTTTGTACATTGAAGAGCCATGGGTCGGCGTCCAACGTATCAACCGATATAGCGACGTGAGGACGCGCTAATTTAATCATGGCTGCAATACGCGGCGCACTCTGTGATGTGATCGCCCATTCTGCCAATTCGGCCTGCTCGCGTTGCGTCGGTGCCTCTGAAGCTTTGGAGAGCAATAATTTAGGAATTTCCTGGGCCATCCTCTCGACGGTTAACGTTTCATCCGGCTTCCACCGTTTTCCGTCATAGATAAAGTCTTTTCCCATTTGCGCAGAGTAGCGCCAGATGTGCCCGTACTGTTGCACCATGAGTTGCCCATTACCATAGTCAGTGCACAAAGTAGATTCCGCTGCGGTTTTATTCTGCTTACGCTTCCTACGTTTTTTGTTTTTCTCTGCCTGCTTCTGTGCCAACGCTTTTTCATAATCCAACAGGTCACTCATGCGCCTATCCCGCCTTTCTTACGCAGTTCGGCGCGTAACACTGACGTCATCGCGGCTTCTACACGGTTTTGTTCTAAGGGTTCAATGTTTGCAGCGTTCCAATGCATCACAAACTGCCTTGCGATATAGGGATCAACACCGTGGGAAATCAAGTACCCGTATATTCTTGCTACGGCACCATTTCTGTACTGTCCGTCCACCATTTTGGCCTCGGAGATTTTCCGCAACTCATTGAGTCTGGGATCTCCATCAACCATGCGTGAACAATTGCTTTCGCTTAGCTTGCTTGACTCTAATAGTTCATAAAGCCATGTTGGAGCACTCGCAATCTCGTTTCGTATAGGCGGAACAATCCATTCGTAATCACCTTCCAGACCTTTCGACGGCGGAATAACTACATAACCACCGTTCCCCCTTGTGTCAATTCCCGGAAACACATCTTTTTTACTTGCAACAGGATGGTCCGGATCCCATTTAAAGAAGATATGCTGTCCTCCGGATTGTGTCCTCGATTGCACTGTAAATGGTAGGGAACCATATCGATCAATAAGCTGGTGTAGACTCTTATCTCCTCCGTGTCTCACGTCCACATCGAGTACCCAAACACCCGATACTAAGCCTGTCGCTAATCCGTCATTATGCGGTCCCTTACAAAGCTTTTGAAATACTTCTGAGTCAATCGTGGCATCATGACAACCATGTGTTGTGGCCGGTGTCTTATCGCCTGATTTGACGGGAAAAATAGCCCATCCGAATCGCATGTAAGCCCGCTCAAAACGTTCCATTTGTGGTACACTAGAACTGTGATTATTTGATTCGGATCCTGTTGCCCCAGCCACATCTGGGGCTTTTTCTTTTGCCATAAAATCACTCCTTAAAATAAAAAAAGCCCACGAAAACATGGACTGGTTTACTGCATATGGGTTTTGACCACTTCTTTACCATTACGTCATTTTCGGGATGTCTCTTGCAGCCTACGCGCTTCATCTTCGCGCCATTCGGCGTAATCAATCATGAGCTTACCGGGGTCTAGGCCAAGCCGCGCAAACTTATCAGCAGCCCTCCAATTTATGGACGCCGGGCCGCCATTTAGGTAGTTACGGAAGGTTTCAACGTTCATCCCGGTCACAATTGCCGCCTGCTGTGCTGACATGCGACGCTCAGACAAGAAACGCTTTATTGGATTGGTCAACGGTCTCACCTCCTTGAAAATGGTCAAAATGATCTGCTAGTGAAACCAGACATCCAACAAGCTTGTTTTTATATACCTGTATCGCCATCTTGAACTCATCGTCTCTCAGGCTTTTGTGGACGATTCGGTCTGCAATCGGCGCACCATCAACTAGGTATTTCCTTTTGATGGCCTCTTGCTCATCCTCATCCCATTCAGCCATAATGCTATCAACCTTGTGAACGAGATCCAGACACATCAATTCCACATCGCTAAATAGGTCTGTGTCACCGAATGGACCGAACCATCCAGCGGGTGCCAATGGTCCGCCGCCGTGTACGCGGTTTGCATGTCTAGAATCAGGGTCCACACAATGCCGTCCGCCATACCCGCGCTTAACGCGCCTTGATTGCGGCTCATGCTCAGCAAAGTATAATTTCATGCCTCCCTCAACTTTTTCGCAATACCAGTACGGGTCACGGCCATATTCGTCTTTTGCACACGCCTGCACCTTGTGACGGTCCAGCATCCACTTCGCGTACATATAACCTTTTAGAACTGCAATTCCTTTTCCCTTTTCGTCCATACGCAGATCCCTCCAAGACCAATGTACCACGGGTTTTACACGTGTGTTAAAATAAAAACGTTATCAAAACGTTATCACCATTATGGAGGGAATAGACATGAAGGTTGAGGTATTGAGTCTTCCGGCGCTGCCGATAGAGTGGTATACCGGACCTATAAACACCGCTGCCGCTCTGCCTGAATTCGGTAGCTGTAGTGATGTGTTACTCAGGATAGACAATGAACGAGCTATCCCCAAAAAGCTTGAACCGCGAGACGTTCGAAAAGCTTTTGACGCACTCGCAGAAGCCGGTCGTCAAATCGAGCAAGACGTGCCGCCCCTTGAAGTTCTTTCTACTTATGTGATGAAATACGGTTTCCCAACCATGTTGCACATGGACGCACTTCCGGGTGGGAAAACTGAAAAGTTAACCACCGCGATGCCTAGCATGTTTCTGGACGAAGCCATATCAGAGGCAATTCTAGCTTTCCGTTGTAAACAGCTGTGGGATTACATAGAGAGGGGTGACTATTCCGCGATAGCAAACATGGCGATAACGAAGGCGTGGAACGGTATAGAACGTTATGATGTTTCATTCGCCCCCGATGACATTTCTACAATAGGGATAACAATAGAACGAATATTCATCCCGAAAGCGCGCGAATGGGCGCAATATGCAAAACAATGGATATACTCCGTGGTCGAGGCACAGGCGCAGAACATGTTCGTCACTTATGTACCATCATCTCTCACCATTGGTATTAAACCAGGTGGTCTAAAGCCAGCTATGTGGCTGTTGTTCGCGCAGGACGTATACCGCCACTCTGTAGACCAATACACAGAGATCCTCCCCCCCCTCAAATGCAAGAAAGACGACAGATGGCACCATGGATGTGGCAAGGAGTACCCCCCAGATGGTCCTAACGATAAATCGCGTTACTGTCCGGACTGCCGCAAAAAAGCTGCCTATGAGCGAGTGGCTAGGCGTAGAATTAAACTGAAGGAACAACAAGCCGAGCTTAAGAAAAAACAAGCGGCAGACCAATAATCTGCCGCGTTTTTACAATCCTACCTCCGAGGCCATATACCTCACTGACCCTGGGTCGAACCACCATTTGGTTGTATGGGAATAGAACCTGATTGTATTGGTACGGTTCCGGACTGTGACGCTGATGTAACCAATCCAGCCACTCCGATCCATAAGACAAACCACGGTACCACAATCAGAGCGACACCGATTAAGCCGCGACGAATGAAGAGCTTTTCATTCTCACCAGTACGAAGCGCCCATATAGCTTTAAGAACGAAATACACACCAAACATGGCACATATCAGCGCCAATGGAATCAATATCATCGGAAGGAATCCGAGGAACGAGTTTTGTACTGCCATCCTATGCACCGCCTTTTTTCCAATCCTATCTTAAACAAGACGATGCTCAAAAATACTTACGGTTATCTTCGCCATCACAGCCCCAACTCCGCCGCAGAATTCTCCCGGAACATGTCACCCTCTCGGATATACCTCCGAACCATTTCAATACTCCGATGCCGTGTCTGTCTCATGATGATACGCTCTTGTACACCCGCTTGCGCTGCGCTGGTTGCATGCCCCGCGCGCAAACTGTGACCACTAAACTTCGATGCATCCAGTCCCGCCGCCTCAGCTGCGCGTTTGACAATCTTAGCGACGGCATGGTCGCTCAAACGTTGAGTACTGACTTGACCATGGCGATTCACCGGCCGGAACAATGGCCCCTCCGAAATGTTCGAAACCTCCAACCATGCTTGTAAGGAACGGACCGGGCATGTATCAATGTGGGAGCCGTAAGGGATGGCGATAACATGGCCTTGACCCTCCTGGTCTGTCTTGGACTTTCGAATGGTCACTCGCAACCCTTCGCGAACAAATTCAATGTCTTCAACGTTCAGGCCAACCAGTTCCGACCGTCTCATAGCCCCTGCGAAACCCACTAGGAGGAGTGCGCGATCTCTTTCGCCAAGTATCCCATTGGGTAACGTGTTGACCATCGCTCGAATGTCATCCATTAACGTTGGAGCCTTTTGGGATGGAGCCGTTCCATGTTTCCGTACGATGCCACTCCAAACACTGTGCAGAGGTTCCTGTCGTGTGCTAAAGCTTGCTAAGCCTCGTTCCCGATGCATTGCATTGATGGCTGCCAAACGTCGTTGTAATGTGCTGACCTTCAATTGACCGGCCATGTCCGCCAAGTACCTGGCAATGACTTGTGAAGTCGTCGGAAGGGAATCGAAACCACGTTCCAGGCACCAGGTTTGAAAGTGTGCCCAATCGGCGCTATACGATTTTTTGGTATTGTCCGCTTTCGATTGGTCCAGATACCCTTTTATCTGTTCGTCCGATTGTGATATCCATTCTTTAAGACTTGTCGGTTGGATGATGAGATCCGCCACGATACTCACTCCTTAGTCCGTTCATTTTCTAACCTTCGATAATGCTTTATTATCGTGCACTAGAAATCACTTAGATAATATTCCCAAATGAGGTTTTTGTCAATAATTAAATACATATTTAATGGAATAATTATTTAATCACATGCCACCTAACATACCGCAGACGTCA
Organism: Alicyclobacillus tolerans; assembly: GCF_021739485.1. Lineage (GTDB taxonomy): Bacteria > Bacillota > Bacilli > Alicyclobacillales > Alicyclobacillaceae > Alicyclobacillus_K > Alicyclobacillus_K tolerans_A. Next base: position 31,886 of record NZ_JAJFNK010000050.1, read on the forward strand.
TCAGAATTCTGTAGGTGTATAGATAGGATTTTTCAAACACACACAGAATGTAATATCACCATAATGGAGTAACGGAATAATTATTGTTTGAGAGGTGAAAGATAATCGATACGAAGGTGATTGTCTTCGGTATCCAAAAAGGCGGATCCAGCAAGAGCACTAGCTCGGCCATTACTGCGTATATGCTCACCCAACAAGGCTACAAGGTCTTAGGCGTGGATATGGACCCACAGGGAAACATGACGAGCCTACTTGCCAATGCAGAAAGTATTTACGAATTTCGCAGCAACAGCATTCTCGAGGCCATGAAGGATACTCAAGCATCCGGCGAAGACATCTACAATAGCTACGTTCACAAGCCTGCTGACAACCTGCATGTCATTCCAGCTGAAGATTTGCTGGCGACGTTCCCAAGGTGGATATATACGGAATTCATTCATCGTAACCCACAGCGTCTCAACCCCGGCTTAATTCTTAAGACTATGCTGGACAAGCTGCTGTCGTACTACAATTACGATTTTGTCATCATTGATACTCCACCGGCTTTGGGAGACCAAACAGTTAATGCATTGGCCGCAGGAACTCATGTAATTACCATGTTTGAGCCAAGTAAATTTTGTTTCGACGCGCTGCCCACGTTTTTTGAGACCATTAATATTGTCAAGCGAGATCTTAACCCCGGATTAGTCTCCGTGGGCATCTTGTGTACCATCATCGATGCCCGCAGAACGGACTCACGTATGTTCATGGACGCCCTCAAGGGGAATGAATTTTTCGCCCCGTTACTCTTTGACACCATCATTCATCGCAAAGCAACGACTGGCCGGATCTCACTATACGGATTTGAGCAAAACGCGGAACTGGAGAACGCCATCGAAGACTACAATTTCTTTACGAAGGAGTTGCTGAAACGGCTATGAATAAGAGACAACAACAGCAAGCGGCAATGAACAAATTGACCACTGGACTTAGCACAAAGGCTGCTGAGGTATTCACACAACAACCCGGCTTAAACGAGCAAGAATTAAATAAAGGAATAACGGAAGAAAACAATAAAGAAATAAGCAAAGAATACAATAATTCAATATCTAAACCGAACAATAATGAGGTAATGGAAGAATTCAATAATGACGAAGTAAGACGCGGTCCCAAGAAGAAAGGCGAATTCAAAAAGGTCACACTGAACCTGGATGTCGATTTGAATACCGCACTCGACAAATACATCCTGTCACTGAAACAACAAGCGTTGGAAAATGGAACGGAAGCTCCCAACAAGTCCGAGTGGGTTCGGGATATTGTCGAAGAGAAGCTGCGCCAAGTTGGTATTTTGCAATACAACCATAATTAAATAATGGAATAACATTAACCTAAAGGAGGAATACCATTGAAATGGTCAGAGGTTCGCGAGATATATCCAGACCGTTGGGTAATGGTGACAGCCATACATTCTCGGGTTGAGAACGGAAAGCAATATGTAGAGGATGTCGCAGTGGTACGTCCTCTTAAGGATGACAAAGAGGCCAAAAACACGCTCATGCAATGTAAAGGAGATACATTCGTGTACCATACCCTGAATCCTGAGATTGTCATTGAGATCGCGCCAAACCCACATTTGAGGTCCACGTATGCGCATTAAACAACTGAGTAATGGATTACTGGTTGCGCCCATTGAAATTACATACAACGGAATAACTCATATCGTAAAGGATGTCGTCATCGATACAGGCGCTGTGCGATCCATTTTGCATGTGGACGCAGTGGAACCTCTAGACATCAATCCGAGTCCAACGGATCCCATTTCGCGCATGTACGGAATAGGCGGAGATGATTTTAGCTTCCGCAAACAAATGGAACAAGTCGTTTTCGCCGGTGTTGCACTTGATGACATGATGCTCGACTTCGGACGCATTGAAGGGATCAACGGGCTAATTGGACTGGACATTCTCCAACGCGGAAAGTTTATCATCGATCTAGAGTCTTTGAAGGTTTATAGGTAGCATCCGTGATTGTTATTCCGAGTAATAACGGAATAATTATTTAATCACATAATCCAGAGGGCTACCAGACACAAAACTGCGTCTCAATCTCGTCAAGCGACACGGGGCGACTGTAGATATAACCTTGCACCATGTCACAGTGACCACGGACAAACTGCAATTGTTCCGATGTCTCTACACCTTCTGATACAACTTTTAATCCTAGTTCTCTTCCTAAATGAGAGATTGTTTCTACAATCGCGCGACTTTTGATGTCATGTGATACGGAAGCTACAAAGGAACGATCGATCTTCAGTACATGTACGGGAAGGTCTTTGAGATAACTCAAAGACGAGTAGCCGGTTCCAAAATCGTCAATCGCAACCTTGACTCCTAAAAGGCAAAGCGCATTCAGAATTTCAAGAGCCAAGTCCAAGTCCCCCATCAAAGCGCTCTCGGTGATTTCAAGTATCAAATACTCCGCTGGGAAATTCGTGTCCTGTAAAATAGTTTTCACATCGTCAATAAAACCTTTTCGTCTCAAATGTTCTGTTGCGATATTTACGCTCAGATGTATCGGAAGAAGACTTGAATCTTTAATGTTGAGACATGCACGGTGCATCACCCATAAATCGATTTCGACAAGGCAGCCAAGTTGCTCTGCAGCCGAAATGAACGCAAGTGGGGGCAATCGGCCGATCTCCGGGTGATTCCATCGGACCAATGCCTCCACGCCTTCCATGCGCCCCGTTTGAGGATTTATCAGAGGTTGGTACTCGGCGATGAACTGCTCCTCTGCCATCGCCTTACGCAGGACTGCATCCGTGACCTCAATCTGGTGGCCGCCGTGTCGAACTAATACCACTTGTTCTCTCGTGTTATTAAAGAACGACTCAAAAATACTACGTGTCGCCTCCACGCGTTGAGTGGTGGAGCCGTCTATCTGTTGAGAGACCTCGGCAATTAAATATTGGCACCTGCCTGAAGCATCTATAACAGGGGTCACCATGGCCTGTTGCACGAAGGACTCAACCTTCGAGTGAACAACATCATTAAAAACGACACACTTTTTGGATTTTACAGCGTACAGATACTTTTCCTGAAGGTATAACGCATATGCTCGAGGATGCGCCTCGGTAACCAATTTTCCGATGGAGTGTTCTGAAAAAAAACCTTTCATGTAGGCCAAGCGACTCGCTCGTTCATATCGAAAGTGACTGTCATCCTCTACTCTCAATAAGACCATCGCATCCGGCAGTGCATCGAATAAACTATGCAACAATTCAATCTGCATCATGATAAATATCACCAACCCACAATCGACCAGATCAAAATACGACTTCCCGTGGTACCATCGGTCACCAGGAGAAGTCGCTTTATATCGTGAATTCTGTGCAACCCGGCGGTCGTGAACACGTCATGTTTTTAGACCCGTGGCTTTGCGTCCCCGTCTTTCGGCGAGTTTGCCCTATTCTCTTGTCAATTATCGATTCTACAAGCAATGTGCAGTTCCTTCCATTTTCGCACCAACAGATATGTCGGAATATAGCAAGGAGAAAAACGAGGATTCTGGAATCGTTTATCAACTAAGAAGGCCCGTGTTATTGGGCCTCCTCGTCACTGCATATCATGGGTTGGACATTTTAGCTTCCAAACGTTTTGTCATGATTTTAAACCGCCAGTTCAGAAACATCATCCCAGAGACAAACGCAGCTACCGTTAGAAATGCGCTCATCGTACACACCTTCCTGGTTTTTAGTGCAGCGGCTCCGCCTCCGCCCACTGCGATGATAGCCACATATGCTATCCCTCCTGAGATTCACTCTAACCACAGAACATTAAAGCCTCATTAAAGAAATCCGGCACCACGTGGGTGCCAAGTAGGGGCTATTAAGGGTTTACCAGTGAATCGATCACATTGTATGGGGATTTGTCTGCGAAGGGTGTCGATTGGTGATCCGCACCACTGAACTTTCTTGATTACGCCCGATATTCACTCCAAGACTTCATACGGTCCGAAAGGTTTTTTAATTCCTTCAAACGTCCTTTGTTTTCCATGAA
>NZ_JAJFNK010000051.1 GCF_021739485.1 Alicyclobacillus tolerans
TTCGAACTCGATCTCTGAGTCTCGGCTTCATTTTTGTCGATATGGGGGAAATCTGTTTTCTTACCTTGATGGGCATGTGGACACACCCCATGACCGTACAGCTTTCCAATCAAGCTCTGCAGGGCTTCGGACAGTTCCAGGACTTTTTGTGTCTCCCCATCCTCTGAGTACCACTGAATCAACAGGGCCCACACGCGAATCAGCATCTGTTCCCGTCCCTTTTGCATCAACTCTTCTGCGACGCTTTCCACGATCTCGATGGATTTGGCGCGGTTGCTCATAGCCCGCTCAATGCGCGCGGCTGTAATCAGCAGCCGGTAGTAGTAAGTCGATTGAACGGATGAACTTCCTTCTTCATTGCGGGCTTCGTTTAGCAACTGCCAACACCGTTCGATGGCTTCGTATGCCAATGCGGGATCGCCGCCGTGGAGTTCCTGTTCCACTTGCACCAATTCCGCTTCCACATACCCGTCGACATCCACCGATGCGACCGCCGTTGCAATTTCTCGCTGCACATTCATGCGCTGCGATCGCGTTACCGTTTGCGCCTGCTCTGCACCCTCCGCAGTTCGCACCGCCGTGGACTGCGAACTCTGCTTTGCAGCCATAGCCATGGACCGCGTTGCGGCTGTTTCGGTGCCGTTCGCAGCCGCTGAGATGGCTTTAGACGCTTCCGCTGCTGCAGACACTTCTAAAGCCGCCTCAGAGGTTGGAGACGGGTTCTCAAGCTTTAGCTGCACAAGGATATACTGTTGCAGCCAACGAGCGGACTCGATGATCGCAATGGCCCTCTCCACGAGGTGCTTGGATGTCGCGACGTCCGTTTCGGACAGAGCCTGGCGGCTGGCCACGAATAAGGAAGCCGCAGAATCCCGGAAACGCCCAAACTGGCGGCCCACCTCGGCTGCCTGCTGTAGATACTGCATGGCGGGTTCTGGTTCTCCCAGCTTCAAGTGAACCTCGCTGAGCATGAAGCACAGCTCCATCATCTTTGCGTTCAGAAATTCTGCTGCGCTGGGCTGACTGGACAGCAATTCTCCTTCCTTTAAGGCTTTTCGCCACTCCTGTATGGCCCCAAGCCAATTCCCCATGGCATACTCGACGTGACCGGAGTGAAGCCCCACGGACAACAGCGTGCACTCGTCGTTCGTGCGAAGGGCAAGCTCTCGCACCTCGTCGAGCAAGGACGTCGCTTCAAAGTACCGTTCTTGTTGACGGTAGGCGACTGCCAGCAGCAACTGCGTTTGGTTGCGTACAGGAATAGGAGAGTCGTTGAGGTCGATGGCCTCCAGCAAGTTGATGGCTTCTTGCGGTTCGTGCCGCAACAAGTGGTACTTCGCCAGACGCATTTGAGCTTCGCGAGTGGACTGTGCGTCTCCGCTTCCAAAGAAATATTCGACAGGCATGCCCAACCGACTCGCAATAGCTGTAAGGAGGGTTGCCGAAGGTTTGGCTTTACCCGCTTCAATTTGACTAATCATACTCGGGGTGACTAACCCTTGTCCCAGGTCTGTTTGGGAAATGCCTAGCTGCTGACGGACAGCGCGAATTTTCTCTCCAATGGTTGGCATCCAGGACCTCACCAACTTTTCGACGATATTTTCACTTTATCTGTGAGTTTCTAACTTGAACTGGAAACACTGTATTGATACTAACACAGTAGCGCCCGTTTCGGACACCCGTTACAATATTAGATAGTGAACTTGGACGATTTTCTCAGCGGACATTCGGAGGGTTGCTGTTGTGCAGACGGTTTTCGTGGTTGACGACGAAGATTCGATTCAAAAATTGGTAGCGTACAACTTTCAGCGCGCAGGTTTCGCTGTGGAGACGGCGAGCAATGGACGGGAAGCCTACGATCGCATCCGACTGTCTCCGTCGGAGTTCGACATTGTCGTGTTGGACTTGATGCTTCCGGGCATGGACGGCCTGGAGGTGTGCAAGCGGCTGAGGCAGGAACAGGTCAAGACCCCCATCATCTTGCTGACCGCTCGCGACGACGAGGTCGACCTCGTCTTAGGGCTTGAGATGGGCGCAGATGATTACGTGACCAAGCCGTTTAGCCCCAGAGAGCTCGTCGCCCGCGCCAGAGCCGTGTTGCGTCGGGCCGAGACGCTCGACGCCGCTCCCGAGGCGTCCGGCGCTGCCGGAGAAAACACCAGTGTCATGCTGCGCGTCAGCGATGTGGCTATGGACCTGTCGCGCCACGAGGTCAGTGTTCGCGGGAATCCGGTGGAGCTAACCCCAAAGGAATTTGACCTTCTGCGGTACCTCCTCGAGCACCGCGAACACGTGCTGTCGCGCGATCAGCTGCTCGATCGCGTTTGGGGGTACTCCGTAGCCACAGATACCCGCATTGTGGATGTACACGTCTCCCATTTGCGGGATAAGGTCGAACTCGATCCCAAGAACCCTGTCATGATTCGCACGGTTCGCGGCATTGGCTACAAATTTACGGAAAGTGCGGGGAAGTAACCCATGCTCGGATTTCTTGCCGGATTTGTCGTCGCGGCCGTCCTGTTGGGGCTTCTCGTTGTTGTAAACTCCCGGAGGCGGCAGGAATTTTTCAGCTATGCCATCGATACGCTGGACGCCATTCGCCAGGGGCGCTACGACGTTCGCTTATACGACAGCGGAGGGAAAAGCCATCAAGCGCTGATGGACTCGATCAATCAAATGGCCCAGGCCGTCGAAGAGAACATCGTGCTGTTGTCGCATGAACGCGACGTCTTGCAGCACATTTTGCGGAGTATGACCACGGGGGTCATCTACGTAGGGTCCAACAGCCGCGTGCAGATGGTCAACGAAGCGGCAGAACGGATGTTTCGGCGCCCAGCAGAGCAGTGGCTCAACCAGGAGCACTGGGCGCTCTTTCGCGATTACAACGTCAGTGCAGCCATCGACCGTGCGCTGCTGTTCGGTACACCCTGGCACAACGAATTGAAGTTGCGCGACAACATGACCGTCGAAGTTCAACTCATTGTTCTCGAGGTGTCTTTGCGCGGTGAAACCGCGAAGACGGTACACGACGTCTTGCTCATCTGCAACGACGTCTCCGAGTGGCGCCGCTTGGAACGGATGCGCAGCGAATTCGTGGCCAACGTCTCTCACGAATTAAAAACCCCCGTTGCGGCGATTCAGGGCTTCGCAGAGACCCTGCTCGACGGAGACGTGGACGAGGAATCGCAGACCGCGTTCTTGAATACGATCTACAACGAAGCCGTGAGGATGGGCAACTTGATTTCCGATTTACTGGAGCTGTCCAAGCTCGAAGGCGCCGAACACACCGTGCAGCCAAAAGCCATGCGGTTGAACCGCGTCATTGAACGGGCCCAAACCAACCTGCAGGGTTCCGTCGAAAAACACAACCTCGTGCTTAAGGTCCACCCCTGTGAGGATGTCACGGTGTGGGCGGACGAGGAAAAGGTGTTGCAGGTTTTGCTCAACCTCATCACCAATGCCATTCACTACACGCCGATGGGCGGGACGATCGAGATCCGCTGCGACACCTTGGTGGACCGCGTCAAGGTGCACGTTGCGGATACGGGCATCGGCATTCCGGAAAACGATCAGCAGCGGGTGTTTGAGCGGTTTTACCGGGTCGATCGCGATCGCAGTCGAGCCACCGGCGGCACGGGCCTGGGACTTGCCATCGTTAAGCACATCGTCAACGTGCACGGCGGCCAGGTGGGCGTCGACAGTCTAGTCGGGCAAGGCAGCGACTTTTGGTTTACACTGCCCCGGATTGGGGCCACCATGCAAAGCTGACGGAGTCTGCGTTGCAAGAGTTTCATCTCCGGAATGCCGGACGAAACACCAGAACGAACGAAAAATGAGGGAGTCCTATGGGGAAAATCGCATTTGTCACTGACAGCACTGCCTATCTGACCCAGCAACAGATTGAGGAGAACAACATTACCGTCGTACCCTTGTCCGTGATCTTTGGAGATAAGGCTTACCGGGAAGGGGTCGAACTCAGCGCCGCCCAGTTTTATTCCATGTTGTCCACGGAAAAGGCGTTTCCAACCACTTCGCAACCGCCGATTGGGGAGTTCGCCAAGGCGTTTGAGGAACTGCAAAAAGACCACGACACCATCTTGTGTTTGATGCTCTCCCAAAAACTCAGCGGCACCTATAGTTCCGCTTACAGTGCCGCCAAGATGGTGGGCGGGGACATCCACGTCGTCGACTCCGGAATCGCCAGCTACGGGATAGCGGGTCCCCTGCTCGACGGCATCCAGTTGGCCAAACAAGGCGCATCCGTACAAGACATCCTGGATTTGTGGCAAAAGGAACTCAGTGCCACAAAGGCGTATTTTCTCGTCGACACGTTGGAACAGCTCCATCGCGGCGGGCGGATTGGCGGGGCTGCTGCCGTTTTTGGCGCTTTGTTGCAGATTAAGCCCATTTTGACGATCGACGACGGGCAAATCGCCCTGTACGAAAAAGTCCGGACCCATAAACGCGCGCTTGAACGCATCTTGTCTGAGTTTGACAAGGACGCTTCCACAGGGCAACCCCTGCAATTAGGAATTGTTCACGCTGTGAGGGAGGCGGACGCGATCAAGCTGCGCGATGAACTGCTCAGCAAGTACCCCAACGTCCACGCTGACGTCGCAGAACTGGGCCCTGTCATTGGAACTCATAGCGGCCCAGGGCTGCTGGCCTTGGTATACTACCCGAGGCTGCTCGAGAACCGCTAAGGTAAGTTGTTAAGGGAAACCGCTGAGGAAACCGCTAAGGGGCGGTTCGGTTCTCGATTCATCGTTCAGGCTGGCAGAGGCACACCGAGAGGGGCGAGAGGCAGCAGCACTCAAAAAGGTGGGAATCACCGGAATTGAGAGAGCTGCAAAGTGAGTGATGCTTGTGCTTCTCACGTGGCCTCACATCAAATCGCGTCACTTCACGAAGTCATCTCACGGGGCGCCATCACCTGACTTGAGGCAGGTTTTTGCGCACCTGAGCACCTGAGCACCTGAGCCCGGCTTTAGGAGCAGAAAGGGAGCGAGCGCGTGAACAGCCCAAAGGACACGCGAAGGATGAGTAATTGCGGTCAGACGGTGAACGGACAGAGCGTGAGGGGTCACGGCGAGACCAGTCATGGCGTGAGTCGGGAACGCCGACATTTCCCGATTCGGTATGGCCCGCGAGGGATGACGCCCCGTTTTCAGCTGAGACGGTGGTGGAACGATCTCCTCAACCTCGCGTTCCCGGACCAGGTGAAATCTTGCATCCTGTGTCACAGGCCGTTGCCAGACGGCGATTTGGCAAGAGACGGTTCTTGGAGGGGGCGTTTCCCGAGAGGTGGTTCTGCGAGGGAAGCCCTTGGACGCGGAAGTCGGAAATGCGGGGACCTGGCTTTCGATGCTAGCATGGACCGCGTGGGGCCACGAGACTTCAACCCATTAGAACCGAACGGGCCAAGCGAAACTTCACAACTGCAGAAACCTCAAAAAACGGCACGCGGTCCTCTCCCGGACGTGTGCCCGTTTTGTCTCCAGGAAGCACAAAACGTTTACCATCGGCAACCTCCGCGCATGTTAAAGGTACCCACGAATCCACTGCGTGCCGCTTCACATGTCCTCGAAGATGTTCAATCGGAATCAGAATCAGAATCAGAATCAGGTGTTCGCCCGAGCATTCAGCGGGTCCCGGTCATCTCGGCGGCCCGTTACGAAGGACTGATGCGCACCGCCATCCGTGAGTGGAAGTACGATGGGACCCTGGAGATTACAGCCTGGTTCGCCGACTGGGTGACCAACGCCTTTGACGACTACGTTGCGAATCAAACGGGGACGGCTGCAAATCCGGCCAGAGGCACCGTGGCGAACACCATAGTCCGGTTCGACGCCATTGTCCCTGTCCCGACGTCCATCGACCGTTATCGAAAACGGGGTTACGATCACGTTGGCCTCCTCGCCCAAACCCTCGCCCCACGACTCGGGCTGCCCGTCTGGCATGTGCTGATTCGCAACCCCAAGCCCGGCGACGACGGGTTCACACAGTCGCAAACGGCCAAGTCTGCGCGAGATCGCCTGAAGGGGCTGAAAGGCGTATACGTCCCGTCTCCCAAAGTCGGCGACAAAGTGCGCGGAAAGCGGGTGTTGCTCTTAGACGATATCGTCACCACGGGAGCCACACTATACGCCTGTGCTGCCGCACTGTTCGCAGCCGGAGTCGGCGAGGTGACGTGCATCGTCATCGCACAGGTGGAGTGAGCTGGAGCGCCCAACCGGATGGCACTCTACTAACTCCATCGACTACATCAATCGTTCAGAGTAGAACGCGATCGCTTGGCTCCAGTCAGAGATGGTCGCTTTGTCGTTCGTGGCCGGGGCCAAGTATCGTTCTTTGCCGGAAGGATCGATAAAGTAGTAATACGACCCGTGCTCGACGTCGCCAGTCCGGGTCGGTTTGACGTAGATGCCGTAGTCGTGCCACACCTTTTGCAGTTGACTCGTAGACCCGGTAACGAAGTACCAGTTGCTCAGATTGGACAGGCCGTGCGCCTTTGAAAAGGCCCGCAATTCGGAAGGCTTCGCGTGGTACTGATTGACGTTGACCGCCACGAAGACGACGTTCGATTTGAGCGGCCCCATGATGTCTGCATCCACCAGCTCCTGAGACACAACCGGGCAGATGTCCGTGCACTCAGGGTCCATAAACTGCAATACCACGACTTTCCCTTGGAACTGGTGCAAGGAAACAGTTTGGCCGTTTTCGTTGGTCAACGTGAAGTCCGGAGCAGGCTTGCCTGGAATCGATCCGAATCCTAACTTCTGTTCGTAAGCCGCCTCTTGCTTTTGCAATGCGGCGCTGCGCTTTGAATCCTGCCACCAAATCCAAGCCGCGGCCAGCAGAATCAAAATGAGAACTGCGGTAAATAGGTTCCGTACAACCTTGCTGTTCAAATGAACCAGCCCCCCAATATGTGCCGTCGCGTCCTGCGGGAGTCACGTGCGTGTCATGCACTTGTCATGCGCACACGAGCCGCCCGACACAATTTTCTCTTTGAACTCGCTCAATCCGATGCACACAAGACTCGACCTGTCTCTCTATTTGCTATAGTACCAGATGGCCAATGTTCTCCTAAAACGTGCGCGCTCGGTTTGAAACGGTTGCAGACCCAAAAGGGGAAGTGGTGTTGCCTGAGGGCGGGGACGGCAGGCACGAGACCGCGCGTCTGCCGAGTCAGGGAGTGCCGGATGCTTGTTCTATAAATCTTCTTATAAAATACCTACGAGTTGCAGGGCATGAACAATTCCGTTTTCATCTACACTTGTCGTCACCATATCCGCTTCCCTTTTCACGTTCTGAGGAGCGTTTCCCATAGCCACGCCAAGGCGTACGGCGTGAAGCATTTCGATGTCATTTTCGCCATCTCCAAAAGCCATGGTCTCTTCCATCGAGTAGTGTAAATGATTGACTAACGCTTCAATTCCCTTTGCTTTGGAACTCGTCATAGAAATGACGTCGTACCAGTCCGGATACATCCACCCGCGGAATGCCAATTGGTTATGGTACTTTTGATACAGGTCTTGATGCCCACCCAAATAGAGTTGCAATTGGTAAATGTCTTCCTTTTGATAGAACAGTGGGTCAACCGGGGCCGGTTGCCATTGTGCTATTTTATAGATTTCATCTAATTTAGCGTGCGTTCGGTTTGCCCGCAAATCTGTTTTACTACATTGCAAAAATGGAACTTTTCGTTGGTTGGCTTCTTCTAAAAATGGACGAATGATACTGGGTAGAATAGGATCGCGGTAGATTTCTTCATTTTCAAACACGACATACCCGCCATTGAGCGCCACATATGTATCGATATTCAACATTTCTCGAATGTTTTCGAAGTTCCTGGGACTTCGCCCCGTGGCAATCGCAACGATAATCCCCTTGTTCTGCAGATCTTTGATGGCTTGCTTGGTTTCCTCGGTCGCCCTCTGGTCATGGGTGACCAACGTACCATCAATATCAAAAAAAATCATTTTTGGATGCATACCTTTCTCCTTTGAATCTCCTTTGGTAAAGTCCACATACTCGAGAAGTAAATCACTATTTTTACAAAGCTTCAATATAATAGGTTCATTGGAAATAGCTAAGGGCATGAAACAAATCGGCATGACATGTCCAAAGTTCCTCTTGGTTGTTATGCGATGCAATGTCGTGTTGTGTTTGACGAGAGATTGAAAATTGAGGCAAAGTGTGGAGGAACATGGCAAAGTTTCACGAAATGAGTAGATTGCAGGCGTAGTTCTACGAATCGGGTTTCTATGGTCCTATTTTCTACGAATTTTTTTCTATGAACTTCTTTTCTATAAATCCGGTCGTATGAACGATGCTCATCCGTTCGGAGTTCACTTGCGGCCTTGCTGTAGAAATCGAATGTGGAGGAGTTTCTCGTGGCCATTGTAAATTGCAAGCGGTGCGGGCGGATTTTTAACCGCATTCGTCGAGATATCTGTGCGAACTGCATCGCTGAAGAAGATTCTGCGTTCGCGGCAGTCCGCGCATACCTGAAGGACCATCCGAATGCTACCATGGCGGACGTGGTGGAAGCGACCGATGTCGAACTCGAATTAATTGTCTCCATGATCCGCGACGGTCGCCTGATGCTTCACGACAACCCGAACATGTCATACGAATGCCAGCGTTGCGGAGGTCCAACCCAATCTGGAAGGTTCTGTGCCCGTTGTACGGAGGAGCTTGCACACACCCTGGCAAAAGCCACTTCCGAAATTAAAAAGCAAATAAAAGATTCGGGAGACGAGGGACCGAAGTACTATTCGAGGAAATAGGGGAGTTGAAGGATCGCGTTGACCCAGGCTTTGTCTCGAGCCTGGGTCACTACCACTGCCGCATCTTAAACTTGAGGTTTCTGCGCAAGCACAACGACCTGTCCAACCGATTCAAATTTCCAAGAACCAGTGTCATTTCGAAGTGATTCCATAGCTTGGTTAAACTCCGCTTCCGGCATAATACCCGCTTGTAAAATACCTTCCTTCATTTCTACGAATCGCTTGACGGTCAATCGGTTGGCCAAATCACCCGGTTGGGAAAAGGCAAATTGCACTTGTGGTTGAATGACTGGAGTGATTTGGGCAAATCCGGCTTCGTGCAGGTACGATGCCAATTTGCGGCCCACGAAGCGGTCGCCTCCACGTACCTTTTGCAACTGCTGCGCGGCAGACTGAAGCCGTTGAAAATCCGGGCTCGCTTCAGGGTAAGTGATGGTCAATTGATCGTCGATGTCCATCAGGCACAAAAACCCACCGGGTCGCAATGTGCGAAACACCTCGCGCGTCGCTGCAACGGGATCGGATAGGTGTTGGTAGACAAATCGAGCAATGGCAAAGTCAAAGCTGCCGTCTCCGTACGGCAGGTCATATACGTTGGCGGTGGCAAACTGAATTGGACTTTCAGTGCAGCAACCTCGGCTCAGCAGATTGTCGTGAATTTGTCGCGCCACGTTTAGTGAAGATTCATTGGTGTCGATGGCCTGAACGCTGATTGGACGTTGACTAGCGAGGTCAAAGGTGAGTGCGCCAAACCCGGCACCAATGTCCAGTACCTGCATCCCGGGTTGAATGGGCAGCATGTTCAACAGTGCCCGTCGATTGGCCCCCGTGTACAGGGTCTGGATGAGCAACCATAATTCTGGCGTATCAGGGTGAGCCTCGATAAAAGACTGGTAGGCTTCATCAATTACAGTGTAGAAAGAAGAACTCTCGGTTTGCGGACTTGCGATCTTAGAACCCGGTTGTGACGTTATCTGAGACATGGATTTTCTCCTTGGAGTGGGATGGATGGTCATGAAAAAATATATCACAAAAAAAGACAGCCGCATGCAACACATAGAAACTATCTCTTTGTGGTAAATCTCACTCGGCCTGGGTCTGTTTTAATAATCGGTAAATCATACCTAACCTGGTATTTTCAGTGCTGACCTGCGATAGTTCTTGCGATTGGCACTTAGACTGGTACATGTCCGGGCAACTTTGATTCTGCTGAGAAAAAATGCAGACTAAAGTCCCTTTTAAAAACTGATTGCTGAAGGAGATTCTATATGTGTGCATGGGCAGTAACCCGAACTTGAAGTACCCGACTGACAGTAAGATACTGGCACTTACAACACGTATAGAGAAAAATGACACAGTCGCCGTTGCCGATCCAATACTGAACATCATGTGCACGCCCTACACAAACGTCAATCAAATATCGAACTAGGTGCGGAGTATCTTGAACACTACTGCGAACTGGAACGTCTGCAAACCAAGATAATCGATGAGTTTGAGGCACAGGGATTTGTAATCATGAGACCAACCTCTCCTCAAACCGACCGACGTGCATTTTCGTATCGACCTGCACCAGAGACGAACGCTTCCAATGATTGAGCGTGAAAGCAAGGGTTTGTTCCGTTGTGGTGGCAGAATCGGTTGAGTCGCTCTAGCCGGTATTATAAGCCGGGCCCGTCCGATGCAATCAGGGGTGTAGTGGAAATCGTAAATTCACTCGCATACGACGTGTCTCTTCTGACTCCAGAGGCGGTTGAACTTAAACACCGCTGGTGCAAGGTAATGCGGCTCATTCATGAAATCTCAAGTACAATAGACGACGCTTTGGATTGGTACTGGTCTCTTGACAAGACTGGCGGGGAACCACTATTGCATTCATTGTCCTTTTGCAACGTGCTGTTGGCATGCAGGGTAAAATATTGACCTTCAAGGAACCGTTTTTGTTTATAATAAAAAGGTAATCGTTACAAAGTACCTCATCGTTCTCTGGTTTTAATGGGCTTGTTCCGTCATCTTGTCCTCGATTTGTCCTGCGTGGGGAAAGTACACGTGCAACAATGTTTTTGCACGTCTTGCAAACCTCATCATTGTGCGATGGGAGGTATAACGTTTGGAAGAAGCATCGTCAGTAGATTTGGATGGGTCACGAGAAATCACAGATATCAAGGGAAATGTCAAAAATGGTACATATCAAGTTGCCATAGCGAGTTTGACCTCTAACTCGGTTAAGAGTGGGATATTAAATAAAAACTACGGATGTGAATTGATCGATAGGTTAGATGAGTTGGGAGAGCAACTGTATCACGTCCTACTTAGAAATGAAGCACCTAACGTTCTCAAGTTGGTTATTGAACAAGAATCTTGCATGAGACGGCTTCAGATGGAATGTGACTCGAATAAAGAATTTCGCAATCAAGCCAAAGAGCGATTACGCATCCTAGAACGGAAATGCGCACTCAATCAAAAGCTTCTGGGGCAAGCTTTGCAACTTACGAATGGACTTGTTAGGAAAATATCTCAACAACAGGTAAATATGTTTTCGCATGATACCTACGCCTAGAGAGGAAGACTAATTTCATGTCATATTCAATCAGCTTTGGGGTCGGACCTCAGGTCGTACCTATTGCTCGAATACTCATAGAAATTACGCAACAGATCAAATCACAGGAGTTACAGAAAATCGCAACGTTTTCGGTGACTGAAGGCAACAAAATTTTGCATGGGCAATCTCCATCGTTCTATGACCTGTACGCATAGGGAATAGGGGACGTACTACCATGACATATAGTGATTATCTAGGTTATACCATGCGATTAGCCAAACGATTAATAGGTTTACGTATGAGTGGTGTCATTGACGAGAGTGACTTGGTTTCGTCGGCCATGATGCGGCTGTGGGAAAGAGAGCAAAAGCAAGGTGGATTTGATGAAAAGACGGCTCGAATGGTGATCAAGTATGCCATGCTGGAGGTCATAAAGAGTTCTGCTGCAGTCCGCGTTCCGCGCTCAATGTCACGTCAAGAAGCCATTCATGCCTATCAAAAGGCCAGTACAATAATGCCGGATGAAGAGCCGCAATACTCCCCAGTTGAAGAATGGTTAGATAAAGAGCCGGTGCGTGAAGTGAAACGTATCGTGGATGGCCTACCATATGAGGAACGCTTGCTTTTATCGTTGATTTGGGAACAAGGGTGTAGCATGCAGCACGCTGCTGATATTCTATCCACATCTAAGACGCGCATTCACGAACGTTATAACAACCTATTAAGAACTATCAAGGGAAAACTTTTGGTCCAGCGCAGGAATTCATCTCGCTAAAAGGGTATTATATTTTCCTATTTGATGGTTACGATAATGTCCTTTTAAAAATGCAATATAGGAGATCAGACCCTGGTCAACGCGTCCCGGTTAACTATGTCCCAATGAGTTCTTTCAAATATTTGCGGGCTTTCCTTTCAACTTTACCTTCGATCGTTCCGGTCGGTACCGTTTTGTCAATCGATTTGCTTGTGAGTCGTTTGCTTCTCCTTTGGTTATCTGCAGTCGCTCCCATCTTAGCGCGCTCGTCATACGCCACCCTTTGCGGTATTCACACGCGAATAAACATCTGCTTTCGTCAATCGCTCAAACATGATTTCGTTACCCACAGTATCTAGAGTGAAACATCGCTCCAGGAGTATGTCGTTCACTCAACACTCAACGGATTCAGTTTAACGTAAAATCACCGCCGTTTCCCCCAAAAGGCGGTTGTTAACATCAAACTTAGTGAGCTCAGGAAGTCTGGATAATCCGCAACATTTTTATATGGCCGCAAAATATGACGAAATACGATGAAATTAACGCGGATCGACGACCTAATTACGATTTTCGGTGAAATTTGTCATTAAATCATCTGCTATGGATGAATTTCCACCGGAACGATATAAGGAAAACTGCACTTAGTATTAAGTAGAAAGAGTTGAGGAGGTAGCCCTCATGTGGTCTGCACCGAACGATTTTCCCGACTTATCAAAGTCGTCACCCATAAAGCCAAGTCGGCCATTCTCGCAGGAGAATTCGTCAGAAAAAGTCAAACGACTTCGTGAAGCCATTGCTAGTGGCACGTATCAAATCAATACCCAAAAAATTGCGGAGCGTATTGTGGAAAGTGGGGCCTTAGACAAATGATTACGCTGCTTGAAGGACTTGTAGCTCTTGAAGCAGTTCTTGATAGTCTTCGAAGTGCGGTAATCGCTCGGGACCCAGAGAAAACTGCTTCATCAACGCATGAGGTTATTGTTCTCCTTGACCAACTCAAAGGAACGAAAGTGAGTTCGTTGCCCCCGAAACAAAAACAGTACATTCAAAATTTGATGAGTGTTGCGGAAGAAGTGAATCAGTTGCTAGTTCATCAGATGGACATGAGCAAGCTAGCTTTAGGTGATCTCCAAAGAGGAAAGTCAAAGCAGCGGTGGTACGCGTAGAGGGGAGGGTCAACAGTGGCATCTATCGGAACATTTTTCGGGCTCAACACTGCAGTGAACGCGCTTGAAGCCATTCAACAAGCACAAGCCGTCATTAGCAACAACATCGGGAATGCCTCTACACCAGGGTATTCCGTGGAAGTCGCAAACCTCACGGAAGCGCCGCCATTCCCTCCTGAGCCGTCGTCGGCCGCTCCAGTCATGGCGGGACAACTTGGTCAAGGGAGTATGGTTCAATCGGTGACCCGCGTTACGGACAGTTTTTACAACCAAATGGTCAGGAATAATCTTACGGACCACTCTGGGCATTCCACCCTGTACACCAACTTAAACCAGATTCAGCAGATATTTAACGAACCTTCTACATCGGGTCTTCAATCTGCCATCGACAATTTTTTCTCATCGTGGCAAACTCTGTCGACCCAACCGCAAAGCATGGCAGCGCGGGAAGCAGTGATTCAGCAGGCCAATAACCTGACTACAGCTTTTTCGACGATACAGGGACAGTTAGCAGACGTCATGAATAACTTAAACAGTCAGGTATCTGGCGGACAAGCGAGTCAAATCACTCAGGTGAATCAGTATGCCCAACAGTTAGCGCAAATTAATCAACAAATTGCCAGGGTCACAAGTGTGGGGCAAAGCCCGAATCAACTCTTGGACCAGAAGGATGGGATTCTCAACAATCTCGCAAAGCTTGGGAATCTCCAATATACCGAAAACGCGAACGGTACTGTCGATGTAACCTTCGGCTCCGTGCCTATTGTCTCAACCTCATCAACCCCGGCAAAAGCCTTTACGACTGCAGATGTGGCCAATCTCACTTCAGGAGAGATTTGGGCGAACCAACAAGGAATTTCTACGGCGCAAAGTCTCTGGAATTCGGTGGGGAATCTACTCAATTCCATTGCCACTGGAGTGAATAACCAACTGGAGCAAGGCTACCAATATAACAGTAACAACACCGGATCTCAGAATGACCTATTCACGTTTAACCCACAAACCAGAACGTTGGCGGGAGTGTCGACAACCTATACGACGGTATCGGTCACATCGAATTTCCAACCTCAACAAATTGCTGCCGCGCTGAACCCAAACTCTCCTGGAGATGGAAGCAACGCTACAGCCATCGCGAACCTACAAAACTCCACCACGCTCCAAAACAGTGCAGGAACGAGCCTTGGAGCCACACCGGATGATTCCTTTTCCTCCGTGATTGCAGACTTAGGTGCACAGACGGCAGCGGCAAAAAACAATCAGACTACCAGTTCTTCCTTGCTTCAAGAGTCGCAAAGCCTGCAACAATCGGTTTCTGGTGTGAACATCAACGACCAAGTTGCTCAGATGGTGGAGTACCAAAATATTTACAATGCTGCTTCTAAATTCATAGAGATTCAAAATCAGATGCTCCAAACTCTGATTCAGGGGGTGTAAGCTGGATGAAAATTACAAATTCGATGATAACCCAGCAATTTCTCTACAACCTCAATCAATTACAGCAAAGTCTCTCCTCGAATCAGAATCAAATAACAACAGGTAAGACCTTGAATAAACCTTCAGACAACCCACTGGCGGTTGCGGAAGACATGTCTACAAGAACGTCCTTAGATCAAGCCAATGGCTATCAAGCCACTGTACAGAGTGGACTGACTTGGATGAACACAACGAATACTGTACTGACCAATATGTCGAGTACCCTTGAGTCTCTCCGAAATGTTGTTTTGCAAGCTCTGAGTACGACGAGTCAAACCCCAACCGTACAAATGGGATTGGGTCAAAACATTGCACAGTTAGAGAACAACCTCTTTCAAATGATGGACGTCAAGCAAGGGGGCTCCTTTCTGTTCGGAGGCTATGCCACGACCAGCCAGGTAAGCCAATACATGAGTACTAGTCAATTGAATACCAACCTAACGTCTAACTCCTTGACGACTCCCGTAATTGGACAAGGAGGGACCTTGACTATCACTGGAAGTTCAGGAAGTGCACAGGTTTCTTTGTCGAGTGGGGATACCCTCGCCCAAGTACAAAGTGCCATTCACGCAGTCGCTGGGCAAACCGGAGTGGACGCCCAAATCCAGACTTCGGGTAGCACCAGTCAACTTGTGTTTATTCCGCAAAACGTAGGTTCCGCTATCGGCATCAATACTCAGGGGGTAACGTTGTCTGCGGGAGCAGCACTCCAAGCTACGACGTTTCAGACGAATACACCACCGAGTAAGGCCGATCATTCGATAAACTATCAGGTTTCGTCGTCTGTGTCCAAACAGATAAATGTAACCGCGACCCAGATTTTCAATCAGACTCCGATTAATGGAACTGCTAATCTTCAAACGACCTTACAAAACATCATGAATGACCTGAGTGATCCTGCTGCTTTGCAAAAAGACTTGGGGAATTTGGATGCGAACACATCGCAGTTGGTCAACATTCAAACGGGTCTTGGGGCGCGAATTCAACAAATGAATACATTACAAACCCAAACAAGCAACATGGTGAACATACTTCAAAATCAACAAGCATCCCTAGAGGACGCGAACCTGGCGCAACTCACGACCCAGTACCAAAACGAAATGGTGACCTATCAAGCGGCGTTAAAGGTAGGCTCACAGCTGCTTTTACCTACTCTCGCACAGTACGTTCAATAACTTACGTTGGTATGAACGGCTTTGCCGTTGATACATAAATACGCCTTATTGAGAAGGGATGATTCATATGAGTTCAGGGTTCTGGATCAATTTTAACCCAGCAGCCAACAATGTCCTGTCGAATTTGAGTAACGTAAACAGCCAAGTTCAACAAGAATCACAAGTCATGAGCACAGGTCAAGCAGTCAATTCGGCGGCCGATAACCCAGCCGCGTATGCCATCAGCCAAAACATGCAGATGGAAAGCAACGGCCTGAACGTGGCCGTACAAAATGCGCAACAAGGCGTATCGATGTTACAAACTGCCACAGGTGCGCAACAACAAGTCATTGGCATCCTTCAAACCATGAGTCAATTGGCCACCCAAGCAAGCCAAAGCGGTACACAAACAGTATCTGATCGCGCCGGTTTGCAGTTGGAAATGAATAGCTTGGCCCAAGAAGTCAATAGTATAACAAACCAGACTCAATACAATGGACTTAACATTCTTTCGGGTCAATTTTCCAATGCAACCGGGGGACAAACTGTTACACTTCAGGTTGGTGCCAACCAGGGACAAACAATTAGTTTTAACATTGGGTCGACGGATGTTAATAGCCTAGGTGTAGCGGGCACCTTAGGTACTGCAGCGGGAACCTATACTGATGCAGCGTCGACAGCAACAACTGGTGGTGTAACGTCCGCAACAGCGGCGTCGATTGCTAGCTCCGGAAATATCTCTTTAGTTAGCAACAACATTTTGGAAAGTGGAACCTACGAAATTGCCTTCACCGGAAATTATAATAGCTCTGGAAGTATGACGAGTGGAACCCTCCAACTAGAAATTCAAGGATCCAACGGAAGCTGGTCGCAGGTGGGCAACTCTGTTAGCGTGAGTTCCACCACAAATCAAGCTATTACGGTCGGAGATGCGGCGACTGGTGCTGCCGTTTCGATTACGTTTTCGGGTTCGAATTTTTCAGCTGTCACCGCTTCTGGGGCAGGGACCTACTTTCAGGCAGATACGTTTCAAATTAGTGGCAACGGAACATCTTCTGGTTCAGAAGGGAACGGCTGGCAAGCAAGTAGTAACGTGGTGGGGCTTAACATTCTCACACAATCAGATGCCTCCAGCGCAATCACAAAGATTCACGACGCCATCAGTAACTTGACGGCTCAATCCGAGGGGTTAGGCGCAGTACAAAATCGACTGAGTGCCACGATTAGCGATTTACAAAATACGAGTTCCAATCTGCAAACGGCGAACTCAGTCATCGTCGGCGCAAACATGGCTTCCGAGCAAACCAAGTTCGCCCAGTCGCAGATTTTGGAACAAGCCGGAATTTCGGTCCTGTCACAAGTTCAACAGCAACCAGGCCTAATCCTCAAACTCCTCAGCTAACGGTTTGAAGAATGTGTGCCCAAGTCGAGGGGTTCAGGAAGGGGTGCCACCCTTCTTGGGCCCCCTTCAATATCATACTTGGTTCCCGCTCTGGTTGGATAGAGGACATTTAGAAAGAAGGTGTATGTATGAGCGTTTCAGGCGGTGGATGGGTTCCCTCGTTATCGTCGTCCCTGCAGAGTAAGTTGATGCAACTCGAACAAAGTAGCCAATATAGTCAATACATTGGGAACGAAGCCAATAAAATCTATCAACAATACATCAATGAAGGATTGCCCTATGTAAGTCAAATTGCAGGGCTAAATTCGCAAGAGAGTGCTCTGAAAACTTTACAAACAGATTTGACAACCTTACAAACGGCTATTCAGACATTGGGGACACAGTCTACCTGGCAAGGAGTAACAGCAAGTTCGAGTAATACAAGTGCTCTTACAGTCACAGCATCTGCCGGAGCACCACAAACGAGTATTCCGTTCTACATACAATCGACGGCTCAGGCACAGGTATCCACAGTGAACATTAGCAACTCTTCTGCAGATGGTACGACAAATGTTGTTGGCGGAACTTTCGAAATAGAAAATACGACGACAAAAAAAACCGCGAGTATTCAAATTAATACGGGTGACAGTCTAAATACGATTGCCCAAGATATCAACCAAAGCTCACAGTACCAAGCTCTCGGAATTCAAGCTAGTGTCACGCAAAATAACGGCACTTATCAGCTTATGTTGTCATCAACACAATCGGGACAGAGTAACGCCTTTACCATTGATAGTAACAGCACAGCTACGAGTGGAGGGACCACTCTGGCATTAACCAATATCACGAATGCGCAAAATGCGAGTATCATTCTCAACCCGACCTATTCGACTGGGGCTCCGCCGAGCGGGCCAACCTATCAATCATCTACGAACACGTTTAACAACTTAATACCCAACACCACCATTACGGTGGCTCAGGCGGGGCAATCGGGAACCATTTCTATTTCTCCTGATAACAGCACCGTTACGGAGGCCGTGAAGAGCTTTTTCTCTTCTTACAATGCCGTAGAAAAGTTGGTGTATACGGGTGGAGATCTGACAAACACCGCCATTGGACAAGAAATTGCAAGTCAACTACCAGGATTGGTGAACAGTACAGCAAGCACGGTGACACAACCGGTTTCGGGCAATGCGTTACCAAACAGTCTCAGTCAAATCGGGGTTTTGCTTAGCCCGGGTTCTTATTCAGAGAGTTCGAGTGGCAGTTTTACAAGCGGTGGGCCTCCAAGCCTTGATTGGGAACAAACTTCCGGTATACCAGGGACATCATTGCCCTCTGGGGTAACAATGCAAAGTGGACTGGATACGTTTAATAACCTTCTCAGCACCGCACCACAGGAATTGCAAAACCTATTGGGCGTATCATCTACGGGTCTCAACTTGCCAGCTGGGAGCATTTTGCAACAATTTAGTGCGTCGATTAAACTATGGCAAGACGCTCTATCGGGAACTGGTTCCGGGAGCAATACAATTACCGGAGAAATTAACATGGTTCAAAATGAAATTGGTGGAACGGGGCCAAGCGCTCTCCCAGGAAGTATTAACTATCAGTTAAACTCGCTCAATCAACAGTATACCAATCAGATCCAAAATCTTATAAGTCAATGGAATGCGGCTCAATCCTCTACGTTACAAGCACAAACGCAACTCACGGAATTGCAGGCAGAAATGCAACTAACCCAAAGTAGCAGCTTCCAGGTCGGAATGATGCTCGGAGGTTGAACGAGGTAACGGGACATGTATGAAGCAGAAATTAGTGATGCGTTGACAAAACGCAATTTAAATCAAGTGTGGATACTTATGAACAAGAGAACGCAATGGGTACAAAACGTAAAGGGTATGCTGTCAGAAGCTGAGGTTAAAGAGGCCCATGCTCGAACAGAGCATATAATAAAATGCCTCACGCAAATTCAAGAGGAATTGAAAAAAGAAATTGTCACTGTAGCAAAGCGAAGACATGCACTCTTTGCTTACGAATGGTCGAAAGGAGTGTCATCGCCTTGAAACTTTCTCTATGCGCCATTGTAAAGGACGACCACTTGTTAGTACGAAAAATGCTCGACAGTGTCGTTGATGTCGTAGATGAAATCGTGATTGCAGATACGGGTTCCACTGATCCCACAATTCAGATCATTGAGGATTTTATGAAGGACCATTCAGGTTTGGTAAAGTTGTTACATTATGAATGGACGAACGATTTTGCTGCAGCAAGAAACTTTACCATCGAGAATGCTACTGGAGATTGGATATTGGTATTAGATGCTGATGAATTTTTGGATGAACACGAGAAAAAGGGACTTCGTCCATTTTTAGAGCAGACGGCTGGAGACGGTGTGTTTATTAAGTTGCGTAACTATATGGGAACCATGCGCGAACTTGAGAATCTTTTAGATGCGGACATATGCCGTGTTTTCCGGAAAGGATATACCTATGAAGGTATCGTTCATGAACAAATTGTGGACTCTATTCGAAGAGTGGGGGGGGGATTTGACCACTTCTCATTGCATATACACCACATAGGATATACGCGTGAGTATGTTGAATTGAAGGGTAAAAAGAATCGAAATATCTCTTTACTTGAAGAACAATTACGCACGCTCCCAAAGAAGAAACAGGAGGAACGCTGGTTCGCCGCAACCAATCTCTTGGCCGAGTACGTTACACAATTCCAATGGGATAAGGTGCGTGATAGGGCGCGTTTAACTCTGGAAGAAATGAAGCAACTTTCGAGCAAAAAGCGCCCACCTTCCATGCTTCGAGTTTTTAAGTTCTACATTGACGGCCTTCGATACAGCGGGCACCTGAAAGAGGCTATTCGAATATGTAAAGAGGCAACTAGATATTATCCTAAAATCACAGATTTACACTTTATGCAAGCAGAGATTTATATTGCCTGTGAGGAATATCACAATGCTATCCAAACGCTAAAAGTGTGCCGTTCTCTCGGAGATGTGAAATTTCATTTAATGGAATACATAATCGGTGCTGGTACATTTAAGGCCAGTAGAAGTATGGGGTATTCCTGGTTACGTCTCGGAGACGATTTATCAGCTCGAGAGTGGTACGTTAAGGCTTTTTCGGAAAATCCCGAGCAATCGGAAGTAATTCCATGGATTATCTTACTAACACCGGAACAGATTATTCTCCGAGAGATGGAAAAAGTAATAAAAACTCCACAGCGGTACGATGAATTCATCCAATATTATTCTTTTTGTGGTTACGATGATGCCTTGTTCTATACTGAAAAAGCTGAAAATGTTGGTGGAATTCGAGAAGCAACAAAACGAGCAAGATTCTCGTATGAGGTTCGACATGGAATTTGTCCCAGTCAACCGGATATCCCAACCGATTGGGATCGTGCACGATTGGGACTTTGGTACTTTGAACAACAAAATATGCAAAAAGCGGAAGAACTTTGGAATCAAAGCGGAGAGGTAGGAGAATATTACCTACGTATTTACTATGAGTCCTCCGGAGACATTAAATGGGAAATGCGCAACATATTTTTAGACCTTTTAGCGGTTCGTGCTACTCATTTTCTCTCGGAATTTGGGCCTTATACGAAGGACATAAAGAAGTATTTTCATGTAATTTTGCATACCGACCTTTTGGTTGCTTATACATCAGAGGAATTCCTAAATGGACCTAATGAATCCTGTGAAGAAGCTGAGTGGAAAGCGCAAGTCTTTCACAGTTTAGGAAATAAACAAGCAGCCTCTACATGTTTGGATCAGGCGTATTTACCGAATGGTTCCCGTACGGTGCGAGGCTATGCCATTTCGAGTGATGTATATGCTGATCATGCGGAAGACATCGTGCGAATGGGACGTCAAAAATACCCTGACTCCCGACTTCTGGCAATGCTATGGGCTAATAACTTTGGGGGGATGGCAGTTTCACAAGGGGTAGTAATGTGATCATACATACAACGTAACAGTAAAGAGTCTAGGAGGTAAATCTCATGATGGTAAATCCTTATCAGACCTATCAGCAAAATAGCATCTCGACACTCTCAGCAAAAGGGATTTTGGTGCGTCTTCATGAAAAAGCTTTGATGGAGTTGCAAGCGGCGCAGCAGGCTTGGGAAAACGAGGACTTAAGCTCCATGCGACCACATGTTCAATATGTCCAGGACATCATTTCTTGTCTTCGGGGTTCGGTAGATGGGAGCTTCGAAGTGAGTGGGACATTGGTCGCGCTTTACAATTACTACCTCGTAGAACTAGCAAAAATTTTTATTAATCCTACTGAAAAGAGATTTCAAGAAATGTACCAATTTCTCTCGGACTGGAAGGAGACGTGGAGTAAGGCGCCTAACCATGAAATAGTTTAACAAACTAAGTACTGAGGTACATCGACCTTCTTTGGATATAGTTCATCAAACGATAATTAAGGGGATAATGTTAATTTATGCCTCATATAAGTTTGGTAATATTGTCGTATAATAACTGGGGCTTTACTCTGCGGTGTTTAAATTCCCTGGTTGCTAGTATTGATTCCGGTTGGGCTCAACAAGGTATTGAGATTCTATTAGTTGACAACGGGTCAGATGCGCAAACTCGGACTGCGTTGCTGGAATATCAAGCAACTTGGAATCAGCCGTTTATTGACTTTAAAAGTATAATGCTGGAGGAGAATCTGGGTTATCCCAGCGGTGTAAATGTGGGATTAGCTCACTGTCGAGGTGAAATCATAGGAATCTTAAACAATGATTTAGTCTTTCCTTCAGGATGGTTAGAACCTTTGATTGATGCTATTGAGAAGGATAAGTTGGTCGGATTCGCAGCTCCGTTTTTAAGTTTCGCGGCGAGTACTCAGAACGTAGAAAAACAGTTCTCATCTTTTGAGGAAATGGCGAAATTTGCAACTGATTTTACCAAAGTTAACAGAGGGAATTTTGTTTATGTCGAGAAGGTTATTGGTGCATGCTTGATAATGAGACGAGACGTGCTATTGACCCTAGGAGGAAATGATTTCTGGTTCGGAATTGGAAATTATGATGATGACGATTGGTGCCTCAGGGCCAGACTGGCCGGATACAAGATTGCTTTGGTTGGTGCTTCCTTCGTGGAACATGTAGGACATGCAACGTTTCAATTGGATACGGAGCAGTTCAAGAACAGTTTGAATGTGAATGCCATGAAATTCGAATTGAAATGGGATATAATGGAAATTTCCAATCATTCTGGTTCTTATACACGACACGGTGTAGTTTTACATCAACAATTTAGTCGAGCTCGTCACTATATTCCTATTTCCGCAGAACAATTCAGCTCCTCTAGGAAGCCGTATTACCCGCGGTCATCCAATCAAAGACGCTTTCTAATCGGTGCCGATTGGACCAGTTCTCAAAGCGAGTGGCGTGAATCTCTTTCGTCAGTACTCATGGATCACGACGACATTGAAGTATGTTTGTGGGCCCCAAAGTCTCATTTTGATGTTAAACAGGTGACAAATCACATACAAGCACATGTTTCATCGCTGGGCATTCATGTGGCATCGCGTCACATCATTTTTACTGTATTTGATAGTGAAGTCCCTTTTGTAGATTCATTACGTGTGTTACGTTCCGCTGATGAGATCGTCAAGGTGAAAAATGATTTCGTTAATCGCTATTTGATATATCTTGCTCAACAGACTGAAATCAAGATAATGTAATCACCCATTGTTGTTCATTGAATTTACATCAATTTTTCGGATTCTTAACTTTGTTGACCTCCATGGACCCTATTTACCGTGTGTATAAGCGATGATGTCACAACTAGATGAAGGAAGACATATGCCGAAGGTTTCCATTCTTGTTCCTGCCTTTCGTCCGGAATATTTAGATGCCTGCATTCTAAGCGCGTTAAACCAGACGTTCCGTGACTTCGAATTAATCATTAGTGACGACTCAAATGGTAATGGGGTCGAGTCGGTCGTGTCCAAGTGGCATGATGGTCGACTCAAATATATGAAAAACCCAAATCGCCAAATGCCAGGCACAAATCGAGATTTCCTCATATCAAATGCAAGTGGACAATACATTAAGTTTCTCTTTGATGATGATTACCTCATGCCCCAATCCGTCGAATATCTGATTGGAATAGCTGAGCAGTTGAAAGCAAAATTAGTTTTTCATGGTAGATATTTTGTGGATACAGCAGGGAGGATTCTTTCATCCCCACTGTATGTACAGCATAATTCGGCGATATTGCTATCTGCTGAAGAATATTTTGAAGAGATGATAGGTAATTGTTTCAATTTTATTGGTGAACCTACTAATGTCCTAATAGACGCGGAGGTACTACGCACCATTCCCAATCCGTTTGGTTTTGAAACCATGCGAATGCGTTTCCTGACCGATGTAGCACTGTACACCAACGTCGCACGCCATGGATTGACCATGGCGGGTATCGGCTACATAGGCTCTGCATTTCGTCAGCATGCAACGCAAACATCCAGCGCAACTAGTCCGAATTACTCCGCAGGTCTGTTTGAATGGGAAATTTTTCTGCGCTACGCCGTCGACGATGGGTATCTTTCTGTGGGTCAATTTAACCAAGCGATGAAGCGGCAATTGGATTTTTACTGTAATTTTACAGATGGCTTTCCAGAGTTAAAGAGCTTCATCGAATTATCAGGTGACGGTGAAAATGGCCGTTACTTCACTGAACGATTCCTTGCAATTGTTAATTCGGCGTATAGCGTAATAGACTTACGTCGGAATAGAGCCCAAAGATAAGTTGATGGCGAATCGAGGAGGGCCGTATGGAGCATCCAAAGTCGGATTATAAGGAGTATCCCAAAACACTTGCTCCAGATGACTTTTGGGGACAGGTACGCCGTACAGTGCATGGAGTTCCTGTTTCAGAAGGCCAAATTTCTATGATTGTGAACGCTATCAAGACAGGGTTGGAACTAGACCAAGGGGATGTGCTGCTAGATCTTGCCTGTGGAAATGGCGCGCTATCACGTTACTTGTTTGACTCATGTGGACAATTTCTAGGAGTGGACCACTCTGAGTATTTGATTGAAGTGGCCAAAAGAAATTTTGAAATTTTACCGAACTTCGAATTTAGAGTAGGCGAAGTATCTGAGTACGTGCGATCAGGAATCGATCCAACCCGGTTTACCAAGGTACTCTCTTATGGGAGTTTTCCGTTCTTCACAGCCGACGGTGCTAGGACAGTTCTTCAAGGTTTGTCGGACAGATTTGTGAATATACGCAAGGTTTTTATCGGCAATCTACCTGATAAAGAGCGTGCGCATCTATTCTACCCTCTCGGAACAGATTACAGTTCTATGCTGTCGGACCCAGTTTCTCAAATTGGAATATGGCGGTCACGTGATGAAATGGAGGATTTAGCCCTAGAAACGGGTTGGAAAGACATAAGATTTCAATCGATGCCTCAGGAATTTTATGCCGCTCACTACCGTTATGATATGATTCTTCAACGTGGCGATTGAAGTTTGCATCTGTAACGTTGAATTCGAATATTTTCCACATCCAATAGGCTGCGGGGTGATGTTTTCATGCTGGACAAGCTCGATGTTTCAAATTTGGCTTTGTTCTCTGGGAAAAAGATTTTTGAGAGGTATCTCTCTACATCAAACTTGGTTAGGCCGGCATTTGACCAATTTATGGACTATTCACACATGTTTTACAAACAACGTAGATATACGAATAATGGACCGCTAGTGAAGCAATTAGAACAGCGGCTTGCAGAGTTTCATCATGTTGACCATTGTATTACCTTTTCCAGTGGATTTTGGGGTCTGGTTTTAGCAATAAAAGCTTTGGCACTTTCGGAAAAAACTGAGGTAATTGTCCCTTCTTTCACTTATCGACGGATGGCTGACGTTGTGGCTTGGGCAGGTTTCACTCCACATTTTTGTGACGTCGATCCCCAGACGTTGGCCATTAGTGCCAGCACAGCCGTTGAAGCTATTAATGCTGATACGGCTCTCATCCTTTGTGTACATCCAATCGTCAATACATGTGATGTGCATGCGCTTTTGAAGCTCGCAGAGTCATTTCAATTACCAATATTGTTCGATTCCGTTGAGTCGGTATTCGAAACTTATTTAGGTAAGAAAGTGGGTTCGTTTGGAAATGCTGAGTGCTTTTCCATGCACGCTAGTAAGTTTATTAACGGCTTTGAAGGTGGATACGTTACTACGAACGACCCTGTACTAGCACGAAAGCTAGCACTCATGCGGGGCTTTGGTTTTTACGGGCAGGACAATATTGAAGAATTCGGAACGAACGCGAAATTGAACGAAATTCATGCAGCGATGGCGCTGGCAAGTTTGGATGGTTTGGATGAACAGGTAGAACACAATCGCACGATTTATAGGACATATCAAAGGACCTTAGAGAGTATATCCGGTATTCGCCTGCTGACCTTTGATGAGGGTGAACGTACCGGATTTAAAAACATCGTCGTTGAACTGCTTGACGAATGGCCGCTAAGTCGGGAAGAGACGATCGCAGTTTTGCATTCAGAACGAATCTTGGCAAGGGCTTACTATTCTCCTCCCCTTCACCAAAAGAAGTACACTTATCCTACCAAGTCAACTGAGATGAGCGCGACTAATCGTTTGGCTGAACGTTTTATGACGTTACCATGTGGGTATTTGGTTGACGAATCGGATGTTGAGCTAGTTGTGGATTTGCTTAAGATCATGAGAATTCATGCATATGACATTCGTCGGAGGTTACAATTATGAGGTGTGCCAAAAATAATTTCAATGATTTCGCTTTGTTTGGTGGGCAGCAGATTCTAAAAGAGCAATTGCCGGTCGGACAGCTCTATTTCCCGTCCTGGAAACGATATGAGGATGTGATGCGTAAAATCTTCGACCGTCAATATTACACGAATCATGGTCCTTTGGTTCAGGAACTTGAATCAAGATTGAGTGAATTTCTGGGTGTCAAACACGTTATTTGCGTAACCAACGCAACCGTGGGACTGATGATGGCTGTCAAAGCATTGTCGCTAACTGGAAAGGTGATCGTACCATCATTTAGCTTTATAGCTAGCGCACAATCGATCACATGGGCAGGGCTGGAACCGATATTTTGTGACGTCGACCCTGACACGCACCTTACCACTCCGGAATATATTGAACGCGCACTTTGTGAGAACGTCAGTGCTATCCTCGCCGTAAATTTATGGGGTGGAGCATGTGATGTGACTGCGCTTGACAGAGTAGCACAAAAGTATGGTCTGCAACTTTACTTTGATTCTGCACACGCGTTCGGGTGTGAAATAGAGAATATGTCAATAGGGCGTTTCGGCAGTATGGAAGTGTTTTCGTTTCATGCAACCAAAGTTCTTAGTGCAACAGAGGGCGGGTGTATCACTACCAACGATGATCTACTTGCTGCCCGATTGAGGAATATTCGCAGCAGTTATGGGGTCGACGAAATAGTGGACGTGCCAATTACCAGCAACGGACGAATGTCAGAAGCTCAAGCGGCTATCGCATTAATGAGCTTGGACGATTTTAATGTTAATGTAGGAAAAAATACACTACTATTTGAGAGATACCGACAAGTTATAAACATCATTCCAGGATTGAAGGTGGTCGAACCAAAAGGCGTGAGCAAGACCAATTATCAATATCTGGTCTGCCAAGTGGACGAATCTTTATATGGGTTATCGCGTGATGAGCTTCTGACGGTTCTGAAGGCTGAAAACATTAATGCCCGACGTTACTTTTACCCCGGTATCCACCGTTGCCCACCGTATGACACGTTGTATCCACACCTCCTTGAAGTTCTTCCAAACACGGACAGGCTATGTGATACATTATTTCAACTACCAATCGGTGCGATGGTGTCGATTGACACGGTGGACTGCATTGGAGATATCCTCTCGGCTATCTATTTCCATTCGACCGCGATCAAAGGTGCCTTGGAGGCGTAAATGAGACTCGGAATAATGCAACCTTATTTCTTTCCTCATCTGGGACATTTTGCATTAATTGCACATACGGATCGTTGGGTGGTCTTTGATATTACACAATACACGCCAAAGTCCTGGATGAACAGAAATCGTATACTTCATCCGAGTAAAGGCTGGAACTACATCACAGTACCACTTAGCAATTCGTCAATTTCAATCAAAACACACGAGGCACGTATTTTGGATGTTTCCGCTGCACACAAAAGTATTCTAGGGAAACTAAGTCATTACCGAAAAAAAGCGCCATATTTTTCGCAAGTGGAGTCCTTAGTTAATTCAGTTTTTGCTAACTCTGCTAATGACTCATTGGTTCAGTTAAATGTCCGTGGTCTAATCGCGATATGTGACTATTTAGGTATTCATTTTCGTTACGAAATCTGCTCCGAGATGCACTTGCCATTACCAGAAAGGATGGGTCCTGGCCAATGGGCACCTAGGATAGCTGGACTCTTACGTGCCAGCCGATATATTAATCCAATTGGTGGTCGTGCCCTATTTGATCCAAAAGATTTCAAAGTTCGTGGAGTAAAGTTGTCTTTTTTGGACGTGCCCGATTTTGTGTATAACACGTGGCCGTATCATTTTGAGAGCAGACTTTCAATTTTGGACGTATTGATGTGGAATGAACCCGGTCTGGTTCGCGATGCGATTCGTCGAGCGGACATTGTAGATATGTAGCTGCGTAAGTCGAATCTTGAAGTAAGCTGGTTTTATAAACGAACCGTACCGAAACGAGGGTAATCACGAATGCAATGGCCAAAGGTAAGTATCCTAATCCCGACATACAATCGCCCACGCCTATTTGAACTAGCGTTGAACAGTGCTTTAGAGCAAGATTATAAGAACATCGAAATCGTAATCTGCGACGACAGCACGAACGACGAAACGGCACAATTAGTGGAGAAATACCAACTGAATCATAAGAATATATTCTATCATAGAAACGAACAGAGACTCGGCCAATTCAACAACGATGTTAGGTTGTTTGAACTCGCGCAGGGTGAATATATTAATTATTTAATGGACGATGATTTGTTCCACCCAAATAAAATTTCCAAAATGATGCGGTACTTTCTAAGCGAAGATGGCTCCCTGGTAGCATTGGTAACCTCGCATCGTCAAGTGATTGACGAACACGGAAACCACATACCGGATTTGTCCGTTACCGCGAAGTTGTTTGAAAAAGATACGAAACTCAATGGTCGAGACGCTGCACGCTTCATGCTGCAAAACAACTTTAATTTTATTGGCGAACCTACAACTGTACTCTTTCGTAAGTCCGATATAGAGCGTTTCGGTGCTTTTGCGGGCAGGGATTATGGATGTAATGTTGACCAGGCCACATGGCTCCGTCTTTTGGGCAAGGGTAGTCTGGTGTATTGTTCTGACACCTTAAGTTACTTTCGACTTCATGGCAACCAGCAACTCGTTTCAACAAAAATGGTGTTGAAGGGAGCAGCCGATTACGAACATGCCGTGTTGCATGCAACCTCCGAGGATTTTTTTTCTACAAACGAGACCGCTTATATCCAAACCATTCGTAATTGTCTAAAATATTCTCTGGGCGTATTGACTCGCACAACCAAGACCGAACAGTTAACGGAGGAAGATTTATGGGACTTCGAGGAAATTAGAGAACTTTCGAAACGCCTAATGAGACGTTTACCCTATCCATCTCAAGTAAATGAACTCCCGTTGGTGAGTGTTTTGATTCCAGCAAACGACCCCCGCTACCTACAGAGTGCTGTGGATAGTGTATTGATGCAAACTTATCCCAACGTTGAAATCGTAGTTTGTGACGCTAGCACCAATGATTCCGTACAGCAAAGTTTGCTTCTGTATACCACTCGACATTCGAATATTCATTACATCCGGAACGAGTCGAATAGGAAGGTTGACAGCATGCAAACCTGTTTAAATTATGCCAAAGGGGAACTCATCAGCTTCCTTCTGGACGACGATTTGTTTCACGAGAACAAGTTGGAGAAAATGGTGAGGTATTATCTGACGCAGCCGAATGTAAAGTTGATCAGTTCATTCCTGCAACCGTTCGATGACACCGGTAAAACTGTAGACATCACCGGTTGGCCAACTCCACTGTTTAACGAGGATCGGTTGGTATTGGCGCGAGAGTTGGGAGATCTCACTCTCCTAAATGCGCAAAACATCATTGGCGAGCCTTCTGCAGTCCTGTTTGTTCGAGATGCTCTTGGCGAACAGTTCGGGTACTTTCACGGCGAGAGATACGACGCACTGAGTGCTTTGGCTTCACTGTTATCGATTTTGTCGGAAGGAAATGCTATCTACATTGCTGAACCACTAAGTTATATCAGGCAAAGGGTAGAACATAATGAGCAGAAAACTAAGATTATTGCTCGCGCCATTCCGGAATTGTTCCATCTTATCAGGGCGGCGCATGATAAAGGTTTTCTAGTTGGGGAATTACAGTATAAAAAATCGTTGCTCAATCACATTCGACAAGTGAGTTACCTAATGGATGCTCTGCTGGATAGAGGGCAGTTAGACGAAAGTTTGGACAAGGGTGCCGTTGAACGAGAGTTTGCAACGAGCATCGCTACAATCTTGTCGTAGTTGAATGTGAACTTGACATTCTCTAACGAGATTACCAGCGTTGCGTACGAGCCCAGGTCATTAGATTAACCATCGGCGGCTCCCTTTAAATGGGGGACTGGTTTTCGCTCGTCACTATGTCACGATAATCGTAAGAATACTATTTGCGAACTGGCTGCGAGGAGCTAACTGCCAACGGGATTGTCTATAGTATAGAGACGGCACGAGAGAACGGACCTAAACCAGTTCGCACTAACGGCACTTTTTTGAGCAGATAGCCACCGTCGACATCGAGAATCTTAATGCTCTGATACTTAGTTATCATGAACACAGGCTCGGCTCCATGTCACAATTCCGTAGGTTAATTGGAAATAATGATCTCCAATCAGAGCTACATTGTGAAGGAGCCGATACTATGCAGGATATCGTAAAGTTCGTTGGTTTAGACGTATCAATGGATACCATAGCAGTGGCCGTGGCAGATGCAGGTCGTCGTGAGGCAAGGTATTGGGGAACCATTGCGCACACATGCGTATTCCGATGAAATCGGCCACCCATTCCGGTAATTATCAGGCCAGTGAGTCCGCTAAATATCGGCCATGAGTTCCGGTAATTGTCGGCCGTCTCGTTCTTCTCCAAAGTGTGGCTGATTTCTACTTACCAGATCACTCAGATTTTGGCAAGCTATTTGTAATTTTCCGCATTGATTCCCCACGTAGATTTATTCGATAGGCGTTGTGGACAAGCCGATCAAGGATTGCATCTGCGACTGTTGCGTCAGCAAATTGTTGATGCCAGTGTTCGACTGGAATCTGACTGATGACACATGTCGAGTGGGTTCCAAACCGGTCATCAACGAGGTCGAGCAGGTCGCGACTCTCCGGTGCGGACATGGCTGCCAGCCCCCAATCGTCAAGAATGAGTAGATCCACTTTGAGAAAGGTCCGTACCAGCTTCGGGTAGGAACCGTCTGCCTTTGCTATGAAGATGTCTTGAAGCAATCGAGAGAGGCGGTGATAGCGTACTCGTAGACCCATTCGACAGGCGGCAGTCCCTAGCGCACAGGCAATGAACGTCTTCCCAATGCCTGTCGGGCCCGTCAGAATGAGATGGTGATGTGCCGTGACCCACTGACAAGTGGTGAGGTCTCGCAGAAGGCCCTGGTCAATGCCTCGTGCTTGATGAAAGTCAATATCCTCGGGATTCGCGCGAACCTTAAGATGGGCTTCCCGCAGAAGCCGGGATAGCCGGTGGTTCTGACGCATGGTCGATTCGGCATCCACCAGCATGCCAAACCTTTCCTCGAAAGACAATTCGACGAGATGAGGGTTTTGCAATTGGTGCTCGTATGCGTCCGCCATACCGGAGAGACGCATCTCCCGAAGTGCTTGGGCAGTCTGGTTATTGAGCATCTGAATTCCTCCTTGGGGGCAGGCAACCTGCCCCTGAATGGGTTTAGTGAATCACTTCATCGTGTTTCGACGTGCTACGGTAATAATCCGCACCACGGATGTTTTCATGAACCGGCGTTGTCTCGGTTAGGTCAAGTGGGAGTACGGTTTGGTCAGCATGGGTTTGGAGAATGGACTTCACACTACGAAACGAAAACGCACTGATCGTGAGTGCCCGTAGTGCGGCTGTTTCCATGCGTTCTTTCGAGTACTGCTTGCTCAATTTGAGTAATCCTAGACATGACCGATATCCCTGTTCTGGATGCTTCCTTGATGCGAGGATGCGTTCCACCAGGGTTCCGGTGTTCGGGCCAATACTGCGTCCCCAATCGATAAGTCGTTTTGGCGTCCATTCTGAGTGCTTTCGATGGGCTTCCGGCATGTGTATGGGGTCCGTAACGTGTTTTCCCTTAATAAACAGGCGATGATGGCTAGCGACACGTTTGCCTTTATGGAATATCTCTACGACATTCTGGGTGAGCCGTACCTCCAATTTCTGGCCCACAAGTTGATAGGGCACGCTATAATAGGCTTTTTCTGCCTCGACGTGGTAATCTATGTTTACCTTCGCGGTTCGCCAGATGGCGAACTCGTAAGGGGTGCTAGGAAGCGGACGGAGGGCCGGCTTGTCGATGTCCTCAAACAGGGACTTGCGTGAGCCCTCCAGCTTCTGAAACGGCTTCTCGTTTAACTTTGTCAGCAACGGACGCATGGTCTGGTTGATTTCTGCAAGACTGAAAAACTTTCGATTGCGCAAAACTGCCAGAATCCAACGCTCGACAAGAAGTACACCTGCCTCGGCATGGGGTTTGTCTTTCGGCTTTTTTGGGCGAGCAGGCATAACCGCAGCACCGTAATGGGATGCCATTTCGTGATAGGTCGGGTTGAGAACGGGTTCATAGCGGTCGGCCTCTTTGACACCCGCTTTCAGGTTGTCGGGAACAAGGAGTTGCGGTACGCCCCCAAAGAACGTGAAGGCTCGTACATGTCCGCCAACGAAAGACTCGAGACTCTGTGACAACTGCGCCTCTGCGAATGTGTAGTTGCTTGCTCCAAGTACGGCGACGAAGAGCTGCGCTTGCAGGATTTCTCCCGTCTCGCGGTCGATGTAGGGGATGGTAGGACCTGCGTAATCCACAAACATCTTTTCTCCGGCACGGTGCTCTCCACGCATGGAGAGATGCACGGTCTTCTTCCACTGGCGATAGCGTTCACAGAATTGACTGTATTGATATCCACCAGCATGCTCCGCCTTATATTCCTGCCACAGCAGCTGTAACGTGACCCCCTTCTTGCGATATTCTTTGTGGATGTAGTTCCAATCTGGCTCGGTGCAGTTTTTAAGACGACCCTGGGGGCGTGGAAACAGCTCTGTTTCCAGCTTGACGTCGTCAATGTCCTCGGATAAAGGCCACTGCAGGTTAAGTTCGTTGGCCCGCGAGAGGATGCGTGAGACGGTGTCCCGCGACAGATTGACACTGCGCGCGATGGCACGTTCACTGAGCTGAGTTTCGTTGTGCAGGCGTAGTACTTCTTTGATTTTGCGCATTGGCGTCCTCCGTCTGGCCAAGTAGACTTCTCTCCTTCCAACTGGTGATGCCAATTGGTTTTCGGAAGACGAATATTGTCTACCTGCCACGAAATTTGTCGCCAACACTAAGGAAATGAGACGGGGGGATTTGATTCCGATAATTGTCGGCCATTGATTCCGGAAAGTACTCGCAAAGTGGCCGGTTTCTGTCGGAATGACTGGCCGGGATTTACCGGAATAGGTGGCCGCTAATTACCGGAGTGAGTGGCCGAGATTTTCCGGATTCGGTGGCCGATTTGATCCGGAATACGCACACACCAGAGGCTGTAAAGAAGCCGTTGACTCAGTTGGGAGGGACTGACGAAATCCTCGCTTGCTATGAAGCGGGTCCCACCGGGTATGTAAGGTGGACCCCTTTGTCAAGACACTGATTTTCTAGTTTTAGTTATGAACACATTACTGACTTTTCAGATAGCAGCAGGAGGATGTAGTGCAGTGCGCTCCTGCTGGAAATACACTTCAGCCGGCGTTAGATAGGGGCTACTGAATGACGAAAAATCGACGCCGCAGCGAGGTTTTCCGGGTGAGGATGTCGAAGATATATGCAAGGA
>NZ_JAJFNK010000052.1 GCF_021739485.1 Alicyclobacillus tolerans
CTATCACTGTGAGGTTATCAGTAAGTGGGGGAGAATTGAATGACCACGGTGGGGTACTTTTAAAGTATCAGATACAGATGGGTTTATAAAACAGCAGATGAATTGCTGGAAGAAACGATGCTGGGAATTTCGAGGCAATCCATAAATCGATATCTCAACGCTCTGGTTGAACAAGGTTACTTATTGTGCCGAAACAACCCTGATCATAAATGGGATCGAACCAAGCAGTACCGAGTTGACTTTGTAAAGGTTCGTCAGGAGCTAGCTGCACTTGGATATACACTGGATGGCTATGCAATGCTCAATATGAGCAATGCAATGCTCGGCCAGAGCGATGGAAAGCTTAGTTTGAGCAATGGGAAGCTCAATATGAGCAATGGAGTGCCCAATGAGAGCGATCGAGCGCCTACAATGAGCGATCGAATGTTGTCAGATGAGCAAGCAATACCAGAGATTACTACAGATCATGTTGTTGATAGTGATAAAGCTGTTACATCGGTTAGGTCCGAAGACGGTTTGAACAGCACTGATGACGAACTTATGGACGCATCCATGCATTTTGTAGCCAGTGCTTCACAAGACGTTGATGAGTCGGCAGTTTCTCCTGATCCGTACGAGGCCATAGAGCTTCGTATGAGAAATCATGTGAATTACCCATACACATCGAAGCAGAGAGATTACGAAGCTTTGAATGAGTTGCTTGCACACCAGGTTCCCCTTCACTTCATCCTAGATGGAATTGACTTTACTTTTGCCCAGTATCCGACGAAAAGGATTAACAGCTTCGCGTACTGTGCAGAGGTTATTAAACAGCGATGGGGCGCAGAGACAGCCAAACGGAATTGGGCGCAAGACGATCGCAACAAAGGATATGTTCCTTTTGAGAGACCTTCCCCAAGACAGGTGAGACGACATGAAAAACCAGCGAAGGACCCACGATACAAAGCTTTTTATGATCTGTTTCCAGACAGCTGAATAGAAGTTTACACAACCTGCGGATAGAGGTGAGGATCATGCAGATAGAGTATTACAAGTACACGGTCGTTAATTTGAATGACCAGAGAGAATTGACTGCAGCGGCTCCACCGGAAATGTTTGCTGAAGAAGTTGGTGCTCTTCTAGAAATCATTGGACAAGGACCAACGAATATTGTGATTTATTCGCATCGGGACGGAGGGTTATACCGCCCGAAAACCAATGCTGACCTGTCCATCACGGACAATGTGTTTTTCAGATTGGATGGTTCCAACTTTGAGCCGAGACCGACGATGTCTGCGGCAGAAAGTTTAGAACTCGGGCAACGCATTGCTTCTGCATATGTCGTGCTCCGAAAGAAATTTGTATATCTTAAGATGAAAAAATGGGGCTCCGTGAAACCAGAAACACAGCAAGAGTTGAACGAACTATCGCACAAATTAAGCATTGTTGAAAACGCGATTGTGGGCACTGGTGAAATGGAGGCTGTTTTCGATTTGTGGCTTCGTAAACAATTTAGTCCAGAGAAATGCGCGATGGAGTTACATATGGGGAAATCGACCTGGTACCGGCGTTGCCGAGCTGTGGCCCGGCATATCGCCTATCACTTAACAGATCGGTTATCGCCAAGCGCTCTACGTGAGCTGCTTCAGGACGCCGGTAAAATGGAAGATTGGATGTCCCTATTTGAATACCTTGACGAGACAAACACATAAGCCGTTTCTTGTCATTCGATGTTTTAGGTCGAAGACAAGGGCACATCTTGAGGTGGTTGTGATTCGCTAATCAATCGAATGGCGCTCTCAACCACCTCTTCATATGAAATTTGATACTCGTTTGCAAGTCGGACAATGACATCAAGTGTTGAAGAAGAAATCATCCACTGCACGGGTTCTACCAATTGGTATTGACCGTCTCGTACTTCGATAGGATATTCTGTTTCTCCTACAACGACCTTGTTTCCAGTTAGATAAATCGCCATCACGCGATTCGCGACAAGAAATTCAATCGGAAGACACACGCCAAAGTGTTCGAAAAGATCGACTAACGTTCGAGAAGCGTGGCCAATATAGTCGGTTCGAAACGTGTGAAAATGGTATATCGCCTGTGCAGTCGAGACTGTAACCTGCGTTTCCCCTGATTCTTCCCCAGCCACTTCGATCATTTCGACTTGTTCCATTACTGACCTGGCAAAGGTTAACTCCTCATCGTTTGTCGTGAAGTTGCTGAAAATGTGCTGGATTCGGTCAATGTACTGGATGTCTACGCCCGCTTGGTGACTCAATTCCAAAGTAATTCCTCCCCACTCATTTCATCCATAGAAGCATAGCAAATCGTGATACGAACTTGGCACCACGTAAGTGCCATTTCGCGGTACGGTCAAAACGGACGTAAGGTACCTTGTCCAGATGTCCGAGAAAGAAGAGTGATAGGAGTGGCAGGTTCGTCGAATAACGCGCTCACGCCATTGAATCTCAACCAGACCATGAAAGGCTTAGGGTTTCGACCTGTTGACCCTTTTGGATTGCTCGCGGGCATCACGAAATCCTTTGGTCTCGTGATTCAAGAGGTATTTTCCTGGGTCTATTTTCTTGCAGAAGTTGGGGTGTTCGTTGGACTGCTTGTTTTTATCGGGGGGGCGATTGGTCATAACGCCCGCGTTAGGCGAACGGGTTCTCTCATTGTGCTTTATGCCATTTTAGGTTTTTTCGCTGCCGTTATTTTACCGGGTGTCATTGTAGCGATTGATAGTCACTTTCGTGCGTAGCAGGGAGGCATTGAAATGAAGAAGTTGGGACCGCGATGGCTCATTGCTAGCGGAGTTATGTTGTCCACGCTGTGTACGACCGTGCAAGCTTATGCGGATACGAGTGGGGTTACAAACCCGTTATCAGGACAGCAAGGATCAATATCAAGTATTTTGAACACCATTATTAGTTGGATACTCGGGGCAGTATCTGCAGTAGCAGGCGCTTGGCTCTTATTTCACCTGTATAAGGCGGTCATGTCCTTTATGGCGGGTGCACATCACGCTCAAAGAAGAGAAGAAGCAAGGGCGCATTTGGTGCATGTTGTCATTGCAGGAGTGTTACTGGGAGCAGCAGGTGTGATTGCAGGAGCCCTCTATAATTTTGGGTCAAGTTTGCACTAAAACGATTTATGACATTTGTAGTTGAAGGAATGAGACGTCATGCTCGAGGTTCATTCTCCGATTCCGCTTACTGAAGGTGAAAACCTGATTTGGGGTATCAGCACAAAACACGTGACTCACTTTTTTATTGGACTGGCTGTATCGAGTCCGATCATCGCGCTGAGTGCCGCTTTGCTTCCACTTGTTCATACTCCCCGTTGGGTGAGTATGTTCTTTGGAATCGGTATAGGACTGATGTTTGTATCTGTTCCATATCGAGAGCGCCCACTAGCAGAGTTCTTATGGCTCAAAATCCGATTTTCACTTCGGCCGAAAATCTTGTTGTTTGATCGTGCCTATCGTATTCGAGTCCATCGGACTGTAGGGCAAAAACATGGGAGAAGAACATGAAACTGTTCATCATTGCGGCGGTCGGCGTCGTTGTACTCGTCGTTCTCATCGGAGTAGATCTTCGTAAACGAAAAGCGAAGACAGGTAAATCACGAAGAAGAGCAAAATCGGCATCAGCCCTTCAGGAATTTCTACCGATTGAACGATTCCATGAGTCAGGTGCCCTTGTGGTTCATGGGCATTTTCGGAGACAAATTCGTGTGGGGGATATGAATTTACATTCCATGTCCCTTACAGAAATTCAAGTGGTACGGGATCGATTTAAGGAGATGCTGAAGTACCTTGACCATCCTTTTCAGCTTTCCGTTCAAGCGAGGCGTGCGAACTACACGGACTTTCTGAAACATGCAGAAGTGACCATCAACGAAGCGGTCAGGGGATATCAGAACCAACCATTTGCAGAATACGCCGAGTCGTTAAAAGGCTACTTAAGAGAGGAAGCGCAAAAGCCCCGCACAGACCGTTCGAACTTGATTGTAATCGGTGTGTTACCAAAGGTCGGCGGGGAAAACGAGAAGGCTCAAATCGGACGCCTTGAGCGGGAACAAGGTTATGTGGAAGCGGGCATTTCAAGCATGGGGCTTCCATACGAGGTTCTAGACCCGATAGAGAGCATCGAGGCGATACAAAATTTCTGGAACCGGGAAAGAGCGGTATCCCAAAGGTATAGGGATGCGTTTGCAAACCAAGTTCACGCCCCGCGCATTAATGGCGCGGATGTGGAGGTGACTGATATTGTTTAAGTTCAGCAAGCGAAAGCAAGGTCCAAAAAAAGTGTACCTTGACGATCCAAGTGTTCTTGGTGAGAATGCGCCAACATTTCATGACTTGATGACACTGGCAGATGGGATAGAAGTGAACTCGACAGAAATTTACGTATCACCAAGTGGGTTCACAAAGACTTACTACGTAACAGGGTTACCCTCCACGATTCATTTTGGCTATTTGAATCGTTTCTTTCATGTTGGCGCCGACGTCCATATCTCCATTCATGTAGAGCCGGCCGATTCTACACTGGCTATCTCCAAGCGGACGAAAATGATGACCAAGCTTGAGGCCGAAATCCTCGCTGAGCAAAAGGCAGGCACCAACAAGGCCATTGCATTTTACCAGCAAGAGTACCAACTGCTAGAGCGAGAACGTGAGGAACTTCGTCTTGGCGTCGAAAGGCTGTTTTATACGACTATTATTTTTGCGGTGAGTTCACCCAATCGCGAGGAGTTTCTCAGTGCATGTGAACGTATTGAGCGAGAAGGTTTTGAGGGATTCATGATTCGGCAAGCGTATCAGGAGCATGATCTCGGATTTCGATCCGTGGCCCCGATAGGGGAAAACCTCCTTCGACATCCGATAGAGATGACTTCAAGTGCGTTAGCAAATGCCTTCCCTTTTACGAACAGTCGATTCAGTCATGAGTATGGTATTCCGATTGGTATCGATTGGTCCTCCGGTCACCTGAATCGATACGATCCCTGGCATGAGAAACTGGCCAATTCAAACATGATTATCATCGGGACTTCGGGAGCGGGCAAGAGCTATTTAGTGAAGGGGCTCGTAGCGAGAGGAGCTGCGTTTGGCATTCGGTTTGTCATCATCGATTACGAGGGAGAGTACACGGCAGTTGTGAAGGCACTCGGGGGTGCGTCGATTCGGATTGATGAAAGATCACCCTATCGGATGAATCCCTTTGAATTGGAAGAAGAGGAAGAGAAGTTACAGGATGGAACGCTTCATCGGTTTGTCGATGTGAAAGAGAAGATCTCCGAAATGGAACGCTTTATCGTCAGTATGGCACATCTACATTCTGGAGACCGATTGGACGCGTACAATGCAGCTGCAATCAACACACTGTTACAAACACTGTATGAAGAGGATTTTTGCTTCACCTCTGATCCGGAGTCACTGTACGAAAGGCGAGATAGCTGGGAGAGAAACGCCAATGGAGATCGCCTCATTTTACGGGTCAAGAGGCAACAACCTTGCTTCTCCGATTTTTTCGAGAAACTCGAACAAAAGGCGGAAACGGACCCTCGCTTAGAGGAACTGGTCATGCGTCTTCGTCGGTTTCACAGGGGAGGGACGGAAGGGATGTTTGATTGCTATAGCAATGTAGAGCTATCCGATGCACCAATCATTCACTTCGACCTCTCATCGCTGCCAGAGAAAAGCCATGCACGTAGGCTTGGCATGCAGGTTACATTCGAGTGGGTTCTGGAGAAGTTCATCAAGAAAAACGTCCACATCAAGAAGTGCGTGGTTTCGGACGAGACGCAAAAGATGCTCGAACTGGAGGACACCGCACGGTTTATTGAAGACGTATTTCGTCGGATTCGGAAGCGTTCTGGAGCTGCGGTGGCTGCGAGCCAAGATTTCCGTAAGTTCGCAGATAATGAGTTTGGTCGTGCGATTGTCCAGAACTCAGCAACCAAGGTTTTACTTCGGCAGGACAAAAACGATAGAGCTGCCGTTATGGAAGTCTTTGGCCTGGAAGAACGAGAATTTGACGATCTGGTGGGGTATAGAAAGGGAATGGGCCGCTGGTGGGCAGGTGGAGAGGTATTCTACAACGTCCTCAATTCCTTTGCTGAAGAGGAACAACTGTTCTCCACCACATTTGTTCAGTCGGAACATCAACTGGCCCTGCAGAGAGATCGAGTGATGATACGATGAACTGGTTTGATAACCTCATTGCCAACTTAATTAACGCTCTTGCAAATGGCCTGCAGGCATTACTGAATCACACCATTGTTTCAGGTGACAATGTAACCGGGAACGTCATGGGGAATGTGATACTTACAGGGTTCTTTCCAAGTGCCCATATTCCGGCTTGGGGAACAGGGAGTTTTGCAGACGTCATGGATGCGAAAGCAGTCACCTCCCTCCAACCGTTCGCTGATGCGTTTTGGGTGTTTGGCTGGACTTTTCTGCTCGTCGCATTGTATTTACTTGTGATCCAGGTATCTGGTGCAGCCAACAGCGCAATTCAACGGGAACGGTTAAAAAGTGGATGTGTAGGGCTCATTCTCGCGTCGGTCATGATGTGGGTCGGACCACACTTTGCCGTCCTTATCACGCAACTTTTCTACTATCCAAGCGATTATTTTCTGACACTGAATCCATTGATGAAATGGAC
Source organism: Alicyclobacillus tolerans (assembly GCF_021739485.1). Lineage (GTDB taxonomy): Bacteria > Bacillota > Bacilli > Alicyclobacillales > Alicyclobacillaceae > Alicyclobacillus_K > Alicyclobacillus_K tolerans_A. The sequence continues at coordinate 6,651 of NZ_JAJFNK010000052.1, forward strand.
ATCACTCGACACCAGCGGTGGCCAAGGTCTTCTGAATTCAGTGGTCAATTTTCTACGGGCAATCTTGTCGCTGGTTGTGTGGCTTGTTTATGAGTTTCGAAAGGTGTTCTTGTATGTCTGGATGTTGTTTTTCCCACTAGCCATGGCTTTTCATGCAAACGAGCGGACGAAATCAATCGCGAAGATGTGGTGGACGGAATGGATTTATCAAATGGCGATACCACTTGGCCAGGCGATTGTATTTGGCATCGCAAGTGCAGTAGCCAGTCCAATTAACAGCACGTCGCTAACCATTGAAGATATCTTCGTTGCGCTGGCAGGAACCATTGGTCTCTTGGCTTCGGCCGTTTATGTAAGAAAACTAATTGAGGCTGTCGCGCACAGTTTCGGTGCGTCGATGGTCGGGTTTAATGGAGGTGCTCGGCTAGGACAATTTGCGGCTCTCGGGTTAAGTGCTTATGCCGCAGACGTCGGAGGCAAGATGGCCGTAAAAGGTGCCGCCAAAGCCATTGGGACACCCGCCAAAGCCGTTTTTAGAGCGATGGACAACATGCCTTCCGTACGTGCGAAAGCGGAGAAGGCAGTCAAAGAGCGTCCAGAAGTGTTCGCTCAAGCCATTCAGGCAGGAGCAGGTGTGGACGACATTATGTTGCATCACCAGCTTGGCGCGTTTGGGGATTCCATACAGGCTGACGGTGTCGGTCTAGAATCAGTTGGTACAAAGGCGAAGTATGCATCATCTACGCCGATAAATAAAGCGAATTTGCGTCGGGGAAATGGGTTCTACGGAGGGCCGCTCAGGCATGCAATTCGGTCTGGGACACTTGATGCCATTGGGAGTACAGTGGCATCTGTGAAGAACACTGTAGCGAACAGCAATCTCGGAATGATTGGGAAAAGCATAGGCAAGGAATATAAAGAGTCCGGGGGTGTACCTGGGGCTATCGCTTCAAGAGTCATACCGAAGATTGGAACCACTGAGAATGCAGTGAATGGTCGATGGACTGGTTTCGTTGCACAGCCGGTGGCTCAGGCGACCGCAAAGTACGCCGCAAACCAGCAGATGAAACAACAACGGCTCCATGCGATGCGGTCCCATATGCAAGGCGTGATGGAAACCAATTCTCTTGCAGCACGATTGCCGAATATCAACCATCTGTATGACCCGAAAGAAAACAGGTTCACCGGTTTATCTGCCGCTGAAGAGTCCTATCGAGCTGCATACACCAGTCTCGCATCCGCTCTTCAAAGTTCTACGTCTATGAGTACAAAACAGGCCAGAATGACGATATCGAATATGGAGACTGGATGGAATTCGGGACTTCACGTACAGAATCTATCCTCGTATAGCCCTGAAGTGCAAACGGCTTACCGACAGGCATATTCCAGCTATCGGCCAGCGATGCTTGATAGACGGGCAAAAGATGCAGTGGTCACAGGGAGGCTTCACGTTACACCTCCCGTTGATTTACACAAGAATAGTAAGGTAGGAACTCAAGCGCTTATGCAGGACGCCCGAAATGCCGTTATGTATGGTCGTTAAGAATGCGACTCGGTGAAGTACCTACGCCGAGTCGCATTTATGATCAAAAAACGCCCACGGTACCGTCGTCAAAGTGATAGTGTCTGAGGAAAGGAGGGATGCGGTCATGCATTGGCTGATCCTACAAATTCGAGATTTACCGTGGTGGATTCCCGACGTAGCTGCGTTGGCTATTTATTGGCTGCCGAAAATTATACTGTGGCCGTTTCGTCGACTTTTGTGGGTTCAAATCCTCGTTGAGGAACAGGCGCAAATGTTGGCGGTGATGGCTCTGGTCGGATTTTACTTGGTGTACACATTATCCTGGATACTAATTCCAATTGCGGAGGTGGCGTTATTTGTTGTTGCCTGCGGGGCATTGGGCGGCTTAGCTTGGCTATGCATCGCAGGTGTCACGTTCATTATCTGGTTGATTCGTTCACCAGCAAACTCCACGACACTCCAAAAGAGATTTACACATGCGAAAGGTAACGAGATTGAACGTGTTGCCTTGACATGGCGTGCCAAATTTCGGGTTTTGCGAGGAGGAAAGGATACTTGAATTCAGAGTGACTACATTTTTCATAGCCCGCAAATCCGAGTTGCCTTCTGTTGAATTTACTAACTTGCAATCAATCAACTCCGTGAATTTGGCGAGTAAATATACATGTATTTTGATAAATACAGATTTATTTAAGATGCATGTATATGACACATTATAACCTCCGGAGTGATGCGATTTTGATTTTGTTTCAAGTGTGGGTAGTCAAATGATGCATAATGAAGCGGATTTTTTCGAAAACAAACCGGTCGTGACCATAGGTAAGGCTGAACTGTGAAGGTCCAACCTGTGTTATCAAACTTACATTCATGAACCCGAATCCTTAAATGAAAGGGGATTTAAAGATGGCGTTAAATATGGGGCGAAATTGGCACACCAAGTGGTAGGGGGAGTGGTAGGTTCTTTTTAGAAGGCACATTATTTAAGACCGGCGGAGGTGCTTTATAATGAAAAATTTCTTTAGGGCAGCACTTATTCTCATCTTCAGTTCCGGGCTTCTAGCAGGGTGCAACACATCAGGCGCAAACCTCTCCTCTGTACATAATGGTTTAACCAACACCGTTGATAGCACGTCGAATAGTATCGTTGACTCTAATGTTGCATCATCCACCACGTACGCCACGGGTAAGGTAATGAAAAGTACCAACTCGAAGATTACAGATTCAAAGATAAAAACGAGTAAGAATACTATGACCCCCGATGCCAGCCCATCTCAGAAAAAGAATGTACATACCGATTCAGGAAGCGAGAGTGATTCATCACACACCAGTTCATCGATAAGGTCTTCTAAGTCAACGTCTAACCAGAATATCTCCGGCGCTTCTAAACAGTCGGTCGATAGTAACAGCTCATCTAGGGGAGCATCTGACACCCAGGAAGCGTCTAAATCTTCTAGTAGTTCGTCAACAAGTTCAAGGAGTAAAAGCGGAGTAGACACGTCGACTTCCCCGACTTCGATTGCCGTTGAATGGACAAATATGATGAACAAACCTTTTCTGAGTCAGAACTATAGTGGCCCAAATAGTTCACTATATGACACCCTGGTTACACGGATGGCAGAGGGCAAAATATCATCTAACGCTACTAAGTCTACCATTTTAAGCTTGAACCCGTGGGACACCATATGGACTTCATCCAATGAAGGAGACGGAAAGGAGTATCAATTTATCGTTCATGACGTAGGAGCTTTTACGTATCACACAAAGGTTTTGAACTACGCCGTAACTTCTCAGGAATGGCAAGCGCATGGGCAAGAGATCTTGGACGATAGTTTCTACAGTAAGTGGGCGGTTTATTGGGATGCTTCCACCCAAGAATACAACGTTGCGTTTTTGGATGTCGGCTTTTACCTACAATCCGTCAAGTGAAGGAGGGAGGGTGCTTTTTCCCACGGGATTAAAAAGTGGGGCTTGCACCCGTCTAATCAGTGGATATGTTAAAACCTACCCTTAAGGGGCTAATGGTTTTTGTCAGTGCTTTATCTATTATTCTTCCTCTTCGCCTCGAAGCCAAGGCAAGCACCACAAAAACAGTGACATTAACCAGTTACAGCACAGATGAGTGGTATCAATCTAGGTCCGACACCAACTTTCCGAGCACCAAAAAAATAACATATTATGATTCGTACACTGGCCAGACATTGACGTTCAATTTGCCTAAGCTTGGAACACCGAAAGCAATTGCATCTAAAAATGAAGTATTAACTTCCAAGTCTAACGGAGCCAATATGTATTATGATCCGAGAGATCACACACGCCTCGGTTATATGTCCGACAACACGACGACCTATTGGGGAGGGGAATACAGATTCAGTGGTTCACCACGGAAACCTACGGACTATTATGGACCAGCTAAGGAGAAATTGGGATGGACACTGATTGCAATTCACTGGGCTGATAGTGAACCTCAATCCGCTTCAGATTATCCTTGGTTAACCCAAACCCCCAAAGGATATTATTGGGTTTCTGACGGATCAGACGGACAGCCTATCAGATATAACATATATCGAAAAGGCGTCTGGTTAGAATATCAGAAAAAAGTAACGGTTTATGAGTGGCAACAGGAGTACAAGGAGACCGTTCAAATTCCCACTGGGGGAAACCCTGGTAATGGAGGTGGAGGTAGTGGTGGGAACAACGGAGGTGGTGGTAATACCCGTTCAAGTCCAGGTGGAGGTGGCGGCTCCGTATGTTCGGCTCCAACTACTCCACCAAAACCTGCGGACCAAGTTCTTAATTACAACTGGGCACCTGACGGGTCTGGCGGGCAAATTTTAACTTGGACGGATACCAATTGGGTGCTTCAGACCACCACGGATTCCGACGGATGTCTTATGTATGAGTGGGTAGATCAGCCAAAGACATATTCTCATGACTATCCGCTCAACATCAGTAACCTACAGATTACTGGACTGTTTTATGATCCCGGTCGACCGGGAGATTTATGGTCTCCATCGAATCCATCTGCTTCTCAAGAGAACAATGACGGATATTCGGACGGGTCCACCGTTGACGGGAATCCAAGTTTGCCGACATACGGAAATCCTGATGTGTCCCCAGTTGTATATACCAGAGTTGGTGGCGGTTTTTCATTCCGGTTGATGTGGACAGGTTCTCCGCACGATATGCCAGCACGTGCCGAAGTAACGTATAACCTGGTAAATCCGGATGGAGAAACACGAGTATGGAATAAGTCGTTCGAGTTACTGCCGCAGACGATATTCAATCAGGGGGATGTTCCGGTTTGGGATCCTTACGGCAATGGGTACCCGCCACCTGCGACGGAATACGGATGGGCATACACATCGATTCCAAAGTACGCAAGTCCAGGCACTCCGAGTTCTTATTCAGAATTGACGGCTTGGAATTTAACGGGTGATTCGAGCGGAGCGGCCCATATTGAAGCAGATGTAACATTTACGACGGGAACGGGGTCGGCGGTGACGTGGAACCATCCGGATTTGGCCCAAATGTTAGGCTATCCAACGTGGTACTACATCCATGAGGTTCCGGAACCAAACGCCCAGTATGAGCAGACTCAACCGACCTATACCCGTAACTTTACGTACTCTCTTCCTCAGATTCAGGCAAATGGGCAGTTGCAACCGGCATATATGACGCCAGCACCGTAGTGGAATCAAACAAATGGGCTTCTCCTTTCAAGGAGAGGCTCGTTTGTTTTTAAACCGCCTGTTCAGCGTTATCCGAAATCTGAAGGTTTTTCAGTAGGCAATTGTCTGCCAAACATGGCGTGAAAATGGCACGGATGTCCCTTTTATGGTTGCTACGCTTCGATGTAAGGGGGGATACCATGCACCCATACATTGTGCTAATTGAACAACTCTCATCTGGGGTTTCGTGGGAAGATGCTGTGATGTCATTCTGGATCGACGTTGGTGCTGTGAGGGTGGAGCGCTTTGTCGAAAGTCATCTCACGATGGCAAGAGATTTATCAGTGGAAGCCGGTCTAGTGATGGATGTGGATGTTCTTCAGGTCGAACTATCCAGTGCAACGTACAAACTATATCGCTGTAAGGGATCGCCACTCGTAGATGAAACGAACACGATTCGATTCATCAAGGGACTGGATTGGTTGCTCCATGACCGTGAATTTCTTTACGAGACAGCAATTCACGATGTGCTTACCGGCGCACTCAATCGCCGTGGATTGAATGAATGGTTTGAACAACGGCGGAGAAGTGAAGGCGGCTTTGTTCTCGCCTTCTTCGATTTTGACCACTTCAAGGAGCTCAACGATACCAAGGGACATCCGAAGGGGGATGAGGCACTCAAAGAAGTGACAACCGCATTACGGGGGATGTTACGAACTACAGATGTGGTGGCGCGTTTAGGGGGAGATGAATTTGTATTCGTCGTTGATGGAGTACCTTGCCATGCAAATATAAAGGCACGTCTAGCAGAAATCATCCAGCAACTTCCCCTCGATAAATACGGACTGACGCTTACGCTGGGGACAGCTTGTTACCCAAATCACGGTACCGAGTTAGCACAACTGATTGCAACAGCTGATTCGGGGCTGTACCGAGGTAAGGCAAATGGCCGGAATACGATCGTGTTGTGGGAGGAATCCAATCAAGGTGGTTGAACGAGTGTCATCCAAAACTGTGTGGAATGTGCCTGAACTGCAGGACTTTGGTCCCACCGCATCGCCCCTTGTGAGGTATTTCCATTGAGACGCTTTCTACAAATTTTGAGCATTCCCAGAGACCCAAAAGATGTGTTCCGCTGGCTGATTTCCCAACTCATTCTGTCGTTCGGTGCCGGATGGATTCTCGGCTTTGCAGCTTTGTTTATCGCCGCAGTGATGCTTTTTGGCTTTCTGGTTGGTGACTATCAAGGAAATGGTTCTGGAGGACTGGACAATTCTGCGTACGGTATCTCACTTAATTCGGAAACGACGGCTCAAAACAAGGCATTGCTTACCCATTACGATGAAGTCGCCTCTACTTGGGAGTCGGGACTCAGTGAGCACCAAATTGAACAAGTACAAACCGAGCAGGTTGATTTACCAGGGGCCGTCCTTCTTGGAGTTGGCAAGATGGTGAATAACTTTTCTCCAACCAACGGCCACCTGTATTACAGCTATCTAGCTCCCATGTACACATGGCATACGTTTACAGATATCACCATTACTTATCACGAGGTCACGGAGCAAATTGGGGGCCAGACGGTAACGACGTGTCAGGCCACAGAACAGAAAACGCCCGTGACGATGTTGATGACAGCCAAGACTTGGGACGGTACGCTGGTTAATTCGTACCAGTGGGTAACGGCACGTACAGGCAGTGGATGTAGTGGAACGTATACCAAGAAAATCGAGTTGGCGAATACGAAGAGAACATATGACTGGTCAAGAATTTGGAATCTCTTTTCGCACGTTCAGGCCCAAAGCGATGGGGAGTCGTTTACGATAAAGCCCAATCAGACCAATCAAGATACACTGGCTGGTCTCATTGGCGCTGTCAATTACGGCATAACAGACCCATATGTCCAAACCATGGTGAATACCATTCTCTTCTCAAGTGGTTCAGATGTGACGCTGACAGGGCATGTGGTACCAGCAGATGGAAACACGATTCACGACATCCTGCGATGGAAAGACGAGATTAATGCTGCCGCAAAGAAGTATCAGGTTCCAGCTGTTCTCATTGCCGGTGTGATGTATCAGGAATCTGGTGGTCGACAACACTCTTCGGATGGCAGTCTGAAGACATCGTCCACTGGCGCGATTGGCCTTATGCAGGTGGAACCCTCTACTGCAGCCGGACTTACGTTCGATGGAAAGCCAATTGGATCAAACGCGTATGCGGATTTGGCGAACCCGTTCATGAACATTGAGATTGGGGCCATGTATTTATCAGAGCTGTACCATCAGTTTGGTGACAACCCGTCTGAGGCGGAAGCAGCGTACAATGCCGGACCTGGTGCAGAGGAAACGGCACTTGCACAGGGAAATCAAGTGGCTCAAAATGAGCAAACCATAGAGTACGTACAAAACATTCAGGCAAGCTGGATCCCCGCACTGACCTCCTATTTTGGCTCGAACACGAAACTATCCGCAGTCACAAATTGAGCTGGCATGATGTTGGCACAAACCGTACCCATTGATGTTGTACCGTATCGTTCAGGAAGGAGGTCAACATTGTGCTGTATCTAGCATTTCCTACTGACTTGCGGGACCGATATCAAAAGAGTGAGTGGCTGGTATACGGAAAAATGGTGAGCGAAACCTTGTTCACACCTCAAGACATTTTGGTGTTATCTGAGTGGACCGTTCCAGACCGCATGGAACTGGTACAGACCATGTACCGGGCGCGTGAACAAGGTGCGAGGGTCATTTTTGTTGGCCCATCACAGAGTGAGACGGACGACTTTAAGCGTCAGTTATGCCTGATGGGTGTCTTTGATTTTGTATTTTTCGGAGACGAAATTCTGCTTGGCACCATTGATGAACTTATTGAGCATCCGCGGACACCGATGGATGTCAAAGCGTACATGGATCAGGGCAGTGATGCATTGACAGAACTTCCGCCCGTAGTGGACGTGTACCAGGAAGAAACGGACTCTGAACCAGCGTTAGAGGAAGAAACAAATGCGTCAAAAGGGTTTGGGGGCATCGGACAACTCTTCCGACGACGCAGCAATACGAATGAAGACGCGTCGGAATTGCTCACGGATCATGGTCAAGACGCTGATATGCGTCCCGTCGTAAAAAAGTTTGTATGGCCAAACCCGAAGGCAGTTCATGTTCGCATTCTTGGTGAGCCTGGATCCGGCAAAACTTTCGTAGCGTGGAATTTGGCTGCCATCTGTAACCGTCGAGAATTACCCGCTGCCGTCATTGAGGAGAGTTCCTTGCCACTCATTGATTGGACCGACATCAAGACCGGTGTACATGTGTATCAAGAGAAGCCGAAGAAAGGGTATCGCGTCCTTTTGGACACCAGGCCATGGGAAGATGGGATTCCATCTGAGACGGACTTAGTTGTTGCGGTATGTTGGCCGGATAAAACCCGAATCGAACGCACGGCACTAGCACTTCATCAACAGATGATGTCACCGGGCCAAGTATGCTGGGTCATCAACCGTCATGATTCAGCGTTATCCCTTCCGGTGAAGTTGGATGGTGATTATGTCGTATTACCGCATGAACCTCGTCAGTTTGCCGCGATGCGAATGAAACAACCCTTGGTTGAACTGGACGATTCGTTTTCGAGTCTGTTTGGCCCCATCGCGGATCGTATTTCCGAGATGTTCATTCAAAACTCGAAAGGAGGTACGCCACCTCATGTGGATGCTGTTGGAGTATGACCGGGTCTTGCAAAACAAAGCGATAGCCCTGATGGAACGAAGTGGTTTGCAGGCAACCGGACTCGATCATGAAGAACAACTGGCACAAATCAAATATGCCAGTGTTGAACTACTGCTTATTGGTGCAGGTTGGCAGGGGGCGACGATAAGCCATCTGTGGGAGCAAGGCGTATCGTGTCCATCTGTATATATTGCCTCCGAGTTAAATGACGAGAGTTATGAGACGGCTCGTAGGCTGGGATGTGTCGATGCCGTTTCTTATCCTCTTCCAATTGATTATCTAAAACGCTGGGCACCTATTGTGGACGTTTCTACCGTGCCGCAAAAACTTGATGAGGAACCTCTGACACCACTTGATGAGGTGTTGCGATCGAAAAACGTTCTCAACAAGAAACGTACATACACCAGGGCCAACACAGTGCATGAAAGCACGCAGGTGGATGAAATATCCATGGTGGGACGTGGTCGCGTGATCGCTGTGCATAGTGCGCGTGGCGGAGTTGGGAAATCGGTGCTTGTATCCATGATCGCAAGGCAGATGGCTCAACGAAATTACACCGTTGCCATCGTCGATCTAGATCCGCTAGGAAACCTGCTTGCCATGCATCGCGGACAAGCTGTCGTGACAACGGATGAATGGGCTCGACTGCCCGCTCAAATGGACGAGCGGATGGTGAAACAGTCACTCGTTCAGATGAATGGATTTTATATTTTGCCAAGCGGCAAAAGCCGTGATGGCGTTGATTCTACTACATTGCGCCGCATTATCTATCACCTTGCGCAGTATTTTGATTTGGTTCTCATTGACACGACGCCTTCTGCGCAGGGAACGTACACAGCACTCGAGTTGGCACAAAAAATTGTGTTTGTCATGACACCAGAATGGGTGTCGTTCAAACGCTTTATCGATGAATATCAAGCGGTTCGATATCAGAAGGCACCGGAGAACGTGACGGTGGTTCTCAATCGAATCCGAAAACGGGTATCGGAGCACGCACGTACGTTACGTCTTCTCGAAGAAGCGGACATTCCATCGGACATCGTCCGCGTTCCTGAGGATAGGACCTTATATCGTGAACTGATTGGTGCTTCTGCACTCGTTGGGGGTAGGGACGTACAGGATGGGTTGGATCACCTTCTATCTGCGCTTCGTTTTGACCCTGTTCTAAATTCGACCAAACGTGGTCTTCGACGTGGACGGAGGTGGAACGTGTGAAGACATCTAGAATGATGTTTGGACTGAGTGTGGCGTTGGCTCTTGGTGCTGGGATAATAGCCACAACCATCCTTCTCAAGGCCAGTCAGACGGAAACGGTGATGGTATCCACACACAATTTACAACCCTATACAGAGATAGGGCCGTCAGACGTAAAAGTTGTGACTGTTCCCAAAAACTCAGGGATTCAGGGGTTTACCACAAGCGAAGGGGATGTGATTGGGCATTATCTGTCGTTCGCGGTTCCGAATGGATACCCCATTACAAAAGGGGACTTAAATTCCTCTAGCAGCTTTTCATCGTTTCTGACCCAGTACGTTGAAAAGACGGAGAAACCCGGCATGCTCCTATCGATTCCTGTTCAGTCTCCGTTATCTCAGGTTGTGAACGCTGGGGAAAGTATTGCACTGATCGTGCCAAATCAGAACGGAAACAGAGCATCGTTTCAGACCATCGAGCCGGTTCCGGTGCTCAACGTCTTGCAACCTGCTAAAGGTGGTTCAGCGACCGCGCTTCTCGTGTTTGTGACGGAACAGGACTACAATGTGCTCGCTCCAGCCATTCTGAACAACAATGTGCAAATTGGACTGATTCCACAAAACGGTTCGTTCACAGCGCCACAATCGATACAGTTACCACCCACGCAAATGCAATCGGGGAATGGGACGGATTCCTCACCCATCACGGTGACTCGTACACAGGGTAAGCAAGCACCGCTGTCATCGAACAATTCTACGTCGGGCGGAGGAACACACGGATGACGATAGACAACATTTTGCAAGGGTATATCAATACGCTGAAAAGCATCGTTCTAAATGACGAGAAAATTTCAGGGGCCGGTGTCACGCGTAAAGAGATGTACACATACCTGTACACCAAGTGCGTAGAACAGGGGACATTCGTACCTGCCGAATATCGGGAGAAAGTCATTTCTTCTTTGCTGAATAGTTGGTACACGTACGATGTGCTCCAGGGCGCAATGGATGACCCATACGTTAGTGACGTGCATGTGATAGGGACGACTACCATCGTGAAACGGAATGGGTCAAATTACGAATCTACGGAGTCACGCTTTCCATCTGAAGATGCATTGATGGAGTTTATCGCCCGAAAGTTAGAGAATACGCCCTACGCTTATTCACTCGCCTATCCGATTACGGATGCGATTTTGCCAGACGGTTCCCGTGTCAACATTATTGGGGGACCGAGCACACGGTATACCGTACGGGACGAGGATGCGCGCATTATTACAGAACCGCGTACCATCGTCACCATTCGAAAACCGATCTACCCGTTTTCCATGGACGATCTTATTCGGTTACAAATGCTTGATGAAGAGACGAGAGCATTCTTCAAGCTCATGATGCAACTTGGGGACAGCTTCATTATCGCTGGAGGCGTCGGTTCTGGAAAGACGACACTGATGAATGCCTTGACCGGAGACATTCCAAAGGGGCTTTTGTCTATTTTCGTTGAGGAACTTCCCGAAATGACACCCCTCACAGACTGGTGTATCCGACTGACAGACCGAAGCCAAAACGTAGAAGGTAAAGGGCGACTTGATATGGCAACCAATATCATCAACACACTCCGAATGGATAACGACAATGGCTACATCGGAGAGGTGAGAACCGCTCAAATCGCACATCTATTCCTACGCATGAGCCTGCTTGTAAAACGACAGACGGGCACGACATTTCACAGTCACATTGGACACAAAAACAACGTGGAGGGCGTGTTGACGAGATTTATCCTGGAGGCCACAGAGGGGGCGGGCGCACAGGCGTCCTACTTGAATACAGCCAGTCGAATGGCCGATAAGATTCGCCACATCGTAACGACGCGTGATACCAAGCATGGGAAGCGGGTAACCGAGATAGGAGAAATCATCGGGTTCGATTTTACGGAACGGGCGCTCTTGTGGCAACCGGTATTGACGTATGACTTCTTCAAAGACAAGTTCTGTTTCCACGGTGTAACTGAAGGAATGGTCGATCGGGCACGAGTGGAAGGGATCGATGTGACGTTGCCGCTTAATTGCCAACCGATTCGTAAATACAAGTTTGCGTCATGAACGAGGGGGGACGAGTCAATGAATATACTTGCCGGTGCCAGAATCTTCGGTGTACTGGTTACTATGGCACTGGCCTTGTGGGCCATGGGCAGAGAGTTGCGGAATATCGAATGGAGGCACCGAATTCGAGTCGTTATGGAAGAACGGCCTGAAAAGGAAGGTTATGTAGGAAACCTGTGGCGGCTATATATGCTTCGAATCAGGACGCATCGAATGATGCTGGACAAACCTTTCAAGGCTCAAACGGTCTCCATCCATGTACTCGGGCTGTTCCTTCTGTTCTTTGTAATCACACTTCTTTTGCATTATTTCTTTGTCGTGGGACTCTTCGTCAGTGGGGGATTATCGCTATTTCTGTATGAAAAAGTTTGGGGGAGTCGTGCAAGGAAACGTCGAGAAGAGATAACAGCCGCCTGGTTGTATGAGGCAGTGCCGATTGCTGTCCACGTCATGACGGCCACAAAGCGGTTGGATCAAGCCATCCACCGCATGACCCAAATGACGCACCATCCACACCTGAAAGGGAAGCTTGCACAGCTATCAGAGCTCATCAGTGCCCCACAGTTTGCTACACCGGAAGATGCGTTTTTGTTTTGGGCAAACAACATGGGCATACGCGATATTGAGTATTTTGCTTTAGCCACAAAGGAAGCGAAAAAATACAACGTGCCGATTGAACAACTTTGGATTGATATGGCGGACTTGCTTGGCAAGGACCTTGAGTTTAAACGGACAATCCGTGCACAGACCGCTCATCACCGATCAGGTGGTTACATCTTTTATGGGATGCTTGCCGGAACGTTTCTTATCGCGTATCCATTTACAGCAAAATTCATGACCGACACCACCAGGTTTTTGTTCTGGGCCGTCATCGGAGTCATGACAATCGGGTTATATCTCATCATGCGTGAGAGTCAAAGAATCGACGCGTAGACGGGAGGGACGTGAGGATGAACTTAGGCGCCATTTTGTTTGGAGGACTGACTACACTATCCGTTTGGCTCGCGATCGCATCAAGGCGACAGGCGACCCAAGAGTTCGCAGTACGCGTCTTTAAGCCAATAAACCGGGCTTATCGCAAGCGTGGACTAAGCATGGCTACGTACAAAGCCATACTGCAAGCGGAAGCCGAGGCAATTGACGAACCCGAAAAGGCGACCCTATGGATTCGTCTTGCCATTATCACCAGTGCAATGGTGGTATCGTTGAGCGTTTTACTGAGACAGCCCGCTGTTCTTTTCTTGATTCCAGTCGTTTTAGCGACGCCGCTCATAGTTGCTCGGACAAAGCGTACTGCGCATTTACGGCGACTTCGGGAACAGACTCGGGTATCAGAGATACTGATTGCTTTTCTGATGAAATCAGGAGCGACACTCTCAGACACACTTTCCATTTTGGAGAAGAAAATGGAGTCACCTATGCGCGAGAAAATCGTGGAGGTGAACACGAAAAAGCGGTTTACCACTCTACCAGATGCGCTTCATTCACTGGCCGAATCCACAGGGATTACACAAGTGAAAGATTTCGCAATGATTGTTTCCGAGTCGGAAACGTACGGGACACCTGTTGCGGATGCCCTGCTTCGGAGCCTTCAACTGGATACAAAAATTCGGGATGCGAACGCTGCAAAGCGCTACGGAAATGTGCAACTGCAGTTGGGTCTCTATGCAACGCTGCTGATTGCAATGCCCGGATTTGGTTTCGTGATTTTTGCCATGTTTGCCTACATGATGAAGTCTTTCATTGGGATACCGTTTTAACGGGTTTGTCATGGCACGAATATGGCACGTTTGGCAAGGGTCAATTCGATATCGTGACGGTGGAGGTGCATACGTGCTGTCGTCTAGACGATGTCGGATCACACGGTTGTGGCGATGGCTTGATGGTGAGTGTGGCGGAATCATGGATGAATTTATTGTGACCGCAGGAATGTGGATCTTTTCAAGTTTGGTTGTCATGATCCTGGCTGGTCTCATCTGGGCTGCACTATCTGGTGATGTCCAAGCAATGACAAGTGTGCTGCAAAATCTATTTTGAAATTTGGGAGGAGAACTGAGTAATGAGTCAATGGGTTCGTATGAAGCGATGGATTCGGTCTGATCGGGCAAACACAGCGGAGGAAAACAGCAATCGTGGTCTCTGGTGGATTGCAGGCATTCTCGCAGTAGCCATTGTCGGCGGCGTCGCGTATTTCATCATTGGTCACATGGTGAGCCAGGCACAAGGGGGTGCATCCACACTGACAAGTAGCCTGAGCACGCAACAGGGGCTTACACAATTGGCTCAACAAGCTGAAAGCGGGAATATCACAGGTGGACAAGCTACAGTTGGAAGTGGTGGATTCAAGGCTCCGTAATCGGCATGAGGTGGAAGGGACAGGCCGGGAACTCGGTCTGTCCCTTCTCTGAATGGAGGAGGTTTTCTTGCCGAGTAATTTGATTACGACGTTTTTTATGATCTGTGTGGGGTTTGCGGTCGCCATGATTCTATTTTTAGCCCCACCGCTTGTCGTCATGAAGCTTGAACTAGGGACAGTGGCACATGACGCTGCAAGGGTGGCGTCGATTACGGGTAGCGTGCAAGATGTACAAAATCAAATTGACGTTGATTTAGCAGCTGAGCACCTGCCCACAACATGGAACGGGCAGACACTTTTCAATGTAACAGAGTTACAAGTCGGTCAAAGCGAGCCGGGATATATGGTGACTTCAACGCCAACATCGCCAAGTGCCACCGTTGAAATTCAGTACAATGCTCCGCTGCCGTTTGATAAAGCACTCACATTGTTTGGCGGACCAGTGCTCAGTGCAACCGTCCCGATGACCACGCAGGCATCTTATTGGAACGAGGTGCAGTATACGGGGGCAAATCCATGATGAAGATGGCGCATCTCTCGTTAAAGCGCATCTATCAATTTCTACGCCGTGAAGATGGATATACGGTTGCATTAAATCTCACGTTTCTCTTCGTCACTTTAGGTATGGTGATGCTCGCCATATTGATGTGGTTTGGCACTGCGATGACCGCTTATGCATCTCTCAGAAGTGCCGCGACGAGTGCGGCATTTGCAGCTCAGGCTCAGGTGTCACAACAGAGCACTGGCTCTGGAACAGGGTTTTCAACGGGCGTGAATTGGGTACTTCAAAACGATTATCAAACTGCCGCAAATACGCTGTTTGAGACCCAAGTGTCCCACCTTCATTTGAATGATGCGTTTACAAACTTGCAGTGCTCGACCAGTGCGAATGGGAATCAAATTATCGTGACTGCGACTGGTTCGTACTTGCCTTTGTTTTTGCAGAAGGTTTCTCAAAGGTATCCAGTGATTGAGGCGCTGTCTGTTCCCATGAAGTCTACGGTGGCTGAAGAGTACAAGGTCGTAGGTTAGGGGGTGTAAAGCGATGGAACGGGAGACGAACATCCTCCTTTGGTCGATATTTGGTATTGGTGTACTGACCGTTGCAATCATCCCCTCCGCCTGGGGCATGCTCGGTCACACCGCGGCGACGGGTAGCGTAGAAAATGCGAACATGGCCCAGGTGCTATGGGGACAATCTACCCCGGTCTCGGAGACCATTTCGCACATGGCGAATGATAGCGGGGTGGCAATTATTCCGGGTGCTACAGCGCCGCATATTGAAAGCGTCGAGTGGACTACATCCGTTTGGGGGCCAGAGTTGACGCTCACTGGATATGGTTTTGGTAATCCTCCACCGAGTCAAAATGGCACATTGACCATCAGTGACCAGAGTCGTGGATGGGTGGCTGGTAACGCCGCGAGTTACGGGGTCAATCCAACGGTTCAAACTTGGCGTAATGACAAAATTGTTGTTACGGGATTTGCTGGCTATGGCCAGAGTGACCTGTCGAATTGGAATGACGGGCTTGGAAGCTGGGTGTTTGCTCCGGGGGATAACCTAACGATTCAGGTGGAGAACCCACAAACGGGAATCGCAGGGACTGAAAACGTCACGTATCCAGGCAACGCTTCGATGCCTTCACTGAGTGTGAATGCCATCCCTAAGAATCTGATGGGTGGATCCGTAACCACGGTTTCTGGACAAGTCATGTTTGATGGCCAGCCATTATCTGGTCAGACAGTGAATGTTTCAGTAACAGGTGGATCCCTTGGCGGGACAGCGTATGGGAACAACACGAGCGAGTATGTTGTATCCACGGATGCAAATGGTGATTTTTCAATTCCTTATACGACGCCGAATCAGCCGGGGACGTATCAGGTTACCGTAATGTCGGATGGCGTCAGCTCTACCCAGTCGGTGACTGTGTGGTCTCCAAAACTGCAGCTTCAAGTGAACACATCTACGCTGGAATTAGGACAGAGTGACAACGTAAGCGGACAGCTGACATCAAACGGAACGCCACTTGCCAATCAGACCATTACTTTAGCCGCAACGGGAGGCACGATTTCTCCTACAACTGTGACCACGGATGCGAACGGAATGTTTCAGGCAACGTACGTTGCACCGAATACACCAGGGTCGTATACGATCACAGCTCAAGGTGTCGGAACTTCCGCACAATCAACGATTGTGGTGACAGAGCCACCTCTTAACAAGGGGCCAGTGATGAATAACATGCCTTCACAGTGGAGTGGGGATTGGGCTTCCCACATGTACCTGACAAATTTGCCAAGTGGCGCGCAAATTCTCGCGACAAATGGTTCGCAGCCAACTGCCGCCTATTTCCGCTACGGAAACGGACAGGTATTTGTAGATACGCAAACGGTTGAGTTCTATTACAACTCTTACAGTTGGGCAACGACAGAGTGGAACAATATCATCAATGACTTCTTAGTTCCCAGTCACAAACCAGTTCTGCTCTTAAATGATGGTGCGGGTTGGGGGAGTAATCAGCAGGCTGTATCGGCTGTTGAGCGGGCAATTCCGAGTGCAACGCAGAGTCCCCTATCGTCACCTAGTATCCCGAACATTGATCAGTACGGCACGATTGTGGTTGATGCGGTGCAGGACAGTTACTTCGCTCAGAACCTCGAACAAATCATGCCGCAACTCGATACATGGATTCAAAATGGTGGAACGCTCATCTTCGACTCCACAGACCAAGCAAATTCGGGTGTGGGTTGGAGCACGGGTCCGGATGGGATTTCAAACGTGTGGGACTTGCAAGCTGAGAACTACTTGGCTGGCAACTTGCAATAGCGGGTTTGTCCGCAAAGACTTCCGTGGCGCAGGAGGGCTTATCTCCTGCGCCACAAAAGTTTGGGAGGAGAGAGAGGGTCTCATTAGGTGTGGAAGAACGAATGGATTCGTCTCTTTTTAGAAAACACATGGCAATGGCACTCGAATATTGTGCTCATGCTGTGGGGTGGACTCGTAGTTTACACCGCCATTTCCGCGTGGACAGATTTACGGGAAAGACGGATTCCAAACAAGTGGACAGCCCTTTGGTTGCTGCTGTTTCTGTCCATTCATTTTGCCAATCGGACATTTGAATCGTCTCTTCTCAGTTTCATACTCATGGCTGTATTGATGTTTGTGCCGACTCTCCTTGGTGTTTGGGGGCAAGGGGATTGGAAGATGTCAATGGTACTTGGTGCAGCCATTGGTGCACTTCCGGCCCTCTTGGTATGGTTCATTGGCTTTTTATTCGTGCCTATTTTGAAACCTGGTATGCGTCGTATCAGTCTTCGATATTTACCAGATGAACAGGCACTCAGTATTCCGGTAGCGGTGCCGATATTCTCGGCAGTTACTTTGTTGTTCGCTTTGCTTTGGTTCTTCAACACGATGTGATGTGGAGGTATTAGTCATTGTTTATTCAGCCGATTGTAGATTTATGGGCGGGTCGACCGATTGCGTATGTGCTAACGGACGCACATGGATTTCCGACACAAGCTTCATCACCGCGAGAACTTTATCAGAACATAGAAGTGGCATTTCAACGAGATTTTGTGCCGCTTGTGGTGTGTCGCCCTTCCGTGATGAAATCGGTGTGGGATGAATTCGTCAAGCGATTGCCTGAACCACTTTGGTTGTACGAGAATAGGCAAGTTTGTTCTGAGCGTGGCGAGGTTGTGATGAATGAAGAGGGCGAACCCGGCATCCGATGGCAAAGGGGGATTAATAATACAGAATCCCTGGAATCTGCGATTGAGTCCGGTATTCGTTATGGCAGCGGTAGTGTACTGATGGGTGTCGAGCGATTGGGATGTAAAGACAAAGCAATATACCGGATTGAATGGGGACTCTGACACGTTGCTTGAACCGATAAAGCGATGTAGCTGACATGTTCCGTCACAGCACATTGACGACACATTCATAGTGCCATGAGTGTGCAATTTGGTCCTAAAACGGCACACGAAGGTCCCATCACGGGTCCATAATGATGTTGTCACAGCACAATCATGGACCAGTGAAACGGGAGGGAGATTTGCCATGAAATCCATCGGATTAGACGTCGGAAATGGTACGACATGCATTGTCGTTCGTAGGGAGGACGGTTCTATCTCGCGTAAAATGTACGCTTCAACCTATGGTCTCTACGATAAGGACAAGGAGAAAACGGCCATTGGCACATCCAAAAGCCAGCAGGCTAATGGAGTGCAGTCGAATGTTTTTACGTTAAACGGCCGCGAATACGTCGTTGGATATCAAGATGTGCAAACCGTTGGTAGTACTCCGGTAAGCACGTATGGTCGTGAGGAACGGGTTCACCTTGGTGCCTATCAAACAATGACACGGTTGGCTCTGTTAGACGCAGCTACGATGGATGGGGACACTGGTGTCATTGAGGTCGCTTTGGGATTCGGTGTGCCAAATGAGGATTATCGGGAAGAGAGACTGGCCGAGTTCGCAAAATGGTTTAAAGAACCCATTACTGGTGCTAAAAATGGCGAGCAGGTTGTCGTGATGGTCAACCAGTTCGAGTTGTTAAGTCAACCGATTGCCGTATTAGTGGATGCCTACTACGACGATGAAGGTTACGTACAGGATCCGACGATTGAGGTAGATAACGTTCTCGTCATTGACAGCGGATCGGGAACGCTTGATATGACGGAGTTTCGAGGTATGAAGCTGCAAAAGCAGGTAAGTGAAGCAATCGGTATGAATGATGTTTACCAGCGTGTAATCGAAGAAGTTGAGAAACGACAACCGAAGGTTCGTGCGGATGCTTACAACTTGGAATACCAAATTCGTAGCCAGGATGGCAAACCCGAAATGGTGTATCAACATGGCTCTCTTTGCATTCCAATCACCGATTTGTACGTAAATGCGATGAATGACGTATGGACAGACATGGTCGGACGGATTGAACGGCGATATCCTGACCGTATGCGATTTAATCGTGTTTTACTTGCCGGAGGCACTGGAGACGCGTTTGCAGAACGGTTCGCCCGGTGGATGCCACAGATTCAAAAAACTGTCGAACCGCAATTAGCAATTGCGCGCGGTCTGTGTAAATACGTGATATCTCTCGTTGGTGCTACAGAATGAGCAAACTCCGTCGATTTCCGCTGACCTACGATGAGGATTTCGATGCGGACATCCACAAAATATTGATGGGGACACCTCAAAAAAGAAGAAGTGAACGGTTGCGACAACTCATTCGACTAGGTTTGTCGCTTGAGTCCGGAAACCATTCTGACGCGGTCAATATGTTGCCCAAATCCAACCAGCAGCCCTCAAACCATACGGTTATTCAATCGGATCGTCCAACCGAACCTATAAAGCGGACGCGTAATCCAGTCAGATTTGAACCACCCTCATAGTCATGAACCCGCCACGTTAACCGATAACGTGGCTTATTTATTTGCATCTGGCACTGAATCGGCATGTCTCGAAGTTCTACCCGTGATAGCGTATCGCAGTACGGAAGACCTTTGAAATGGGATGTGAATTTGATGGGAAATGCTCGAGAACAGTGTCATCGCTCATGTGATGAGCGCCATTATAATGGGCACGATCCAATCCAGGTACTCTTGCGGTTCCGGCAGACAATGGCTCGTATGAATGAGCGACTCATCCACCTTACAGCCAACGATGAGTTTGAAACCTTCACAGATGAATTGGAACAGATTGAACGGTATCAGGAGCAGATTGAAAACTACTTGCTCGAAGAGTGCTTCGGGAAGCTAGCCAAGTATGAGCGGCGAACCAACAATGTCATTCTGGAGCATATTCCTGACGATATTCAGTTCTCGCCAACATCAGACGGAATCACGATTTCAGGAATTCCGCTTTGGATGATAGGCCACAAGAGCCATAAGAAACTACCGCCTATTTATCACAGGGACCGTCCGATGATACGAAAAATCCCGATGTGGCAGGCCATTATTGGTCATTTAAAATCGTCCTATCTCTGGACGGTATTGCAGAAAGATAACGTACTTTTGGCCAAGCCAGCAGGCTATGCGCATGTAGTCTTTGATTTTCAAACGAACCATCTTCAAGTACGTGATCTCGACCACTATGATGTAGCGCCAATCATCAATGCCTTTGTGTCAAACGGATTGCTTATCAGTGATCACCCGAGTCGATTGTCTTTTACGATGATTTGGAACGAAGTGAGCGAGCCACCACGACTTGATCTACATCTCCGATACTTGGATTACCCGGAATCTCTACCTTTGGATTTTGATGTGCTTCTAGGTTTGGATTTACAAAAATCGTCTAAATCCAAAGGCTAAATCCTAAGGAAGAGTAGAACAATCCGGCGACGGCTAGGGACAAACCACGAATTTTGGCAATGATGAACGACATTGAAAAATGACGAGGGAAGGTCAAGGACGTTTTTATCAGTGGATGTTGAGAAAATGAGGCGGCCCCTGGTGGGGCTAAACCGTTAGGTTTAGTCACAGCAGGGGCCATTCTCACACGAGCCACAAAACCAACCGTTCGCGGTAAATGGAGTCACATAACAGGGGGGAGTACATATGGGACAGGTGTCACAGCAGTGGGAAGAGCAGACAAATATACGTGCAGACGAGGTATGCCGGGCACTCGTGAGGACGCCGTTGATGACATACGTACAAATCGCACGATTACTGTCCATAAGCCCACAACAGGCGCGCAACCTCGTAAGTCATGCTTGGGACAGACTGTGCGAACAGCCATATAACAAGGCCCACCGTTCACAGAGGTTCAGATTTGGAAGTAACCGTCTAAAAGTGTTGGTCAAATTAACCGATGAAGCGATGGTCACATGGTCGAAAAGGGAAGGGATAGTATCACGCAATGTAGTCAGGCCGAAGGACATTAATCGCGTGCTCAGCGTTACCGACATATTAGTCAATTTGAGGGTAAATGGGGTCCTCTATGACAAATGGGATATGATGCTGCCGCAAACGATCAATGAAGGGTTACACGCATGGTTTGTCCGTAAAGACGGGTACAAATTGGGGATGTATCTACTACCAACGCAGGTTGACCGAATGGAAAATACAAAGCGAACGCTCATTGTACGTGGGATTATCAAAAGAGTGACACAGCAAATCGGTGTGACAGATACACTATTTCTGGTGCCAACGGGGCAGTACGAAAGTACGCTACGCATCATGACAAAGCTAAAATCAGATGGGCAATCCCTGTTTCTGTTGCCACTTGAGCAGTTTGTAGCCGAAGCAGAATGGTTTCTAAATGCAATTGCAGATCGTGAGAAACAGGGGATGGAAGCCCTTTGGCCACTACTTGATGTTCAGGATACGCTGTCGTATACCGCGCAGTATCAATATGTGGCTCTTTGTAAATTGGGGCCGAGGCTTTATCGGTTTATCGATGTATACACCAATGGGAGTGTGGACCGGGTTCGTGCTTGGCTAAGTTCGGACAATATGTTTGCTTATCAGATACCGGGTACAGGGCAAGCTGCGAAGGCGTGGGTATATGCATATCACCCGATAATGGCAGATATTCTTACAAGGGTTTTAAGTGAACGAGAAACCATCACAGAGGTTTGTCTGTGGCCAGCAGCGGCTAGGTCCGTATCGGGCCGGAACTCCAATCCTGTCTCAGATAGCATGGGGGACTGGAACCTATTTGTTTTCCGCAACTGAAAAATGCAGAAGAACGCGGCGTTCCGTAATACCGCGTTCTTTATGTTTATGCAGTTTGGAATGGGCGTCCTTACTGTGTATTCGCTCCCTTATGCGCAAGTGGATTTGGAGATTTTAGCACGTTAAATCGATAGAATCACTCTGGGTCTCGGGCTGTGAGCATCCGTATCAGAACAGAGCGCATGGGTCGAAAGGCCGCTTGACGGTTCTGATGGAGACTCCACCGTGCAATGAGGAGGGCTAAATTCGCAGACGGTACGGTGGAGATGTTTTTGATAATCATGAGTGAGCCACATGATTTCCAGTGAGTCTGGCACGCTTTACGCAGAGAGTGGAGCGTGATAGGCTTATCTGCCTAGCGAAATCCCTTGGAAATCGCGCATTCGAAACAGGCCCGTAGAGGCTCCGTGTCAAACTCCCTCCACCTATGGCGATTATTCTATACCTGAGTCCGTTATCATGCAGAGGAGAGGCTGAGATCCGGTCCTCTCCTCCTAACAGCATTTTACATTTCATGAACATATCAGCTGTAGAGGAATAGCGTATGTATCCATTAAGTAGGCCGAGGCGCTACACAGTACTTGGTGCATTGGCGATGTAATGGAGTTACTATCAACACCTGGTTGAACTATCGATACTTTGTACTCCACCGAGTACAATTTGAGCTTATTTTTGAGTGTAAACAGAACTTTATTATCTCCCACCTCAAATCGAGATGGCTTGTTTTTACCATTTCTATCGCTTTCACGCTTCATCAAACGGTCAATTAACAATTTTGCGTCGCTTGTCCATTTGATACATTTTTCAGCTTGTCCGCAAACGGCATATAAATCATCTACCCTCGAACCAGCTTGAGCAGCACCAGAGAATTTGCAATGATAAAATTCAAACAGTAAGCGTGCATTCGCATCATCTTCCTGTATTGCAATAACATCAGCCACTTCACCTGAACCGTCATCGTCAAAGATAAGGCTGTATCGATTACTACTTTTAAGTGTAGATATCAGCCTATACTGAATACTGTCATTATCTTTACGTAATCCTTGAGATTCTTTGCGTATATCAGTTCCGCTCCAGTCCCAAGGCACAATATTTGAGTTTGGAAACGTTGCAGGCGGACTATTCTTGAGTTTAACGAGCAAATTCCCTTCAAGAGAAGACCCGTCGACAAACCATATAGTTGGCGGATTTTCACGCAAAAACTCTGTTAGGGGCATTTCTCTGCTTCGGGTCAAGACTATTTTAATGTCGGAGCCACTCTTATGTGAAATTGTATAGTCATTTGCATTGACGTCAAGGATGAACTCTTCTCTGAAATCTTCATTCCCAACGTAGAATGATAGCGGGGAAGTTTCATCAAAAGCTGATAATCCAATATCTACAAGGAAAGGCCTCGCATCGTAGAGGCTTGTTTTAAGTAGGATTGAACCTCTTAATTCGGCTTCAATTTCAAGTGGAAAGTCAATTCTATAAGGGACAACAGCCGGACGATTATGTATCACTTCTGGCACGAGGGCTCCACTAAGCACAGCCTTTGTATCAATCGTCGAGTCCAAGATTTTCACTGCTTGTTTGTCACACCAACTTTTCCAGTAGTTAATTGTTTCAACCCATTTTGCCCAAATCGTCCCCTTATGTGAACAACCAATACTTATACTGCTCCCATTTTCAAAGCCTACGCCGAATAGATTTGACTTCGTAGCGGTACTTGTCGTTGCACTTGTAATGCCCTCCGCTACGTCAACTCCGGCAAACATTCTATACCTAATGTGGTGATTGGATACCGCAGTTTTTAGTCCTACAGTTGAGAGCATAAGACGATTGATTCCTGAAAGGCAGCGAAAAACGTCTTCACCCGATATCCGCCTGTGACTATAAAAAATAGCCTCTGCTAAACGATCAGCGATTCCTTTGTCTGTCGTGTTTATGAAAAAGACCTTTTTTATCTCGTCCCAGTATAATATATGTAAATTCCAGTTTTCATCGGTAATATCTCGACAAGTCGTCCAATCGACATTACTTGTGCGAAGCTCCGTTACTATCAGGATCTTCTCTTGCTCATTTACAAAATGGCGACTATGCTCTTCGTCAAAGATTTTGTTCCATCTCTGCCAATGCCAGCTTGTTTCAGTCGTTGTGTACATAAACATACTTACTTTCGGTCTAATTTGATTGAATGGTATTACTTCCGTCCCGGTAAATCCACGGGCCAGTTTTTGCAGTTCAATTTCACGTCCGATCTTTTCTTCGGATGCTTCTTTCAGAATCTTATTCCAATCCGCATCCTGAGAGTATAGATCCTCCAAGGAATCTTGTATGTCATCATCAACAATGTTTGCAACAACAGAAGCCTCGCCGAGGTACGTTTGTGTCCTAGCAAATCGCCCAATAAACTGCATTGTTATTGGTAGTGATTTGTACTTATCGTGAATCGCGCAGATTTTCAACTGCGGTATGTCTATACCTTCGCTAAACATATCGACACAAATAATAATCTTTGCAATGCCATCAGTAACCTTTTGGAGAGCCACTCTGTTCTCTGTGGCAGAATTGCCGCTGATAATAAGGACAGGGCTGTGCCGTGAATAATTAAGTGCATATACGCTGTCATATAATTCTTCATGGCTATTCCGTTAGCTCAGCTTCCTAGGTATGGGAACATATGTTTGGTATAATGGATATATATCCCTGGAAG
>NZ_JAJFNK010000053.1 GCF_021739485.1 Alicyclobacillus tolerans
TTTGGGGAGGCACCGGCACTTCCGGCCAGGCCACGGATCGGCGGGGCATGCCAGTGCTGGGCGGTCCCGCGCCTAACCGGAGTTGCAGGCCTGAAGTGTCGAAGTGTCGAAGTGTCCAGATGGCATGTGCTAACCGGAGGTAACTCCCAGAGTACCTCCGCTCATCGCACACGGAACCTCATTGAAACAGCAAACCCGGTTAATGAAACTGTGGCGTCACCGGCAAAAAATCCGTGAGGTCAAACGTTACCGGTGGTAAGTCCAGATAGGCGCGCACAAGAGCCGAGTCTGTTTCGTTGTTCCAATGCAATATATCCGACCACTCCTGAGGGTTGTATCGGCAAAGGGAACTCAGCGTGTAAAGCAGGGAAAAGTGGATCATCCAGTCCGGAAAAGCCGAGTTATCGAGCAAAAACGGTCTGCCGTTCACACTCCGAAGCCATGGGTGATTGGCGTTTGGCCGAGGAATTTGCAGTTGACCGTCTGGACCGAATCGAGGAGACCCGGACTCGGCAGCGCCCAGTTCTGTCGGTCCGAATTCTGCGAAGGCATCCGCACTTGTAAAACCACCATCTTCAGTGCCAAAGAGTACCCCCGCTTGGCCATCGAGGCGAACAGCACTATCCGCGCCAGCACCGTTTCTCAGCCTAGGATTAAAGCCTTGTTCAGACGCCTCGATATACGCGGCGATCCATTCCGGAATCGTGAGTTTTTGGCTGCTCGCGATGCGCCGGTCGACGAGGACGTCCGGGGCGGGTGGACCGTCTTGCAGTGGATAGCAGTGCTGGAAATGTGGATAAAACGCGATCAGGCGAGAGGACATAGCCGGCAGTGAGCCAAGCAGGTCGCCCACCACGATTCGCGCAGGGAGACCCGGTTTCGGCCGTTTGTCCATCTCGTAAAAGCTTTGCAGTACCCCGGCCTTGTAGACGTAAACCTGTTCCAGCGGCCAGCAGTATGTGTCACGTTTGGTGCGGCGCGTCGAGATACCGTGTTGAAGAACGGCGGATGACGCCGGGTAACTCAGGTCGGTTAGGTGCAGTATCGATTTCATCCAGTTTAACAACGAGTAGTACCGAAGCAGTGGCAGAACCGCTAGGTCCGCGCCCTGGGCCGCCCGTTCGAAACTCACAGCTTGACGCGCGCACGCACTGACCTTGGAACTCGCCGAATACAGGGACGACGACTTCGCGTCTCGGTGAATTGCCCGTAAAACTTTCAGCGTCATGGCTTCGCTTTGCAGGGAGTGCAAATCACACTGCAAATCAAACTGTAAATCGAATAGAAAGTCACGTCCCAAGGTGGACGAACCCACATGCGATGAAGGAACCGCCCCAGTCGTGTGGGAATGAGAATTAGAATCAAAGGTCAATTCGCTTCGCTACTTTCGACAGTAATGACGTAGAACTCCAGAGTCCCCGGGTATGACATGGCCCGCGTCTTCCAGGGTGGCTCCTATCTCGTGTCTTGGCGAACAGCCCCGTCTGAACCTGTGATGAGCCGCGAACAACGACTCGTTTTCCTGTCCATTATCCACAGGCTCCGCACTTAATAATCTGAAGAATAGGACTCTAAGTCAGGGGAGACAGATTCGTTGACACCCATAATGACGGTTGCTATACTACGCATAATATCCAACGGACAGACGGATTGTATACCATGATATGGGATCTAAATGAGTGCGGAGGGATTTAATTGAGTAGCGCGTGGGAGAACAAATTCCTGCCGGAAGCCCTGACGTTTGACGATGTATTGCTCGTCCCAAGGCGTTCCGACGTCCTGCCAAAGGACGTACAGGTGCAAACCAAGTTAACAACGGATATTCATCTCAATATCCCCATCCTCAGCGCCGCCATGGACACGGTCACAGAAGCGGCGCTCGCCATTGCTATGGCCCGCGAAGGCGGAATCGGAATCATTCATAAGAACATGACCATCGAGCGTCAAGCGGAAGAAGTCGACAAGGTGAAACGGTCTGAGAGCGGGGTCATTACGGATCCCATTTACCTCACCCCCGAACACCCCATCCGCGACGCGGATGCCTTGATGGCAAAGTACCGCATCTCCGGAGTCCCCATCGTCGAAGAAGGAACCCGCAGGCTCGTCGGCATCATCACCAACCGCGATCTGAGGTTTGAGCGGAATTTTGATCGGCCCATCAGCGACGTTATGACCAAAGGACACCTCGTTACCGCACCCGTCGGCACCACCCTCCAGGACGCAAAGCAAATTTTATCGCAGCATAAAGTGGAAAAACTGCCCCTGGTCGATCCCGACGGCATTCTTCGCGGGCTCATCACCATTAAGGACATCGAGAAAGCCCGGCAGTACCCCAGCGCCGCTAAAGACGCACAAGGGCGTTTGTTGGTCGGTGCCGCTGTGACCGTGTCTTTGGATATGGACGATCGCGTTGAGGCTCTGGTCGCCGCAGGTACTGACGTGGTCGTGGTCGATACCGCTCACGGCCATTCCAGCGGCGTGATTGAAGGCGTGCGCAGCCTGCGCAGGCGCTACCCCGACTTGCAGCTGGTCGCCGGCAATGTCGCTACAGCCGAAGGGACACTGGAACTCATCGAGGCGGGCGTGAATGCGGTCAAGGTGGGAATTGGACCCGGATCGATTTGCACCACCCGCGTGGTCGCCGGCATCGGCGTTCCGCAGGTGACGGCGATTTACAACTGTGCCGTTGCAGCGAAGGACTCCGGTGTTCCTATCATCGCAGACGGCGGTATCAAGTACTCCGGCGACATCGTCAAAGCATTGGCGGCCGGAGCGAGCACGGTCATGGTCGGCAGCCTTTTAGCAGGCACCGAAGAGAGTCCTGGCGAAACGGAAATCTATCAGGGCCGGCGCTTTAAGGTGTACCGCGGCATGGGGTCCATCGGAGCCATGAAGGAAGGCAGCGGCGCACGTTACTTCCAGGAGGACGCCAAAAAACTGGTGCCGGAAGGCATTGAAGGGCGCGTCGCGTACCGCGGATCGCTCGGGGAAATCCTGTATCAACTTGTCGGCGGACTGCGCGCCGGGATGGGTTACTGCGGAACCCCGACCATTGAGGCACTGCACGAAGACGCCCAGTTCACCCGCATCACAGCGGCAGGACTTCGCGAGAGCCATCCGCACGATGTGCACATCACGAAAGAGGCGCCGAACTACAGCATCTAAGCTTCAAATCGTTTCAAATCGCTTTAAATCGCTTCAAATCGTCCAAAGGGGCCGGGCTATTCGCCGTCCGGCCCCTTTCTTGATCCTTAATTCACCAACGATTGTGAATTGCGCCTTATGATATACTGGATCTGCTTGATTTTGACCTGGAGGAGTGCAGGACAATTTGATTCACCGACGATGGGCAAAAACGGCCCTTGCTGCTGCGGCAACTCTCACCATGTTTGGGACCCTAATCCCCACGCTCGCCTATGCATCGAACTCCACAAGCAGCAACACTTCAACGAATGCAGCCAAGGGTGCGCCGACGAACGCGATCGCGTCGAGTCAAGACACCGCTCCCAACGCGGTCGCGCAAAATGGGCACATCACAGGGGTGGCCATGCCGGTTGCTCCAGAGACGATGGCCAAGTCGATTCTCGTGATGGACGCAGACAACGGGCAGATTTTGTACGCCAAAAACCCGGATGAACGCAGAGCACCCGCATCGACGACCAAGCTGATGACCATGCTGCTGATCGCCAAGGCTGTGCGCGAAGGCAAGGCCAGCTGGAACGAAGAAGTGCCCGTCACGCTCGACGCGTACAAAGTGGCGGTGGAACCGGGCGTGTCGGACGCGTATCTGGATCCCAAAGAGCACTTTACGCTCCAAGACATGATGAAGTTCATCGCAGTGATTTCCGCCAACGACGCAACGATCGCGGCTGCGGACAAGATTGGCGGGGATAAACAGGCTTTCGTCAACATGATGAATCAAGAGGCCAAGCACCTCGGTCTGACGGGAACGCACTACATGAATCCGGATGGGCTGCCTTCGCCCGATCACTACACCACCGCCCGCGACCTGGCCGAATTAGCCCGGCACATCGTCACAGACTACCCGGAGATCCTCAGTTACACCAGCTTACCTAAGGTGACGGTCCGAAAGGGCAACACCTGGACGAGCACGGACGAACTGCTCGGTCACTTCGAAGGCGTGGATGGACTGAAGACGGGATTTACGGACGATGCCGGATACTGTTATGTTGGAACTGCAAAGCAAAACAGTGTCCGCCTCATCACCGTCGTGATGGGTGACACGAAGACCAACATTCACCAGCGCTTCATCGATACTGCAAAACTGCTAAACTACGGCTTTCACAACTTCACGGAGCAAAAGTCGGTCAAGGCGCAGCAAATCCTGGCCAACACGGTGTACTTGCCTGAAGCCGCCAAGCAGCACCTGCAGGTCAAGGCGGAGCGCGACTTGATTGCGGACTTGCCAAACGGCATGCAAGGACAAGTTGTCATGACTCCAGCGGCAGGGATCAAAGCCCCCGTCAAAGCTGGGCAGGAAGTGGGACAGCTGGCCTATCAAGTCCATGGACAAACCGTGTCATCGGTGCCAGTTGTCGCCGCGCAGGACGACTCCAAGGCAAGCTGGTTTATCGGCGTAATTCGCCGGGTTCATTCGTGGTTTGGGCATTTGCTACATCGCGCGTAATGTAATAATGTTATAGAGGACGCATCGAAGGCTGGTGAACGAATATGAATCATCCCTGGTGGTTCACTGCATCGTTGATTCTCAACGGGATCTTGGTGGTCTTGTTTATTACAGGCGGCTTTTTCATGACAAAAGCATTTTTGCGAAAGATGAAAAAGTAATGCCTTTATGGGTGCTGAGGAGGAGAGATTACTTATGGCTAAGACCGGTACAGACGTTGTAAAACGCGGCATGGCCGAAATGCAAAAAGGCGGCGTCATCATGGACGTCGTGACCCCGGAACAGGCGAAGATTGCGGAAGCTGCAGGCGCCAGCGCCGTCATGGCATTGGAGCGGGTTCCTTCAGACATCCGCGCAGCCGGCGGCGTAGCCCGCATGGCCGATCCGACCATTATTGAAGCCGTGCAAAAAGCGGTGAGCATTCCTGTCATGGCCAAGTGCCGCATCGGGCACATCGTCGAAGCGCGCGTTTTGGAATCGCTGGGTGTCGACTACATTGACGAAAGCGAAGTCCTGACCCCGGCCGACGACAAGTTCCACCTCAATAAGAAAGCATACACCGTGCCGTTTGTCTGCGGCGCGCGCGATCTCGGTGAAGCTCTCCGCCGCATCGGCGAAGGCGCCGCGATGATCCGCACCAAAGGCGAACCGGGTACCGGCAACATCATTGAAGCCGTCAAGCACATGCGCACCATGCAGTCTCAGATCCGCAAGGTGCAAAACATGTCCGAAGACGAGTTGATGGCTGAGGCCAAGAACCTTGGCGCACCCTACGAGCTGCTGTTGCAGATCCACGAAAGCGGCAAATTGCCCGTCGTGAACTTCGCTGCTGGCGGCGTTGCGACCCCGGCTGACGCGGCGTTGATGATGGAACTGGGCGCCGACGGCGTGTTTGTCGGATCCGGCATCTTCAAGTCGGAGAACCCTGAGAAGTTTGGCCGCGCCGTCGTCGAGGCGACCACGCACTACCAGGATTACGCGCTGATTGCGGAACTGTCGAAAGACCTCGGCACCCCGATGAAGGGCATCGATTTGAATACACTGCGCGAAGAAGAGCGCATGGCAACTCGCGGCTGGTAAAATCTGGAACCCGCTTGATTCAGGCGCCGGTCTGGGCCTTGGTGACACCCGTTGACAGGTGCAGCCCTTCCTGGGCCAAACCGACGGGCGAACACCAGCCCACCGGCGCCTTATGGGCGTTTCGGGACGGCTTTCAACCGCCCCATGCCGCATATAGAATACGAGGGATTGCTCATGAAAATTGGAGTGTTGGCGCTACAAGGCGCATTTCGCGAACACAAACAGAAGTTCCAGGAACTCGGTGCCGACGCGGTGGTGATTAAGCTGCAACGCGATCTCGAAGGCATCGACGCCATTGCCATCCCAGGCGGCGAGAGCACGTCGATTGGCAAGCTGCTTCGCCAATACGACCTGATTGAGCCCATCCGCGAGCGCGTGGCGCAGGGGATGCCTGTGTTTGGGACCTGTGCAGGCATGATTGTCATGGCCAACCGCATTACCGGCGAAGACGTCACGCACCTGGGCATCATGGACGTCGAAGTCCGCCGCAACTCGTTCGGAAGGCAGCGGGAGAGCTTCGAGACGGACCTCGACATCCCCGTCATCGGCGAAGAGCCGTTCCCGGCTGTGTTCATCCGGGCTCCGCACATCGAAGCGGTGGGTCCGTCGGTCAAGGTGCTGTCCACTTACAACGACCGCATCGTCGCCGTGCAGCAAGACAACCTGCTGGCGTTGTCGTTCCACCCGGAGCTGACGGGCGACAACCGGCTGCATGCTTACTTTTTGGAACTGGTCAAGCAAAAATCGGCCGTCGGCAGGTAATGCTGAAGTAAAGCCGGCACTCAGGCCCGAAAGCGATGGCAGCTCATCTGCGCGGCACCTCGTGTGCCGCGTTTTCTGTGTTGCCAGTCAAGCTGTCATTTGGTATTCTCGAACCATATGTCATGTGCGGACAACCCCTGTCCGGCACGGATTTTGAGAAAGGTTGTGTCTTCACATGTTGGATATTCGGGCTATACGCAACGATCCCGATAAATTCCGCACCGGCCTCGCCCGCAAGAAGGCGAACCCGGCCCTCATCGACGCCCTGCTTGAAGCGGACGAACAGTGGCGCGGCGGTTTAGCCGAAGTCGAGCGCTTAAAAAGCGTGCGCAACCGCGCATCCGAGGCCATTGCCGCTAAGAAGAAACAAGGTCAGGACGCCTCTGCGGACATCGCCGAGATGAAGGAAGTGTCTGAGCGCATCAAGGCGTTGGACGAAGAGGTTCGCACAAACGATGCAAAGGTGCGCGATCTGTTGCTCGAGATCCCGAACATCCCCCATGCGTCGGCACCCGACGGCGAATCGGAAGACGACAACGTGCCGCTGCGCTACTGGGGCGACAAACCGGAGTTTGGCTTTGAGCCTAAACCCCACTGGGACATCGCCACCGACCTCGACATCGTCGATTTCGAACGCGCGGCCAAAATTACGGGATCGCGTTTCGTCCTATACAAAGGCCTCGGCGCCAAGCTTGAACGCGCCCTTTCCGCGTTTATGCTGGACTACCAGACGGAGAAAAACGGATACCTTGAGATGTTCCCGGCGTTCATCGCCAACGAAGCCAGCTTAACCGGTACAGGCAACCTGCCGAAGTTTGGCGACGAGATGTTCAAACTCGAAGGCCTTCCGTACTACTTGATTCCCACCGCGGAAATCCCGCTGACCAACTACTACCGCGACGAGATTCTCGACGGAGCGCAGCTGCCGGTCAAGTTTGCCGGCTACAGCTCGAGCTTTCGCTCAGAGGCCGGCGCAGCAGGAAAAGACACCCGCGGCCTGATTCGCGTGCACCAGTTCCAGAAAGTCGAACTGGTCAAGCTGGTGTCGCCGGAGACCTCCTACGACGAATTGGAGTCGCTGGTCGAAGATGCCGCAGACATCCTGGAGGCGTTGGAACTGCCGTACCGCGTCATTGAAATCTGCACGGGAGATCTGGGTTCCAAAGAAACCAAAAAGTACGACCTGGAAGTGTGGCTGCCGGCATCAGGAATGTACCGGGAAATCAGTTCTTGCTCGAACTTCGAGGATTACCAGGCGAGGCGTTCCGGCCTGCGCTTCCGGCGCGAGGAAACATCAAAGCCTGAGTTTGTGCATACACTCAATGGGTCTGGTTTGGCCGTCGGCCGAACCGTCGCAGCAATCCTCGAAAACGGCCAACAAGCGGATGGAAGCGTGAAAATCCCGTCAGCTCTCGTGCCATACATGGGCACCGACATCATTGCCAAGCGGAGCTGACAAGAGGACCTGAGAAAAGGAGCTGAACTCCCACTTGTTTTGGCGCATTTTCGTGATTGTTGCCTTACTCTTAATTGTGATTGGCGTACCCTTGCAGTACAAGGCGCTCAACCGCATGGCCTTTGGTAGGTCCATGTTTATCTTTGTCACGTCGGTAGTCATGGGGCTGGTGGTGGGCATGCAGCCCTCCATCGCCGCCACCGTCATTGCCGCCGCCCTGTTCATCATCGGCTACGGCTTTCTCATCCTGATGAGCATTAAATCGTTCCAGCGCCTGCGCGCGGGGAAGCGTTAAGATTTGGGACACTTGATTCGAAGTTTCAGATTTGAAACAGCAGGTCTGAAACGCTGGGAGAGGCTTCAGTGCGTGTAAGACAGATATCCATCGAACTCAATGCACAGGACTTAAACGAGATGTTGGACGAGTTTGTGCCCGACGCAAAGATTCGGGTACTCGACATCCACGAGGACGGAATCCGCGGCCAGCTTAAGCTGTTACTGTGGAACATCGACTTTGTCGCTCGCCCCATGAGCCAGTCTCCGGATGAGCTTTCCTTGGATATCACCGCCTCCAAACTCGTGCCCATTCCATCGGCCTTGGTCCAGCGCCAACTCAAGGAAGCCATGCGGACAGCGCCTTCTGGCATCGACGTTATTCAACAGGCCATCAAGGTGCACATCCCGTCAATTCTCAGCCCGTTTGGCGTCTCTCTGTCTATCCGTGAACTCAAACCCTATGACGGCTTCTTGCGCCTCGGCCTGAACGACGTGCGTGTGCCGAAGTTTAGCCAGATATTGGGTCAAAGGCCAAGGACATCGACAGGGCCAGCATCTTCCTCGGTACAGAGGCCTACGACACCGGTGACGTGATGAGATGAGGCGACCGGCTGAACGCCTTACGCAAGATGTGGAGATGCGCAAGTTGACCGGTGCTTGCTAGGTGCTAGGTGCGGTCATCAATGGGTCTTGAAATGGACGTGTTTGTTGTGTACGGTTTGTCTGGCCCGGATAAGCTTTCCTTTGCTTCAATTGCGCAAGCACGTTATAATATAAAGGTCTGGTTGTAGAGCGCGTTCAAAACCGCATTGTGTTGCGGCCCAGTGAATTGGCTCTTTCGGACGAGGTTACAAAACAACATGCACCCGTAGCTCAGGTGGATAGAGCGGTGGTTTCCTAAACCGCGTCTTGCGGGGGTTCGAGTCCCTCCGGGTGCGCCAAAATAATGTGGATTGACACGGCATTCTGGGAAACGGAGATGCCGTGCTTTTTTTCTTATCTTGGTTTTTCTAATCTCTTTCTAATCCCAACAATAATTTTGGGATGAGGTTGACATAGGATGTAGTGAATTAGACAATGATGTCAAAGGAAGTGAACTGAGTGAGGGACCTAAAACGTTTAAAAGACCTCATGGTCTACTTCATATCGGCGTTTCCACAAAGGCTAGGGCGAACCAAGCTTATTAAATCTGTTTATCTTCTAGATTGCGAATGGTATCGATTGTACGGGGAGACGTATTCTGGATTGAATTATTTACGTGATTACAATGGTCCGTTTGATGTGGCATTTTACGATGCGAAGGACGCACTTTGTGCCGAGGGTGTAATCACCGAACTGGAATACTTGCATTCCAGCGGAAAAGGGTATGAGTATGTTATCTCGGGTACACGTGTCGAAGCGCCCTCTCTTCAAGGACTTGCATTGAATATTGCGTCGGATATTGTGGAAGAACTGAAGTATGCAGGCCTAAACGATTTTCTTCGCCGTGCATATAATACAGAACCGATGAAAGTAGTTCAAGACAAGGAACGGGATAAGCGTGGCCATCTGTTGCTCGGGGAGGTGTTGGACATGGATGAACTGCGGAAACCGCCTAAAGCCTTGTTTTCGTTCAAGCAGGTGAAAAGGGCAGGGAAACGTGTAGATATGTCCAGCAGAGGCTCTGATGAAGAGTACTCCACCACCGTTGCAGAGGAAATCCGAGAATTAAAGCCGTACTTAGAAAGGGCACTCAAGTCGTGGCAGGTCAACTGAACAACCATCCAATAGATTCACGAGAGTTTAAATACGGTGAGATTTATTTGGTGAAAGATGAGGAAGTACACTTTCCCGAGTCCAAACATACCTCATCAAGAACATTCCATGGGAAAAGAATGGTTTGTATAATCCACCACTGTTTATCGAATTTGAATAAATACATCTGGACCACGAATGCCGCCCCATTCTCAACCCAGCTACACATGAAAAGGGATACTGATCTAGAAGTCACGCCACAGCCAGGCAATTACATTAATAGGACAAGCCTAATCAGGCTGGGCGCAGCTCAACCCTTCCTGAAAATTGATTTAGAAGGACCTGTTGGACAATTAACCACGGAGCAACTGCAGGAACTTGCTTACTTGCAGGTTGCGTTGGCCGGAATTGATTTATCTGACTCTGACGAAGAAGACGAGGTAGCAGATGTAGTTAGGTAAACCGCGTCTTGCGGGGGTTCGAGTCCCTCCGGGTGCGCCAGAAAAGCTTTATGTATCAAGGGTTTGCGGTCATTCGAGACATGTGCTCGGATGGCCGCAAAGTCGTTTTTCTAACGGACTTCTAACATTCAATTCCCATGCGCGTTCCCTGCCACCGCTCCTCTAAGAACCCACCGTGTTCGTAAGGGCACGGTGGGTTCGAACCCCATCCTCTTGCCCAAAAAGTCGATAATGACGGGGGCCTCCGCTGTATGGTTGTTCCTGAAAACCGTGTTGTTTGTTGTGTTATGTGCCGAGTAATTGCTACTTGAAGGCGGCAGTTGAGAAAATTCAAACGAGAGGTATATCATCAACCTCCTAACGCGTCACGTCGATAGCCACTCATCAACTCAGGACGCGGGTTCGATGAGGCTCAAATGTACCAGAATTTCTTGCTATATTTGGGATTAGCCAACACCATACCCGACCAAAACCGCGTCCAAGACACTGGGTTGCTATGGTGGAGGTCGTGGTTGTGAACTTGCACGGATCAAATGTACCAGAATTTCTTGCTATATATGGAATTAGCCAACACCATACCCGACCAAAACCGCGTCCGCTGGAAAGTTAACCTTCGGTTGTGGCAATTAACGCAACTTGAAGAGTCAAGTACTGCAGTGTATTCGGCACTGTCAGGCTGTCGATGGAATTCGGCAGTCTTTTTTGTTTACCAAAATCCATGTGCAACTAATTATGCTATATAATTCTAAATAGCATGTACAGAGGTGACGCGGTGCTTCGCTCATCTGACAACAGTCAATCCGAATATGAATTGTCTCCAATGAGGAACTGGTCCCGGACGTCTGTTCCGTTTAATTTAGAGGACGTTTATTTACAAGTCGTACGGTCGTTCAAGATTAGAGTCCTTTCTTCTATAGGTATGATTTGCCGGAAAACAACCGACATTGTTAGAGGTAAAATGTTTTGAGGTGCAGCCGTGAACGATATCCGACAGGCAATTGAACACTATTTGATCCACCTTAGCACTAAACGATTTGAAATACTTGACCTGGAACAAGCCGTGAAAAAAATCATGGGCCCTACATATTACAATCAAGACGGATACCGCGGTTTCGCCCAAACTGTTCACGAGATGGTGGAGAACGGTCAAATCCGTCCTATTTCATCGTCCGGGAAAATCGGCAAGCAACCCGCGCTTTCTGTGCGTTATCAGGTGGTCGAACAAAGAGCTACATTGCCCGCAGAAATACGGGAGGAACTCCTCCACCGGTATCATCCGAAAATGCAGTTACACGACTATTTTCAGGACGCGCACGCGTATGCCCGGGACAAAGCGATACTTCAAATCCTCGACGAATTTCTACGCGGTCCGGATCGATATATGATGTCTTGTAACGAACGCTCATTTCAGTTGTTTCGAGATGAAAAATACTTGGCGGACGCGAAAACGGGCGGCGCATTGTTGCGGCGGGTCGGCCTCGGGCTTTCCGACCTTTTCTGTGAACTTACCCATGAACCGTTTTTTTACGTGCTTCGCAATATTCCTAAGGGTTTAAAAGAAGTCAGCGGCCTTATCATCGAGAACAAGGACACCTTTGACAGCTTTCGCCGGCAGTGGGACGAAGGACACTCCACTGTGTTTGGAATTCCGTTCTCGCTGCTCGTCTACGGGGAAGGGAGTAAAATCATCAAAAGCCTGCCCTTTATGCATACGATTGAAACCCTCTCCGGTCGGTCTGTGACCCTCTATTATTTTGGGGACTTTGACCGATCCGGAGTCATGATTTGGCACCGAGCCATGGTGAATAATGCCATCGAATTGCTTCCCTTCATTCCCCTTTATGAGATGCTTTGGAGAAAATACCCGGACTTCGGCGGCAAACGTCCGCAGCCGGACTTTACCCCAGAGGTGATGTCCCAATTTGCCGAGCGGTTTCCCAGTCCCCTTGTGGAACCGGTCCGGAAATTCCTTATGGACGGCCGATACCTCCCGGAAGAGGGCATCGACCGGCGTCAAATCGAGGTGACCTGCTCTTGAAGTACCAGACGTTTTTCGAGCACTTTGATGAGCGCATGCGAAACCTGATGGTTTTTGCACCGCTCTTTGGGCTGATGCAGAAAAAACTTTATCCGAAATATGATTTGTTCGCGCTAGGTTTTTCGGTCCTGATTTTCATTTTTGAAGACATGGTTCGATTCGAGCACAATTGCACCTATGAAAATATCGCGAAGTTTCTTCAGGAACTCGTTCTGGACGAGTATGAGGAGATGCTATCTGACACGGAAAGTATGGAGCTAACGATTACACTTGTCCGCGAATACTTGCGCAACAACGGCAACCAGCACAGCTATTCGTATTACGACTACCAAAGCGGCACGGAAAAAAAGATTTCCTTTGACCTGATTCGCTACAGTGAAGAAAGTCTCATGAGTGACATTCAACACCGACGTGGACGCTTGGAGCTGACGGAGGAAGGGCTTTCCTTACTGTTTGCTACCAAGGAGACCCCGTCTGAACTGCAGATCCCGATCAAGTCTTTGTTTTTGCGCCAGCAAATCCAAAAGCGCATCTTTGACGGAGCGTTGCGGACTGTCGAGGAACTTTTTTTGGCCGTGCGAACGAAAAAAGCGCGGTTTCGCACGCTCGCCGAGAAAATTCGCCGCGATGCACTTGAGGTGCATCGCAAGAATGAACTGCAACAGGAAATCGAACAGATGCATGAACAACTTGAAATCGAAAAACGGACCTTTGAAGAACTGGACCTTCTCATCAAGCAAACAATCGAGGACGACTACAACGGGGTCATCGGGGAGAAAGAGAAAATCGCGAAGGATGTCGTGACGCGAATTCAACAGCGGTTGTACCTCATCATGAGCGAACACGAAAGTCTGTTTGTGGAACAAAGTGTCATTCAAAAACGGATGGGTTCCGCCCTCGAACAACTGCTGCTCGATGCGTTTTCAGTCAAGTTACAGTTAGATAAGGAAGTGATTCCGGTGGTGCTCACAGGCAAGGTGACCAAAGAAACGTTTAAACAGATCCTCCATCCGCTCTTGCCGCGAAAACAAAACAAACACTTCAATCCGCTGCTCGCTTTTGAATCGCAGCGTCTGACAAAAAAACGGGTGTCATCGGAGCCGGATGACGTTTCATTTGCCGATGACTTGTTTGTCCGGGCACAAATCACACGCGAAAAAGAAGAACAAGAAGCCCATATCACCTACTTAACCAAACTGTTAAAGATGTTTCTTTTACCGCTGCAGGAAAGCGAAAAAACACATCTGAGCGCCGTGTTGGAATCAGACATTGCCGCACACCAAAGCTTTTGCCCGATTGTCATCCAATTGCATCAAACGGGCATTATCTCTCTGGAAAAAGGGGGCAGCGGCGATGAACTGGCCGAAGCCATCTCACGCGTGACCGCAATACACAAGTTTCCGTTTCGAGGTTTTCTGCTCCGACCAAATAACGCTGTGATGGATATCGGTTTGTACCAAATCAGTGATTTTTGGATTGAGAGGGTAGGGTGAACATGAGTTACACGCTCGAACAAATGCAGCAGGCAGCCGATTTGTTTGCGAAACTTTGGCAAAACGGCGAGGTTGATCTCGAAGATGAAACCGGCCTCCTCTATCACGAGCAGGCGGTTCGGGAAATCCTTGAAGACGTCTACGAACGAAGGTGGGGTGTGAAGATTCTGCACGCCCCGGAGAGTTTGATCCTTGTGCCTGCCGTTGGCGATTCCTTGTTCGGGTACACTCATGCCGAGGGAGAAACTCGGGCGCAATCTCCGAGAACGGGATTTATATCTCGCGTACTTTGTGATCTTGATTCTGTTGTCCTGTTTTTATGACGGCGAAACTAGCACCCAGACCCACCGCGCGTTTGTGCCAGTCAGTGAACTCTACGGACGGGTCAAAAATCATATGGCTGAAATTCGCGACATGGTGGAAGATGACGCTATCGCCGCATCTCATACCTTTGATTTGGATTTTTGTTCGATGGCAGAGGTTTGGTACGAACGCAGTGATGACCTCGAAACCTTGGTCCACCCGGAAAAATCGAATAGCCGACTGGGCTTTGTTTTAAAGGTCATGATGTTTTTGCAGGACGAAGGGCTCGTACATGTGCTCGACCGAGAAGAGGTGCGCTTGACGGAAAAATGCCGTCAGATCGTGTTTCGATATTACTTTAATGCGCAGCGAAAAGAGGCCCTTATGAGGCTGCTTCACCAACCGAACGGAAAGGAGCCAAGCGAACATGCCGGCAGTTAATGGGATCCGTTATGTAAACATTTACCTCGACAAAGGCACCAAGGTTATCCCGAACAACACGTACAAATATTACGGGCTCGATGCCCTGTCTCTGCTGGAAAACGGGGGCGGAAAAACCAGTATTATCCAGTTGATGGCACAGCTCGTCTTGCCTGGCACGAAGATGGGCGAGCGTGCCCTTGATGAACTCGTCGGTCGTGACAAAACTGGGCACGTGGCAATCAGTTGGATCCTTGATGGTGATGTGCGGCGGTATCTCTGTACCGGGATTTGTTTGTCCAATCAGCCGAATAAAATCGATACCTTTACTTATTTGTACGAATATCAGGAAGGGGATGCCTTGACGTTTGACAACTTGCCGCTCGTAGATGCCAACCGTACGGTTGTGACCTATAGCGGTTTGAAGGCGTCGCTCGAGGCAGCTGGGGTTCGTGTCTACGGCGATGATAAGGACAGTGTTCGCAGTTACCAGGATGCCCTCGCCGAGTACCATATCCTAAAAGCAGAGTGGAGCAACATCCTCACAATTAACACCCAGGAAGGGGGGGTTGATAAGTATTTCGAGTCCCTTAAAACGAGTAAGGCGCTGGTCTCGAAACTGCTCATACCGACCGTGGAGCAGGCCGTCTTCAAGACCCGAAAAGAACGGGACCAGCTGCGGGAGGCTCTACGCGAACATCGGGATATCTTATTGTCAATCCCGGAGACCCTGAAAAAATTGGAGCAATTTTCGCTCATCACCAAGGATGCGGAGCATCTACTCGAAACCGTCTCGGCTTATGAGGAAGGTCGCAATGCCGCTAAGGCCGCCGTGAAATCGTTTGTTGCGCTGGCGCTCGCCTTGGAAGCAGAAACTGTCCGGTTGACCGCGACCAAAGCTCAGGACGAAAAAACGCTGGAAACCACGCTTCAAGGTCTCGAGACCGTCGCATGGAAGCTGGAAAGCCATGCGCACCACGAACTCACACAGGATTGGCGAGTATTAAAAGAGCACCTCGACGCATCGAGCCGCGATTTGCAAGAAGCGGAGGCATCACTCTTCGGGGCCGAGGCCGAGCACCGGACGCTTTCAGCGACGAAAATTCGATACGAGGCGCGGGTCCTCGAGGGGAAAGCACAGGCCATTCGTGCAGAAATCGCGCGGATGGATGCGGCGGAGCCGGATCTCCGCGCGGCATTTTTGGAGACTCGACAAGCATTTCTCGCAGCCTGGAACGAACGCCAGAACTCTCTTTTGCAAGAAGAACAAGCGCAACAAAAACGGCAAGATGCTTTGCGAATACGAAAAAAGGACGTTGAAGAAACCTCAACCCGACTCCAAGGAATGCGGGAGGCGTTATCGCAAGCAAAAGGTGAGGCCATCACCTGGCTGGAGACCATGACGCAAAAATCAAAAGGAATCGAAGTTCGCATCAACGAAGACGCTGCGGTGTCTCCGGAACAAGCCCACCGAGCGATCTGCAATGAGATCGAGGCACGAGATACCGAGCGAGAAATTCTCCGCAACAAAGTGTCTTTTTGCGAAGAACGGTTGCGGGACGCGTACTCGTCGCGGCAGGACCTTGCCTTGGACAGGCAAGCGCTGAAGAGTGAACAGGCATCAATATCCGAGCTCGTCAAAAATTACAAAGATGAACACAGGGTTTTAGTGGAGCAACTGTCCGAGCTCGGTATTTTCTATCATGACGTCTTTGCGTCGGTCCCTGAAATTGATGCCCGAATCCGGCAGGGTTTGACGGATGTGCGGGCGAGCCGTGATGCGATCACAGCTAAGTTGCGCGAGGATGAAGTGCGGTTAGCCCGTTGGGCAGACAAGGACTATTTTATGCCGCACGGAGATATATTAGAGCTCGTGGAACGGCTCGAACACAAAGGCATTGCCGTGACGCTTGGCGCAAAGTGGTTGACGGAGCAACCATTGGATGATGAGAAAAAGCGGGCTTTGGTCCGCTCCTACCCGATGCTACCCCACGCCCTGCTTGTAGAACCGAAAGACGATCGCCGAGTCAAAACAGAGATTGAACGGTTGCAAAAAGACGCCAAAGACTTCCCCATCCTCGTTCTCAACAAAGACTCTTCGCTGATGGAAGAAGCGTACGCGGGAAATGTCTGGTTTTTTGTCCCGAACGAGATGGACGCCTATTTCTCACGAGCGTGGTTACAAAAAACGAAAGCGGCACTGCGTTCGCGC
Organism: Alicyclobacillus tolerans; assembly: GCF_021739485.1. Lineage (GTDB taxonomy): Bacteria > Bacillota > Bacilli > Alicyclobacillales > Alicyclobacillaceae > Alicyclobacillus_K > Alicyclobacillus_K tolerans_A. Next base: position 16,884 of record NZ_JAJFNK010000053.1, read on the forward strand.
ATCGAGCAGAGCTGCGCGGAGCAACGGGCGATCGAGGGGACTGAGCAGTTGTGGATTACGCTTTCGTCCATATGGAAGGAATGGGGAAACAAGTACCCTGAAAATCCACTGCCCGCTTTTGATAAGAGGATACAAGACTGCACTCGCGCGATCGAGGCCATCGAGGCCAAACAAGAAGTAAACCTGGTTACGGTCGAAGCGACCCGTAAGGAGATCGACGACATCAAGACCATAATTGAAAACTTAGGCGAAGAACAAAAACAAGCAGAACAAAAACGGGCCTTGCTCGAAGACTATCTACCCTGGTTTCGACAAAACGAAGCACGTCAAAATGTGCTGAGGGATACCGAGCAACGCTTATGGGAAACAAACCAAGAGCTTGATCGTTTAGGCCATGATTTACGGGAGATCGAAGCGACGGCCCATGGCCTCCAGGAAAAAACGCATGAACTTGATCTCAAAAGGCGTGAGCTTTCGCGGGATTTCGAAGAAGCGGAACTGGATACTAGCCTTTCGCCGGCAGGAGCCCGCGGAGACTATGCTTATCTAAAAACATCGGTCGCTTCCATCCAGCGTCAATTGCAAGGGAAGCAAGCGGACCGAACGATCCAGCAAACATTGTACGAGGAGCTCATGCAGGAAGTGAAAAACCGGACGGAACAGTTTTTCGAGATCGAGGTCGATCATCCTGCCATTGAGGCCAATCTGCAAGACATTTCACGCGCTGCACTTCAAGAGGCAAAAACCCGTACGGACGGCAAGCGGGCGGTGGTTTTGGAAATGGAACAAAAGCAGCGGCAACTCGAAATCGAAGTCACGAGGGCCGAAAGCAAAATCGAAGCCCTGGCGGACATGATTGGACGCCGTTTTTCCGGAAAGGTACCGTATGTATACGGAAATCAACCAGATCTCGAATACAAACAAATGCGGCTTTTGCAAAATCAAGCAGAAGAGCAGAAACGAACCCTGGAATCCAGGATCCGCAAGACCGAAGAAACCTTAACGTCGATTGCGCATGGATTGTCCCGGATGGAAGAACACGGTGAAATATACGCACTCCGGATGACGACCGCGCCGGATGACACGTGGCGAGACGGCGCAGAAGCCCCGAATCAGCAAATGACCGCTAGAGAGCGAACGATGGTGCGGGCCATGAGGGAAGAGACATCCCAAAAAGAAGCCGTGAACAAAGCGTTCGCAGGTTATACCAATGACCTTGTGAACAGTGGTAGTGCAGAATTGCAAACGTTTGTGAGGGGACTCAGAGAACGTTTGGAAACCGGTCAACTGTACGAAGTTGCAGTTATTCAGGGCGTGTTTAACCGGATCTTTGAGACGCTGCGTGCTATGCAAAAGGACTATCAGGACCGGCTTGCCAATGCGGAAAAGAGCAAGAAGATGCTGGTGGATTTGTGCTTGGCGAGGGCGCGCACTGTCTATGAGGGAGTGATGGAGATTCAGTATTCCTCGCGGATTTATATCTACGGACAGACAATCCAATGTGTCAAGGTAATCTGGGACAAATGGGAGGACGCACGGGCGTTTGAGGTGATGGCTCGCTATGTAGATACAGTCCTGGAACAAGCGATGCTTCGGGGTGAGAAGCAGGATGAGTTCCTCCAGAACAACTTCACGACCGTCTCCATCCTCGATGCGCTAACCCGGATTGATCGGTGTCAGGTTCGGGTGTTTAAACCACGCAAGGAAACCATTGTTCAGTACGGCGCGGAGATGGACGACTGGGAAGAAGCGGTGAAGTACTCGGGCGGAGAGCAGTACACCGTATTTATGACGATGTATTTGCTCGTCATGACGTACATGCGCAAAAAAGTAACGAATCGCCACGATACCTGGAAGGTCGTGGTGGCGGACAATCCGTTTGGGAAGGCGTCTTCCGACCATATCATCGACCCAATTCTCGAAATTGCCAAGAACAACCGGGTACAACTCATTTGTTTGACCGCTCACCGGGAAGAACATATTTTAAAAAAGTTTGCAGTTGTCTATAGCAACAAATACTATCCGGTGGAGGGGCGCCCGTTCGAGATGATGGTGCCTGAACCGTTGTCTTTTGGATACTACACAGAAACCAAGCTTCAAGAGAAAGTAGAGTCGACGGTATGAGGTAATAAATCCATATGCAGATTATATGGTGTGACCGTTGGTGGGTCGTAACTTTGGACATATAGTATATTGAAATCGAAGGATAACCGCTCGTTCGAAGTGGTCAACGTACTCGACATGAAGCGTTGCTTCCACGCAAAGATGATCATTCGGAGCCCATTGAACGCCTTGTCCGTGGGGGTAAATCAACCGTGTCCGTCCGAATACCGCCTTATCCGACTCCATCAACAGGGATTCGATGCGTGCAGGAGGCAAGCCTGTCATGCTACTAAGTCGGTTTGCAACGTCGCTTAAACGAGAACCATCATGTGTATGAAACGCGCTAACAATTCCGTCGAGCAAGGGTTTTACCAGTCCAACAGTATTTATGACTGCATCTCTCGGCACGGACAGGGTCAGTTCAAGTCCGAATGTTCCGCTCCACTCCTTTACGATTGTAGTCGCATCTTGTTGCCTTAATAGACCCCATAACACATGGGGCTTTGTGGACTGAGTTAGCGGGGGACAAGCGGTCGAGGGCCATTTTGCAATTGTGTCGTTGTCGTCCGTTAAAGATAACGTTGGTGTTGGTGTTGCTTTGTAGCGGTAAAAGTGAGCTGCTTCACCGTTTAATGTTACTGGGCAATTTGGTGGGACTTGGACCGTATGTTTGAAGGATATTCCGTGTAGACATAGGTGTTTGAAGGCAGCGACACCCATATTGTATAACAGTACGTTTTCGGTATCGAAGTACCCGGTGTCCGTTGATATGTAGGCTGCTTGCAGAAACGATTTGTCAGTCTCTGGGCGAATCTGATGAAGTGCCTGACGGAGATCGTCACGCATCTGCCGCATCCAGCCCTTTGGCTCGAATGGCAGCCTGGCTGTGGACCATAGCTCAACCGTTGAATCGGATTGGGATACTCTGATCCAATAGGGGGGCGGTGCATTGTCATTGACCACTGGGCTGTTGTAGTCCACTCCTGAACCAGGTCGTTTGTTAGATGCACGAACTTGCTTTGCCAATGGAGGGAGACCACCAGTAAGTTCCTTGTAGGTCGCAATGTACTTTGCGTGAAGCCACCGTAGTTGATACTGTTCTGCAGTGTGTTGCATCCAGTCCAGAGTGCCGGCAAGTAGCTTGCGCAGGCGCGCCATTTCATTTTCAAGCTCCTCCAACCGATCTTGTTGCGCGACAAAATCCGCCCCACACCAAGAATGCAGAATCTCAACGACTTGCTCCTGCTCACGGCGGAAGTCGGCGGCGAGCATCTGATCCTGCCGGTCAAGAAACCCTGAATCGCTGTTGAAGTGTTGGGCTGTCCGTGACTCCTCTATATGTTGGCGTAGCTCGTTTCTTGTAAACCTGAGGACTCGTTCTGGGAACATCTGGCACAATTTCTGGGCTAGCCTAATCGCCGTGGCGAAGGTGCCATAATATGTACCCTGCTTATCGACAAATGCAAAAGGTTCGGCAGTCCATTCCTCTGTCTCGATGTTCCATGCACCCATCTTATCCCGAAATTGCTCGATTACCAGAATACTGTTCTTGCGAGAAGAAAATTCAGTATAGATGGAGGGAGCGAGAGCTGCAAAGACCTCATTTACGGCTTGGTCTTCGACATGATCATGTGGAGAGTGTGAAGCTTCGATAGCGCGTAAAAGGAGGATCTCGTCCCGAAGGAAGATGTCATGCTCCTCCCACAAACACAACAGGTACAAGGGATTGATCCATTCCTCCATTCCTCCATTCCTCCATTCCTCCATTCCCTCATACTCGCCAGAGAGCCACTGCACGCGAACCTGCTTGGACTTTGGTGGGCCGAGTTTTACGACGATTGAGAGAACGAGGGGTTGCCGCTTAGCTCGAATTGCTATGCGATAGCCATATGTTTTGCCGACTTCTGGCTTCATCTGTAGCCCACCTGTTCTCTAAAGAACATGACTTTATTGTCAGTCTTTCTCCAACTGGAAGAGGATTCCTTCTTATACCTATAGAATTAACATCCAACATATTTATTCTGAATTTCCGTATGTTGAAGATGTTGTGAGCTGTTACCTTGACAAATTAGAGCTATGTGCACGCTTGTAGAACCTTGTGCGGGATTTCGGCGAACAGATGATATCATTGACTAATGAGGTACTCTGTCGAAATAGCACTCCAACACTAACACCTGAGTGAATATAGGGGGATTGGCTTGAGTGAGTGACAATATTCTGAACCTATTTCCAATTGACTATCCGTTTGAAACTCTTGTATCTAGGGTTGAGAAGAAATCGCTTCTCCTAAATCCTGACTTTCAACGGAAGTACAAATGGAATAAAGAGAATGAGGAAAAAACGTCGAGATTTATCGAATCATGTTTGATGCGTATACCTTTGCCTGCTTGCTATTTTGCTGAAAACGAAGAGAAAAAACATTTGGTTATTGACGGGGTTCAACGAATAACCACAATAATGAGATTCTTTAATGATGAGTTTGCTCTTGAAGGATTGACTACGTTTACTAACCTAAACGGATTAAAGTTTAGCCAGCTCGGAACATACAAAGAGGACTTAAACACATACACAATACGTTGTATCGTGTTGAGAAATGACAATTCAATGGAGCTAATACAAGATATCTTCGCTCGTCTGAATCAGGGCGCGGTTGAGTTAACTGCTCAGGAAATTCGTCACGCCATCTATCCCGGCAATCTTGACCGTTTGTTGACCGAACTCGCAACGAATCCAATTTTCAATGAGTTTGGTAAAAAGGACAAGGATGGGCTAGAGAATGAGGAACAGGTGTTGCGTTTTTTTGCAATGCGGGGCGACCTTGATGACTATGAGGGCTACTTGTCCAAATATCTTGATACTTATATGAGAGTCAACCAAAATATCAGCGAAGACAAAAGCACGGAACTCAAAGCGATATTTGAGGACACACTTGAAAAATGTATCAGAGTTTTTGGAGAATCAGTTTTCATGGATACGACAAAGCAACGTCCACGCAAAAGTGTGGTGTACTACGACCTATTAATGTGGGCTTTCCAGAATTTTACTATTACGTTCCTAGATACGCAGCGGGATGAAATCAAACTAAAATTTGAGGAATTATGTCAGATGGAGGAATTCCAGCGGACTCTGTCTGGGGGGCTCCAGAATAGGGGGGCTATTCTGAAACGTAGACAATTGTGGAAAACCCAATTGGAGGGACTTGAATGACTGCAACCCCTCCTCATACAAAATACGGAAGTTTGTTTGACACACTAAGTGCCTTAATTGAGCAAGCGAACACTCGAGTAATTCAAGACGAGCCCGATCCATACATTTACGATAATGTTAACTTCTTTATTAAGTCTTTTTTGGTGGTTTCCTGTGTTTACCTGGAGAGTTATCTGAAGGAAGTAGGTGAACTAATAGTAAACAGTGTGCAGCAATCATTACGGACCTATCCGGTCCCTCATAACCTTGTAAAATGGAGTGTCGATGATAATAAGGATAAGGTCTACAAATTTTCCGCTTTTGAGCTGGAGATTTCCAAGGATAATATAGATGATGTTGTGTCAGGAAATGTAGGAAAAACTATTAATTTTTTTAAAAAATTGGGATTAGATGTGGCTTCCGATCCGGGCTTCCAAGCAAACAAAGATGTTGTAGCCTCGATTGTTCAAAAGCGGAACGATGTTGTGCATCACAACGATGATGCGAATGATGTTTCATTGCCTGATTTGCTTGGGTACGTCAGAACATTGAAAGCTTACGTCGAGTCAATTGATAAAATGGTTGTTAATTCGGGGCTACTACGCTCTTTAAGTACTACATCGTAGTCATAGGGTGTACGCCAGATACATCAACTGCAAGTTATTTGCCGTCTGTTGAACCGTTACCACTGTGAGACACCGTAGCACTTATATTGTGCTTTTGTCCTGACACGGATCAAATGTGCCTGGATATCTTGATATAACTGGTATTAGCCTAGACCAAAGCGAAACAAGCCGCCCCTGGGATACCGGTTGGCTATGGTGGAGGTCGTGGTTTTGAAGTAGCACGGATCGGTTCCACCAAAAATCCTTGGTATATAAGGAAAGTTACCTCCACCATACCCGACCAAAACCACGACGCTACAACGCGCGTCCCAAGGTAATCCAGCCAGCTAAGGGTTACCTTGGGTGACCTTATCCGGCTGAGAATGTGTACCTTGGAAGGGTGCTATCTATTGACACCTTGATGGCTGTACTCCGGCTTCATATGCCACTCACACTTTGCGGTATTGCGTACAAGCGACCACTTAGCGTCCATTCCATGTCGTCAACGTAATCAACGTGAAGCGTTGCCTCCACGCAAAGATGATCGTTCGGAGCCCATTGGACGCCGTGTCCGTGGGGATAAATTAACCGTTTGCGTCCGAATACTGCCTTGTCCGACTCCATCAATAGGGTTTCGATGTATGCAGACGACAAGCCTGCTAGGCTACTAAGTCGATTTGTAACGTCGCTTAGATAGGAACCATCATGCGCATGAAACGCGCTCACAATTCCGTCAAGCAAGGGTTTTACCAGTCCTGCGACATTTACGACTGCACCTCTCGGGACAGACAGGGTCAGTTCGAGTCCGAATGTTCCGCTCCACTCCATTTCGATTGTGGTCGCATCTTGTTGCCTTAATAGCCCCCATAACACATGGGGCTTTGCCGACTGAGTCAGCGGGGGACAAGCGGTCGAGTTCCATCTTGCAATGGTCTCGTTGTCGTTCGCCAAAGGTAACGTTGCTGTTGGAGTTACTTCGTAGCGGTAATAGTGGCCAGCGTCGCCGTCTAATGTTACTGGGCAACTTGGTGGGACTTGGACGGTATGTTTAAAGGATATTCCGTGTAGACAGAGGTGTTTGAAGGCAGCGACACCCACATTGTATAACAGTACGTTTTCGGTATCGAAGTGCCCGGTGTTTGTTGATATGTAGGCTGCTTGCAGAAACGGTTTGTGAGTCTCGGGGCGAATCTGCTGAAGTGCCTGACGGAGATCGTCACGCATCTGCCGCACCCAGCCCTTTGGCTCGAATGGGAGCCTGGCTGTGGACCATAGCTCAACCGTTGAATCTGACTGAGATACCCTTATCCAATAAGGTGGCACTGTATTGACGTTGACGATATGGATGTTGCAGTCCACTGCGGAACCAGGTAGCGTGTTAGATGCACGAACTGGCTTTGCCAATCGAGGCAAACCACCAGTTAGTTCCTTGTAGGTCGCAATGTACTTTGCGCGAAGCCACCGTAATTGATACTGTTCTGCAGTGTGTTGCATCCAGTCCAGAGTGCCGGCAAGTAGCTTGCGCAGACGCGCCACTTCGTTCTCAAGCTCCTCCAACCTATCTTGTTGCGCGACACAATCCGCTCCACACCAAGAATGCAGAATCTCAACGACTTGCTCCTGCTCACGGCGGAAGTCGGCGGCGAGCATCTGATCTTGCTGGTCACGAAACCCTAAATCGCTGTTGAAGTGTTGGGCTGTCCGTGACTCCTCTGTATGTTGGCGCAGCTCATTTCTTGTAAACCTGAGGACTCGTTCCGGGAACATCTGGCACAATTTTTGGGCTAGCCTAATCGCCGTGGCGAAGGTGCCATAATATGTACCCTGCCTATCGACGAATGCAAAAGGTTCGACAGTCCATTCCTCTGTCTCGATGTTCCACGCACCCATCTTATCCTGAAATTGCTCGATTACCAGAATGCTGTTCTTTCGAGAAGAGAATTCGGTATAGATGGAGGGATCGAGAGCTGCAAAGACCTCATTTACGGCTTTGTCCTCGAGATGCTCGTGTGGCGATTGTGAAGCCTCGATCACGCACAGAAGGAGAATCTCGTCTCGAATGAAGATGTCATGCTCCTCCCAGGGGCACAACAGGTACAAAGGATTCACCCATTCTTCCATCCCCTCATACTCGTCAGAGAGCCACTGCACGCGGACCTGCCGGGACTTTGGTGGCCCGAGTTTTACGACGGCTGCGGGAACGAGGGGTTGCCCCTTAGCTCGAATTGCTTTGCGATAGCCATATGTTTTGCCGACTTCTGGCTTCATCTGTAGTCCACCTGTTCTATTGATTGTGACTTTAGCTGTCAATCTTTCTTCAGCTGGAAGAGGATTCCTCCTTGGTGTGGAGAATTGATACCCGTCCTGTACATTTTGACACTTTGAAAGTCCGAGATGATAAGTATTCCTGAGTACGCTACGCTGACGGGGGGCCTCCGGTGGCTGAACTCTGCAAGGTCATAGTTCAGTATGTAGATGAATACGCGCTGAATTACGAAGGATTGCAGTACCGCATATTTCATGATCACACTTACATTTTGTTACAACCAATAGACAAATACAGTGAGCAGTGGGGGGAGATTCGTGTTTCACTTATCTATTCGAGTAGCGTGGCATGATAATCGGTGGAATGGAGCAGTTTGCCAAAATCCAAAAGCAAATTCGTACTGTACACAGCTCGAACGAGTTCGGAAAGAAAAACAAGACGATTTCGAAAATGACCTTAGCGCTACTTCCTGGTCAGAATTGAATCCGACTCAATTACCACCCTGCATCGCTGAAGCTGGCGGCTTTATGAACCCTAAAGAATGGGTTAGAGTTTTCATTCATCCGTATCAAGATATTAAGGCAGCAGCAGAAACTCATGGTTCGTTAAAACCCACCCCGGTTAAAATTCCACCGTATTCTACTTTAGCCGTGCCATTTTGGTGGATGCTAAAAGGGAACCAGGAAGTCATCGGAAATACCACAGCATCACTTCTTCCTATCGACCAGCCGGCTCCGTTCAACACACCATGGGTTTTCGGTAGAGAACGACAAATGCAGTTAAACAACCTGTTCTTTGAGCGTTTGACTGCTAAGCGCTCACTTGCCTTCTTTTACACAAAGGAAGGTCACCCGCTTGGGGAGTCTATTCCAAGGCTCATTGTTGGTGTCGGACGAATTGAATCTCTTAGTGACCAGCTTACATATAAGGCGGACGTGCGTGAAACTTACCCTTTGTGGGAGAGGGTCGTTCGCCATTCAATTCGACCTGATAGCATAGAGGGATTTCTACTCCCATATCACGATTATTTAGAGCCGACCGGTGACGAAGAGGAAGACTTGCGCAGGTTGCAGCTATTACAAGAAATCGCGGTCGTCGCTGATGAAGACCACATTCGAGACTTCTCATACGCGGCTGAGCTGGTTGAAGCTGACGTCGCTCTTGCCACACTTGTTCGGTGTCTTGAGGCGGTTCGGCGTATTCGTGAACATGGCATAGCAGAAGGGCCATGGGGAAAAAGGGAAGAATGGCTCAACGCACAAATTGCAGCGGCCTGGAAAGACCGTGGGCCGTTTCCTGGCCTCGGTTCAGTGTTAGAGGCTATCGGAATGCGACTTGGTACTGCGTTGTCGCTAGAGCTTCTTGCCTCGGGCAAGTTGGTCAGCGACAGTGACCCATGGCCGATTGTAGATGCTGTTCTTCGAGAAGAAGACACTCCACCACAAAACGTTTATAAGGCCGACATCCACTCAGTGCGCAACACGTGGATATCACTGTCTGACGAGAGACGTTCGTTATTAAAGTTGTTGTCCAGATTCGCCCTGTCTCCAGGTCAAGCTGCACGCTGGTTTAATCCAGAGAAACGCAGCAAATACACGGAAACACCTGTAACTGATGAGGAGATTTTAAATAATCCATATCGAATAGCCGAAACAGACCTGGGTGATTGGGATGAACCAGCAGTATCGATTGCTGTCATCGATCGTGGCCTTCTAGCAGATAGTACTCTGTTGGCAAAACACCCTGTTCCTGAGCCCTCTGCCGTTACCTCACCATCAGACGCTAGGCGTGTGCGAGCAGGTATTGTCACTGTTCTCAGAGCTGCATGTGCTCAGGGAGATACTCTGCTTAGTGTTAATGAAGTGCTAGAAAGACTGGGGTCACTAAGTCTAACCCGCGAGCTAGAAATTAGTTCCGACTGGATATTGGCACACGTAGCTAACATGGCTGGAGTTATAGAAGTGATAGACATCCCAGTTGGTGACAATGGGGATAGAGTTGCCTGCCTCCAGCTAAGCGTATTAAAGGCAAGAGAAGATAACTTAAGCAAAATACTGCGAGCCCGCGCTTTGCGTCCACTGCCATCCTTAGGTGTGGATTGGCGTCAAAGGCTACTCGCTGCGATTCAAGAAACTGGGACCATTGTTGACAAGAGTAATTCTCGCCACATGGCCGCTATGGAAGAACAGGCCAAGGCTTTAGAGGGACTTACCAAAAGAAAGCTGGCGGTCTTAGTTGGGAAGGCTGGAACTGGGAAAACCTCCGTTTTGGGTGCTCTTTTACAATGTGAAGCTCTCGTACAGGATGGTATTTTACTGCTAGCTCCCACTGGCAAAGCCAGAGTACGCCTTGGCAAGGCTACAGGCTCAGAAGCGATGACTATAGCACAGTTTCTTTACAAAGCAGGGCGTTACGATGGTTATCGCCAAAGACCTTTGTTTAACAATAAGGACAAGTACCGAAAAGAGAAGACAATCGTGATCGACGAGTGTTCTATGTTGACGCTGGACGATATTGCTGCTGTTTTTGATGCACTCGATTTAGCCCATGTACAACGGATTATACTAGTGGGCGACCCAAATCAGCTTCCTCCCATTGGTGCGGGACGTCCATTTGCTGATTTCATTGCATACCTCATTGGGTGCTCTAATTCCACTGATACTACCCAGCAAACTTCAGGGCAAGCACTATGCAGATTAACAGTAGAGGTACGTACCACGGCAGGTGGCCCCTCGGATACCCTGCGCTTAGCCACATGGTTTACTAGAGAGGATCAACCGAGTGGAACAGATCTTGTATTGAGTGATCTTCAGAATGGACTTGAATTTAACGACCTACACATATCCTTCTGGAAAACAGAAAGTGACCTTCAAAATAAACTACTAGAACAAATGCAGAAATATATGGGGCTAATCGGACCCAACGATGTAGATGGATTCAATAAGGCACTAGGATTCAATGAAAAGGGGTTTATTCCATTTGAAAAGCCGGATGGTGCGGAAGAGTTTCAGATTCTATCCCCAGTTCGACTGCACCCATATGGAATTAAAGCCATTAACAGATGGATTCAGCAGCAGTTTCGTCAGCGCGAGCTAGATGAAGCCAGAAGTAAGTCTTGGAAGATAAGTCTCGGTGACGACGAAATTGTACCCAAGGATAAGGTAATTCAGGTGCGAAATGAGTGGCGGCAGGGGTACGACAGACAAGCAGTAGATGTCTATTTGGCAAATGGTGAGGTCGGTATTGCTGCGTTTGAACGTAAGGGTTGGATGAATGTTGTTTTCGCTGGCAGACCAGGATTGACTATTGGGTACAGTGGTCGAGACTTTGGGGATGGTGGTGGTCCGCTTGAGCTCGCATATGCACTCACAGTGCACAAGGCACAGGGGAGCGAATTTGGAACAGTCTTCGTAATTATTCCAAAGAACACACGGTTGCTGTCTACGGAATTAATTTATACAGCCTTAACACGTGCAAAGAATCGTCTTGTACTGTTGATTGAGGATGATAACAGCAGCGTGTTGTACGATCTCTCTAGACCCGAGAATTCGGATACAGCTCGTCGTAATACGAATCTATTCCACGGAACCGTGCGGGAGCGGATCGATTCAATTCCGTATTCAGACCATTTGATCCACCGCGCTGCCAAGGGTCACATGGTTCGTAGCAAGTCTGAGCTTGTAATTTCAAACATGCTGTTTCAAATGGGAATCAAATATGAATATGAGCGTCCGTATCAAGGGTCAATACTCCATGGCACAGTATTACCTGACTTCTCCTTTGTAGATCCAGCAGGAGATGTGATTATCTGGGAGCACTTAGGTATGTTGTCCCGTGAAGACTATCGCCAGTCCTGGGAGAGGAAAAAGGCCTGGTATGAGCAAAACGGGTTTATCATGGGTACCAATCTCTTCACCACAGCAGACGATGATCGGGGAGGTCTTAACTCGGACGAGGTAAGGGACATTGCGCAACAGATTAATTCACTACTGTAACTTATGACCCGCTTTTCTATTCAGCGCTCTCCTGTGGCGGAATGTTAGGGGGGCCGATATACGCGTGCGGTCAGAACCTGTTTGGTTTTGTTATGACATGGATCAAATGTAACAGAATTCTTGATGTATATGGAGGTAACCAAAGCCATACTCGACTAGACCCACTGGGATGATGCCAAAAGTTGTAGTTTAGATTCTGGAAAACAAGGTACTAGCATGCTGAAAATAGGTGGTTATAACATGGTGAAAGTAGTGATCCAGCCCGCATGGATCGATGTTTGGGCTCAACAAGACAGCACACTTATGGACCTGCTAACAAAAATGCGTCAGCTGGTTGATGAGAGAAATTTGATGCGTTTGCCCAGGAGTTCAACCGAAGACTTAAAAGTTATGCGCCATCAATATCAGGCTTATATGCGTATCTCGAACGATTGAAAGATGAACAGATAACAGTGGAAGATTACCTCAAACTAACAGAACTGTTTGATCAACTCGCTCCATTGATCACTGCCTGCCGTTATGAGAGGTGGCTATTACTAGAGGATGTTCTTAGTGATTCAATATGTAGATCAGAGTTTCTGGTGGTTGCTCTTGTTCTGCGAACTATGATTGAGGAACTTCGTGTCATGAACCAAATTGCACAGTTAGATAATCATATTCATTCAAAGGAACCTACCAAGAAATTGAATGACAATGATTTCAGTATATGCAGGAAATACGCTACTTGGCTTACAAGAAGAATACTGCCAAGAATTAAACCAAGTCCATTTGATGACGTGAGAGAAGATGAATTGCGAATATCAAGCGGAATTGCTAAAAAGCTTGCTGCAGAATACAAGCAGTTGAACGACTATGTTCATCCTAATTATGGAAGTCACGTAGCGGTCTTAATGCCTCATAGCAGTTCGGTTGGTAAAATCTTAATTAATGCATTGCTCTCTATTTATGCTGAATTTCTGAACTTGGTAAATGGTTACTACTGTGCTGATTTCCAAGCGTCTGGTTCCGAAATTAAAAAGGAATCACGCCATCTGTCGACTTGGGAAAATACATTGAAGAAATACATAAAGCGAACGGTTCCTGCGATTGAATGCAGCGTGGCCAAACATGGGTACCCTCCTGGCTGGAAGCCTATGGGGCAAAATGAGATTCAGGAGATTTATAGGAATCGCTTCAACTTTGAATACGAAGTTCGGTCCATTGTTAGACAAAGTACATCGCTGGTAGAACCGGCCATTAGGGAGCTGACAGAGTTTTACGCAATTGTATCTAAGAACGATGGACCTATTCGAAGCGTGTCTCAAACCTTCGAATTTCTGACTAAAAGCCCCCACCTAGGGCTAGATTGTTGTAGGAGAATATTCGAATGGGCTGGTGCGGTTCGGAATAGTAAGGAGTTAGAGAACCAATTCCGGGAAGTGGGAACGGTCAACTGTCAAGTAAACGAGAGGTACCAGCTGCTGCAAAAGTCTATAGAACTTACAGTAAGTCTCAACACATTAAAAGCTACGGTTGCTTTTCAATCAGCAGTACACATGAAGAACGGATTCAATGTTTTAGGGGTTGCTCTGTGTGTCCGTTCTATTATCGAGCATCTCGCAGTCAACTACTATGTAACATCAGAACTAAACCGCATTATGGCCGAAATCGAAAAACAAGATATGCATGATGAGGAATTTCAAAAGGCTATCTTAGATTTTGAAATGGAGATAGTCCAATACCTAGCGGGTACTCAGGGAACTTCTGAACTGGCCACTGTCTGGCGGGAGAAGTGGCTCAAGCTAGCTGATGCTGACAATCTGTCCATTCCGTTAAACAAACCGGTAGAAGCATTTGCACGTTATATGTCCGAACGAGGTCACGAGGCTACCATCCTATACTTGTATCGCAGCCTCTCTAAAATCGTCCATGGTGAGATATTCCGTGGGGGAGATTTGATACGCCCTGGGTGTGACCAAATGATTTATCAATTCATGGGACAACAGATAAGGGCACTAGTTAATCTCATGGATGATATGCCATCTGATATGCTGTCACAGATGGCAATACAATACTATTTGATGGAAAGAGTATCACTAATTTCCAAGCATTGCGTATTCCGACCGAAAAGAGCCACCCATTCCGAAAAATAGCGGCCACGTATTCCGTTTAATCGCAGCCACTCGTTCCGGAAATTCGCAGCCACCGGTTCCGGAAAATCACAGCCACCTTCCAAGTGTACTTTTCCACCATTTCGCCTCGTAGCGTTGGTTCCAAA
>NZ_JAJFNK010000054.1 GCF_021739485.1 Alicyclobacillus tolerans
TCTATCACTGTGAGGTTATCAGTAAGTGGGGGAGAATTGAATGACCACGGTGGGGTACTTTTAAAGTATCAGATACATGTAGGCTAGAGTTGTGCGAAGACTCTGGATACAGGAGGAAAGGAATGTGTACGGGATGGTGGATAAAGAGTATATAGGTAAACGGCAGTGTACCAAAATTCGGTATGAGGTGGGCATAGGACGCTTACGCTTTGCAGCGAAGTACGTTACGGGCACAATTCATATTACATCCCTGCGTAATGTCCGTGTTTTGGAGGAAAACTTTATTGGAACCGTTCATTGATGTACTTGGGGCCACGGCATCGCTCATTGAAGTCTGGGTCGTTATTCAGGCAGTGCGACGTACGTTATAGGAACACAGGACTCCCTCGTATGTTTAAATTGTTGAATACCTTTAGTAAATTTGAAATGTTCTTTCTATGGTGGGGACGACACGTGGAATAAAGCCCAAGTACGAGCTCTTTTTCGTTTACATCGCTCGGAATCCCCATGATCCGATGACCCCGGCCGTTTTTCATCGGCCACCCCATATGAAATGCAGTGATATTGTAAAATGAGGGGACGGCTTGCGTGATCACGCGTACCACAGGCGACACACAGCCCCAAAAGCCCGGCAAGAGGCTGCGATTGCACCGGGATGGTAGTAAAGACTTGTAGCCAAGGACAGGATGTGAAGTCATGGACGAAATCCGGCAGATTCTTTGGTACATCGCTCACCGTGAAGAGCAGTTACATAAGCGGCAAGACAAGCTAAAAAAGCAACTCGATACAGAGGACGTAGCAAGAATTGATTTTGATGCTGTTGAGGAGTTCATGGAAAACAAAGGACGTTTGAAGGAATTAAAAAACCTTTCGGACCGTATGAAGTCTTGGAGTGAATATCGGGCATAATCAAGAAAGTTCAGTGGTGCGGGGTCACCAATCGCCACCCTTCGCAGACAAATCCCCATACAATGTGATCGATTCACTGGTAAGCCCTTAATAACCCCTACTTGGCACCCAGGTGATGCTAGATTTCTTTAATGAGGCTTTAATGTTCTGTGGTTAGAGTGAATCGCAGTAGGGATAGCATATGTGGCTATCATCGCAGTGGGCGGAGGCGGAGCCGCTACATTAAAAACCAGGAAGGTGTGTACGATGAGCGCATTTCTGACGGTAGCTGCGTTTGTCTCTGGGATGATGTTTCTGAACTGGCGGTTTAAAATCATGACAAAACGTTTGAAAGCTAAAATGTCCAACCCATGATATGCAGTGATGAGGAGGCCCGATGTCACGGGCCTTCTTAGTTGATAAATACACCTTTCATTCAGGAATAACGATTTCGGATTTTAAAACATATCGGTTGGTGCGAAAATGGAAGGAACTGCACATTGTTTGTAGAATCGATAATTGACAAGAGAATAGGGCAAACCCGTCGAAAGACGGGGGCGCAAAGCCACGGGTCTAAAAACATGACGTGTTCACGACCGCCGGGTTGCACAGAATTCACGATATAAAGCGACTTCTCCTGGTGACCGATGGTACCACGGGAAGTCGTATTTTGATCTGGTTGATTGTGGGTTGGTGATATTTATCATGTTGCAGCTTGAATTGTTGCATAGTTTGTTCGATGCACTGCCGGATGCGATGGTCTTATTGCGAGTAGAGGATGAAAGTCACTTTCGATATGAACGAGCGAGTCGCTTGGCCTACATGAAAGGTTTCTTTTCAGAACACTCCATCGGAAAATTGGTTACCGAGGCGCATCCTCGAACATATGCGTTATACCTCCAGGAAAAGTACCTGTATGCTGTAAAATCGAAAAAGTGTGTCGTTTTTAATGATGTTGTTCACTCAAAGGTCGAATCTTTTGTGCAACAGGCCATGGTGACCCCTGTTATAGATGCTTCAGGCAGGTGCCAATATTTAATTGCCGAGATCTCTCAACAGATAGACGGCTCCACCACTCAACGCGTGGAGGCGACACGTAGTATTTTTGAGTCGTTCTTTAATAACACGAGAGAACAAGTGGTATTAGTTCGACACGGTGACCGCCAGATTGAGGTCACGGATGCAGTCCTGCGTAAGGCGATGGCAGAGGAGCAGTTCATCGCTGAGTACCAACCTCTGATAAATCCTCGAACGGGGCGCATAGAAGGCGTGGAGGCATTGGTCCGATGGAATCATCCGGAGATCGGCCGACTACCTCCACTTGCGTTCATTTCGGCTGCAGAGAAACTTGGCTGCCTTGTCGAAATCGATTTGTGGATGATACACCGTGCATGTCTCGCCATGAAAGCTTCAATTCTTCTTCCGATACATCTTAGCGTGAATATCGCAACACAACATTTGAGACGAAAAGGTTTTATTGACGATGTGAAAACTATTTTACAGGATACGAATTTTCCAGCGGAGAATTTGATACTTGAAATCACCGAGAGCGCCTTGATGGGCGACTTGGAATTGGCTCTTGAAATCCTGAGTGCGCTTTGCCTTTTAGGAGTCAAGGTTGCGATTGACGATTTTGGAACCGGCTACTCGTCTTTGAGTTATCTCAAAGACCTTCCCGTACATGTCCTGAAGATCGATCGTTCCTTTGTAGCTTCCGTGTCACATGACATCAAAAGTCGCGCGATTGTCGAAACAATCTCTCATTTGGGAAGAGAACTTGGATTAAAAGTTGTAGCAGAAGGTGTGGAGACATCGGAGCAATTACAGTTTGTCCGTGGTCACTGCGACATGGTACAAGGTTACATCTACAGCCGCCCAGTGCCGCTTGACCAGGTGGAACCGTTTTTTCCCGGTTGTATATCGTTAACGTAAGGCTTGCAGGGGTGCATACCCAATCTGCAAGCCTTTTAGGAATGTTGTTTTAGTTACCAGATGTGAGCTCTAGCCCTTGAGTTTCACGGATAGTGAATACGGCAATAGCGGCTGCAAAGTAACAGATTGCGGCCAAGGTAATAAACCAGGTGAATCCGATTTTCGGGATCAAAATCGGAGCCCCAATGATGCCGATGATTCCGCCCACTCGACCAAAATTGAAACAAAATCCAGATGCGGTGGACCGGACGCTAGTTGGGAATAGTTCGGCGTACCAAGCTCCAAAACCACTGAAATATCCGGTGAAGAATCCCAATAAGGCTGAGAATACACCAAGAAAAGCGATGTTGTGTCCGCTCAAAAGTAAGTGTCCATGGGTTAATGGCATATGACTGACTTCATAGGTGAACAAAGGAACCATGACTGTCATTCCTAAGAAAAAAATGGCGAAAGTCTTGCGGTGTCCAATCGCTCGGGCCATATATCCATACACGATATACCCTGCAATGGCTCCTATGGCCGTCCACACCATAAATACAGGTGTTTGGTCAATACGAATTTTAAGGGTACTTTGTAGGTAGCTCGGGACAAAGGTGAGGATAATCCAATATCCGATCATGCCAAGTACAGATATTAACAAGGCCATGAGTGTTGTTCTAAGTAAATCACTACGAAAAATGGCCAGCAGACTTTGGGAACCAGAGTGTTGGCGAACATAACCACGGTTCTGTAGCCAGACAGGGGATTCTTTCACGAAAAACACGATGAACAAGAACGTGATCCAAGCTGGGATGCTAGCGTATATGAATAACAGGCGCCAAGATTCCGGGTTATGGACGTTTAAAATACTCCAGGCAAAAATGGCAGCGAGCAATTGTCCTGCAGACCAGCCGGTTTGCATGAATGCAAGGGCTTGGGCCCGAGTCTCTGGGCGCCATACTTCAGAAATCAATGAGGCTGCAGCAGACCACAGTCCACCCACGGCCAGCCCAATCATGACTCGAAACACGTTCAGTTCAATGATATTCTGTGAAAAGCCACAAAGCAGTGTGCCCAAGCCGTAAATCAAGACGGAAATCCACAAGGTTTTTTTTCGGCCGATACGGTCAGAAATGTTTCCAAACACATATCCGCCGACGCCAGTCGCGAAAAGAAACCAAGCCACGACGATGGCGACGCCCGTAAGATTGGTCTTAAACGTGTGCGCCACTGCCGTCAGCACAAAACTAAAAATTCCGGCGTCCATCGCATCGAACAACCAAGAAGCCCAAGAGCCGGTCAATGCCCTAGCTTTTTCAGAAGGACTGACTTGGATTGCAGTTTCTCCTACAACAAGTTGACTCATGATGACACCCCCAAGATGTTTAAATCGTTTAAATCGAAAGCCCCGAAATTAATTCGTTCATGGGTAGTTTTTTGACAAAGTTATCGAAGTTTCTCTTGAGATGCTGTTTCATCATCTTTTCGGCATTATCGGCGTCTCCGGCCAGAATGGCTTCGGCAATGGCGACGTGTTCGTTGGGCAATTCTTCGCGATCATGGGTGATATCCTTTCGGCACATCAAAATCACGGCTTGTATTTTTTCAATAGACTGAGCAATTTGGTCGTTATCACATGCGCGAACAATCAAATTATGAAAAGCTGTATTCGTTTTCATCCTTTGTGCAAATTCCATACTTCCACTCGTACCAACAAGTTGTTGCAGCAAATGCCGATCGTCGGGATTCATGTGCGCTGCTGCCTTCCTTGCGGCGTACCCTTCAAGCAGAATGCGAAGTTCGTAACTGTCTTTGATCTCTTTGGCTGTCGGTTCAATGACGGTCTTATTTCTCAATAGCCCTTCATGTTCCAATTGCAATATAGCTTCTCTGACAGGTGTTCGGCTGACACCGAGTTGAGCAGCGATGGGTTCCTCTGCCAGTCTGGACCCAGATGGAAGAGTGCCTTCTGTAATTTGTTTAAACAAGTATTCGTAAATTTGCCGATAGACGGGTTGCGTCTTTTGGATAATCAACCCCGTCTGCACCTCCTCCACATCATTTTCGTCTCGAATTGTAATTCGATAGCACACTGTATACAGTATTGCATTGTATGGTGAGTTCAGTATACTAGATTACGGATAACGCTTTCAACATATTTTCAGTCTGGAGTGTGACAACATGAAACATCGTATCGGACTTTTAGTCCCCAGTTCAAATGTTACGATGGAAACAGAAATTCCTAAAATGCTTAATGATCGGATGCTAGAAATCCCAGAAGAGACGTTTACCTTTCATTCCAGCCGTATGAGAATGCAGCATGTAACCCCCGAGGAATTGAAGCGTATGGATTGTGACAGTGATCGGTGTGTGGTTGAACTTGCAGACGCTAAATGTGATGTTGTAGCCAATGCCTGCCTAGTCGCGATTATGTCACAAGGTATCGGCTATCATGAGCAATCGGAATCTAGACTTTCCAAAATTTCGATGGAAAACGGGGGAACGTCTCGAATTGTTAGCAGTGCTGGTGCTTTGGTCGAAGGTGTAAAAACACTGGGTGCTAAAAAGGTCTCCATTATCACGCCTTATATGAAGCCGTTGACCAAAATGGTAGTGGATTACTTAACCGCCTATTCTATAGAAGTTTTGGACTCCATCAGCTTGGAAATATCCAATAACCTCGAAGTGGGTGCACAAGATCCAAATAATCTATTGAAGATTGTAGAGGGTCTGGACTACTCAGGCGCGGACGCTGTGGTCCTTTCTGCTTGTGTCCAAATGCCATCTCTAGCGGCGATTCAAAAAGTGGAAGACCGTATCGGATTGCCTGTGTTGTCCGCGGCAACCTCAACGGTGTTTAAAATTTTAAAAGAACTTGAACTGAAAACATACGTGCCGAACGCTGGTAGACTCCTGTCTGGAGCCTATTAATCGGGTCACACAAAAAGGGCTTGTAGAACGGAGAAGACATCTCTGGTCTTACAAGCCCTTTAATTATGGCTATACACTCGCAAAAGTTGCTTGGACGATAAAGGAAACCAGTCGACCTTGGATAAAAATCGTAAATTCCTCCACAACAGTACCGCCCCTATCGGGTTTTTACCGACTGGGGCGGCCGTGTATACAACTTATCCAATGCAGTACGGAAGAGTTAATCAACCCTCATGTTTTGCCCTTAAGCTTAAGTGTGGACAAAGTTTATTAGCCCGCCACAGAGTACAATCTCCACTTGCCGCATTGTAAGGTCGTGCGTGACCGTGACGTCCGTTCTCTTGGTGATGTTGTGTACGGTCAGAGTCGAAGACCTGAGTAGCTCCTGCATGTCATCGATGACAAGCTCGTCGTCAACTGCGAACTGTTCGTAGTCGCCATCGGCTGTGAACAATAGCGGCACAATTCCAAAGTTAATGAGGTTCGTCATATGAATGCGCTCAATGCTTTTCGCGATGACCGCTCTTACACCCAGATAACTGGGGCACAGAGCAGCGTGTTCTCTTGAGGACCCTTGGCCATAGCTGAAGCCCGCCACAATCACTGAGGCCCGGTTCGCGGCTTTGTTGTTCTGGCAGCGCTGGACGAAAAACGGATCGACATCACGGAACACGAACTCGCTCGACTTTTGAACGTTCGAGCGGTATTTGCCCGCCGTGCCGGCTGGCATGATGTGGTCAGTCGTGACCTTGTCGCCCACCTGAATGGTAACATTCGCTAAAAGCCGGTGCGGCATTGGGTCGTTTTTCGGCGGCTTACCCGCGTTCGGGCCGCGAAAGACCGGCTCGGGGTCCATGGTCGGCGGGACGATCATATCATCATTGATGTCAAACGCGACCGGCATAAGAATGCGTGGGTACGGGATGTCGAGATCGCGTGGATCGGTGAGCACTCCGGTCAGGGCTGTGGCCACTGCCACCTCCGGACTGGCTAGATAAACCTTCGCATCGCGAGTGCCGCTACGACCCTGAAAATTTCGGTTACCCGTTTGCACCGATACAGCACCCGACTGTGGCGACTGGCCATAGCCAACGCAGAATCCGCAGGCAGACTCCATCAGACGTGCGCCGGCGCTCATGATGTCACTAAGTGCACCGTTTTTAGCAATCATCCGCAAAACCTGACGCGACCCAGGGACCACCCCAAAGCTAACACGCGGGTTGATCCGACGATTCTGGAGCATCCCGGCAACGGTCATCAGGTCACGAAACGAGGAATTCGTGCAGCTTCCAATCATCACCTGATCCACCTGCATACTTGCCACCTCACGTACACGGTAGACATTGTCCGGCGAAAGTGGGACGGCCACGTTCGGCTCGACCTCTGTGAGATTAATGTCGATCACGTCATCGTACACAGCGCCGGCGTCCGCGAACAGTGGCTGCCACTCGCCCTCGCGACTTTGGGCACGTAAAAACTCCCGCGTTACTTCGTCGCTTGGGAAGATCGAGGTCGTCACACCGAGTTCAGCACCCATGTTGGCGATGGTACCGCGCTCTGGGACAGACAGTGTGGCTACGCCTGGCCCTCCGTACTCAACGACCTTGCCAACGTTGCCCTTAGTGGTCATGACCTTGAGTACTTCCAGTATGACGTCCTTTGCGGTCGACCATGGCGGCAGTTGCCCGTGTAGGTTAATGCGGATGACGCGAGGGTAGTTAAAGTAAAACGGTTTTCCCGCCATTGCATTGGCAACGTCGAGACCGCCCGCGCCAATCGCCAGCATACCTACCGCGCCGCAAGTGGGTGTATGGCTGTCGCATCCGAGCAGTGTCCAACCAGGACGGCTGAAGCGTTCTAAGTGGACCTGGTGGCATATGCCGTTCCCCGGCTTGGAGAAGTGAACCCCGTAGTGTGCTGCCACTGTCTGCAGATAGCGGTGGTCGTTGGCATTCTCTGGACCCTCTTGCAACATCAGGTGGTCGACGTAGGATACCGATAGTCTCGTCTGTACGCGGTCAATCCCCATCGACTCTAGATGCATGTAGGCCATCGTACCTAGTGAATCCTGAGTCAGAGTCTGGTCGATTCGAATGCCAATCTCCACCCCGGGACGCATCTCACCAGAAACCAGATGAGGCTCGACGAGTTTTTGAAACAATTGCTGCTTACGCAATTTGCTTCCCTCTCGTTTCGGGGAACAACCAGATAATGATGGCCATCAATGCGAAAAAGATGGAGGCCATCGAAAGCACCTTGCCAAACCCGATATTGACCGCCCACGCTGCGGCGACGATTGGCGTATAGTACTGTAGTCCTCGAGCGATGTTGAACACTGAGTTTGAGACGGTCGTACGGATGGGCCCCGGGAAGATCTCATTGAACATGGGACCTGCTACCGCCACACCGCCGCCGCCGAGACCGATGAAAAACATGCAGACGAACAGGATGGCTGTATTACCCGACCAAAACAGTGTCACGGGCAGTACGGCCAGAGCTTCGACAACCTTATAAACCGCAAGCACCTTGCGTCGACCGAAGCGATCGGAAATGAAGCCGGTCGAAGAGTATCCAATCAAGCCGCCCACATTAAGCAATATCAGCCACGCTGCGCTATGCGCGATCGAGAGGTGGCGTTGGTTCTGCAGATACGTCGGAAACCAGGTGGTGAGCAGCCAATACCCCGTCAAGTCGAGCGTGATGAGAATTAAACCGAGTATCGCGTAGCCACCTACCTTATCTTTGAACAACAGGCTCAACGGCACTTTCTCCGTACGAGCACCCTGCTCCTTACGTTTCAGCCATACATCCGACTCCGGAACGCCAACCAAGATTGGTATCACAATCAACGCCGCCACCAGGCCAGCTAGGTATGTCAAACGCCAGCCGATGTGCGGCGTAACGAATGCAGCCAGGAGATACGCGAAGATAATACCGAGCGACAAACCAGAGTGCATGATGGTGCCAAATCGACCGCGGTACTTGGCCGGCACTGTCTCCGCAATCAGCGTCTGCCCTGTACCCCAGGACCCGCCGACGCCAAAGCCGGTGACCATCCGGCAGAAGATCATCCAAGCGTATGAGTGTGTGAAAATCATCAGAAACGTCCCTAAGCTATACGTAATAATACTGATGATCAGTGCGGTTTTGCGCCCAATCTTGTCCGCAAGGTAACCCATACCGATTCCACCGAGAGCGGTGAACAGGAGCGATATGCCCAGCGCAACACCGATCTGATGAGCCGTGAAATGCAACTCCTTGGCCATTGGGCCGATCAATGATGTGAATAGGACGAAGTCAAAGAAGTCAAACACCCAGCCTAGAGTGGTGCCGACCAAAATCCTTTTGTGGATCGGGAGAATCGTCGGAGATTCGTTCAGCATGTGTACACCTCTTTCTAACCTTGTTTGTGTTGGCCCGTAGGCTTCTCATGCAGTCTCGAGCACGGCCCCGCCTGAAGCAGGAAGCTACCGCCGTCGTGCCCGAGTATAGACTTCGTCTTCTCAGCCACGAGCAGCAATGCATCAACATCGATTCCGGTGGAGACCCCCATCTCTTCGAAGGCGTGAACGAGGTCCTCAGTGGCGATGTTGCCGGTTGCACCGGGCGCGTAGGGACAACCGCCCAGTCCGGCGATGGATGCATCGAAGTGAGTCACGCCGTGCTCTAGAGCCACAAGCGCATTCGCGAATGCCATACCCCTTGTGTTATGCAAGTGCATGCTGTAGGTCATATCGGAGAATGAATCGAGAATCGTTTTCAATGTCTGGTGCATTTGCATTGGATTAGCCATCCCCGTGGTGTCCGCGAGAGAAACTTCTCTAATCCCCATGGACCGATACCTAGAAATTATTTGTAGAAGTTTCTCGACAGGTACCCTACCTTCATAAGGACATCCAAATGCGACGGAGATGGAACCGCTTACTTCAGTACCGTTATTTTGTGCATATTCCACTATGGCTTCTTGTGCATCCATCGCCTCCTTTACAGTGCAATTAGCATTGGACAAGCTGTGAGAATCCGTTGCAGAAAGCATCAATTTAAGTTTCTTGATTCCGGAGTCAATTGCTCGCTGGGCACCCTTGACGTTTGGGACGAGAGCACGAAGTGTAATGTGCTTCAAATCTTCGACTGCGCGAACGACTTCTTCTGCGTCTTTCAGTTGTGGAATAGCTTTCGGGTGCACAAAAGAGGTCACTTCAATTTGCCTTACACCCGTCTCTGCCAGGGCACGGATAATCTCGATTTTCAGCCCCGTTGGAATAAAAGTCTTCTCGGCCTGGAAGCCGTCTCGTGGTGCGACTTCGCAAATCATCACATTTTGCGGTAATCTCATGCTCATGACCCCTTTTCCAATTAAATAATCCCTTTACTCTGGAGTTCCTCTATTTGACAAGGGTTTAAACCAAGTAACTCCGTAAAAACTTCTTCATTGTGTTCCCCCAATTTGGGTCCAATCCACTTTACTTGCCCGGGGGTTTCACTAAATTTAGGAACAATTCCCGGCATTTTAATAGTGCCAAGGGTAGGATGGTCCATTTCAACGATGTTTTCCCTAGCCGCATAATGAGGATCATTAAAAATGTCCTCTACGCTGTAAACTAGACTCACAGGTACCCCTTCGCGATCGGCGATCTGTTTTAATTCGTGATATTCCATTGAACGGAACCAATTCTGAACAATGGCATCGAGTTCCTCATTGTTTTCTAGACGGGCTTTCATCGTAGAGTACAGTGGGTTTTCCAGCAAATCAGAACGGTCCATGGCTCGTGTCAAGTACTCAAAAGTCCGGTCTGTGCTACAAACCATTACCACCCATTTGCCGTCCAAGGTTTGATAGGTTCCACCCGGACTGGAAGAACCTGCGAGACTAGGCGTCCTTTCCTTTATGACCCCGTTTTTATGGTAATCTGCGACCATTAACTCCATCATTCGAAAAATACCTTCATATAGACTGACATCAATTTCCTGTGCTTTTCCCTTTAATGCATCCCGGTTATATAACGCTACCATCGTAGACATTACTGCGTACAAACCAGTAACGTAGTCGACGAGTGAAAAAGATGGACTAACAGGTGGCCGATCTGGATAACCTGTAATATAGGTCATCCCAGAGAAGGCAGTGGCCGGAGTACCAAATCCAGGTACTTCCGCATCAGGACCCGTTTGACCATAGCCTGTAACTCTTGTGATAATAATTTCCGGATTTGCTTCACGAATCGTCTTTACATCCAATCCCCACTTGTCCAACGTTCCGGTACGGAAGTTTTCTATAAGAACATCGCTTTTAGCGATAAGTTTTAGAAACAGTGCCTTTCCTTCCGCTCTATGCAAGTCTAGTGTTACGCAGCGTTTGTTCCTTCCCATTGAAGCCCACCGAATGGATTCTCCTTCATAGTAAGGTCCTAACGTCCGGAAAGGATCACCCCCGACGGGCTTTTCAACCTTAATGACATCGGCGCCAAAATCCGCCATTAGGCCGGAGGCGAAAGGGGCAGCAATAACCGTCGACACATCTAGCACGCGCACTCCTTTTAAAGCAGACATTTTAGCACTCCCTTGTCAAAGCTATTCGGTTCATTGTTCAAACCGTCGGTTCAATATAAGACTAAAATTTAGAGAGTATCATTCGAGATACCCCAATCGATAAGATATTTGCTCCGCGGCTCTTAGTAACTTCGTAATAAATTGGCCAATTTTTTCGGCTGCAAATCTAGTAGCTAAACCGGACACAGACAATGCAGCAATCACTTCGCCATTGTGGTTACGAATAGGCGCCGACACGGATGACAGCCCCTCTTCTCTTTCCTCAAAACTTACAGAATATCCATTGTCTCGAATTTCCTGCAGTTCTTCTAACGGAACGCCGTCTACTACGGATTCTAAACCCAGAAACGCAACCAGTAGTTTACCGGATGAACCCTTGTTAAGCGGAAGTAGGTCTCCAATGTTTACGGCTTGACGTAAACTGTGATGGCTTTCTACACGATGAACGCACAGTCGCTTATTACCGTTTATAACGTACAGGGTAACCGTTTCTTGAATCTGGTCACGTAGTTCTTTCATGAACGGTATGGCAATCAAACGAAAATCGAGATCCGAGAGAAATTCCTTACTAAGACTCACAACTTTTGGACCTAGCCTATAGTTTTGGTTTTCGGAGTCCTGAATAAGGTAACCTTTACTTTCCAGAGTGCGTGCCAAGCGCAATACCGTCGCTTTCGGCAAATCGAGAAGGCGCGATAACTCGGACAGACCCATTTGCTTTCGTTGTGAACTAAAGCAATCTAATAATTCTAAAGCTCTTTCAACTGCACGTACGTTTTCCATAAGAGGCACCGCGTTTCACTATTTGAACCGATGGTTCATTAATGGAGATTCTAAAAAAGTTAGATGGAAAAGTCAATCACTAAATACCCTCTCGTCTGAACAGTCGAGCTCGGCTTCCAGAGCTCTCCCTCCTACAGCGCAGTTTATCGCTGTGGATGCGTACGGTAACCCGCTTAACTCATGGTTAAGTACGTATGATGTATCCATAAAGTTTACGACTGGTAATGCAACCTGAAAAGGGGTAGTCACCTCTAAACATTGGCTATGATAGGACTAAACTTCTGCATCGCCCTACATAAGGTATTTTTCTCACTTGACCGTAATAATTTGAAAATAAATTGATTTCTTGCAGAAAGTAAATTAAAATAACTGTACAGAGAGACTCTGGTTCTCATACGTGGAGGTGCCATAATGAGTTTGAAAACGGTTGCAAATCAACCAGTTGTTTCCACAAGGGGTATCCTGAAATGGGCAGCATTATTAGTCGCTTTAGGGGAGTTCATTGACGGGTATGATTTACTCGTGATGGGTGCCGCGATGTTATTTCTTAAACCGGCATTTCACTTAAGCCCATCTCAAGCCGGTCTACTCAGTTCGTCTGCATTTGTCGGTGCTGCCGTCGGACTGTTTTTCTTTGGGCCGATCACGGATCGCCTCGGTCGTCGAACGATCTTTATTGTCAATCTGATGTTTTTTGTAGGATTTTCTATTTTGTCGGCGTTTATTACAAACACCTGGGAGTTATTTTTGACTCGATTTTTCGTGGGTCTTGCCGTTGGTGCAGATATTCCGGCGAGTACAGCCTTTTTGGCGGAGATTGCTCCAGCTGAGAAACGGGGGCGTTTTTTAGGTACCCTGCCCAATCTTCTATGGGTGGCAGGTGCCATCACAGCGACCATTTTGGGTATTTCCTTATTGCATACAGGAAACAACGCGTGGCGTTGGATGTTCGCGACGGCTGCCATTCCTTCGTTTCTGGTATTGGTGGGACGTCAAGCACTGCCAGAGTCTCCTCGCTGGTTGATTAGAAAAGGGGATGTGAAAGGCGCAGAAGAAGCCTGTCGTAAACTTGGAATCCCTATGCCGGAAGTTTCCCATGAAGCAAATCAACAAAAAACGCGATTCGTTGACTTGTTTAGTCCAAAATATCGCCGACGGTCAATCGTCGTATCACTGGTGTTTGGGCTAAACACTTTGGCGGGTCCGATTACCACATTGGCTGTTCCTTATATTCTTAAATTCGGTGGGCTGATGTCGAACCGTTCTTCTTTACTTTTTTCATTAGCCATCTATGGTGTGGATATCCTCGGCTTACTGACAGGGTTCTTCTTGATTGAAAAGCTAAACCGTCGAACTTTAGCTTATCTTTCGGGAGGATGCACCGGGTTATTAGCCATCGTTATGGGGATCATCGGGTTCAAATCGGGCATATTGCTCATCGTGGTGTATTTGTTATTGGCGTACAGCCTATGGTGTGGCTTAGCTGCCCTAGTTTGGGTCTGGGGGTCCGAGTTGTTCCCCACGCATCTACGCGGAGCGGGGCAAGGGTTGACAAATGGGGTTGGGCGTCTTGGAATTGTACTTACCTCTTTTATCGTTCCTATGGGAATTGCGAGTCTTGGGGTAAGGATTACGGTCGTTCTCTTTGCCATCCCCTTATTTATCTTGATACTCTTGGTTGCTACACATCCGATGTTCGATACAAACGGAAAGACCCTAGAATCCATTTCGGATTAACTTTAAACTTCATGGAGGGCTATCATGACTAAAGGAATTGCCGTTGTGACCGGAGCAGCTAGGGGCATTGGACAGGCGATTGCCATTCGGCTTGCCACAGAAGGATACAGACTCGTGGTGAACGATATACTGGACTTACAATCTACCGTTGAACAGATACAAGCGAATCAAACGCAGGTTGTCCCGGTTCCCGGTGACATTACAAGCGCTCATACAATTGACTTGCTGGTGTCTGAGGCAAAATTGCTAGGAAACGATGTTCAAGTTGTCGTAAATAATGCATTCAAGGAAGCACGTGGCCCTTTTCTTCAGTTGACTGACGGTGATTGGTTGGACACCTGGAGGGTATCGTTCCTCAGTGCGGTTCAGACCAGTAGAGCGTTTTTGCCCATCATGCAAAATCTGCATCATGGCAGCATCGTGAACGTTTCGTCGGTACACTCTTTAGGTTCCGGCAATGAATTTGGCCCTTACGATGCGGCAAAGTCCGCCATGAATGGTTTAACTCGCTCCCTTGCTGTTGAGTTTGGCCCGTATGGTATCCGCGTCAATTCAGTACTACCAGGATTAATTATCACAGAGCGAAACCGGGATAGATGGTTCAACAATGCCAATGATTTTGAAGCCGTAAAACAGGCTTACCCTTTAAGACGGCCGGGTCAGCCCGAGGAGGTAGCTGAATTAGTCGCCTTCTTGGCCTCGGATGCTTCGTCCTTCATTACAGGAGCGGCCATTCCTGTTGACGGCGGATTATTGGCTGGGCTAAGTGAGACAACAGCACTCAACATTGCAAAATCTGGGGTTACCCATTTGCCCAACTGACTCTATGAATCTTTGTTTGTGACAGCTAGAAAGGGGTAGGTAACCTTGGAAATCACGTCTGTGAAGGTGTTTCGTGTCACTCCTCCCGGCGATGAGTGGTTGTGGTTGGCCGTCGAAACGGACCAAGGAGTCACGGGATGGGGAGAGTGTTCCCATACCGGTGCGGACGATTTGGTTGCACACGCTTTATATGACTTATCCGACAGTTTGATAGGCTTGGAACCAGAGATTGCAATCTCCGAAATGGCTCGAATCAGGGACGGCGGATATCCCAAGATGCATGGCGGATTTGTTGTATCTGCCGCTTGGAGTGCCATGGATCAGGCTTTGTGGGATTTGGTAGGGCAAAACCTGAGGATACCCTTGTATAGGTTGCTCGGGGCTTTTGGTCGAAATAAAGTTCCGGTGTATGCAAATCTGAACCGGGGACTGAGAGGTAACCGCTCTTCTGAAGCGCTGGCGAATGCAGGGTTGGAGGCCATGCGTAGTGGGTTTTCCTTTGTGAAATGTACCCCGTTTGACGAAGTAACTGAAAGCGCAGACTTTAATACTGCGAAGAGAGGTCTTGAACGCTTCGAAGCACTTGCATCCGTCGTATTGCCGAGTCAGATCGCGGTGGATTGTCACCAACGCTTTAACAGGGTGAGCTTTTCCAGACTGTTGACGTATTTGCGAAGTCGTTCTGTTTACCCTTACTGGTTAGAAGACCCCGTAGTTTCTCGTGACTGGGGTGAACTCTTAGAACTTCGGCGATTCTATCCTGAGTTCTTACTGGCGGGCGGGGAGACTTGCCTCAATTTTCATGAACTCTGGCAATTAGGGGCGACCAAACTGGTTCAAATTCTGATGCCAGATGTCAAATACTTTGGTGGGATTAGTTTGTTAAAGTCGTTGATTCCCGTTATCGAGGAGTACGGTTTGAAAATTTCTTTACACAATCCAAGCGGACCGATTAGTACGGCGGTTTCTGCGCACTTATCGGCGATGAGCACGAAACCAGTCCCCCTTGAGTTCCCGTACGGAGTCGTTGCAGACAGAGACCAAGCGACCATTCCTGCGGAACCAATTGCGGACGGTGTGTACCACCTTTCGGACCGCCCTGGATTAGGCATTACTGTGAACCCGGAATACCTGTTGCAGTATGGCTTTGAATGGAAAGATGGGCAGTGGAAATCTTGTCGTCGTTCATGAGGTAAAGATGAAGCAACCTTTTGCACATGCCTGCAGAAGGTTGCTTTTTGTGTCTAGTTCAGTACGGAAGAGCCACCGAATGCGACAATTGGGTTACGTCGGTCTGTTCAATGGGAAGAAGACTGAGTTGCGGAGAAAAGACGGTTTGAAGCCCAAGCACACCCGACGCGACGAAGGGTAATGGAAACGGGACGTCGTAAGAGGAGGTTTCCAATTCGACATAATCTGCGGCATGCTTTCCCAGCGAACGTGTATAACTTTCATGGACCCACATAAATTCCTCAGGTCCCATTACAGATGAACCTGTCAGTATTAATCGGGAAGGATCGTGGACGGATACTAGGGTGGCTAACAACTGACCTACAGCGACGGCTCGGTCTCTCAAAAGTTTTTTAAGAACTTCATCATCCGTGGCTAACTGAACCAAGTCCTCTATTTTGAACGGAGGTTTGTCCGGACGTAATTCCCGCGCCGTGGCGAGTAAAGCACGGTCGGAAAGCAACGATGTGATGCATCCCTTTTTTCCACATTCGCAAAGTGGGCCGTCTGCTTGCCACGGCGTATGTTCAAGAAAACCACTCAACCCAGTTTTACCTCGAACAATGGACTGGTTCACCACCATACCCATTCCCACTGTCGTGCCAACGTTCACCAACATGAGCGAACTATCTGTCTGGATTGAAGTGACTGGCGCTCGTACGTATTCAGCAAGGGCCATGGCATATACGTTTGTATCGATAATCGTTCGAACATGAAAAGTGTTTTGCACCATTTCCGCCAGCGGCACGTGATTCCAATTGAACACGTTGTGGCCGATAATCTGCCCATTTCTACAATCAACCTGTGCATTCAACGTGATCGAAATGGCCAACATGGTTCTGTCGTCTTTTTGCCGCAGCACATCAATGGCGTGCTGCATCTGCTGGATGACATATTCCGGTGTCTCTTCTTTCCGTTGTTCACGTAGGTGGCAAATGACGTTTCCCTGTAAGTTTACCAAGCCTACGTCCAGCCATGTCGCGCCGATATGTACTGCGACCACACCATACATATTCGGATTTAGAAATATGGGTACGGGCGGACGTCCAACTTTGTTCGTCTCGGCCATATGGGATGCCTCACTGTCCTGAACAATCAAGCCGGCATCCATGCATTCCGCAATGATGCGTGAGACACTCGCCTGCGTTAAATTGATGTTTTCTGCAATTTTATAACGAGGTGTTGGACCGTTGCGAAAAAGGTGTTGAAGGACCCGTGAACGGTTCATCGCGCGTACGGATTCCGCATCTGCGATCACAGTCTGTTTCATGTGCGACCCCCCTTACTTTCAGAAAGCAATTATATTATACTGTACACGTGATTTGTTTTCGACAGCGTAAAATGAAACACGACGGTCCACTTTGGCTGAAAGAGAGCGGAAAAATGAGATATGAAGTAAGTTCGGAGATGTGTGGCGAACATCAGATTGTTATACTCAAGGATTACGTGACAAACACGGTTGCAAAAGTTTTGCCGGGACTCGGCAACAACCTATTCAGCCTGTCGTTTAATGCGCGACCCATTATCCAAGCTCCACCGACCATTCGTGCACTCGAGGAGCATCCGACACATTACGGAGTTCCAATTTTATTTCCCCCGA
This sequence comes from Alicyclobacillus tolerans, assembly GCF_021739485.1. Taxonomy (GTDB): domain Bacteria; phylum Bacillota; class Bacilli; order Alicyclobacillales; family Alicyclobacillaceae; genus Alicyclobacillus_K; species Alicyclobacillus_K tolerans_A. Next base: position 17,450 of record NZ_JAJFNK010000054.1, read on the forward strand.
ATCGCGTGCGGAATGCGAGGTTTCGTTTTAAAGGCAGAGAGTATCGGTTTGCACCCAATTTTGGTCCCCATTACATTCATGGTGAAATTTGCAGCAAACCATGGCATGTCGTCAATGGTTCTGCTGACCCGCACAATGGAGCGTTTATCACTTCACAGTTTCGTTTTAAAGAGGACTCGGAACTCATGGCTCAGTTTCCCCACGACCTGGTATTGGAAATGACGTATCGCGTATATAATGGGAAACTTGAAGCGTTTGTAACGGCGTCGAATCATGGGGACACTGCGGCACCGTTTGCGTTAGGGTTTCACCCTTATTTTCATGTAACCCCTGACAGCCAAGTCGTCATTCCAGCGGACCAGGAATGGAGCCTTGATTCCGAGGGATTTATAGACTCGCCTCCGCAGAATACCGAATTCTGCCATGAGTTGTTCAAAGGATTGCCGGTGGTTCATATCCCGCAAAGGCTTGGTTACCGTCTCATTTCACTGCATAGGCAAGAACACATCTGCAAAATATTTGACCCAGCCACCCAAATGGGATTCACATTTCATCTAGATCCAAAGTTCCCTTACATGGCCATTTTTCGACCGCCGTGGGCACAGAGTATATCACTTGAGCCTTACACTTGTGTCACTGACGCGTTTAACTTATCGAACGAAGGCGATGTCGGGGTTCGGTATTTAGACAAATACAGCGAGAACACCCTTGGGTGGACAATAGCTCCGTATATTGGACTCTGACCCGTACAACACAGATGGGCACCCAATGTGATCCTCAACCAAACACCATCAATTAGACATAGTTGAAGGAGGGACTGAAAGTGGAAAGACGCGAACCCCAAGTAACTCTAGGACCCAAGGCAATTTTAGGAGAAGGGCCAAGTTGGAATGCAAGGAGTAATCAACTGTATTGGGTGGATATCAAAGGACATCAGTTGCATGTGTACGACCCGTTGTCACAGACCACAAAGACTTACGATATGGGTCAATTCACAGCAGCCGTCGTTCCGCGCGAAAACGGAGGCGTGGTTCTTGCCCTTCACCATGGCTTTTACGCCATGGACCTGGATACCGGCGAGTTAACGTTGATTCAACAAGTAGAGACGGACCCAAAGATCCGCTTTAACGACGGAAAATGTGACCCTGCGGGACGTTTTTGGGCGGGGACGATGTCTGTCGACAAGCAGCGAGGCAAAGGAAAGCTGTATTGCATGGACGTTGATGGTTCCGTTCGCGTCATGCTTGAGGGCGTGACCATTTCAAATGGATTAGGTTGGAGTCCCGATCACCAGACCATGTACTACATTGATACGCCGACCAGAGAGGTCGTTGCCTTCACATATGACGTGGAAACCGGAGACATTGGGAACAAAAGAGTGGTGGTACAACTGGGGGATGAAGAAGGAAACCCAGACGGAATGACAGTTGACACAGAAGGAATGCTATGGGTGGCCCATTGGGGTGGATCCAACTGTACTCGTTGGGACCCGAATACGGGAAAGCGCGTTTCAACGATTCGTCTACCCGTGCCTTGTGTGACTTCGTGTGTATTTGGTGGACGGGATTTGACCACATTGTATATCACAACAGCACAAACACCTGAAGACAAACAACCTTTGGCGCGCCACGAGCTGGAAGGACGGCTGTTCTATTTGGAGCAGACAGTAACCGGATTGCCAACGTATTCCTTCAAGGGATAGGAAAAAATTTTTTTGTAGTATGGGCACGCGGATGCTTTTCGTGACAAGAGGGGTCCTCCGAAATTGGGTAAAACCAAGTCCCGGGAAGAGAAATCATTGTAAATAATGAATCTATAAACTTATCCCTCTGTTGATGTGCCTCCACATATACTGATGTTGCCATTCAACCAAGTAATACAGGGCTTCCCATTTACAAAACGGCGGCTTCCTGAGTTGCCGGAGCTGACGGTTATCCAAAGTGGAGCCCTGGATGCCGTTCATTGTCCATCTCCATCACCACTCGCTGCTTCGGCGGATAACGGAATTGCGATGCTTTGCTCTTAGCCCTTTCTCCTCACTTTTACGCCGACCGATCAAGTTTACAGGTGTTATCCCTCTGACAATGGGGTTACTCATGCGAGTCAGTCGGGTTCTTATAGTCCACTGCGATATGTTGAATCGAACTTTGAGTAACCATGCTGTGCTCGCGAACCCGAGATGGAAAACCTCATAGGACATAATGACTTGAAGAGTTTTTGGTACAGTCTCAAACGGTTGGTGTAGCGGAATCTGATTTGCAGAAAACTGTAGCGGTCTGCAGTTCCATATGAATCTAGTACAGTAAATGATAAAATTCGTCACAATTCAACAAAACATTAGTGCATTTGTAGTAAATTGGATTTATAATACAGGCATGCATTTCCTGTATATACATTTCTTATGAATACACTTTGATAAGGGCAAACCAACGGAAACGCTGGGACGCAAAGCTACGGGTCTACGGGCGAGATTGCCTATGACAGCCGGGTTGCCACTGAAGAAAGGCAACCTTTGAGGAGGGTGCCTTTTTCGATTGTGTCGTGCAGATGACACCGGCTCATTCACAAACATGTTCAAACACTTTGGTTGGGGGTTATCGATGGTGAAACGAATTGCAGCTATTCTTTTAACAGGAGCCTCTACTTTCATTATGACTGCCTGCGGGCCTTCGATTCCAAATTTGAATGGTACTTGGACGTTAAAAAATACGTCAGATGGAACGTCCGGCGTCCTACAACTTAAAGAAGACAAATCCGGAACGTTGAACGGTCAATTATCAGCGAACAACGAAACTGCTTCCCTTTCAGGAGTTGTAAATAATAAAAGTCACGTGAATATCACATTTAACGAAAACGGCAATTCATATAAATTTGTTGGCAACGTGGCTAATGGTTCGATTGTGGGAACGATTGACGGGAGTACATGGGAAGCCACAAGGACTTCTATAAAACAAACAGGTTTGGAGACAAAACAAACAAGTTCTAAGTCAACCACACCGGCCTCAGTGAAGTGGACTAATCTCCATTTCCATGCGACTGGCAGCGCTCTTTTGGCAATGGCACGTGTAAATAACACATTATTTGTTGGAACCGACGGGATGGGGCTCTTCTCCCTTAGTTCTGGAGTTTGGAGTCAAATTAGTCCATCACATGAAGTTTCAGGGTATGAAAGAAACATCAATTGTCTATTAAATGTAAATGACATCTTGTATATTGGAACGGATTATGGAGTGTATATGTATACGAATCATGACTTCAAATTAGTTGGTCGCTCCCCCTATTTATCAGGTAAAACTAAAACATCTTCTTCTAAGATTGATTCTTTAGCTATTATGGGCAATGTACTATATGCCGGTACACAGGCCGGCATATACTCTTATCAAAACGGGGAGTGGACAATCGTTGGAAGTTCACCGAAAGATGCTGAGTTGTCGAATATCAACGGAGTGCTTTATGCATCGGCTGACAACGTTTATGCATATCAGAATGGTGAATGGAAGCAAGTTGGTAGTGATTTAAGTAATCAAGGTCCAGGAAGGGTCGTAATGTTTAACGGTGTTTTATACGTTGCGACGGCAGGTAATGGTGTTTATTCACTGACCCAAGGTTCATGGACACCAGTGGGAAGTTCTGTTGATTGTGGTCTTGTGAACTTTAATGGAACGCTATACGGCGGCGGATCCAATAACGGTGTTTATAGTTACACCAATGGAACGTGGACTTTAATGGGTCTTCCCGATGCCGGTGTTTATGATTTGTTGAGTAGTAATGGAGTGCTGTATGCGGCGACAAATAATGGAGTGTTTTCAACAAATGGGTAGAAGTAACAGACCAGACGTTCTGCGACGGTTTTTTAGGTCTCCTATCGGCAAATGATTCTACGGACCAGTGTAAACAAGAGGCGGCGCACAGAACAGAACGGGATATTCTAGAATTTCGTGAATTCAACAGCGCAATTTAAATATTTCCAACCGTAGGACGTTTACTCCGCCAAGAGTCAAAAGGGGATTTGATAAGATGCTCCAATTGAATAGATATTGTTCCGTAACGGATACCCCATGTTTTGTGAATATGCCCAATCTAGATCCGCAATGGGTACAGGGTCTGTTTACACAAATCCGAGTTCAACAAGGGGAGGTCGTGTACAACCAGGGTGATCCTGCAGATAAATTATACATAGTAAAGACAGGTATATTGATTAACGTATTTGACGGGGATTTACGTCGGTTCATAGTATCTTATCAACGCCTCGGCGATGTAATTGGGGAAACTGAGGTTTTATACCCACATCCTGTCCGGTTTGTGACACTTATAGCCCTGTACGATACCATTCTCTGGGGCATTGGCAAGGACAAGTTAGAGTTATTACTGGGCAGATACCCGGAGCTCTATCGAAGATTTTTTGCTGTGGTTGGGGATCGCCTGGTAAGAGCTGGACGTAAATTGGCTTACCTTTCACTCATGGACGCTAAAACAAGGATAATTCGGCTGGGTCTCGATGCACTGAAAGATAGACGGAGTCAAGGCAACACTTCCATGCAATGGCATATAACCCAGCAGAGCATTGCGGATCACCTAGGATTGACAAGAGAATCCGTTGCAAGAGTTTTGGCAGAGCTGGAACATCAGGGGTTTATAAAGACTTCTCGAAGTACAATTGAAGTATTAGACGTGGAGGCTATAAAAAAGCAAGTCCACTTTCATGATGATACCATGTTGATTCACACATGAGGAGGGAGCCTGAGGGTCCCTCCTCGATATTACCGATATAGATTCACGCCTACAAAACCAAGCTTACCGTATTGCCAATTCAAAGTACCTGCAGAAGAACCGTCCTTTAGTTTGATTTCGAGTTTCTGGACATTCGTGAGATTGACAGAAACTTGAATGGGAGCATTAATTCCGGAAGTGACATCACCACTTGAATACAGAGTTTGGCCATCTCCAATGATCGTAAGGTTACCTACGTCGGGAAATTGAGTCTGTCCCTGATAGGTGAGATCAGGCACAAGCGTTCCCTTCAGTTGTTTGTATTCCCCATTTAAATTGTATGTAACATCGTAGTACGTTTGCCCGTTCGTACCCTTTGTTTCCACGGACATGCCACTGTCATAAGTATTATTAAACATGTCTGTGAATTTATTGACCATTGTACCGCCAGCGAATATTGTACTTTCACCGATAGAAACCGGGGATAGGGAATTAAGAGCCACGGAAGCGGATAAACCCTGTTGAAGCGATGGGTCTTGAATGTTGAAATCATGACCATCCCAACTGGTCTGAAGACCTGCTTTTTGTAGACTCTGTTGAATTGCATATAGGCTGGCGTACGTACTCCCGTCGTAAATGAGAGAGTTCCCACTGGTAGCAAACCCTCCGTTGACATGGATGGTAGCTTGGTTTCTTTGTGCTTGCACTAAATTGGTAGCGGCCATCGTAACCCCGCCAGTGAGCATAACGCCCGCAGCGAAACCAGAAAGAATATAAACACCCTTAGTCTTCATGCTGTGCACCTCTTTACAAAATGAATGTTTAAAACAAAAATAATAAATCGGCCAGGAAAGTTCTGTGATCTAGTTGGCATAACCCGATGCATTTATTCAGGGTGATAGGGAACTTTATGAAACGGCTAGTGGTCACGGAAGCATGCCTTTTCGGAAAGGCTCTTGCCCCAGACCTTAATCCGAAGAAAAGTTTCGCAGCTGGAGATTTTCGAGGTTCCTTGTACTATTTTTCTACAGGTACGGTTGTGGAAAACGCGTGTAAATGCCGTTTGTTGCAGATAAAAGTGTGATGTTGTTGTTCAGGTTTTAGACAAGTCGACTTGAGGGAGTGTTTTACGTATATAGTAAGTGCTTTTCGCACGCGAAAATCGTGTAAACGGATGCTACGGTGAATACCCCATTTTCGTTGAAATCTCGTTGGCTGCGGTTTGAATGTGCTGAATCATTTCCGAAATTGTCTTTTCCATCCTCGGTGTCGGACCCGAGAGACTGATGGCGGCTATCACACGATGCGTATAATCGCGTACGGGGGAACTCACAGCCGTAGCTCCGTCTCCCCATTCATCTTGAGTGATGGCGTATCCCTTCCGCTTGATGGTTTCTACTTCGTTTCGGAGTTTGTCTTGCTCTGTAATGGTTTTGGAAGAAAGTTTCACGAAGTCGGTTGCTCGCAAATACCTTTCCAATTCATACTCGTCGAAGCCAGAAAGTAAGGATTTACCCGTACAACTGGCGTATAAGGGTACTTTCTCTCCAAGTTGACGGACAACAACGGTCGTCTGGGAACTGTCAAGTTTTTCGATGACGATACCTTCATTGGATGACTTATCAAGAATCGTGAGATAGACCGTTTCGTCGAACAGCGCATTTAGGCGTTTGAGTATGGGTAAAGATAGGCTTCGCACGTCAAAGTTTTTATAGGCGGTGAAGCCTAGATGGATTAGGTGTGGTCCGAGTCGATACAAAGATGTAGTTGGGTCTCTTTCGATCATCCCATAAGACTCCAGAGTGGTAAGAATGTTAAAACAAGTGCCGTTCGGCAGGTCTAATTCAGATCGGATTTGCTTCTGACTGAGATTAGGGCGTTGTACCAGCAAATTTAGAATCGTGATGGATTTACTGACAGTTGGGACTAAGTACCGAGATTTGTCCAATGAAATTCACCCCCCATATTCTTTTTAATACATCGGTTCATCGCTCCCCGAAATGAACACGAAATTCATGGAATAATTGATCGTACACAGTTGTATACCTACAGTGAATGTTCATATATACGTATTCTATTCAGATATATGAACGTTGAATAGAAATAATGATATTTCGCAAGTAAAAATTAGGGGAGGTGTTTGAAACCATGCCTAGAGAATGGAGTGATGTTTCATGAGTAGTACGCTAAGGTTGTCCTTTCTTGAACTAATCATAAGTATAAAAGTAAGAATATTTAGTTAAGTCAAATTGGAGTACAACAAGCATGTACACAGTCCCTATGGAATGAGGTAATATGCGATGTCCACATTGCGACAATTACAGGTTGTCGAGAGTGACAAGGAATATCGAGTGGCCTTCGTAGACAATTGTGAAGATTGGGTTGCAACGTTTGACAAAACTTGGCCGGAAGCACAAGAGTGGGCAGCCAATATGGCCTACCTGTATAACCGGCGGGAGGGGCTTGTTTAGGACGATTGACAAGACATCAACGAGATACGGGATGAGTGCGATTTAAAGAGATGAAGAGGGAGTGACGGCAAATGCCCATGACCAACAAACGCTGGACGCGAATAGTTCCTGTGGTGTTTTTGATGTATACCATTGGCTACATGGACAGGGTCAACATCGGCATGGCAATCCCTGCAATGTCTAAGGATCTCGGCTTTGCAGCCACCATGGCTGGTGTGGCGGCAGGAATTTTCTTCTGGGGTTACTTGGTTTTCGACGTAGCGGGGGGCAACATCGCTTTGAAATTTGGAGCCAAACGGACCATATTAACAGCGCTCATCGTGTGGGGGCTGTTTGCAATACTAACGGGCTTCGCACACAGTACCGGCGAGCTGTTGACTTCCCGATTCTTGATGGGTTTGGCGGAAGGACCAATTTGGCCGTCCTCCAGTATGTTGTTAGCCCAATGGTTCCCTGCTAAGGAACGAGGTCGTGCGTTTGGCCTATGGAATCTCTGCATACCTGTGGGTGCCATTGCCGCTGCACCTCTTTCTGGATGGTTACTGGCTCACTGGTCCTGGCATGTTATGTTCGTCGTGGAGGGAATTCCAGCGTGGATTTGGGCTGTAATGTGGGCCCTTCTAATTAGTGAACGGCCATCTGAAGCACGCTGGCTGCCGGAAGCAGAAAAAAGGTATCTAGTGACTACCTTGGAAGCAGAACAAGAGACGATGACTCAAGTTCCAACGCAAAATTGGCTCGATATTCTCAAGAATCCTATCGTTTGGCTGTTATTAGGTTCCTTTTCCTTTATTGATATGGCAGGATACGGATTCTCTTTATGGTTACCGACAGCACTGAAGATAGGCAGCAACTTGGGTATTCAGGCGGTTGGCTGGCTGACTGCTTTGCCTTGGGTCATGTCGGCAATTGGAATATTACTGGTTACGTGGAGTTCGGATCGCCGCAAGGAGCGGAGATTCCACACTGGCGTCCCGATGATATTGACTGCGATTTTTCTCTTCTGGGGCGTCAATGTCAATGGGAATGTTGGATTGGAGATTACACTGTTTGCGATTGTTGGTTTCTTTCTCTACATGTACTTGCCTATCATGTTCACCATTCCAACAGAAGTTCTTCCACAAAGGACGGCCATCCCGGCCATTGCATTAATCGGCGGCGTCGGGAATTTATTTGGCGGTTTTGTCGGGCCGACGTTGGTGGGATTTCTTAAGTCACACACTCATTCCTTTATTGTTCCTTTTACGGTTCTAGCCCTGTTCGCTGTCATTGCCGGGGTTCTTGTGATGGTCATCCGTCCCAAAGTTACAGCTCTGGATGTTCCAGACCGTTTGATTGCGAAAACAGGACCACAAACCTCAACTACGATGGACTTAGAAGGGTAAAAAAATCTTGTTTGTGCTAAAGAGCGGGTCTTTAACTCTTCTGCTGGTTTTCCATATTTAGAATACCTTTTCATCATCCGTTCAATCGGTGCGGACGTCGGATGGTGGCGTCCGCTGGATGTTTTGGGACACCCAGTTAAAGGATGACACTGAATATAGTCTGTTTTCATTCATATATATGGAATGTATTCACATATATGAAAGTAATGACATTGGGGAGAATGGAGTGTTGAACGATGAGTAGTACAGAGAGATTGTCCGACATTGTCGTGGTCGATGTAGACGTACACGTGCATGATACACCGACGGAACTCGCACCATATTGTGATATGCCTTGGCGGAAGTCACTGGAGGCGCTCAAGGACGTTCCGGAACGTTACCTGTCTCTCCCTGGTTATGCTCCGGATTTTGGAGGCACACTTCCCGTTTGGCCGGGTGGTCATTTTGAAAACCGAGCGGTGGATACACCAGAACAGATGCGCCAAGAACTGTCCAAATTTAATATCGATATTGGAATACTGTTTCCGGATAATCTGCTTAAGATTGCAACGTTTCCACAGATTGATTATCCGCCAGCATTGGCCCGTGCATACAACCGGTGGATTGTGGACAAATGGTCCGATAAACAAGCAGGGCTCAAAGGACTGATTGTTGCTGCTCCGCAAGACCCTGCCGATGCGGTCAAGGAGATTGAAAAATACAAGAATGAGCAAGGCATCGTTGGGATCTATTTACCCTGTGCAGGCTTAGATACTCTTTGGGGGCACCCCAAGTACGACCCTATATTTGAAACTGCAGAGTCTGCAGGTCTGCCGGTTTTGTTGCATTCCGTTCAGGTGCTAAGCGCTGCATTCCCGTGCAATATGTACCAATACACCACGAAGTTTGGGCAGCACAGTATTAGCCATTCATTGTCCATGATGGCGAACATGATTCGCATGATCGAAACCGGCGTACCAGTTAGGTTTCCAAATTTAAAAATTGCTTTCATCGAAGGTGGAGTTTCTTGGGTACCGTACATGATGATGAGATTGGATAAAGAGTACATCGAGCGGCGCCGTGAGCTTCCATTTTTGGAGCATCCGCCAAGCTACTATATCCGCAAAATGTTTTATGCGACCCAGCCGATTGAGGAACCTGAAGACCCAAAAGACCTCGTGAAAATTATGGAAGTCTACGGTGGCGCGGATAACACCATGTTCGCATCCGATTGGCCGCACCACGATTTTGACCATCCAAGTAAAGTATTTAATCTTCCTCTTTCTCCGGAAATCAAACGAAAAATCATGGGCGAAAATGCACTGAAGTTCTTTAATATAGACCCTCATGGCAGACGCTTAAACTTGCTGAAAGGGGTTGAGGCAAGTGGAAACTAAGGTTCAGGAAGCAAAATACGTGGTTGGAGCGCCTGAGGACTTCCCTCCGGATTCACACAAGGTGGTCACAGTCCGCGGACGCGAGATCGGGATTTTCAACATCTCAGGCGAGTTACATGCCATTCCAAATCTTTGCCCGCACCAACTTGGACCACTTTGTGAAGGCAGGGTGTCTGGGACTTTGGATGCTAAGCGGGAGAACGACTGGAAGCTGGAGTGGGTGCATGACGGTCACATTGTAGCTTGTCCATGGCATGGACTAGAGTACCACATACCGACTGGACAGTGTCTAGCGTATGCGGCCATAAAACTAAGAACTTACAAGGTCGTTGTCGAAAAGGGAAAAGTGATGGTCGTGATTTAATCCATGCCGAAAGGCACCATAGAGCACTCAACACTCACCGGTCGCTGCCGCATGAATGATGGAATCCGGAGTCCACCTGAACCTGAATTTCAATGGACCTGTAACGTGGCTATGTCATTTTCTGAGTATGTTGATTGATACACCAAAAGGCCCCGGTTCTGCCTCTGAAGCTGTGCCCAACGCAAGATAAGTTCGGTGGTCTTGTGTTCAACTTCCCTAGAGCACAAGACCACACCGTCCATCAAGTTAGCTAATTTGAAATCGAGACACAAGTCCCTGAAGTTGCTCGGCCATTTGAGACAATGACGAAGCAGACGCAGAAATCTCCTCCATGGAGGCCAGTTGTTGTTCTGCAGCTGCTGAGACGTTTTGGGTCCCCGCAGAAGCACTGGTGGCAATCTCAGCGATGTGATGAACGGATCCGGTGACTTCTTCACTGCTTGCGGACAACTGTTGGACAGCGGCTGAAACTTCTTGAATTTGTGCATTTACTTCACCGATGGAGGAACGAATGTTTGTAAAGGAATCTCCTGCCGCGGTGACTTTACTTAAACCGTCTTCAACCGCTTTTGAGACTTCCGTGGTTTCTTGGACAGTATCATCCGTCTCTCTTTGGATGGTATGAATCACATCGGCGATTTCACGGGCAGATTGAGACGCTTGTTCGGCTAATTTCCGAACTTCCTCTGCAACCACAGCAAAACCACGCCCTGCATCTCCGGCCCGAGCAGCTTCAATAGCCGCGTTTAAAGCAAGAAGATTCGTCTGTGAGGCGATTTGCGTAATGACGTCAACAATCGATCCAATGCGTTTGGAATGCTCACCAAGGCGCGCGACAGACTGCGTGAGGCTACTTGAGGTTTGATGAATTTGACTCATCTGTTCTGCAACAGAACGCAACGAACTGTAGCCATCGTTGGCAAATTCAGAGGAACTAAGAGCAGACGTCGTGACATTTTGTGCATTGATCGCGATATGTTGGACACCATCCGCCATTTCTTTCATGGCATTGGCGGTAACTTCCGATTGTCGTGCCTGGGTCTCAGAACCATTTGCTACCTCTTGCATCGTGTTTGCAATATTTTCGGTAGCCTGACTGGTTTCTTCAGCAATAGCAGTAAGTTGTTCAGACGAAGCGGCCACCGTCTCCGATGCAGATAAGATTTCCACCATCAGCTCACGTAATTGTTGAACCATCCCATCAACGGATTTGGACAATTGTCCAACTTCATCTTTTGAATACACATCTGTCGTTTCACGCAAGTCTCCGTTTGCCACCTTTGTGACTACAGAAACCACCTTGCGTAAAGGAGATACGATCATTTTGGAAATGAAAATGGCTAACGCCATTCCAACCAAAATAGCTAACAAAATAATCACCGACAGCCAAAATCCCACGGTATTCTCCAGCACATGGGCACTACGATCATTTTGCTGGGCTTGCTGATCATTCAGTGTGGATAGCTGTAAGAGCATACTTGACAGACTTTGGGCTTGAGTGGACAGGGTTCCCGATGATAGAGAAGTCGCTGCTGTTTTCTGGTTTGAAGTGACCTCCGTCGCCAACTGCTGTATCGTACTCTCATATCCTTGAAAAGCGGGTGTTACCATGGAATAAATCCTTTGTTCTGGTGCGCTTAACCCAGTAGTCACGTACTTTCTGAGTTGTTGTTGGGCATCTGTTAGATTACTTTGCGCTTCGGCGATGTATTGATTTTGGTCAGAGACATACGTCGCAAGAATCGCTCCGCGAATTGCAGCTCGTGCTGATGCCACATCTTGTCGTGCCTGTCCAAGGTATTCATTTGGCGTTAAACTACTTGAAAATACACTGTCCAGGCGGCTGGCAATTTCGTGGTTTGTCACGAATCCAGTTACGCCAACGACCAGCATAAATACGATCATCAATGCAAATGACAGCATAATTTTCACGGATAATTTCAAATTGTAAAACCATTGTATTCCAAACCTCCTCCACCGTTGTTTCCTAAAACCATTCCACCACCGCATCCCGAAGTCCCTCCAAGCTCCAAGTATATATTTTTAGAAATTACATAAATATAACAAAACACTGTAATCATACATTTATTACAATAGTTAATCCATCAAGTAACAAAAAAAACAAGCAATATGCACCCGCTGCCTTCGGTGTTATTTACTGTAATTTCAGTCTTTGTTACCGCACAACATTGTACAGGTGACCTACTGAAAAATTACCAGAATCAATATGGAATTTACAAATTACTTACGTAGATACGAAAATTTGATCTCAATATTTCGACAAAAACCCCCGAAAAAAGTATTTCCGTTTGCGAAATATATGACGTAACATTCAAAACCACTATTGCCGACATTAAAAGAA
>NZ_JAJFNK010000055.1 GCF_021739485.1 Alicyclobacillus tolerans
ATACTCAATCTGGCTGGTAACCGCGAGATCAAAACCATCATCGTTGTCAACCTCACCGAACCAACGAGGGGGGCAATAACGTTGCAAGTTTATAATATGGTGCCTTACCTTCAAAATAAACTTCTCCGCACCTATAACAAGCGGAAATGTCTGTACCACCAGGATATGGTCGATGTAAGCCGTCGACTCAACCGATTCATGATGCAAGAACAAAGCCAAATCAATGCTCTTGATTCCGAAGTATAAACAGCGTTACTTGATAGAGAAAACGCCTGTGGAAAACCCTCTTCTGGGGTGGACCACAGGCGCACCTACAGGGTCTGAGAGATTTTGGTCCCATCTCTTTGATCCTGCAATCCAGAGCTAGAACTACTTTAATGGAAACATATTACACAATAATTCCTCTCATTATGTGCATAATGTGCATATAGTAAGGTGACATTGACCATTTCTTACACAAAATCAAGATTACCCATCTGCATCCTGGAAAAACTGTCGGAGGAAGTCGATGTCAAGTTCTATTTTGTCACGGTCAAAATTGCGCATATTAATGCAAAAATATGTAACAAACAGTAAAGAAAGCGCATTCAATGTGACAATTTCGTGCATCGACACATTGTGACAAACACGATGGCAGACACATGTTATTCTCGAACTGGGTTTTACGAAACATTGGGTAAGGGTTGATGACGAATATGCAGACAATCGTTGAATATTTACGAAACAAAATGATACGGATGGCCGAAAACAGAGGCAGTCTAGCCCATCCTGACGTTATCGCAGTCAGTCAACAATTAGACAATTTGATTGTCCATATACAACGAAGGCGACTCGAAGTGAACACTTATCCCAAACTAAACATCATGCGCAATAATCCCATGAACCGACATCCGTCAGTTCGGATATTCCATAATAAGACTGCCGTAGAACTCATTCGCCGCTTGGGAAACCACGCCTAAGCGGCTATGGTGTGGCATTGTATTCGGTATCGGAAACTGTTCAACGACTACCAATGACCGTACGAGGAACTTGAACAAGAACTCCAAAACCAATACATATCGTCCTCATTTACGGTTTAGAAACAATCCAAAGATACAACAACACAACAGCTACCCCAGCAATGAACGCAAGGATAATCCATAAGCTGTTCAATCCGGACTTCTTTGGCTTCTCTGTTACAACCTGATACCCTCGCAAATGACCAGTCTCAGCATCCACAGAAATGATCATATGGTGTTCCGTACTGGACTTCCACGTTTTCTCCATAAACGCAGTATCCACACGATACACTAAAGGAGCCAACGTTTGGTCTGAAACAACGACCAGAGGTCCTTCCCATAAATCCATACTACTGTGCATAAAGGTCGTCAACTGAGATTCTGCAATAACCCAAGTCCCCTTCTGAGCAGTTCTCGCCAGACCACCTTGTTCTATTAATTGTGACATGTGTTCAACAGCAAAATCTTTAGCTTCAAAAGCCGAAATCATATAGCTCCACCACCTTCGCAAATCCAAATCAAACGTAACGCATGCTAAAAAGCGTACAAAATCATTCTCTAAAACGCCTCTAAACAATCCCCACCTATAAAAAATGCCAACGGACAGATATATACCCGCCTAAAGGTAACCAAACGAACTCGGCTAAAGCCATTTAATATACAGAGCACAACTTTCAACGCCTAACATCTGGATGCTGTCGCATCTTTGTTATGGCGGATCTCGACTCCGAGCACTTCTGGTCGAGTTTTATGACGTGACCTTCTTTACGCATGCTCAGCAGCTCTCGGCGGCGTCCTTCCTATCCTTGTGGCTCTTCCTGCTCCACGCTTCCAAACGCCTCAGGTTATCGCATTCGTACTTCACCGACCTTTCGATGATGGTTTCATATGCTTCTTTTCTTCTTCGGTAAAGAAAAGAATCCGCTGCCAACTCTACATCATCACAGATGCCTGAAGAAAAATAATATGCATCCAACGAATACCTTGAGGGACACGGGATTGGGTGCCTGTCATATCTCATCTAATTACCCATATCTGTATTGATCTTCTAATCATTCAGACTATACTTACCATTGTCATTGCGGCTGTATTGCTGTGAAGACATGCTCATTGCACCCTTCACTGGGTGCAACCCCTAAATCTGTGTCCTTTGTGGCATTTAGCATAAAGGATAAGTGTTAGAGCGCCCTTGTGGTGCTCTTTTTTTCCTTCATGAGTCATCTTCTCGACAATTTTCGCATTTCCCAAGTGGATAAATTCCTTGTTCGGTAACCCGGAATACTGTTTTCAGTATCATTGTTTTGTCTGTATTAAGCTGCATATTGTTTTGGCCGTCGTTAGATGGTCAAAAACTAACGTAATTGCTGTATCATGTGCGAGATTGCCCCTTGCCCTTTCTGTCAAAGCAGGCTCCAAATCATTGGGAGTCGTAAGCGGACGTGAATTCAGAGCAGCAGCTTTTGAAGTTCCTTCGATATTTCCGCTCTACTATGATAAGTGTTCAGATGGAACTGCCAATTCCTTTGGACATGCATTCTACCTCCGGAGAGGCAACGACCAGTGTCGTTGCTTTTCTCATGTTAACGACGGCTCGGGACATTTTGTTTTTGTTGATTCGTATTCAACACTCGCATACAAGGCGCCGCCAGCACGGCAGACGGGTGAGAAGCACGTGATACTTTTATATTTTTTGAGAAAAAATTGTCGAACTATGTAACACGCTGGCAAAGTAGGCCGTCTACTCAGTGACAACGAAAATTTATTTTGCTAAAGGCTGGAATGCAAAGATGTATCCGCTGGAGACCCATCCTAAATTCAAAAATCGCCTCAAACTGACATCAAGGAGGAGCAGGGTATGCCAAGACCGATAAATCGACAGAGTCGTTACATGGCAGGGTTGGATGGTCTGCGTGCCCTCGCTGTTCTGGCAGTCATCGCCTATCATCTTCATTTACCATGGGCGCCTGGTGGTTTGCTTGGGGTCGGCGTCTTTTTCGTCCTCTCAGGGTACTTAATCACGGACATACTCATCACTCAGTGGAGCCAAAGTGGAGGCATCGATTTAAAGGGCTTCTGGTTAAGACGTGCCAGACGCTTGCTCCCTGCACTCTGGTCGATGATGATCGTTGTTGTCGCGTGGGTTTCACTGTTCGATCGAACGTTACTCTTGTCGCTGCGGCAAGACGTCTTTGCAGCCATATTCTACGTGAGCAATTGGTGGTATATTTACCACCACGTCAGCTATTTTCAAACCTTTCTTCCAACTCCACTAAAACACTTATGGTCGCTGGCAGTGGAGGAACAGTTTTATCTTATTTGGCCATTGCTGTTGGTTTTGGGATTGCGTTTTCTACCAAAACGCAGCTCTTTGGTAGGGATCACCTTGGGGTTAGCCGGTGCGTCCGCTGTTTGGATGGCCATTCTTTATCACCCTGGCACAGACCCGAGTCGAGTATATTACGGGACAGATACTCGAGCGTTCGGATTGCTGATTGGCTCTGCTCTAGCCATGGTTTGGCCGAGTCAAAAGTTATCCCATACCGTACCTAAACCCTTACGTTTGGCTCTTGATGGGGCTGGCTTGATTGGCCTTTTTGTAATCATTCTTATGATCGTCAAAACCAATCAGTACGAAACGTTCCTATACCGGGGAGGTCTGTTGTTACTGGCTGTTGCCGCAGCTCTCGTTGTAGCAGTACTTGTGCATCCGTCTAGTTATCTTAGTCGTCTCTTTGGTTGGAAGCCGTTGAGGTGGATTGGCGTACGTTCGTATGGCATTTACCTCTGGCACTACCCTGTCATCGCACTCACGAACCCCTTGGTAAACACCAACGGAATCAATGTCACTCGGGCTGTGTTACAGGTTGTTGCGAGCTTTGTGCTTGCATCCTTATCGTGGCACTTTATCGAGGATCCCATTCGTCATGGAGCTCTGGGCCGGTTTTGGTCGGTTGTGCGTACCCGCAAATGGTGGCATAGTCGGTTGACCAACAGGCGGTCGTTTGTTTCCATCGGAGTGTTGTTCCTCTTGGGGTTTTCTGGGTTTGGCATTGCAGGCTTAACCCAACATCAGGCTGCGGTGTTTACAACGGTTACCAGTCATGTCTCGTCAAACAAACCTTCTGCGTCATCGACCCGTTTAGTTCCGCCGAAAACCGGATTAGGAGGTCAGAATGCTCATAAATCTACCTCGCCCGCCGCATCTGCACATAACGTTGACCTTAAAAGTCAGACACACGGACAAAGTTTGGGTCAGGGGCACAGTGGGGTTCCAACAGCTATAGAATCAGGCCGGGGAATTACAGCTATTGGAGATTCCATCATGGTCGACGCGTCTCCTTATTTGCAGAAGATGTTACCTGGTATCGTGGTTTCGGCTCAAGTGGGGCGGCAAATGTATCAACTACCCACAGTCATCTCGCAGCTCAAGCACCAAGGGGAGCTTGGAAACCGCGTCATTATTGAACTCGGGACAAATGGCCCATTTACTAAACAACAACTCATATCTGCGTTACAAGCCCTGGGCAATGTAAAACAAATTGTCCTCGTGAACACCCGTGATCCCCTGTCGTGGCAGAACGCAGTCAATCAAACACTTGCCGATGTTGCATCATCTTTTCCACATACGAGCTTGGTGAACTGGTATGCGGCGAGTGCCGGCATGAAGTCATACTTTTATCCGGACGGTGTTCATTTGAATCCTTATGGAGCAAACGTGTATGCATCATTGCTAAAACAAGCAATTGCAACGGCAAGTCAATGATTTGCGTGTGTGTTGAATTTTAACAATAAACGCATAGATTTAGAGGTCCAAAGACCTGTTGGGTTTACTCGAAAATTGTAACAACTCCACAAATTCACTGGAAATTTAGGACAAAGAAAGATACTATTATTTCGTTCGTTGTAATAACCATCTAATGGGGTATATCTATGTCTACTCGTTATATTCGTTTGGCTCATATTAGTCGTGTGATCAACTCAAACTTAGACTTGCGAACCACCTTAGAACAGGTGGTTATCGCTATCTCTGAAGAAATCATTCAATGCAACTCAGTTGGGATTTATTTGCCGCAAAACGACGGCACGTACAAGGGCTACGTGGGTAAACCAGCCCATATCAATGGCCTCACCCTGGATGAAATGGTGATCGATCCCCATCACGATCGGCTGGCTCATGAGATTATATCGTCAAAAAGGACCATCTACATTCCGGACACGTCGAAAGATAATCGGCCCGATCCTACACCCGTTGAATTATTCAAAATAAATGCATTACTAGGGCTGCCTATCGTCTTTCACGACGAAATATACGGGTTAGTATTTTTGTTTAACTATGGCAGACCATTAGAGTTAACCGCTATGGAAATTGAAACAATTGAGTCATTTGTTGAAATGGCGGGTGTGGCCTTACATAATTCCCACATGCTTCGTAACCAAGCGAGCCTGCTTGCGGATAATCAAATCCTTCTAGAATGTCTGCGTGAACTTTCACTCTGTAAAACCACGGAACAGGTTTTGGATACCTCGTTTCGGTACTTGACTCAAGGATTGAAAAATCCGAATGTCGGGGTTCATTTGTCAGGTCGTGCAGACAAAAGATATCACCCATCAAGACTCAATCGCCAAAGTGCTTGGGATGAGAACGATTGGAAACAAGTACATGAGCAGCAACATTTCTATTCAGAGAGTGACCCTGTATTTCAAGAAGTATTCCAGACCAAAAAGTACATCATTATTCCTGACGTGGATCAGGATTCCCGTCCAAACCGCGATCTTTGCCATGCATTCGGCATCAAGGGCATCTTTTTATTGCCGCTTCTTGCTGTGGGGGAAATTTTCGGCGTGATGGCCGTGGTCGACTTAGGTGAGACTAGACACTACTCTGAAAGCGAAGTACAACTCGCTCGCTCCATCACAGGGGCCACAGGAACAGCGTTGTCTAATGTCATACGGATGGAAGAGTTAGAGGAGATGGTTCACGAACGGACCCTCGAGCTCATGGAAAAGAACAATGCCCTTCGTGAATTAGGCCATCGAAATGAATTAATATTGAATTCTGTAGGTGAGGGAGTTTATGGTGTCGACTTAAATGGAGTCATCACATTTTGTAACCCCTTGGCTGCAAGCATGTTAGGGCAGGACCTCAACGATATTCTTGGCAGAGACCAACATGACGTTCTGACTCATTTCTGCAAAAATGGTTTGCATTGTGATGATAATAGTTGTTTATTATTAGCTCCATTGAGAGATGGAGCATCCCATCAAGCCTCTGATGAGCGATTCCAGCGCTCGGACAGAAGTAGCTTTCCTGTTGAATACGTGAGTACCCCAATTCTCGAAAACGGTGTGATCGTAGGTGCAGTCGTTACCTTTTCTGATATCACAGAGCGTAAACAATTGGAGGAACAGATTCATTTTCAAGCGTACTACGACCATCTAACCCAATTGCCGAATCGACTACACTTCTCTAGGCATCTTAATCAACTGATGTCGGATATCAAGGGTTACGATGACCGCCTCATTTCAATATTGTTTCTTGATATTGACAGATTTAAGGTCATTAACGATACCTTCGGACACGGATTTGGAGACTCCGTTCTAGTTCGTGTTGCGGATCGACTAAAGAAGTCCATTTCTCCGCATGCCTCTCTGGCCCGTTGGGGGGGAGATGAATTCGTAATTATTCTGGAGAACGTCACCGATGAGGATGAAGTGAATAGAAACGCGATCCATATTGTAAAAGCATTTGAAAGTCCATTTCTTGTGGAAAATCGCGAATTTTATATCACGGTAAGTATTGGAATCAGTATCTACCCCCGTGATGGGATGGACATGGATACATTATTTAAACATGCGGACATTGCCATGTATCGAAGTAAACAGCAAGGAGGAAACACGTTTTATTTCCATAACTCGTCGATGGATATGTCTGTTTTAAGAATGGAAATGGAACATGACCTTCGAAAGGCCATCACGAACCATGAACTCACGCTCTTTTATCAACCCCAAGTTCATTTCGAAAACGGTGGTATTGTTGGTTTGGAGGCCCTTATCCGCTGGCAAAACCCAAAGTACGGATTATTGCCTCCATCCGACTTTATTCCCATCGCCGAAGAAACTGGATTGATTGTGTCTTTGGGATACTGGGTCCTGGAGACCGCGTGTAAGCAAGCAAGGACGTGGATCAACGAGGGCCTTATGCCGGAGTATATTGCTGTTAATTTTTCAGCGGCACAGTTCTTCGATAGGGGTCTCCTCCACAAGGTAAAGACAATATTGGATAAATACGCCTTGCCCCCTCGATATCTTACCATAGAATTAACTGAAAGCACCATTTTTAGTAATACAAAGGAAATCATTGATACCCTGCAACAATTAAAAGAACTTGGAGTTCGAATATCATTAGACGATTTCGGAACAGGTTATTCGTCTTTAGCCTACTTAACCAGATTCCCAATTGACATTTTGAAAATGGACCGCACGTTTATACACGAACTCATACACGACAGTAAGTACTCGGCCGTTACCACAACGATCATTCAGTTAGCTCGAAATCTCGAACTGACGGTCATAGCCGAGGGGGTGGAAACAGAGGAGCAAATGACTTTCCTTAGGGATGCAGGGTGTGATGTGGCACAAGGATTCTATTACGGCAGACCGGTTGACTCCAGTGAGACAACCGAAATTCTCAGACGAAATTTATCCACTATTCACGGGAGGGACCAACAGTGAGAGCCATACGTGCAGTACTTGAATACCTAGCCAAGGGGAACGTCGAATATATTTTCGGGATTCCTGCGGGGTCTGTCAACGCGCTTTTTGATGAATTGAACGAGTTGCCGCAAATAACCCCTGTCGTTACCAAACATGAGGGCGCGGCTGGATACATGGCAGCAAGTTACGCCAAAATCAGAAATACACTCGCAGTGTGTGTCGGTTCCAGTGGTCCTGGCAGCACGAATTTGCTGACGGGGGCAGCAAACGCTGCTCGAGAGCATAGTCCAGTTTTGTTTCTGACTGGGCATGTACCCGTTCCAACCGAAGGACGCAATGCCTCACAGGAGTTCGACGCAGAGCCAGTATATCGTTCGGTCGTCAAGTATAGCGTCACGGTACGAGATCCTAAAAACTTATTATCGGAAGTAGTAAAGGCCGTGACTATTGCCCTATCCGATGTGCCTGGTCCTGTCCACGTCGCTATGCCCATAGATGTTCAATTAGGGGAGATTTCAAATCTGGAATTACCGGATTTCCCTATCATCCGATATCCCTCCCTCGACTTACCAGCCCTTCACAGTGCAGCGCTAGAAATCGTTCAGCAACAAAGTGGCTGTATCTTTGTTGGGCAAGGGTGCCGAGGGGCCGTTAACGAAGTCCTCGAGATGGCGGAATTACTCAATTGGCCCATTGTGGCGACACCGCAAGCCAAAGGTCTCATTCCTGAATCGCATCCTCTGTTCTACGGTATTTACGGTTTTGCAGCCCACGAACGCGCTACAAAACTCATCACTGAAGGCGATCATAAAGTTCTTTTAGTGGCTGGCTCAAGTCTGGGGGAAACTGCAACAAGCAACTATACCCAGAGTTTAGTCGGGACACGCTTTTTGATCCACATGGATATCGACCAGCAGGTATTTAATCGGGTTTATAAGTCCGATATCGCCGTCTGTGGAAGTTGTAAGGACAGCTTGTCGGCCCTCATTGACGAATTAAAAACACTTGGAGTTTCTAACTCTCTGACGTACTCACCACAAGCCATTGACCCAACGCCTTTGGACGACAATTTTAATACGCAAAACGTATTACTATCCTTGCAAACCCTTCTGCCTCAAAATACACGGTATACGTCGGATATCGGTGAACATATGTCTTATGTCATACACCACATGAGGGTTTTTCAGGAGAATTCTTTTGCCATAAACGTACATTTTGGTCCAATGGGTAATGGGATTGGTTCCGCGATTGGAGGGGCACTTGCTGAACCACATTACCCGTACGTTTGTATTACGGGAGACGGGTGCTTCTTCATGCACGGAATGGAAGTCTTAACGGCCAAAGAATATCACGTGCCCATTCTGTTTGTCATATTGAACAACTCCAGGCTTGGAATGGTGTATCACGGGCACAACATGCAGTATGGCAGGACACATGGGTGTTTCGAACAAGACTCCACCAATATCGCGAATATGGCAGCCGCCATGAATATAGCGAGTGCCCGCATCGAGAGCTTGAACGATTTAACTCCAGAGCTCATTGCAGAACTCACTCACGCCGACGGGCCCGCCATTTTAGAAGTGGCGCTGATTGATAACAACACACCTCCGATGGGAGACCGAGTGAAGTTCCTCTCATCCTTTGGATCTTAAGGTGTTGGACCATGCTTTGTTTTTACCGAGGCAAGTGTAACAAGGTGACCCGTGGTTTCCTGCGGAGGGAAACACAGAAAACCTCTTGTCCCTCGCAATTTTCTAAGAATAGGCGTTTCTGATAAGCATTTCTCGTTGGGTTGCTGGCGACTCTCACAATACCCCACCCATGAATAAAGTCCTCGGTCTCGCCGATTGGCATGACCGAGGACTCGCTAACTTAGTCGAACGATCCGACGCGATTGGTACCACAATATGCCGCGCCGTGTACCGAACGGTACATAATACGGTGGTGTGGGAAGAAGGGGGTCAGTAACCCCCTCTTACCCGATCGACTTACCAAGAAATTTGACCTTCCATGCTGGGCGTATAAGAAAAGAGAGTAACAGCTTTTGCTGTCACTCTCTTTTGCCAAACTAGAATTACCAGGTGATAGAACCGACCGATTTGGACGGTGTGAAGGGAGATGTGTTCCCAATATACACCTGATATGAGGAAGTGTTTTGTGTCTTCAGCGGATTACCTGTTGTGTAGACAGACGCTGACGTACTGCTGGCCGACGGTGTAGATGCCGCAGTGTACGGTGCGGTCGTACCACTGTAATAGGTTACAGGACTTGACGCAACCGTGAGGGTTACTTGCCCATTGCTATTGGACCATACATTGATGGTATCTGGGTTGGATGCAGTGATCGTGCCAGGATTGTTCCAAACAACCACACCAGGAATGTTGACCTGTCCATATCCTGTAATACCCTTGGTTGTCGTAATGTCACCTTGACCAAGCGGAATTGGAGTTGGCTCCGTCGCGGTGCTAGTGCCGGACGTGGCCTCTGTCTGGGCCAAAGCCACACCATTGACCTGTGTGATCCACAGTCCTTGAGCAGTACCGTCTGTACCAAGTGATACCTCTTGGTTACCAATGGGATTGCCACGGTCATCCTCAACTGTGAAGGTGATTGTCTCGGTACCACCCTTATTCAATGTGGACGAAACCGGAGTAAACGCCCCCACACGGTCAGGAGTATTGGCCGTAAAGGTAACTGGAACCGTTTCCTTCACGCTTCCACTTTGAATGGTCAATGTGTCACTCTCGACACTGGTATCCGTCATGTCAACCTGAATCTCAGGCGAGGTGGCAGTGTACTGGGTTCCATTGACAGTGATAGTGTAAGTACTGCCAGAGCCAGAAACCGGAATAGAGAGAGCCGACACGCCATTTGAAGCAGCAATGGATTGAGAGACCAAGGATGACAGAGTCGTTCCAGTGAAGGTCGTTCCACTTGTGGTTGGGTTGACTGGAATGGCTTCATAGCCACTGGCCGTCTGAATGTCGACAGACGAAATTGTAGCGCCGTTATTGGCGGACAGATTATACGTTTGGTTCAGATTACTGCCCTGCAACTCGGTATATCCATTAAATCCACCAAATACCACACTAGCTGGAGAGGAGCCATTCGCAACGGCCTGGACCCCTGTCAACGAAACCGGCACTGGATTGTTGCTGTTGAAAGTACCACTGAAGTAGCTACCTAAGCTACCGGTGTTTCCAGCAGCCAAAGCAATCTGCGTCAGCGTGCTACCCGGCTGCCATGTTACCGTCGCATTTCCAATGCTGCTGCCTGCAACTGAACCGTTGTTCACAGGGTAGATGTAATAGGTGTCAGTGTTGCTGGGTGTACTGTCTGTCACTGTGAAGGTAAAGTTACCGGATCCATCGGCTGTGACTACCTCACCATACGAGCTGCTAACCGGTGTTCCGACAGCAAGCGAAGAACTCGTACTCGGGAATCCAGTCGAGGTTGTACCCGACACGTACGAACCGTTACCACTGGGCTGGGTGACAAGCAAGGATGCATTCGGTACTGCATTTCCAGCAGCGTCTTGCGCTTGACCGGTAATTGTAACATTGGTACCTACGCTTGCATTATAATTGTTAGTACCAGCGTTAATAGCAGTCACATTAGAGGCCGACACATTAGCTGTTTGACTTGCAACTCCAGCCTGACCCCAACCAACATACGAATATGCCGTACTATTGCTGAGGTAGCTATCGTTTTGTGCTTGAGCCTTAACCTGTACGGTTTCAGCGCTGAAGTCGTTAACATAGACGGTCGCTTGGCCTTGAGCATTAGTGTACGTCGTATAGGTGTTGCTAGTGCTAATGCTCAATCCTTGGGCATTGGCAAAAAACGCTCCTGCTGGTTTGCTTGTAGTCCAGTTTGATCCATTCCAAGTGTTTAAGGTAAACTGAACCTGGACGTTGGATTGTGCCACCCCATTGATCGGAGGAATGGTAACTACAACGGGCACCAAGCCAGTCGTTTGGTTCGATGAACCCGAAATGCTGGTGTTATAGACGTTGCTCGGGGCGCTCGACGTAGCAGCCGCACTTGAGCCCTCCGGCGCCAACGCCATGTTGCCATTCGGAACGAATTGCACATAGGAAGACGGGCTACTCACCGTCACGCCGTTTTGGGTGTATGGAGCATTGAACTTGACCTTGTACGAAACCGTACTACCAGAGGCAACACTGATTTGGGCGGTCGCTGTTCCTGTAGAGTCGGTCGGCACATTGAAATTAAAGCCAGACCCGCCGGAATTTTGGGCGACCGTAGCCCCATTCACGGTTACAGTGGGAGCGGTACTTCCCTGGGTCAATTGCAGAACCAAGTTGACACCCACAACCGGATTACCCATGGCATCTGTGAGCTTGGCGCTTACAGTTACCGGAGACCCAGTCGAAACTGCGGGCGATGAGGCTGATCCGGTGCCGAGCGACTCGCCACTGATCGTGATGGCACTTACGGTTGGCTGAGTTGTAGCCGGTGTAGCCGGAGTCATGGTCCAACCGGAACCGTTCCAACCCGGCGTTACACCAGCGTCCTGAAGGATTTGGTTGATGTAGAAAATCGGCATATAACTGGTCTTGATTTTGCCACCAGATGCCGGGTCGCCTTCGACCATGGTGTCAACCATTTTGACCGGTGTACCATTCACGAAGATGGTTACATTTCCCGTTCCGAGTTGTAGGTTGCTGAAGTCCGGCGTAACACCGCTCGGCGTCACAATGCTCAACGCATTTCCTGTCCAAGTCACTGTGTAACCCATGCCCTTCAGGGCCTGCATGACGTAGTAAATCGGCATAAACGTCGTCATGGTTCCGGATTGCATTGCAGCAAAACCTTCCGGATTCGCTTTGTAGCTACTTGCACCAATCGAGTACTTGTTCCATGTCATGCTTGACGTCCCAGCGAAGGCTACAGGAGCTGCCATAGTCCCGAGAGCCAGCGTCGCTGCTGCGATGCTTGTAAGCGTACGTTTCAAGTCTCAATATCCACTGCGCCTTTCTTATTGAATTGCATATGGAATTTTCGCCTGTATACCAAGGAATTTTGGGTTGGAAAATTCGTCCCGTTTGTAGGAACTAAGGTTAAACTTTATAGTGAGCAGCAAAGAAAGGTTAAAGTAATAAATTAATATTAAAGCATTTAATTATTTGTTACAACCTACATCACATCCACCTAGTATGATGTATGTGACAGATTTTCAGATATGAAATATACGCACCCGGTCGACCTTCAATAACCAGGCATCTATTCCGATTTATACTCACTTTAAACGAGGCACTGTGTTGGTGAGTCACTCATGCATTGTATTGGTAGATATTGTGTGCCATGCAGAGTGCCTTTATGTGCGGTGGAGGATGAAGAAGGTCTTTACACAGGGCCGGTCCCAGGGGTGAGGGGAAGTGAAAAGATGCATCCATATTTTGCTCCGATGGCGCTCGTCGTGATTGTCCTGACGGGATGCGCATCCCATCAGGCTACGGTGCAACATGAGCATGCCGTCTTTTAAATTCAACTACGCAAAGTGTAAGCCTCTTTAACCTTCGCATGAGAGTACAAGGTCAAAACATTTCCGTGTTGATTTTAATGTCGAATCCTTCAAAACAGGCGATGATCATTAAACTGTCGCAGTTCGTTTTGATGGGTGGAACGCAAGTCATTAAACAACTTCAAGTCAGTCCCAAATTCTAAGTCAAATTCCACCCTGCAACGGTACAGGTGATCCTATTGTTCAAATCATTTCTTCCGGGGTTCCACTTTTTAGCGGCCAGGCAGACATTTCAACCAACATCCAGTCAATAGTGCATAGTTTTGCAACGAGAGGCCAGATATGGCCAACCGAGGAGAAACCGTGAAAAAGGGTCACAGTGAGGTTGTAGCATTCGCTCACTGTGACCCTGATTTCTATCCTGACCACATTTCATGGGAATTCCAATGGGGCGGTTCATCGCTTCGGTGTCTCAGCTTATTGCATTGGATAACAATTTGTACGAACTTTGTACTCCGGGGTTTTGAGCCACAAACTTCGCAATTTGCTGGTTGGTCACGGGCTGCCCTAGATCGCGGTTCGCAATGAGAATCATCAGTTGTGCCAGTTGCTTGGAGTGGACATCCTTACTGGATACGGCTTTTTGCGCCAATTGTCCGGCCCGCTCAGGTTGTTTCAAGGCCAGAGCTGCAGCGGCTAGTGAGTCGTAGGTGAAGGGTTGCAACTGATAAGGATTCATCGGCGGCAGATAGGACGGCAAGTTCTGAACCACCTTGTCGCGCTGCAGGTACTGTTGATACAAATTCAGTAAATCCTTGAAAACCGCTTGGCTATCTGTAGGATTACTCTTGGCGATAGACATTGCATAAACAGCTCCGCCGTTGATGGCGATCTCGATGTTTTGCGGATAAAACGGCGCGTCCTCATACGCGAGTTTGGCGTGCTGATAAGCAAGTTGAAAATCCCCAAGCTTATAGGCCAGCGTGGCTGTTGCCCCTTGGATGTTGGCATCGAAGGGAGCCAAACTGGCCGCCTGTTCGTAGGTCGACAAAGCCTGGGCGGCTTCAGTGCGTGCTTGGGTTGCCGGGATTCCTTGCATTCCTGCAAAGGAGTTTTCCGTGGCCGCAATGTCCGCCACAAATTCGGCGTCATAGGGAGCCGATGCGTGCGCCTTTTGGTATAGGGTCAGCGTCGTTTCACTCAGGGGGATGTGTTGGGCGGAAGCCGCAACTTGGTTGGCGCGAAACAGCTGTGTGCCAAAAAACGCAGATACAATTAACGCGACGGCACCAATCCCCGATGCAGTATATACGAGCCCCCGGTTGGTGCCAAAGGATTTCACCCATTGGGTCATTCGAGATGCGTTTCCCTTCTCCGAAGTCGAGACCTCGCGAGAAGCATATAATGCCACCCCGGCTCCCATTCCGATGGTCATGAGGATGCGTAGGTAGTTAAAGGACATGTCCCAGTCCATAACGGAGTGCAAAAACAGGGTTAAGCCCATCACGGCAAGGCTTCTGTTCATCACAACATTTAATTCGAATGCGGGCACGAAAGCTCCTGGTTTACCCGTGAGCACCGCCCGTTCCGTCAAATCTTCTGAGGGCTCCATTAAAACGTTCGATTGCTGGTATGGCCACACCGTTGCCCGTACCATCGGCCAAAGAACAACCAACAGGGCAATGAATCCTACAAGGCCCACTTCCATGAGGGTGTCTACGAGAAACGAATGAGACCGGGTGCTGTAGTACGGATAGGTCTGAAACTTTTCGTACAGGGTGTGCCAGGAGTTTGCCCCAAGGCCGAAAACTGGACTTTGCTCCCAAATTTTAAGGCCGTCTTTCCAGAAGATAAAGCGTTGCGAAACACTCAATTGGTTCGCGTGATATGTTTGAAGTTTGTGGACCAATGCATGGAATTTAACCGCCGCGGCAACAATAAACCCCAAAATGCCAATGGGAAGCAATCGGTTAAAGGTCATCCAACGGACCAGGCGATTCCCAGTCCTGTTTGTCCACAGACGGATGATGACGGCCAACAGGATAGGAATAACGAACGTGATCGCGATTCCCAGCCAACCGGAGGAAACCTTCGCAGACAAGATACCTTTATGGAGAAATGGATACCCGGCTCCAACGCCAATGGCGGAGACATAGAAGAGCAGCAAGAGCTGTCCACGGGCCGTGTGCGACTCCAACCGTTCCTTGGTGCCGACAAAAAGTAGCACGAGTGCGATAATCCAAAACATCAATGCGCCGCGGGAATCCGAAACAAGCAACCCCGCGATGTTGATACTGATGATGCCAGTATAGACTGCGGATAGCCAGGATTTGCGAATGTCCATATGAGCCACGTACGTCAGCAGCAACAGCGACACGGCAGCCACAAATGACCCGTAGGCGTTGTGATACTGAAATACGGACGACACTTGATGATTGGTGAAGTCAAAGGCACTGGGAAACGTCAAGGCGTGCCAGGCATTGGCCATTCCGATGATGTTGATCACTACAGAGGAGATGGCGATTCCAAGGATCACGATATTTCCACTAAATCGCGTCGGTGTGTTCGAGCGAAACCACAAATAAGGAAACACCAAGGCGAGAGCATCCAGAGCTCCTACTAAAGCCCGAGTGAAATCCGCCGTATGCAGCAAAGAAAAGACGTAAGAAAGTACATAAATGACGAAGGCTGCATCGTAGCGGTTGAACGGTTTGGGCCCCGCGCCACTGTGATCATTTTCTGAACTCCTGTTCCGCCATGCCGCCAAGACCACCAGTGTCACGGCGAGACACAGAATGAGGATGACATCTACTAAGAGATGCCCCTGATCAAAGAAGATCCCGTTTTGGTAGAATGGAAGTCCAATCAACGCCAACGAGATCAGGGTGTATAGTGCATTCGAGAGACATAAACGGATCATATTGGGTTATTCGCTCCTAACACTTCTATTCAACTTATTTAACAAGTCA
Source organism: Alicyclobacillus tolerans (assembly GCF_021739485.1). Classification (GTDB taxonomy): domain Bacteria; phylum Bacillota; class Bacilli; order Alicyclobacillales; family Alicyclobacillaceae; genus Alicyclobacillus_K; species Alicyclobacillus_K tolerans_A. The sequence continues at coordinate 16,170 of NZ_JAJFNK010000055.1, forward strand.
ATCTAAAGGGAACTAGAACACTCGTATTTTAGCATGCTTTGTCGGCGTATGGCGCATGGATGCCACCACCATGCCTACAAATCCTTACCTGTCCAATTCGGCACCCATGTTTATGGAACCCAAGATGTGGTTTTGCAGGGCTGGGTAATGAAAGTTATACTTATAAACAGTTTTGGTTGAAACAACGTTTTGTGAGGGACACGAAGACGGGGTGCAGTAGATGCACCTACATTTTAACGGATTGGGATGGTGAACTATCGGGATGTATATGCTTAAAGGAAAGAAAATTGGGATGATCACACTAGCCATCGCGGCAGCTGCTACCTTCGCAGGATGTGGGACGGCGAATCCAGCCCCTTCGAATAATACTGGGAATACGACTGCAAAGGCTCCGTCCAACACCGTCATCCAAAAAGGGCCAAACGGTCAACAGACGATGATTGAAGGCGGGACGCCGTACGCAGGCAAAGCGAAACTGCAACAATACGAAAAGACGGCAAAGGCTAGCCCGAAAAATGCAAACGCCCAAATGCAAGCGGGCATCAGTGCCTTTGTGAATGGCGACTACACGACGGCCATTTCATATTACAAGAAGGTTATTGCCATTGACCCGAAAAACGGTACAGCGTATAACAACATCGGCAACGTCTACCTGAGAAGGCTGAATCAGCCGAAGGCAGCGGTAACCTACTACAAAAAAGCCACTGAAGTGCAACCGACTTACGGGTATGGCTGGCTCAACCTGGCGCTTTGCGAAAAGCAGTTGGGGGACACCGCAGCAGCCAAGGCGGCAGTGACCGAAGGTTTGAAGGTCGTACCGAAGTCTGACCCCGTCTACAAGGACCTGCCGAACGTGTTGAGCGGGAAATAAGGGCTCACAGAATAACAATTCAAATATTGTTCAAGACATCATTGTGTGGGCTACAGGTCTTTTGTAGCCCCAATTTTTGTTTTTGAGGTATGATAAGGTTTGCAGGGTGATATTCCCTGTGATAACAACATCCACATCGGCAGATCCTGTCGAAACATGTTTGTTTAGAGAGAGTAATCATTTATACTATTTTTATCAATCTCTGGGGTGAGGAAACGTTGTTCCGTACATACCAGGTCCTATGGAATCGAATCTATCAACTGTTGGATGCTGGCATCGTCATGCTTAGCTTTGTCGTGGCGTGGTACGTGAAGTTTCAATCTGGCTGGCTCCCGTACGGTGGCCATGATCCGTTTACTCACTATATGCCGGTCATGCTAGCAGCTATCCCGATTTTTCTTTTCTCGAATTGGTTGGTTGGGCTGTATCGACCCAATCGGTCGCGTACCTTTTGGCGTCTTACCTCAGTCATTTTGCGGAGCTTGGTTGTGGGGCTTTTGTTGTTCATGAGTTTCTTATATTTTCTCCACGTATCGCAGTTTTCGCGGACAGTCCTCTTCGTGTTTGGGATCTCATTTACGCTGCTTAGCTACATCAAACACCTTGGCGTAAGAGCCGTTTTGCGCACGATGAGAGCTAGGGGCTACAACAAGAAATTCGTTGTCGTTGTCGGTTGGACCTCGGCTGCTGAGCGATTTATGCAGAACTTAGAGCAACACCCATGGTTCGGATATCACGTTTTAGGGCATGTAGCGGACGGTCCGTTAACGGTGAGTGTACCACACCTGGGTAGCTTTTCTAAGCTAAATCAAGTCCTGGAGAATAGCCTTGTCGATTATGTTCTCATCTGCTTACCGAGGTCAGAAGTCTTTCGCATGCCCAAAGTGATTGGGGAGTGCGAATCTCTTGGGGTTCAGTCGCTGATCGTGCCGGACTACTTTGACCTTCTTCCTGCGAATCCGAGGTTTGAAAACTTCGCTGGCATGCCTCTTATCGATACAAGGTATGTACCTTTGGATGATGCTTTAAATGCATTGGCCAAGCGAACGTTTGATATTGTATTTAGTGTTTTGGTTCTTATACTTTTGTCGCCTGTGTTTGCCTTGATTGCTATAGGAGTCAAGCTATCTTCCCAGGGTCCTGTACTGTTCAAACAGGAACGTGCAGGCCGTAATCGGCGCATATTCACCATGTTCAAATTCCGTACCATGTGGTATGAACCGAATAAGCCTTTCGAACCCGATAATGGTTGGACAGCTCCCAATGACCCGAGACGTACAAGTTTCGGGCTTTTCTTACGCAAGACGAGTTTGGATGAGCTGCCCCAGTTTTGGAATGTACTCATTGGGGACATGAGTGTAATTGGTCCAAGGCCGGAGCGACCTGGTTTTGTAGACCGTTTTCGTGAAGAGATCCCAAGGTATATGGTCAAGCATCGGGTGCGACCGGGAATTACGGGGTGGGCACAGGTGAATGGTTTGCGTGGGGATACGAGTATTGAAGATCGGATTGCATACGATTTGCGGTATATTGAACATTGGTCGTTTGGCTGGGACTTAAAGATTGTATTTATTACGATTTTTAAAGGATTTCTCAATAAAAATGCGTATTAACGATAGCTGGAAAACAGATTTTTAATTTATTAATCACCGACCAGTATATGAGATTGGTTCGATGGGGTGGTAGTTTTGCCGAAAATTCAAGTGCAGATCGTGACATTTAACAGTAAAGATAGTCTTACTAGCTGCCTAGATGCGTTGATGGTGCAATCTCTACTTCCAGATAGAGTAATGATTATTGATAATGGCTCAATTGACCAAACTCGACAGATAATCGAAGTGTATCAGAAGCAATTTCTAGATAAAAATATTCCATATATTTATTACTTTCTCTCTTCGAATACAGGTTATGCTAGTGCCCATAATGTGGGTATCCGAACTGCATATGAGCAAAATATAGATTACGTATGCACTTTGAATCCTGACGTTCGCCTTGAAATAGATTATCTGAAGTATGCTGTGATGGACTTCTTAATCAATAAAACGGTTGGCGGAGTGACAGGGAAGCTGACTCGTCCTCATGAAGAAGCGCAAGATACTTTAAGGATTGATAGTACTGGATTACAAATGAAAGCATTTTTTCATGCGCGTGACAGAGGACAGGATCAATATGACCTTGGACAATATGAGGAACCGACGTATATCTGGGGTATTTGTGGAGCTGCTGCTGTCTATCGCACGGAGATGCTGCAGCAATTGGCTTATAAAGGGCAATATTTCGATGAATCGTTTTTTGTTTACAAAGAAGATGTAGATCTATGTTGGCGTGGGAATGAGCGAGGATGGAAATTCTATTATGATCCAAGAGCTACCGCATGGCACAATCGTGGATGGCAAAAGACGAGCACGCCTTCTGAACAGGCCCGGATCCACTCATTTGCCAATCAGGTCGCACTCCTGATTAAACACGTTCCAAGGCCATCGTTAATCCTGATTATTACCCTATTGGTGGAGGTTATTCGATTTGTCGACATCTCGCTCCGCTTTCCGATTGTTTCAAAGGGTATTATGAAGAAAATACGCATGGAATGGGCAAATACATGGGCATGGCGGAAGGGGGTACATGATTGATCTCTGTTATTCTCGTCACGTTTCAGTCCGTGGACGTATTGCCGCAGTGCTTGGATTCATTGGAAAGGTGCAGTTCGAGTAATGAATTGGACATCTGGATCGTAGACAATCAATCAACAGATGGTACATGGGAATGGCTTATACAGTATAAAAATGATCAAACCGTCAAACCGTTTTTAAATCTGCACTTCTTGCGACTTGGTGCTAACAAGGGATACGCATATGCTAATAATCGCGCATTGGCGAAGGCGCAGGGAGATTATTTTCTGCTCTTGAATCCTGATACCATCGTGAGTAAAGACGCCATTCAGGCTTGCCTAGATGTAATGACAGCCAATCAGTCGATTGGCGCTGCTACTTGCCGATTGGAACTTGCTAATGGAGAAATGGACAGGGCGTGCCGCCGCTCTTTTCCGACACTGTGGAACAGCTTTACGTATTTTAGTGGCTTGGCTAGAGTCTTTCATGCATCATCGCGATTTGCATCATATCAATTAACTTATCTTGATGAGTTTGGCTCATACCCAGTCGATACGGTTTCGGGTGCCTTTATGCTATTGTCTCGCGTTGTTTATGAGCAAATCGGTGGCTTTGACGAGGATTATTTTATGTATGGGGAAGACATCGATTATTGTTATCGGATGAAGCAAAATGGTTATAAAGTATGGTATGACGGTGGAGTAACAACGACTCATCTGAAGGGTGGAAACGGTGGTAAGAAATCCAAAGCCTCTTTGTTTTATTTCTATGATACAATGGGCATATTCTTTGAGAAGCATTATATGCCAAGGTATCCACCCTGGTTCGGCATTGTGTTTAAAAATTTGTATAGAAAGATCATAGTGAATTTATTGAGTTGCTTATGAACATAATATCAGAGCACAATTTTGATAGAAGGGTAAGGATCTACTTTTATGAAGTACTCTAATAACGGAACTAAAAGCAATTTAAGTATACTTTTATATAGAAACATTTCATTGGAATTTATAAAAAGGGATATTTCTATGCAATATAAAGGCTCATACCTAGGGTTTTTCTGGTCGTTCCTAAATCCGCTATTTATGTTAGTCATATATACATTTGTGTTTGGCTTCGTTTTTAAGCAAAAATGGAATATTCCGAGCAGTAATCAAATGATGGTAGCATTTATATTATTTTCTGGATTGATACCATTTAATTTGTTTTCTGGAGTATTCGCGCGTGCACCAGGATTGATAATAAATAATGCAAATTATGTAAAGAAGGTTGTTTTTCCTTTAGAAATATTCCCAATAATGGCAATGGGAACTTCGGTTTTTAATGCGTTAATTAGTTATCTAATTCTTGTAATCGGCGTATTGATTTTCCTTGGTAAATTATATTGGACGATGTTATTGTTTCCGATTGTATTAATTCCTATAATTTTATTGTCGATTGGACTAGGTTGGTTTATATCGTCTTTAGGTGTGTTTTTGAGAGATATTGGTCAAATTATTAATATAATGGTATCAGCCATTATGTTTTTAACTCCTATCTTTTACCCTCTTTCATCGATACCCAAGCCCTTTTTGCCACTTTATAACCTTAACCCAATTGCACCTGTTGTAGATAATATGAGGACAATTGTTATATGGGGACAAACCCCAGATTGGAACACCTATTTTGTAGATTTAACAATTTCTAGCTTGATAGCTTTAGCTGGATTTTGGTGGTTTCAAAAGACAAAAAAGGGGTTTTCCGACGTCTTATGAATGAAGGAGTATCTAGTAATTTGAACGGAAATGTGAATGATAATAGTGCCGTTATCAGAGTTGAAAACGTAGGAAAGAGCTATAATATTTACGAGAAGCCACAGGATCGTCTTAAGCAACTCTTATCAATGGGTAGAAAAAAATATTTTAAAGAGTTTTGGGCATTAAAGGACATTTCCTTTAACGTAGTGAAGGGCGAGATGGTTGGTATAGTTGGACGTAATGGATCAGGCAAAAGCACACTACTACAAATTGTAGCAGGTACACTTATGCCTTCAAGCGGAAGTGTGTGGGTTTCAGGGCGCATAACAGCTCTTCTGGAACTTGGAAGTGGGTTTAATCCTGATTTTACTGGTCGAGAAAATATCTATATGAATGGCGCGATACTTGGCCTACAAAAAGAGGAAATCGATGACCTCTACAACGATATTGTCAATTTTGCTGATATAGGAGAATTTATAGATCGGCCAATAAAGACTTACTCAAGCGGAATGGCTGTTCGCCTGGCATTTGCTGTTCAGGTTATGGTACCTAAAGAGGTACTCATTGTTGATGAAGCATTGGCAGTGGGTGATGAATTATTTCAACGAAAGTGTTACGCCAAGATGGAAGAGTTCAGGAGACAGGGAGGGACTGTTCTTTTTGTTTCACATGCAGGAGGAACTGTGGTAGAGCTTTGTGAGCGTGCTATTTTGGTGGACGACGGGGAATTATTAATGATAGGCGAAAGCAAGCGTGTTGTGAATTTATATCAGAAATTATTATATGCGCCTGTTGAAAAGAAAGAACAAATTAAACACGATATTAGGAAAAATGTTAACTATTTGGGGCAAAATCCACAAAATAGAAATTACTTGCAACATAGTCCAAATAACTATTCCCGTTCTTCGCATTTAGTGGATTTTGTAGAGGAATACGATCCGGGGCTTATTCCAAAAAATACAATTTTGTATGAATCACGAGGGGCGGATATTTACAATCCCGAAATAGTTACCGTCGAAGGTAAAAAAGTAAATATTTTACATAAAGGAAGAAAATATATATGGCGCTATCGCGTACGGTTCACTAAAAATTGTAGTAATGTCAGATTCGGTATGTTAATAAAAACTGTCAGTGGCTTGGAGTTAGGCGGAGCTGCTACCGCGAAATTGGGAAATGGCATCCCATTTGTAGAACAAGGAAAAGAATTAGTCATAGAGTTTGCTTTTATACCGAAATTATCGGCGGGTGTATATTTTCTGAACGGTGGGGTTTTAGAAACTGAAAATGGCGAAGAAGTATACTTAAATAGAGGTATCGAGTTGGGAGCATTCAGGATTGTAATAGATGAACACTCAACAAGTACAGGAATCGTAGATTTTGATATTAGTTCGGGAGTTATTGAAAGCAAAGAAGCATCATCTTTATGATTACGATCATTCATTGATTTCATGGAAGTCCAGAATTAACATCTATGTACATGGAATTTTGTTGGTTTTAGGAGGTTAAAGGTAGTGAGCTTTGTGAAAGATGAACCAAAGCCCAAAAAATTATATGTAGTATTAGGTATGCATCGAAGTGGTACAAGTGCTGTGACTCGTGGCCTTAAGATGTTCGGGATTTGGCTTGGTGACAGGTTAATGCCCCCCAGCACAGGTGATAATGAAAAAGGTTTTTACGAAGATCTTGATATATATGAGCTCAATGTCGAGATTCTTAAATTTCTTGGATATGACTGGGACAGTCTATTGCCGATTGAAGAGATACATTTAGAATCATTACTAAACAACGGGTACTTTCTTCGTGCAGTGAATGTACTGCGCCAAAAATTCGCTACTTCTAATATTTTCGGTTTAAAGGACCCGCGAATGGCAAAGTTACTTCCTTTTTGGAAGCAGGTATTTATCCATTGTCAGTACGACGTGGAGTATATATTAGTTTTACGCAATCCTCTGAGTGTGGCTAAGTCTCTTGAGAGGCGCAATGGCTTCGATCATGAAAAGAGTTATATTCTATGGGTGGAGCATGTTCTTTCAAGCGTTTTACATACTGAAGAGTCCAGACGTGTGCTTGTAGATTATGACCGATTGATGCTCTCTCCTGAAAGAGAAATGAAGAGAATTGCCCAAGCCCTTTCTCTCCAGCCTGATCCAATGGAAATGAAACATTATAAATCAGAGTTTCTAGATGATTCTCTGAGACATACTGTTTTTAAGAAAAATGATTTATTTTTAGATAATTCCTGTCCTCCTATAGTACGGGAGATATATAATGATCTACTCGAAGTTGCTGAAGATAGGAGAACTTTAGATGATATTGAAGTAAAAGATAATGTTCACAATTGGAACATAGAATATACTCGACATAAATCTAATTTGAGAATTATTGATAGATATTCCAAACGGTTAACTACCCTTAAAGTTATTGCCGCGGATCGTGACAGAGAAATGTCCAAGCTTAATCAGGAAATATCGAATCTTGAGTTGCACATAGTCAATCTCAATGACGAAAAAAGCGAAAGGGATAAAGAAATTTCGGATCTGAATCAGAAAATATCGAGCTTCGAGTCACAAACGGTCAATCTTAGTGACGAGAAAAAAGAACAGGGTAGAGAAATATCCAAATTGACCGAAGAAATAGCAGGATTAAAATCACAGATACACATACTTGAAAGTAATAATTCGCACCAAGCGCATGTTGCGAGTCTGGAAAATGCAGTATTCGATAAAGAGTTAAAAATAAATAATTTGGAAATAGACAAAGTTAAAATGAAGAGCGAACTGGATTCCATATTGGGATCTCGCTCTTGGAGAGCTACAGCACCTATGCGGCGGATAGTTAACTTAACTAGGAGCGCCTATAAAGAGTTTCGGAAATCGATTGCTAAAATGTCTAAAGGTATTTACCATGCTCTTCCCATTAGTAATTTTTCTAAGCGGCGACTAAAAGCGATTATATTTAAGCTGTTTGCGTTTGCGTTATCTGGAACGGCGGTTTATCAAAGATGGAAATTATACGATGATATAAAGAGTACTGGTCAGGGCCGTATTCAGTTTGCAAAACAAACAACAGGAAATAAGTTTAATGATACCACAGTGAATCATACCTTTAATTTGCCTAATGCGGATGGTAAGTGGGAGTGGGAGGATTATCATCAAGTTCAAGCCCGGATTAGAGAAATAAAAAATATACGTCAAAAAAATTTTAGTGACTCCTCGATTCCATTAATAGAAGTTAAAAATGATGAGCTTGAAGGTGTTGCTTCTAAAATCATCCTTCCAGACCCTGGAGAAAGGCCGAAGGTTTCTATTATTATACCTGTATTTAATGAAATTAAAACTACTCTCGAATGCCTTTTGGCAATCTCTGCTCATACTGGATCAGATATAGGTTTCGAAGTTATTGTATCTGACGATGCCTCATCTGATAATTCGCAAGCGATACTAAAAAAAATCCATAATCTAAAATACAAGAGGAACAAAAAAAACCTAGGATTTTTGCGCAATTGTAATACTACTATCCCAGACGTTCGCGGAGAGTATGTAGTATTTCTAAATAATGATGTACAAGTAATGAATGGTTGGCTAGATTCATTATTAGGCACATTTGATCAATTTGATCATGTCGGCGCTGTTGGCCCAGTTTTTCTTTATCCAAGCGGACACTTACAAGAATCTGGCGCTACTATCAAAACTGATGGTACGACTGTCATGATTGGACTGAATGAAGATCCGAACCAACCAAGGTTTCGCTATTCAAGAAGGGTTGATTATTGTTCAGGTGCTTGTTTAATGATGCCAACTGAACTACTAAAATTACTTGGAGGATTTTCAGATGAGTTTGCCCCAAGCTATTATGAAGATGTTGATCTGTGCTTGAAAGTGCATGATAAGGGTTATTACGTTTATGTAAATCCAGCTGCAAAGGTTATTCACCATTTGTCTAAAACAATGAACAACACTCAAGACGATTTTAAATTGACTTGTATCCATAACAATAAATCCAAGCTGCTGGATAAATGGGGCAATAAAATCAACGAGCATAATCTTGTTCGTTTGATTGCATTCTATCTTCCTCAATTTCATCCTATACCCGAAAATGACTATTGGTGGGGAAAAGGGTTTACTGAGTGGACTAATGTGACTAAGGCAAGACCAAACTTTAAAGGGCATTATCAACCACGATTGCCTGCAGAACTTGGTTATTACGATCTACGGGTTGAAGAAGTGCTTGAACAGCAAGCGGAATTGGCTAAGCGCTATGGAATATCTGCTTTCTGTTACTACTACTATTGGTTTGGGGGAAAAAGATTACTTGAACTGCCTATTGAAAAAATGCTAAGTACCGGTAAGCCTGATATGCCATTTTGTTTATGTTGGGCAAATGAAAACTGGACTCGTCGATGGGATGGGAAAGAGCAAGAAGTATTAATATCCCAGGAGCATTCAGATGAAGACGATGAGGCTGTTGTTCTTGATTTGATTCGTTACTTTAGAGACTCAAGATATATCCGTATTGATGACCGTCCTTTAATTCTCATTTATAGAGTAAGTTTATTCCCTGACTTTCTTAAGACAGCTCAACGTTGGCGTGAAATTTGCCGGAGAGAAGGAATCGGTGAAATATACATTGCGATGGTCGAGTCATTTGAACTTGTGCATGATGGTTTTCATCCTGCTCAATTTGGGTGTGATGGTGCAGTGGAATTTCCCCCTCAAGGTCTAGCTGCTCCAATTCATCCAAGCGGGGAAATCACTAATGCAGAGTTTCACGGCCACGTTGCGGATTATCGTGAATTGTCAGTGTTCTATTCGACTCGAGAGTTGCCATCATATAAGCGTTTCCATGGGGTAATGCCTGGTTGGGATAATACGGCCCGTCGTCAAAACGATAGTTTCGCATTTGAGTACTCTACTCCTGGAGCTTTCCAAGCGTGGCTGGAAGAAGTTATACAGCAAACTAGATTGCAACATAGTGGCGATGAACAATTAGTATTTATAAATGCTTGGAATGAATGGGCTGAAGGAGCCTATCTTGAACCAGATAAAAGATTTGGACACACCTATCTTGAAGCCGTTAAAAACGCTTGTGATGCTGAAGAAGTTATTCGCGGTCGGGGTGATGATTATGGGAATTGAATACCAATGGAAACATGGATCTAAGAGAGTGGTATTAGTTGGTCATCCTTTTTCACCGAGTGGAAGAGGCGAGGACATTCGTAGCACCTTCCGCTCATTAAAGAGTGTCGACTGTGACGCCAAGATTTTAGATATATACAGTTATATTGAGCCAGAAAGAAGTCAGAACATAGAATTCTCAAATTTTATGACGGATGACCTTGGCGAGGTCAATGTATTCCACATCAACGGGGATGAAGTTGAACCTGTTATCGAACATTTAAAACGGAAACAAGATATAAAAGGCTACAATATCGTATATCCTGCATGGGAGTTATCTCGGTACCCAATAGAATGGCTACGTCAATTAGAACGTTTTTCAGAGATATGGGCACCATCCAAATTCATTTACGAAAGCCTGAAAGGCAGTTCTAAGACAATAGAATATGTGCCATTAGCGAGTGAAGTTGCAATAGGCTGCTTTTTAGGTCGCAAATATTTTGGAATACCTGAAACAGATTATGTATTTTTATTCTTTTTTGATCTCCGTTCATATTCTGCTCGTAAGAATCCGAAAGGAATAATAGAAGCATTTAGAAGACTAGTCTTTACACGCCCATATGCAAAAATAAGTTTAATCATTAAAGTTAGTGGAACTGATGTTGACGGCGGGCTCGTGGGAGATCTTCGGAATCAATTAAAAGGTCTTAATGGACACGTAGTAATTATCGATAGGGTAATGACAGATAATGAAATCAAGAATTTGATACGCAACAGTGACTGTTTTGTTTCACTTCATAGGTCCGAAGGGTTTGGCAGAGGTATAGCTGAGGCGATGTTTTTAGGTAAGCCTGTAATTGCAACCGCCTACTCAGGGAATATGGATTTTATGAATGAAAATGCATCGTTTCCCGTGAGGTATCGACTAATAAATTTGCAAGAAGGAGACTATCCTCATTGGCAAGACCAGGTGTGGGCTGACCCAGATATAGAACAAGCGGCATATTACATGGATAAACTGGTTAATGACCCGGAAATGGGAAGGAATATAGGAAAAAGGGCAAGACAAATAATTCGGAAATTTGGATACCATGCATCCGGATTGCGTTATTTATCTCGGTTGAGAAGTATATGAAATAGCTCCTAAATTATCTCGAATGGGGCAGTTATATGAGTATAGCGGTCATTATTGTTAATTGGAACAGTGGTAACATGTTAGCGCAATGTCTTCAGTGCCTCGAGAATCAGACTTTAAAACCTGATAAAGTCATGGTTATAGATAATGCGAGTTCAGACAACTCTATTGAGGTTACCAAAAAATATACTAATGTCACTGTTCGAAAGCTGAAAAATAATTTGGGGTTTGCAGGAGCAAATAATTTAGCCTTAAAAGAATGTGATTCTGAATACGTGGCATTATTAAATCCAGACGCTTTTCCGGAACCAGACTGGTTGCAGAATCTTCATTCTGCCGTAGTTAATTCAATTGATGTTGTTGCTTTTGGGTCCCGCCAGTTAAGATATTCTGATCCAGAAATTTTAGATGGTACGGGCGATGTTTATCATATAAGCGGCAGGGTTTGGCGAAATGGTTATGGAAAACGCCAGAGTGTTGGAGACCTGATTGCTAGAGAAATATTCTCTCCATGTGCAGCCGCAGCACTTTATTGTCGGCAAGCAATATTGGATATAGGGGGGTTTGATGAAGATTTTTTCAGTTATGTCGAAGATATAGATTTAGGGTTTCGTCTTCGTTTGATGGGCTATAAAGCGATGTACGTACCAGATGCTGTAGTTCGTCATGTGGGGTCCGCTACTACAGGTGGGCCGAGGAGCGAATTTGCCCTATATTACGGACACAGGAATATGGTGTGGGCCTTTATTAAAAATATGCCAGGCCTTTTACTTTGGTTATTATTACCGTTGCACATAATGTTTAACATTATTGTGGTTATCATTTATACTACCCGTGGATACGGACGAATTATAGTAAAGTCAAAACTTAATGCAATAAAAGGATTCAGAACTATAGCAGTTAAACGGAGACATATTCAAAAAAAACGGACGGCAACAATAAAAGACATATGGTGTATGTTAAACAAATCAATTTAACCCTTTGGTTTTAATGATATTGAGTGTTTGCGGATTTCTAAGCCCTTGCAGGGCATCGGACAACAGAGCATCAAGAGGGACTGCACCCCAACCTAGAGAAGATTTCAAGTGATCAAACCAAAATCACCCGAGGAGCCATTCCTGTAATGAATTAATTTCGGGTTTGAAACAAAAAGAGCGCCTCCTGTATGCTGGGTTCCGAATGGTCGACATTCATTCCCTAATTAGGGGCTACTGAATGACGAAAAATCGACGCCGCAGCGAGGTTTTCCGGGTGAGGATGTCGAAGATATATGCAAGGA
>NZ_JAJFNK010000056.1 GCF_021739485.1 Alicyclobacillus tolerans
TTTTCTTGGGAGAAGACGGTGAGACCTGAGTGCTTCCCTCGATCACCGTTTCGGACATATCGACTTCCTCCTAACCTTGGTTCGCTGTATGTGTGATTTGTGTTGGGTTACTCCGCGGCAACCGCGGCAGAACTTTTCCCTTTACTTTGAGCCCTCTTGGCGCGAATCTCCCGTTCTTTCGCACTTGCGTAAAACAGCGTTAACAGCAATGCGATGGTGGTGAGAATCGTCGCAATCATAAATGTGTCGTCCATGCCTTGGACAAAAGAGTACTTTTGGACCCACCCGTACAGCGTCATGAGAGCCGTGGTGTGGTCCGCATACGGAGGAATCCCCGCAGCCCCGAGCGCACCTTGCAGGTTGTGCAACTGCAAGCCCTGCGGAGTGTTAGGCGCTATTTTGTCCGCCAAGTGGAATGAGTGAATTTTCGCGCGTGTGGTCATGTACGACGTCAAGACGGCGGTACCTAAGGATGCGGCAACCATGCGGATGGTGTTGCTCATCGCGGATGCCTGGCTGACCAACTGAATGGGCAACGTGTTCATACCGGCGGTCATAATCGGCATCATGACCATGGACATCCCCATACTGCGGGTGATGTACAGAGTCTGAATGACCGCGTTGGAAGTATTGAGGCCCATTTTCGAGAACCCATAGGTGGACAGCGTCACAATCGCGAGACCTACGAGGCCCAATGGACGTGCGCCAATTTTGTCGAACAGCTTGCCGCTGATCGGCATCATGACCGCCGAGGCCAGCGCCGCCGGCGTGAGGAACAAACCGGTACGCAGCGCCGTGAATCCCATGATGTTTTGCAAGTACAGCGGGAGCAAGAAGATGCCGACAAACAGCGCGACTTGCACCACAGACGTGATCACAAGGCTCATGGTGAACATGTAACTGCCTAAAACCCGAAGTTGAATGACAGGATTCTTGATGAGCAATTCGTTCGCAATGAGCAAAATTAACAGCGCGGACCCCAAGAAGATGTACGGATACACCCAAAGCGATCCCCAGCCGTACTGCGAGACGTTGCTAAAGCCAAACAGCAAAGAGAAAAACCCCGCCGTCGAGAGGACAAACCCGAGCGTGTCCAATTTATTTTTGGCTTCGTGAGAAAAATCGTGAAGCAAAAAGATGGCCATAATGCTCGCGGCAATTCCAATCGGTACGTTGATGTAAAAAATCAGCCGCCAGCTGGCGTACTGGACAAAGTATCCGCCAAGGGCCGGACCAAAGGCGGGCGCAGCCATAATCGTGATACCAAAGATACCCATGATGGTGCCGCGGCGGTCCGGGGGAAAGATCCGGAAGATCATCGCGTTGGCAACGGGCATCATGAAGCCGCCGCCGGCTGCCTGGAGAATGCGAAAGAAGATCATCGAATCCAGGTTCCAAGCCATGCCGCACAGGGCAGAACCCGCAGTGAAAGTAATGAGAGAGAAGATAAACAACCGCTTGGCCCCGAACCGGTCGGTCAGCCACCCGGAGATCGGCACAACGATGCCTTGCACCAGCATGTAACCCGTGAGCACCCATTGAATCTGGTCTGTGCTTGCGCTCAGGTCCGTTTCCAGCTTTGGAATGGCGACGTTGACGACACTCGTATCTAAAACGGCCATGAAGGCACCGGCTAAGATAATAATCATCTGCAAGGCGGGTGCTTTGATGCGGTGGATTTCGTATTGGTGTTCATCGTGATGACTGGCTTCTGCCAAGGTTCACTTCACCTCCTCAGGGGTGTCTAGAGCGCTGAGTTCAAGCTGGCCCAGCTGTCTTGCCGAAGCCTACTGCTTGTGAATGCGAACCGACACGCTCAATCCGGGAACGAGGCCGAGACCCTGGTAACCCTGAATGCTGATTTTTACAGGTACGACTTGCGTTACTTTTGTAAAGTTGGCGTTGTTGCTCGATGATGGCAGCAGGGAGAACGTGTTGGCGGTGGCCAGTCCAATCTGTTCCACCTGACCGTGCAGGACGACTCCAGGATACGCGTCCACCGTCACATCGACGGCTTCACCCAGGCGTAAGGCGTGCAGGTCCGTCTCTTTGACATTCGCCGTCACCCACAAGTCGTTCATGTTGTATGCGTAGGCCAATGGGGTTCCAGGAGCCACAAACTCGTTGTTGACCGCCGACCTTTGCACGATGGTGGCATCCGTTGGGACCGGGATGGGAACGTCGGAACTGGAATTCCCAGATTTGACCTGAACGTTTCCGACTGTGCTGCCGGAGCCAAAAGTGGTGCCGACCGTGCCGCGCCAATCGACGATTTTTCCGGCAGCCGGGGCGCCGATGACAATCTGTCGGCCGTCCACGTAGGCGTCGTTCGTCGAAATGTACAGGCGGGAATTGTTGTACAGCCAGATGCCGGCGACGGCGCCGATAACGACAATGACCAGTGCCACAATCAGTAAAATCTTCATGCGTTTGGCACCCATACGGTTACTTCACTCCTTCAACTTGCAAGTTCTGAATGATGGTCCGATTCATGCGAATCAGGTACTCGAGGTCGTGTTGGGGCAGAGCAAACACGTGGGTCATGACGTCCAAGAGCCGGGAATGGGGTCCAAACATCATCTGGAGACGCGTTTGCCCGGCCTCAGTGACTTCCAGCGTGATGCGGCGCCGGTCTTCCGTGGAACGTTCCCTAGAAACCAAGCCCATATGGACAAGCTGTTCAATGACCGTGCTCGCCTGGCCTTCGGAGCATAAGACGGAACCAGACAGTTCACTGAGGCTGACGTTGTCGTTGGTGTGCAAGGCTTTGAGGATGAGCGCCTGCAATTCCGTCAGTTCATTTTGCGAAGCCGCGTTTGCAAACACCACTCGCAATTCGCGATAAAGCTGCCGGTAGGATAAAAGAAGATCCATTTGTAACTGGTGCGTAGACGTACCATCACCCCCTATGTGTGTCAATCATTTTATTTGAGTACTGAAGTATTCTATAACAAATCATTAAATAGTGGGGTCATTAAATCAAAAAATATCGCAAAAAACTTTCTGCAAAAAATACGAAAGATGAAAAACGGAGGGTGCGGGCGGTGTTGGCCAATTGTATGGGCTTCGCGCGGCGTTACGAAACCGCCATGAATCGGGTCGTTGAGGAGGCAGAGTTTTGAAGTTTCTTCGACAAAATGTGTATAATACAAGCAAATAGGCCAAGTATTGACTTGGAATTTTCGGCCTATTCAATGTGTAAGCGATGCCAACAGGAGGGACTAACATGAGTCATCAACCCGCTGCACACCTCTCCGGGGCGCAATATCCCCAAGAACCCACGCGCATCAACTTCAAGGCCCTGATCTCGATTGGTTTGGCCTGGGCGTTTGACGCCATGGACTTCTCAATCCTTACCTTTGTTCTCATCGATATCATGAAAGACTACCACGTTCCGCTTACTTTGGCCGCTGCAGTATCTTCCGCGACTACTTTTGCCAGACTGGGCGGAGGGCTCTTTGGCGGGCTCCTCGGCGACTACTGGGGCCGCAAGATGAGTTTGGTCGTATCCATTCTCTGGTTCACTGTGTTTGAGTTTCTCACGGGATTTTCGATTGGATTTTCTCTGCTGTTTTTGGTTCGCATTCTCTATGGCATCGGCATGGGAGCGATGTACGCCAACGGCACGCCGATGCTGATGGAAATGATGCCTGCGAAATGGCGCGGACTTGCCTCGGGCCTGATGCAGTCTGGTTTTTCCTTTGGATACATCTTTGCAGCCATCATCTACCGCAACTGGTACGGGAACCTGGGGTGGCATTCCATGTTTTTCATCGCTTGCATCCCGGCTTTCCTTGTTGCCATCTACATTTGGATGCAGCTTCCCGAGTCGCCGCGGTGGAAGGCGGAACGCGACGAAAGAAAGAAAAATTCCATCCCCATTTCGGAGTTGTTCGGTAACGGGAACACCTGGAGCACCCTTCACGCAGCGATTATCTCTATTGTTGCATTTAGCGTGACCTTCCCCATCAACACCTTCTATGCGACGTTGTTAAAAGAGCACGGGCATTTTGGGGCTTCGGTCATCGCGGACACCATCATTTTGCTCAATGTCGCCGGGATTATTGGAAATATCTTGGGTGGATATATTTCCGACCTCATCGGCCGCAAAACGACGATTGTCGTCTCAGCCATTGGCACACTAGCCTGTTCGTTTGTTTTTGGCTACATTACCAGCGATGTCATTCGAGACGTATTCACATTCTTGATTGGTTTGTTTTCGATCGGCGGCGTTTGGGCAGCCATCCCCACGTACATCGCGGAACACTTCGAAACCGGTGTTCGCTCCACAGGACAGGGGACGACGTACCACTTCGGGGCAGCGCTTGGCGGAGCCGTGGTTCCTCTCATCGTCTCTTCCATGGCGGCTTCCGTTGGCGGTCTCGCTCATGCGATGACCTATTCCGTCGCCGTGGCTTCTGTATTGATGATCGTGTTTACCTTGATGTGGAGAGAATCCAAGGGTTCGCAACTGTAAACGCCGACTGTGCGGGCTGCTCGTTCCTACTCGTTGCCGCTGGGACAATTGGGCTGGTATTGGTAAAGGAAAAAGTGGATGGAAATTCGGAGGCTCTCCCTGCGCGCGGAAACGCGCTTGCAGGGAGGGCTATTTGCTCGTCAAGCGATCCGTGTGGCCGCGCCTCAACGACAGCCAGACCACCATTATCCAACGATGACTTGCAGGGGCAAAAACCGATCCCAGTCGATGCTCCACGACCTGACCGGCCTTTCCTCACTGGCTTATCTCACTTTAGAAGGATTTCCACCGATGCGAGCTCGTCGTAACGGCGCTGTACAGATTCCCCATTCGCGGTGGTCAGGGTTAAAAACCCGTTTTCTTCTCTTTTTTGAAACATCATCTTCAGAAAATCCCCGTTGCCAGGCACGCTGGAGGCATCAAAGGTGTCTCCTGCGAACGAAATGCCATCTCTAAACTTCAACACAAACTGATACTTTAAAACGGTTCTCGCCTCCTTCATAGCTGCCACTCAAAGCAGTCGCGCAACGCAATGTGTCCGTTGCGGTAAAGACGTTCTTTGCGTTTAAATTTCACTGTCCATTCTAACAGGCGTAAAACCCTGGCGCAAAACCGCGAGACGGGCTGCAATCCAGCAACTTGACCGATGGGTGTGTCGTCTCGACTCAACCCATGCCCAAATGCAACACAAAAAGAAGCCGGGTCATTTAATCTGCCACAATTCGCAGCCCTGCGACTGATAAACGGGTTTTCCGAGCGTCTGAACCACTGCGAAGTACAAGTTTGGCGGCAGTTGAACGCCGCTTGGATTAAAATCAGTCAGTAAGACGTAGCCGGAAGACAGGTTGCTTAATTCGGTTTGCATGGCTTTGACCGACTCGGACCAAGACGCAATGCTTAAGTTGTTTCCCGGATTATACACGAAGGAAGCCAAAGGACTATTGGACTGTGTTCCCAACGCGGAAAAGGGCACAAAGCCGTACATATTGTATGTTTTCAGCCTGTAACCGCTGCTGGCGAGAGGCTGCATATCGTACCCGAAATTGGGGCCTATCCAGTAAACGGGTTTTAAACCAATCTTGTTGACCACGGATTGCGGCAAGAAATAGGCCCTTGCGTGCGGATACCACAACACCGGCACCCAAGATGCCAGCGAGAGCAAAGCTGTCGCAGGCACAATCCAGCGGGATGGGGGGGCTTGACGGGTCCCCCCGGTCCTTTGAACCTCTTGCAACGATAAAGCCGTCCATACAATCAGGCTTGCATCTACGTATAGTGCAAGGCGTATGGGCAGTGCGGATTTGAGAAAGGGAACGTGCGAAAACAGGAGCCAAGGCAAATAAATGGGCGTGGGGTGTCCAAATACGTGAACTTGATTGCCGAGGGAAAGGACAAACATGGTCAGAGACAATCCAAACAGGGACCTGGACACGGGTCCGGTCCAAGCCTTGCGCAATACGACCATTGCGGCCAACAGGAAGACACCGACGTAGTTTCCCCGTTCCTCAGGATCGCCGAGAAAGTGCTGCTGAGTCACGTTGGCCGTCAATGCCGTATGCATGGCTTGAAGCGGAGTCGGATATAACGGACTCAGTAAATCGGCTACCCAAAACGTCCCCGAGTCGGGATGCAACTCTGTATTCGAAAACAACAATCCCCCTGCAGAGACGAATTCCGCAATTCCGGGTAGGATAAGCAGGAGCGTTGTGACAAAAATGGAAAGCCACAGTCTTTGAGGCAGGCTGCCGATACGCGTGGCAAGGAACGTGCGTCCTTGCCTTTGCAGGACGAGAACCGAAATGAACAATGCGGTCGCCAATGCAAAGGTGACCGTCAGTTCGAGCGACGTGTAGAACTCGACAGCACAGAGTATGCCGATGCCAACCCCGGTCCAAATGGGGCGCAGGGGCTTCGATTGGCTCGGACGGGGACTCGGTTTAGGGTTGAGTTTGGGACTGGGTTTGGGCATCCCGTCAGGAACGGTGCGGTTGATGAAACGGATCAACAAAAGCACCGCAGCAAACAAGGGGGCAACAAAGTATTGGCTCGTATGCCCAAGTTCCTGCGCCGTCAGGTAGGGCATAAAGCAAAACATGGCTCCTCCCCAGGTGGAAAGCCAATGACCTACGCCCAATTCTCGCAAGACCGCGCGGCCCATGAGCCCAACAGCCGCAATATTCGCGAAAAACACGAGGTTATAAACGAATACGGGTGACGTCAGTGGCACGAGCCAGCCAAACAAGGCGGATTCGGCAATGACCGACGTGTTGTACATGAGGCCGAATCCCAAGGGCCAGTTCAATTCATAGGAATAAAAAGGGTTTAATCCGTGGGAAACGGCATGCCAAAACCACCCTAGGTACCACGTGTATTGAAACGAGTCGGGTATTCCTCCAATGACTTGAGTATAAGGGTGAAACAGCACCGGACGCATTATCCACAGCCCGATTGCGGCAAAGATGAGCCACGGATAGAGGTGCTGCACTAAAATCTGTGGAGCGGCAGAGGATTTTCGAGCAGTGGGATTGGGTTCCTTGATCGCGTTGCAACCCCCATTCATAAGCGTCATGTCGAATCATTCAACCACTTTGGGTCTATTATAGCGAATCTCGAATGCGTGAGCCTTCCATTTCTCATCGTCTGTGCGTGGTCTGCCTCTTTTGCAGAACTCCCTCGAACAAACAAGAGCTACAAATATAAACAAGGATTACAAATGTAAACACGCTTACAGAACCAAAACTGTCGCAAACTGGTGTAATTTGTCGTTGAAAAGAAACTAAACATTAATTAAATTAATCATATAAAACTATTAATGTAATTAAAAATCAGGGGGAGACACGGTGAAATCCACGGGTATTGTAAGAAAAGTAGACGAACTCGGCCGCATTGTACTTCCGATGAAGCTTCGAAAGTCGCTGGATATTGGCTATCGGGCGCCGATGGAAATGTACGTCGAGGGCGAACGGATTATTTTAAAGAGGTACAAGCCTTCCTGCGCGTTTTGCGGTGAGACCGAGAATACAGCTGAATTCCGCGGTAAACTCGTGTGCAGCCTGTGTAAGCAAGAACTGGGGTTTCGTGCACCAGAGAAGGTATAGGACTGCTTTTTAAAATCAGACCGTTGACCGGGGGCGGCGGGTTGTCCCGTGCTCCCGGTCTTTCGCTGTGCTGCTCAAACGACGCCGTCGGTGCGGAGACTTTCGATCTCCTGCACTGAGAAACCGAGGCTGTTCAGGACCTGTTCGGTGTGTTCTCCAAGCAGCGGTGGAGGGGACTGAATCTCGGCGGGTTCTGTGGAGAAGTTTACAGGAAACCGCACCTGTTTGAGTGCACCTGCCACTGGGTGTTGTATGGTTTGCACCATGTCGAGGGCTTCGGTTTGCTCATTGCCGTTGTAAATGTCCGCTAAGGTCCAAATTGGCCCGGCGGGCACGCCGGCTTCGTCAAGCAAAGGCCACCAATCGTTGGTGCTGCGCTGTTTAAACCTTTCCGAAAGGATGTCGACCAACTCGTCGCGGTGCACCACTCTGTCGGCATTCGTTGCAAAACGCGCATCTTTGGCGAGTGCGGGGAGGGCTAAGGCTTGGCACATCTTGCGCCAGAGGGAGTCGTTCCCAACGGCTATTACAATGTGTCCGTCTGCCGTCGGAAACGCCTGATAAGGCGCCAGGTTCGGGTGCGCAGAGCCCTGTGGTTCTGGGACGCGGCCCGTCGCAAAGTAGTTGGTGGCCCAATTGATGTGAAGCGCCAACTGCGACTCGTACAAGGAGGTGCTGATGTACTGCCCCTGTCCTGTGCGACTGCGGTGAAACAGCGCGCCAAGGATGCCGGAAAGGCCAAACATCGCCACGGAAAGGTCGGCAATGGCATACCCGGCTTTCAGCGGGGGACCGTCTTTTTCACCGGTCAGCGACATGATTCCTCCCATGGCTTGTGCGAGCACGTCGTAACCCGGACGGTGTTGGGCAGGTCCGGTTTCGCCGAAAGCGGAGATGTGCAGCACGATGAGGGAAGGGTTTTGTTCTTTGAGCTGCTGGTACTGCAGGCCAAGGCGATCGCGGGCGTCGTTCCGGAAGTTCTCCACGACAACGTCCGCTTCTTTCAGGAGTTTCTGCAAAATTTGTTTTCCCTTGGGGTGTTTGAGGTCGAGGGTCAGCGATTTCTTGTTTCGGTTAATCGCCAGGTAATACGTACTGTCAGAACCGTAAAAAGGCGGACCCCACGTGCGCGTATCGTCGCCTTGACCGGGCTGTTCCACCTTGACGACCTCTGCTCCCATGTCTCCGAGACACATGGTAATGTAGGGGCCGGAGAGAATGCGGGACAGATCGAGGACTTTGATGCCGGATAACATCCCCATGCCATCGCCTCCTGAATGTAAATCCAATCACAACGATACAATAAATCTTACTATTCTGTTGACGAAACTGCGAGATTTAAGATGACGCCGGATAGAGATGACGAAAACCAACGCGGGAAAGAAGACCCAGGAGGCCCCGATTCAGAGCAAGCCCATTCAATAGAAGTGCATTCAGACTAAGTGCACCCAACAGAAGTCAATTGGACAAATATTGACAATGTTCGACCCTTTGTGGATAGAATAGACTCAGTTGATTGATTTTCATTGGATTGATTTTCATTTGCGAGAACCGGGTGAAAAGCTTGCGCATTGTTTCGGTAGAACACTTACAGAGCGGAATGGAGTTAGCGCAAAACATTTTGGGCGAAGATGGCCGTGTGTTGTTGCGGGAGCGAGTCATTTTAACCGACCGCTTCATTGCGCTTCTCAAGGAGAAGGGTCTGCCCTTTGCTTGCATCCAGGACAGCGAAACCTACGACATCCAACCGGAAGAGAGCATTCGTCCGGAAATTCAACAGGCTGTTGTCCAACGGTTGAAAGCTGTTTACGATCGCGTAGCGCAAGATTCCAGTATTCAGAGTCTATCGAAGTACCATCAATTGTCCGGTGAAATTTCCGCACTGTACGACCTCCTTCTCAAGGATATTGAGGAAAATGACCGACTGGTCCTGAGCCTGAACTCCATGTTTACGAACGACGCTTATTTGTATAAACACAGTATGAACGTTACCGCGTACGCGCTGGTCGTCGGAATGGCCCACGGCCTGACAGGCAGCCGGTTGAGGGAGTTTGGCATTGGCACTTTGCTGCATGATATCGGCAAGACCCAAGTCGACAAGGAAGTGTTGAATCGCCCTGGGAAACTGACAGAATCGGAGCGGCGGGAAATCGAAAAACACACCCAAATGGGTTATGACCTGCTCCTTAAAATACCTGGAGTGTCGTTCCCTTCAGCGCACTGCGCATTGGAACACCACGAAAAGTACGATGGCACCGGTTATCCACTCAGATTGGCGGGCGAAGATATCCACGAGTTCGGCCGCATGCTCGCCGTAGCCGACGTTTACGACGCTTTGGCGTCGAACCGTACATACCGAAAGGCTTTTGCACCTCAAGACGCGCTGCAATACCTCCGAGAAAACAAAGGAACGCATTTTGATCCCGCATATGTGGATAGTTTTATGAACCATGTCAACGTGTATCCTAACGGCATGCCAGTGAAGCTCACCTACGGGCTTTCGGGTGTCATCGCGCGTATGGACCCTGCTGACGTACACCGTCCCGTTGTATTGGTTTTAAACGAGTACGGCTTTAAGGTCCGACCGTACGAGCTTGAGTTGTCCAAACACTACGACGTTGAGATTCTCGCCTGCGATGTCAACCTGTTTGACTTTGCGCCCTCTGGAGGTTGACTGAGTGATCGCGACGATGGGGCAGACTCAAAGCCGTCGTTGGGTGCTGCGCACCTTGTGGTGGATGCTTTTGGCCATTCCGTACGCTGTGTTTTTGTCGTACGCCCTAGCGGGTCCACAAAGGGATTTTTACTATTCCTACTACGCTTTTCACGTGATTTGGGACCGCCTCCCTATCCAGCAGCTTTACAGCATGTCAGCGCAGCACGCGTGGTTTATGCAGCGCAGTTTTCAAGTTGTGCCGTTTGCCGAATTCACGTATCCTCCTCAGTTTGCTGTACTGTTATCCTGGTTTGCCGCTTTCAAGCTCCCCTTCGCCATGAGACTCTGGAGTGCGCTCAGTCTGGGTGGTTATCTGCTGGGCACTTGGATGCTCGCTCAACTCGCTAACCCGGAACGCAACCGGATTTTTCGCATCGTCTTTTATGTTGCTGTTTTTCTCAATCTCCCTTTTTGGTGGGATTTCACCATTGGAAATACCAATTCACTGGTCTTTTTTCTAGTCAGCTCGGCTTTGTATTTTCGCTTTGTCAAAGCCAACCCCTGGCTTGCCGGGGTGTGTCTCGGGGTGGCGGCCGTGTTTAAGCTGACCCCGTTGTTTTTTGCCGCTTACCTGGTCTTCAACAAAGAGTGGAAGTGGCTCACGGCCGCCTTCGGCGCGATAGCCGTTGCGACGGCGGCGACTGCAGGTGTCGTTGGTATACAGCCGATGGTATCCTACGCGTCTCACTTGTCCGCGATCACGGCAACGACCATGAAAAACGGATTTGCGCCGTACAACTCCTCGCTTTTAGGGGTCCTTGGTTTGTGGCAGCAGCACCACGTACTCGATGTTTCTCTCCCGGCCATCCACCGTATCTTTGTGTTGTACGAAGTGCTGGCCGTGCTGGGCTTGGGCGGGTACTGGGTGTCTCGACGCCAGACTGTGAAGTCCGTTTCAGCTTCCCGTGTTCTGCCGCATTCCCGTGCCGACCTGGCTCTAGGCGTATTGCCCATTGTGTTGTTCTCGCCACTGGTTGAAGGACCCCATATGATGACGGCTTGGATTGCGTTTGTGCTGCTAGCTGGTGCTTGGTTTGCCAGAGCCCGGGAAACGTGGTCCAAACACCGCCTTGCAGGCCGCGTCGCGAAAGCCTGGTTGATGGGTATCGGAGCGGGGCTGCTTTTTGTGTGGGTCGTGTTTACCCCGTTTGGGTGGTCGATGCGCACCTTTTTACCTTCCGAAAACTTCTACATCTTGTTGCTATTGACCGTTTGTTCGATAGGGATGGTTCCGGACTTCTATGCGTGGAGGCAAAAGGGTCTGCACCGAGGATAAGCTTTGCCAAATTAAATTTTGCAAAATTCAAACATAAGTCTTTAACGACATACAGGTTTCACAAAAAGAACGCGGAACCCGTTCTGGGTTCCGCAAACGGCGAAATCCTATGGACTATGCAGCCGTTCTGCCGCTTTGGCCAAGGAATCGCCCGTGTTTAAGGAGTTCGTATGCAAAGACGTATGAGACACCGTCAATGTTACTCTCAGGTCACTATTTTTTAAGGTGTTTTTAAGAAAGGTATTGGATACTAGTTTCCATATGGGAAGAAGGCAATGGTCTGGTAGAGGGTCACCGGTTTGTTTCCCAGGGCCCGGCGAAGGTGCACAACAAACACCCACAGGGTGCCTTCTGACGACTTTTTGTATAGAAAGTACTGAGTTGGCGATTCGTGCCCAGGGAGGAAGTCGAAGTATTATGAGTGTAAACGTGGATTCAAAATCGGATTTATTGCCGGGCATCCGGAAAAAATCGCGGCGAAAGTGGCTGTATACCGGTGCTGCCGTTGTCGTTGTATTGGGCGTTGGCATCCCGTTGATGATGCAGCAGCTTCGCAGCGGCAGCGCGATTTCGCCATCGCAGTTGTACACAGTCGGTTACGGGTCTGTGACACAAACGGTCAGCACCTCGGGAACGATTGAAGCACCGACTGCGTTAAACCTGGACTTTCAGGGGTCGAACAGCACGAACGCACTCATTACGGCGGTGTACGTAAAAGTGGGGCAAAAGGTCAAGGCCGGTCAAGCCCTGGCGAAAATCGACGATTCCACAGAGAAAATCGCCGTGGAACAGGCACAGGCAACTGTTAATCAGGCCAACGCCAGTTTGGCATCGGCTGAAGCACGGTTGGCACAGGACCAACAAGGTGTTACAAGCGCCCAACTTGCGACTGACAAATTGGCGGTGACAAAGGCGCAAACGGCGCTAAGTCAGGCGCAGCAACAATACAAGTACCAGTTGGCTACGTACAATGACCGAACCAGTGCACAAGCGGCGGTTCAAAGTGCGCAAAACGCCCTCGCACAGGCGCAGCAAGCGCTCGACAGTACCGGTGGCACGGTGGCCGCGGACCAACAAAAGCTGCAAAACGACGAACAAACGCTACAAACCGACCAGCAAACCCTGCAAAACACCATTGCGCAGTACGGCAACGTTACCCAGGCGCAGGTGCAAGCAGCGTATCAAAAGTACCAAAGCGAGCTCAGTTTCTCTAACAGTTGGGCGAACGGCGGGTACACCGGTAACAATCCATACACGACGGCGGTCAACACGGCACAGAGCGAATACAGTCAATTGAATACGGCATACACAGCTCTTCAAAGCGCACAACAGGCGGTGACCAAGGACCAACAAACCGTGGCAAACGACAAGCTCACTTTAGCCAACGACCAGTCCAGCCAGACCCAAACCCAGCAAAAAGACGAACTAGCCGTACAGGCCGCCCAACAGAACCTGCAAACGGCCGAAGCCAACTACAACAACCGCACCAGTGCCCAGCAAGCGTTAACGACGGCCAAGGATACCGTCACCAATGCCCAGGAGGCATTGCAAAGCGCCGAATTAACGCTGCATAACGACGAACAGCCGGCAAGCAACGCCACCATCATGGCAGACCAAGCCAGCGTCGCCAGTGCGCAGGCATCGGTTCAAAATGCACAAGCCCAGCTGCAGTCCGCTCAGCTTGCCGAGCAGGAAACGACACTGACGGCCCCCATCAGCGGCGTGGTGACCCAAGTGAACGCCACAGTCGGACAGAGACCTGCGACAGGGTCGAGCTCCAGTACCGCGAACAACGTCATCGTTTTGCAGGACTTAAACGCGCAGGACCTTCAAGTTAATTTGCAAGTCAGCGAATCTCAAATCGGTTCCGTCAAGCCCGGGGACTCCGTGAACATGACGGTGCCCGCTTATCCGAATCAGACCTTTAACGGCACCATCACACAGGTTTATCCCACGCCTCAGGTGACTTCTAACGTCACCCAATACACCGTGATTGCGACCGTTAACAACGCGTCTGGGGATTTGAAACCGGGAATGACTGCGAGTGCGACGATTACCACGGCGCAAAAAACGCACGTTCTGACGGTGCCTGCGATTGCCTTGCACCAACTGGGTTCAGTAGAAGGGGTTTATGTTCAGGACTCTTCGAGCGGAGGCTCATCGGGTGCCGCCCGAAACGGAACAGGCAACGGAACAGGCGGGTCGTTTGGAGGACATAAAGGGTCTGGACAGGGTCAAGGCCAAGGCGGCTTCTCGGGTCAAGGCCAAGGTGGACGGGCAAGCGGAGGTCAGGGACGGAACGGCTTCTCAGGCCAAGGCGGGGGTGGATTTGCTCGGAACTCCGGCGGTAAAGGAAACGCCTTGATACCTCCCGGGACCCACTTCCAACCCGTCCAGATTGGCTTAATGGGTTCGAATACGGTGGAGATTACCCGGGGACTTCAATCGGGTGAAAAGGTCCTGATTATATTGCCGGAGCAGACTGCTGCGGCTCAGGCACAAGCCAGCGGCAGCCCATTCGGGGGTAGAGGCGGATTCTTTGGCGGACCTCGTGGAGGCGGCGGTGGCGGCCGCGCCGGCGGGGGTGGGAAAGGTTGATAAACGCCCTCATTGAAATCAAAGACTTGGTTCGAGAGTACGTCATTGGCGGGCAGGTCATCCGCGCTCTCAACGGCGTCAGTTTGACCATTCACAAAGGAGAGTTTGTCGCAATTATGGGACCTTCGGGTTCCGGGAAATCCACGGCGATGAACATGATTGGCTGTTTGGATATCCCGTCGGCGGGGCGATACACCTTGGATGGATACGACGTGTCTTCGTTGTCTGAGGACCAGTTGGCCGAGTTGAGGAACCAAAAGATCGGCTTTGTTTTTCAGAACTTCAACCTGCTTCCCCGTACGACTGCTTTGGAAAACGTGGAGTTGCCGATGATGTACGCGGGGGTTCCTCCGCGCGTGCGCAGGCAGCGAGCGATGGAGGCACTCGAGCGGGTGGGATTGAAAGAGCGCATGCACAACCGGCCGAACGAACTTTCTGGGGGTCAACAGCAGCGCGTCTCCATTGCGCGGGCGTTGGTCAACCACCCGGTGTTGCTGCTGGCTGACGAACCCACCGGAGCTCTGGACAGCCGGACTACCGAGGACATCCTGGCCCTGTTTGAAGAGCTGTACGCGCAGGGCAACACCATCGTGATCGTCACGCACGAAGACGAAGTGGGTCAGCACGCAAAGCGAATCATCCGGTTCCACGACGGAC
Source organism: Alicyclobacillus tolerans (assembly GCF_021739485.1). Classification (GTDB taxonomy): domain Bacteria; phylum Bacillota; class Bacilli; order Alicyclobacillales; family Alicyclobacillaceae; genus Alicyclobacillus_K; species Alicyclobacillus_K tolerans_A. Next base: position 14,823 of record NZ_JAJFNK010000056.1, read on the forward strand.
AAGTTGAATCGGATACGCTCAACAACCCGTCCCGAGAGGTGGCCGCAAGCCATGCTGATTGAGATTATCCGGGTGTCCTGGCGCAGCCTCCGGGCAAACAAAATGCGTTCCTTTCTCACCATGCTGGGCATTATCATCGGCGTCATGGCTGTCATCCTCAGTTCGGCAATCGGGCTAGGGACTAAAGCCGGAGTGACCAAGTCTGTGGAGAGTCTGGGCTCGAACGTATTGACCATCATGAACGGTTCAGCTTCTTCGGGCGGCGTCAGCCAAGGGTTTGGCAGCGGGTCTTCTTTGAAGGTCTCGGATGTTTCCGCAATTGCCAACCAAGACCCGGATGTGCAGTACGTCTCTCCGGTCATTTCTCACAACGCACAGGTGGTCTTCGAAAGCAACAACACCAATACACCCATTGAAGGCGTCAGTGCACAATACCAGCAAATTAAGGGGATTAAAATAGCGTCTGGGCGGTTTTTCCTTCCACAGGAAGTGACTTCGGCCTCGAACGTGGCGGTGCTTGGGAGCACCGTGGCACAGACACTGTTTGCAGGGTATGGCAACCCGGTCGGCCAGACCTTTCAAATTCAGGGGATTCCCTTTACGGTAGTTGGGGTAGCTGCAACCCAGGGAGGAAACGGGTTTAACAATCCGGATAACGCCATCGCCATCCCGTACACCACGGAGATGAACCTGATGACGGGGACGAGCAGCGTCAATCAAATTTTGGTGTCCGCGACCTCCCCTAACACCATGTACCAGGCGCAGTCGGAAATTGAGTCGACCTTGCGGTTGACCCACCAACTGTCGCCGGCGGAACCGGACGACTTTCGCATCCTCAACCAGACGACCATTTTGACTGCGTTAAGTTCAGTCAGCCAGATGCTGACCATGCTGCTCGACGGAATCTCGGCGATCTCTTTGCTGGTGGGTGGCATCGGGATCATGAACATCATGCTCGTATCCGTCACGGAGCGCACGCGTGAAATTGGCATTCGCAAAGCCATTGGAGCGAAAAAAGGCGTCATTTTAACCCAGTTTCTCTTGGAATCCTTGACGCTCAGCGTGGCGGGGGCGCTGATCGGAGTCATTGTGGGCGGCGCGGGGGCCATTATCGCCGGCAACGTGATGAAAGACGGGAGTTTACTGTCCATTTGGGCCGCCGTGTTAGGCGTTGTGTTCTCCGTAGCGATTGGCATTATCTTCGGCGTGTATCCGGCGCGTAAAGCAGCGAATCTCAAGCCGATTGACGCACTTCGGTTTGAGTAGTTCTTGCGTTTCCCGTTTGCCCAATGCAGTGATTCTTCAATTAAAGCGGCTTTCGCTTCAGCCAATTTGGCTTCAATCAATTTTGCTGCAATCAATGTAAATACTTTTTTGGAGGATTTAGTCAGCGTCTGTCGAAACCCCATATGAAGATGGTGTGTGAACAGGGAAGCCGGGTGCTTCCCTGTCAGTTTGCGCTTGGCACATGCTGTTCTCGCCACGGATGGAGCGAGGTGTGAGGATGAACGCAGAATTGTTGCGGGAGTTTTTTCACAAAACCCGGGAATGGGCATGGGCGAAACGAGGGTTGGAACTCATGCAGATGGCTTCAGCGGCACTTCAGGAGTTTGCTGAGGTGGATTCCGGGTTCTTCGTCTATCGCAAAAGGTTCAATGCCTTTGAAGAACAAACCCGAGCTACAAAAGCAAACGTTTTTGCACCGTGGGGCGTGTTTGAGAACGAGCCGCCAAAGTTGCAAAGGTTGTTGGACCGTTCTGTACAGGACCTGAATCTGTTGCTTCCGTTTATGGAACGGTGGTTCTTGGCGGAAGACCTGCCGTCACCCAGGCTTCGGGAAGAGTGGGGAAGATACCCCTTGCTCGAGATTGGGCTTTGGCCTTTGACGTCTCGCGACCAGATCGTCGGTTTGATTGTGGCGACCCGGACAAAACCTGTATCCCATCGCTTGACTTCTGAAATGAGCCTCGCCATCCTCGATGCTTGTGCAGCCCAGCTTTCGGTAGCTTTCAACTTGATTTTGGCGGCGCGAATCGTCGAACAGGCCAGTCAGCTCGATTTACTGACGCGCGTATTGAACCGCCGCGGACTTGAACACCGGATATCCGGCCGGGTCCACGACAGCCAGGCATCTGGAAAGTCACTCGTCCTAGGCGCAATCGACTTGGATAATCTGAAGACGATCAACGATACCCATGGCCACCCCGTTGGGGACGAAGCACTGCGCCAAGTCGCAGAGATTATCACGAAGAGCTTGCAGCCCAAAGACCTAGTCTGCCGGTACGGGGGAGACGAGTTTGTCGTCGCCTTTTTGTGGGACAGCCAAGATGCCGCTCAGGCCATGAGGCGATTGCAGCAAGCCGTTTTGGACCATTCGGACGGGTATTCCATCAGTGTAGGCGGTGCAGTTTGGGGCCTCGACGGCAACACTTTGGAGGAATGCTACCGCATCGCGGATGCGCGGTTATACGTACAAAAACTGCAAAAGCGCACGTGAAACATAAGCGTGTCTCAAATACAGACTCGAAAAATCGGGCTGATTCAATCCCGCCGGGTTGGGCGAGACTGAACGGGGAAGGGGCTTACGTGAAATCGGTTGTCGTTTGTGGTATTCTGAATGTCGTTTAGGAATTCCACCATCTGTAAAAAGACGGAGGTGTGCACGATGACAAGCGGGGAGCAAATTGGCGACGTGGGTGATAAGGCAGGGCTTCCTCCGAAGACATGCTCCATTGACAGGCTCATTACTCTTCCCCAGGACGTGGAAAAAGTACTGGCAGGGGAGAAAACCGCAACGCGCCGCAACGGCAGGTATGCCGACGTTGGAGAAGTGATGGCTCTTTCGGGGCACAACTACGTCGTCGAGCGGGTGTATTCCCAAACGCTGGGCGAGGTTACGGAAGCTCAAGCCCGCCAGGAGGGTTACCCCAGTTTAGAAGCTTACAAAGAATCCATTCTTTCCATCCATCCGGGGATGCAGTGGCTGCCGCAGATGCGGGTTTGGGTTCACGAGTTCCGCCCCGTGCAGGAATAGTTGTTCGAGATGATGCCCATTTTGGTGCGACTGCTGCTGTTCATTCACGTGTTTAGCGTCACCTTGGCGATTGGACCGTTTTTTGTGCTGCTTCCGCTGACACAAAGACTGCGCTCGTCCGACCCGCAAGAGCAAGCCATCTACCTCGACGTGTTTCGTTTGGCCATCCGGTGGGCCAAACACGCAGGGCACCTCCTGATTCTAACGGGAATTTTACTATGGGTGACAGGTCCTTGGCCGTGGACAACGCCGTGGATTGATGTCACATCGGTCATTTTGATTGGCTCACTGGTCTTTCTGGCTCGTGCGTTTTCTCCCACACTGAGAAAATTAAAAGATTCTCCAGAGGATGCGAAAGTTTTGGTCGGTCAACTGCGGCGGTCCATTTGGATTTACATTGTCCTATTAATGGCGATGCTGGCGTTCATGGTGACAAAACCGCCCTTGTGGTAATGTGAACCAACGCGTGCTTTTGCGAGACGTGTCCGTTCGACTTGTGATATGCTGTGTCCAATCACTGAATCCTTTGAAAACGACTGGGGGAGCAACAACATGTCGGCAGTTCCGATGAAATCGAGAACGGAGCACATCGTCGATCCATCCGCCGGGTACACGGAGTTCGACCTGACCGACGATTTTGGCTATGGGCAGTGGTTGGGGATGTTCCAAGAGTTAGGCGAACCTTCGCGCCTGTTCAACGCGTATATGATTCAAAACTCGATAATGAATGTACAAATTTCGAGTTCTCCGGTTCACCTCCATCTGTTTCACCGGGGGATATACGTAGCACCGCCTTTTGAGTACGAGGCGTATTACGTAGAAATTCCAAGGTCGACTTTGCTGACGGGCCGGGTGTATTACCGAATCCCCGAAGTTTTGCAAAACACTTCGCTGGAAGGTCATAAACCTGCCCTCGACAACCTCTTGGCGCTGGATATTTGGAGTCTCCAGGAGGGCAGTAAGCAGATTGTCTACTCGTTTTATTACGAGGCAAACATTCAAACGGAATTTCGAGATTACCAGATTCGCCCCTTTTCGGAGGATCAAATTCGCCATTACAAAGGAACTGCCAAAAATCAGTTGCAGTAGCTCCGGGTGCTTCGCGCTGCTTGGGTTTGCATACAACAAGGAGAGGTTTTATGTTCGGAAAGTCGACATTGCGCTGGACACAATTCATCGCAGCCAGATTGATGCCTGCGTGGATTTTGGTGTTTGCGGCAGTTGCGATGCGCTGGTCCTCTGCTTTTACGCCATGGAGTCATGCAACCGCTCCGGCACTTGGATTCGTTTTGTTCATCATGGGTTTGATACTCGATCTCGACCGGCTGCGCGTGTTGGTGCGAACTCCATGGCAGGTTCTAACGGGATCGTTGGGAAAATGGATGATTGCATCCGGTGTGGCAGTCGTTTTAGGCTACTTGTTTTTCGGCCGACACAGTCCGTTGACAGACGGACTGATTATGGCGGGGGTGGTTCCGAGCGGGACCTCGGCTAATCTGAACGCAATGGTGGCTCGCGGTGACTTGCCGCTGAGTATCGCCATGTCTGCGGTGGATACCTTTGTGGGACCCTTGGTGACTCCCGCTTTGAGTACGGGGTTTGCGGGCTCAGGAGTCCACATGGCATACTGGCCGTTTGTGTGGAAAATGGCGCTCATTGTGTTTTTTCCGTTGGCCGCTGGCATTGTGTTACAAATGGCAATCCCTGTCTTGCGCCGTGCTGTTCAGCCGATCGGTTCCATCTTGTCTGCGTTGGCATTGTACGTCGTGGTCCTCGGGGTCGTGGCCCCGGCAAGCGGTCCGCTTTTGGATCACGTTTCTTTGCTGTTGCCCGTGGTTGCAGCCGTAGTCCTGCAGATTTTGCTGCAAATGGGTCTTGGGTACTTGTACGCGCGTGCGGTGCGGTTCGACATACCTGCGCGCCGCTCTATGATTTTTGAAGTGGGGATCTGCAACACGGCGCTTGCAGCCGTGTTGGCAACACAGGCGTTTGGCCCGATGGCAGGAGTAGTGGCGATGGCGAACATGGTGTGCAATTTGACCTTGGGCAGTTTGGCAGCTGTGTGGCTGGGGAGTCGGCCGGCACCTGCAGCGAACCCAGCGGCGGCTGGCGATCGCCGTGCAGCGGAATTAGGGTGACACCAGGTTCCTTACCTAGTGCGCTTGCAACAGAGTTTGCGTATTTCCCTGGAACGGCAGTTCGGTTCCAGGGACTCTTTTTGTTGAATCATTGTGTAAAATAGATTTGAAGTTGAGCCAAGAGAGATACATAGTTGGGCAGTACTGGTGGAAAGGGAGATTGCAAAAGCATGAAAAGAGGGCAAAGGGGCGCAGCAGTACGGCGAAGCTTGGTCGCAAAAGTGACTTGGCTGCTGACGCTCCTGATTGGCATGTTGATTGCCACAGGGGGATTAAATCTGTTTCTGTCCAACCGTTTGACGAGTGCCATACACACGTTGGACACCAAGAGCGTCCTATTTAGTGAGGATGCTCACCAGGCGTATCAGGGCTTTTTAAACATGGACGACCAATCCAACATGTGGGTGGGTTTATATGGGACGGGTCACAGCCAACTCGCCGCACAGACGCTAAAACAGATCTTGGATGCAAAAAAGCAAATGGATTCGTCACTTGTGTCGCTGCAAAAGACAGCGGCCAACGCGAATGAAAAAGCCCTCGTCGCCAAGGCCATGGCCGATGCGAAAGACTATGAAGGTTACTTTGCCGCCATTCAGAAGACGTATTACACGGACCACCCTCTTGCAGTACAGAACATGTACATAAATAACGCCAATGCTTCGAACGCGTTGACGAACGACTTGGACGAACTGCAAAAGCTCGGCCAGCAGACTATCAGTCAGCAGACCGTAGCCATGGATGCCCTGGCAAATCGGAATATCGCGGTCCTTCTGATCGCCGATTTGGTGGTTATCGCGGTGAACATCTTTTTGCTCTTTTCGATTCGCAAGGCCATCCGTCCAATTCCCGACCTCTCGGAACAGTCGCGGAAATTGGCGCAGGGAGACCTCACCGCGACTGAGACGGATGTGTCCAGTCAAGATGAAGTGGGAGATTTGGCTCGATCGTTCAACGACATGACGCTTCAACTGAGGCAATTGATTCAGGGTGTTTCCTCGAGTGCGGAACAGGTTCTAGCGGCGTCTCAGGAACTGTCGGCAGCTGCGGAGGAGACCGGCAAAGCGACAGAGCACATTGCGCAGACCATGCAGGAGGTGGCTGTCGGGGCGGAGAGACAGTCTTTAAGCGCCCAAGAGGGAGCCGGGGCAGTCCACGACATGTCGCTGGGTATCCAAAACGTCGCTCGCAGTGCACATACGATGTCTGACTCTGCAGAACAGGCGTTTCGAGCGGCAGCCCATGGAGCAGAAGTCGTCGAAAACGTATTGCGTCAGATGGACGCTATCTCCAAAAATGTTGCCCAACTCGATCAAACCATTCAGGGTCTCGGTGAACGCTCGACCCAGATTCGTCAATTTGTCGATGTGATTTCAGGTATTGCCTCGCAGACAAACCTGTTATCGCTCAATGCAGCGATCGAAGCGGCGCGCGCTGGGGAATACGGACGTGGATTTGCCGTGGTGGCGGAGGAAATCCGAAAACTTGCGGACGAATCGTCGAAGTCCGCGGAAGAGATCAGAAGCTTAGTTGCGCTCATCCAGAGTGAAACCACCGCTGCGGTGGCGGAAACGCAAAGTTCTGTGCAAGGCGTGGTACAAGGCCAACAAGCCGTGGCTGAAGCAGGGCAGGCATTTCAGGAGATCCGCCATGCCGTACAGCAGGTGAGCAGTCAGACTCAAGACGTCTCGGCTGCAACCCAGGAATTGGCTGCGGGTTCGGAACAGATGGTGAGAACGATTCAACAGATCACCCAAGTGGCGCAGGAAACGTCCTCTGGGATGCAGAGTGTGTCGGCTGCCAGTGAGGAGCAGTTATCCACCATGGAGGAAGTGACCGCAGCGGCAGCGTCTTTGTCTCAGATGGCGGAGTCTCTGCAGAACATGGTCCGCAAGTTTAAGCTTTAACTTGAAGATGAGGTGCGTCTGTCACGGGTTGTCTACGGGCTCCCCATGGACGCACCTCGAATCTTTTTCCATCTCGACTACATGGCGTTTGTTGTAAAATATTGATTTCACTTTTTCAATGATATTTCAATAATGGTTTGCATAATTAACTGATAAGTCTGTAAACAGAGGAGGTTTTGAATTAAGTGCGCTTTCATTTTTTATTTTCGAAGTGAATTCAATAAGGGAGGGAGACTTGTATGACAAAAAGCACTGAAAATCCATTGGCACGCCTTGACCGGCTGCCGGTCTGGCCGTTTAGCTACGGTCTCATTGCACTCCTCGGACTGGGATATTTCTTTTCCTTTTTCGACATTACGAACATCGCATACGGTCTTCCAGTCATCAGCAAACAATTTCACGTATCCACAGGTGCTTCGGCGGAGGCCGTGAGTACAAGTCTGTTTGGATACATTTTTGGGGCTCTCATCTTGAGCATGATCAGCGACCGTTTCGGTCGACGACTCAGCCTGACGGTTGGCGTCGTCTTATACACACTTGGTTCTTTAGCAACCGCTTTCAGTCCTTCGGTGGGCTGGCTCGTAGGGTGGAGGTTTGTAGTCGGCATGGGCATCGGCACCATGATTGCCCAAGTCACGACCTACTTGGGGGAACTTGCCCCTGCAGCTTTGCGCGGCCGGTTGACCGGGCTAGCCAACATCTTCTCGTTCGCAGGACTCGGGGTGGTTCCGTTTGCGGCCATGTGGCTGGTTCCCAACTACAGCTGGGGCTGGCGGGCGTTGCTGTTTCTAGGGGCGTTGGGCGGCTTCATCATCTTTTTTGCCGGCAGGCTCCTCATCGAATCCCCCCGCTGGCTGGCATTGCACGGGCGTATGGACGAAGTCGAAAAAATTGTGAGCGAAGCGGAAGACCGAGTGCGCAGGCGCATTGGTACCCATGCACTGCCGCCTGTCCAGCCGATGGTCATGGAGCACAAAGGGAGCAATTTCCCACTGCTGGAGTTGCTTAAACCTCCGTATCTTGGGCGGGTTTTGTTGCTGCTCGTCATCTGGCTGTTCTACTACACCGGTGACTACGCGTTTTTGTCCTTGGCCCCGACGTTTTTAGTCGATAAAGGGTACAGCCTGGCGAGCAGTATTTCCTTCTTGGCTGTGACAGGGATTGCGTTTGTGGTTGCGGCGATTGTCGTGTACTGGATTGGCGACAAGGTGGAACGAAAGGTTGCCAATTTGGTGTGGGGAATCCTGATGATGTTGTCCCTGCTGTGGATTGGGTACTTCCCATCCCCCATGGTAATTATGGTCGGGGGCTTTTTAGCTACATTCTCCCTGTCCACGTTTTGCATCACCAACTACGCGTTGACTGCGGAACACTTTCCGACGAGTGCGCGCAGTTCGGGAGTGGCCATTGCCGATGGCTTAGGTCACCTCGGCGGTGCATTGGCGCCATTCGTCGGGCTGTGGGCCTACAAGACCGGAGGGTTCTCGCTGGGCTTTGGCATTATGGGCTTTGTCATGATCGTTCCCATTCTCCTGCTGCCTTTCACCGTTCGGGCAACGCGCAGGACGTTGACCAGTGTGACCGAAGTGCCGGAGGTGTCTTCCAACCTCCAGCCGTATGCGTGAGTCAAGGACGATGTTGAGTCGGGTTTTGTCCGACCACCGAAGTTGAGCGCTTGGGTGGGGTGAATTCGAGCAAGAGCAAACCTGGTCCGGGTGTAGACAGTACGGAAAAAACTGCGCGGGAAAGTGGTGCGACTCCACTTCCTGCGCAGTTTTTGTAATTGGACTGCTCATTGGAATTGCAAATTTGAATGGGCTGATTTTAACGACTGCCTTTAGTTCTGTGCGGTCAGATTCGCCTGGGACGATAAAATCACGCCGTTCATCGGTGCTCCGGTCTGCTCGTTGGCAAACTGGATGGGAATGTTTTGTCCGTTGCCCTGCGGATTCGTCGAAGTCACCAGGTCTCCATTGTGCAGGGTTGCAATCACCTGAGACGGGTTGCTTGGATTATAAACAGGCACAGACGTTTGCGTCGAGGTCGGATTTGGCACCGCGATCCGGTAGGCATTGGTCAGTTTGACGTCTTCGGAATTCACCCATCCGTAGTTGGGGATGTGGTACCACTCAATGACTAAGCCTCCGGCCATGCCTTGCATCATTTGATCGACTGTCACCGTCGTATTGGCAGGAATGATGGATGGCATAGGGTTAAACAGATTCCACATCGAGAAATCCCAAACTCCGTTGACCGGGAGGTTGTGCGCAGTCTGGAAGTTCTTGATCGCCGTCTCGGTCATGGGACCGTATGACCCATCGACGGTCAAGCCAGCATTCATGGTTTGATTGAGGTACCGCTGCACGGCGCTGACGTTGGAACCGAAACTGTTGTTGCTCGCGGAAATCGAGCCAAAAAACATGTCGCTCATGCCAGCGCCTGCCGTCGGGTAATACGGCGCTCCATGGTACGACGGATCGCTTTGAATCACACCTTGCGCCCCGTTGAGGAAGTACACCGGCTCTGTCGTGCTCTGCGGAGCAGGCGCGCTGAGATTGCCCGTGAATTGCGGGTAGCTGCTCACGCTGTCGTTCACCGAGCTGGCGAACTGCCCCATGATGGACCCGATGGACGACGCCCAGTGCGGGTCTGTGGCATAGTGGACGTTCATTCCGTTTAACGTGGGGGAGACGTACAGGCTCGCCCCTGGGTTGAGGTAGTTGTTGCGAACTTCCCAGGCTTCGAAGCGGATCGCGTAGTCGTCGCTTGGGAACATCCCCGCGTCGATACCGGGGTTTGAATCATACGCACCGTACCCAAAAAGGTTGCTTTTGGCTAACGCAATTTGGCTCTTGCCCCATGCGCTTTCGAGGATGGCGTGAGAAACCAAGTAGTTGGCATCCACGCCATAGGTGTTTTGAGCGTCCATAAAGGACTGGCCAAGGCCCGTGAGAGGAGATCCGTTTTGCTGCAAAAACGAGTTGATGGAATTGGTGCTAATGTCAGAAGGCGCTGGATAGCGCAGGTCCACGTTGGTAAAGCCACCGGAAGTCGACGGTGGTGGTGTCGTGGTCGTGGTCGTGCTCGAACCGGTACTCGACCCACTCGTGTTGGTTGTGCTGGGTGGTGTTGTCAAAGAAGTAATAAACTTGCTCAAGGCATCCCAGGTGGCCTGGTCCACAATTCCCGTAACGGGCAACTGGTCGGCCTGTTGAAAGCCCTTTACAGCAGCTTGCGTGTTCGGGCCAAACGTTCCGTTGCTTTCCGGGAAAAATCCGACAAAGGTGAGCCAGTGTTGCAACTGTTGAACGTATGTACCGCTGTCGCCAAGTTCAAGCGCAAAATTTGAACTGCCAGGCACCGTGGAATGAGGTGGAGCCGGAGGTGTTGGCGGCGTGGGAGGCGCAGGCGGTTTTGGCGGCACTGGAGCAGGCGCAGGTGTGTTGCCGGAACTGGAACCGCTGGAACCGGTCGAACTGCTCGATCCGGTTGTAGAACCGGACGACCCTGTGGAGCCTGTTTTCGTGGACCCGGACCCCGAAGTTGAGCTTGTGGAAGTCTTTGTTTTGGCTGCCGGAGTCATCTTCCAATTGACTCCGTCCCATGTCGACGCGATCCCGACGCGTTTAAGGGCCTGTTGGACATACCAGATGGGCATAAACGTGGTTGGTTGGTTGGAGGAGGGATCCACGTGAACAATGCTGGTCATCTGAGCCACCACAGTACCGTTTAAAGAAATATCCGCGAGTTGCGTGTTACTGGTTTGCGTATGTACCTGAGGCAAATGGGTCAGGTCCAACTTGTAGGATGACGGTACCGTCATCTTCCAGTGTCCGTCTTTCCACGTACTTTGAATACCTAATGATTGGAGCACTTGCATGACGTACCAAATGGGCATATAGGTCGTTCCGCCGGAGACTAAGCCATAAGCCCGTTCGGTCAGCTTTCCATTGTTATAAATGTTTTTCAAGGTTAGCGTCGTGCTTCCGGACCCCGTGCTGCTGGATGCGGCCTTCGTGGCCTTTGTTGCCGCGTTTGTTGTGGTCGTGCTCGACGCTGGTTTACTGGACGTGGTTGCCGCTTCGGCCAGGGTCGGGGCAGCCATCATCGAGAACAAGGCCGGCAAGGTGCACACCGCAATGAACTTTTTCATGATAGACCTCCAATTTAGCAAAATACGAAAAATGGCGGTGAAGCAGGCTCAAAGTTGCTTTTCAAAGGTGGGTCTTCAAGAGTCAGTCTCCAAAATCTGGTTTACAAAAGCTGGTCTTCGATTGGCTGTCTTCAATGGAGAAGTCACTGAAGGGAATCGTCGCCAGACCGTAGAAATTCGACTTTTTCTTAACCCTTGAGTTGGAAACTGTTCAGAATCTGGGCTGCAAACGACTTGTCCTCCGCAGGGAGCAGGACCTGAACGTACCCATACCCATTTCCGTTGCTGGTCGTCGTAAGGAGACCGCTTCCCACGTTGGAATTCCCGGTTTTTTGGAAGTTGTAAGTCGCGGACATGCCGTTGTTCGTCACCTGAACGTTGGACGGATTTTTTTCCGGGATCGGTGCAGTTGGGTTGGCCTTTCCGTTCACCATGTAGCAACCGACGCAACTAGAACGGACGATTTCCACTTGCTGTGAGCTATCCGTCGGGTTCACAAACTTCCATCCACCGTAATCCCCGCCCTGCACGCGGCTTTTTGTCCAACCGTTGGGGACCATCACTGTAATGCCGTCTTGTTGTGTATCGTTAAACTGAGTCAGTTGAATGGCCGGAGCTTGGGATGTACCCGAGGTGTTCGACGTCGCATTGTTGGAACCACTAGTGGAACCACTAGAACTGCCTGTTGCATTTGTAGAAGCCGTATTCTGTGAAGCGGTGTTTTGCGTCTGCCCTGATGTACCCGCAGGAGACGGGCCGCATGCTGTCGCCAGAGTCATGAGCACAGCCAATGAGATGCCAATGGTGATTCCTTGTTTCATCCGGTTTCCCTCCAATTTTTCTCTCATTATAAACTAGAAAACTGAGATTCTAATGAGAGATTGGGTGGATTCAACGCGTTTCTTGTTGCAATCCGTCGTACTTTGCTTGCAAATTCGCGGAAATTCTACGGATTTCGTTTCCGCCAATTCTTCTTGAAGAGGTTTGCGGGGTCGCACGAACGTCCGACTCGATTGACCGTGATTGATTGCCGCTTCACGTTCCAATTTGCCGGAAATAGGATAATTCCTCTGTAATACGTAAGTCATGAGCCATCTTTTTAGTTGAAGTGAAAGTTGTTGTGGATTCTTGAACGAGATCACCCGCGGTTCCGGTCTTGAAATCCTTCATCGTGACAGCTCAAACAATGGGTGTTTCACCTCTTGGGTTTGGCTCTATACCGGGTTCGCGGCGTGGTTTCGACAAAAGTAGATGGCCTTATTCCCATTTCAACAAAGGAAAAAATCTAATTTTTGCGAATTGATTAGGATATACAGAAAAAACTAACGTCCGTTTGGACGGTTGGGAGAGGTAGAATTGGATTCTCGCAAAGCAGCGTTGACTGTAGTTCTCGCGAGTGCCATGACCGTGGTGCTGAATACGGCAACATCCGCGAACATATGGGCAAGGTCAAATTATCCCGAAAAGAAAATGACGATTCAAGCTGGATCGCAGGTGGTCAGCAATCCCATTGGGCTTTGGGCGATTGACCCTAGTACCAGCCAGTATACGACGTATATGCCCATTTGGTATGTCATGCAAGCGCTGGACCGATTTGGCGTGCAGAGCCAGTGGGACGGGAAAAATTGGAACCTAACACTTCCGTCCGCTTTAGCGCAAAAATTTAATTCCAATCCTGCTGCATACAGCCCAGGAACGGGCACTTGCAGCATCTACGTGGACGGCGTGCCCGTTCAAGACGCCATGAAGATTGTCAACAATGACCCCGCTTCCAACCAACCCACGACATATGTCCCAATCTGGTATGTCGGAAAGGTGATACGGGACTTTGGGATGAATTACATTTGGGACGGAACCACATGGACCATTGGAATTCCACAAAACCCGCAAACCGGCAGTAATAACACGACGTCAGGCAGTGGGGCAGGCGGTCTTCTTGGCGGCCTTACTGGAACTTTAGGCAATGTCACGGGAGGCTTAACGGGTTCTTCGGGTGGCTTGGCTGGAGGCACATCCACCAATACGACGAACACCACCACCAGCAACTCCACGGGCACCGGCAGTTTGACGAACGCGGTTGGGGGAGCGACGAACACGGTCGGAAACGCGGTGGGGACGGTGACGAATACAACAGGAACGACTTCGCTATTGAACAACACCACCAGCACCGTTACCAATGCGGTGAGTTCGGCTGGCGGGCAGCTGGGCCTATAGGTACAGGCGAAAAGTCAACGAATACAAAGAGGGTGCCCACGTGCAACGACTGCACTTTTGAGGCACCCTCAAATTTCTGTCTTTGAACAGGTTATGAATTGCTTCCCGGGTTGGCGACAAACCGTCCGACGCCCAGGAGAATCTTTTGTCCCGCCTTCAGCCCGCTGGTGAC
>NZ_JAJFNK010000057.1 GCF_021739485.1 Alicyclobacillus tolerans
AGTTATCCACAGTCCCGGGATCCCAGGCACAGCAACGGATTCCGGGATTTCGTATATCTACGACTGTCGAAGCCGAGGTTTAATCCCCATACTTATCACTGCATGGTTCTGCAGTTGGGGATGTATTTGACCTTTTCATCACCCCTCTCATGAACCTATTCCAGGCAAGAAAACCCGGAAACACAAAAACAGACTCGCTCAACCTGTATTTTCAGGAGTGCCAGTCTTGTTCATCTGTATCCGTGGCATACACGGTGGACTCGTCCCATAATGACCGAGACCTCGTAGAATTTTAATACGAAATTGAATCGGTAAGTAACTACTAGTAGGGGATAATGTGCTACTCTGCAAAGAGGCTTCTTCACACTAAAATCGTCAATTTATAGAGGAATCACGGATAAATGACCGCCTTTTTTGGTTCTAACTAGTTCATGTACCCTACTCCACGATGCCAAATGATTCATCGCTTCTTCGGATAATCCGGCTTTGTTCCCGCTTAGTCCCCACACGAGTCAGCCATTGTTCCCAATCTGTATGCATCCTTCTCTGAACTCCAATTTCTGTTGCCAGAGAATCAATTCATACAGGACTGCATGAGCCATCACTTAAAAGTTAAGCACGACGCGTTATCGGGGATGCGCTGGAGTGGCTCGTTACTCTGATCAACTATTCATTGCCTGTCGTTACTCTTCGTTGACCTTCTTCACTCGCCCTATACAGTACCGTGATTGGCTCAATACCGTATACTCCACCCACGTGCTTCACTTATCCTCACAAAAATAAAGGAGGAATAAGCTAATTCCTAATCAAGATGATATCAGGACTTTTCAATGGGGTATTTATTTACACAGTCATAATAGTTCAGCTAATGTTGGAGTGTCAATAGTTGCATTTTTCGCCCGACCACAAATTATACTTGACCCCTTCAACACAGGATTTGATCTATCCATTTAGAGCCATCTGTTCCTTTGCTTAGAATCTACTTGTACTCCTACTCCCAGAAATGTCTGTAATCATACATCGTAAGTCCAATCGCCACATCCTACGACGTCTTGAAATCATTCTTCTGAGCAACGACCGCATACAGTACGATTGACACTTCGGGACATCATTCGCACGAAAATAAATAGTAATTAGTTGTGGTAAAGGTCGTGAAATCCGGTCCCTCACGGTACCCTTCGGAACATGGCGGTTTTCAAGAGCTTTGCTCGCTAAAAATATGATTTTTCTCAGTCTTGTTGAAAATCAATTGGCAACGTTTTATAGGTTATTCCTGAAAAGTCCAGGTGTTCAACAGATACTCCATCAGGTGCATACGGGTACCTAGTAATGTAGTTTCCCCAAAAGGTACCCAAATTTGATCTGAGGTTCAACTCTATCAACACTGTACCATAGTAAAGAACAGTAGCATCTGATAAATAGAACCTGGCCTTTATTTCAAGGCGAGTTTTAGATAGTCCTCGCTCAGCACACCAACGTACAAACTCGTGTGATCAACACATTTGCTGGAATAAGTCCCGGACAAGGTACCATTTATTCCCTTCATGTTCAAGTGCCCCGAAGTTTCTTAATGTTGCCAGTGCATAGCGTACACGACGTGGAATTGTACCGCGGTCACCATATTTGGCAGTAATTCGTTCATATAATTGGTCTGCCGACACACCCTTAACACCTACAAGTGTAAGATTTCTAATAGAATCCATTACATCAGAAACAAAGCGTGTTGAATTCAACAATAATTCCAGACGCGGATCGGTACGGTCATCAGGTGTCAACGTACTCATATAATCATAAATCCCAAATAAATTCTCTTTCGGAATAGGTGAATGGAAACCAGCAACTTGTTGCAACTGACGGACTGTCTTACGTAGTGAGGTCTCACTCCGGATACATGGAATTAGATATTCACGAATAGATGCATTCAAACATTGTTCATCACTAGACATTACGAACCTTTGTAAGGTAAAGTCGACCCACTCAGGATACAACACTCTGTCATATCCAATTGGAATTCTTGCGTTCAGAGTAACCAACCTCCACTACTGGTACCAAAACTTCTTCGAGGCTAAGACCTCCATGACTCACACTCAGCGAACCTTTATGATCAAACGAGTTTAGTTGCGTAGAAAAGAGTGGCCAACAATCAGATGATACCCCCGTTGGATCAAATGCAAAAGAATCTTCATCTATATAACTGTCCCGTAATGCCTTATTTTTAAACAATATAACACGTTTTGACCGTTCCCCAGTCAATTCTCCATAATCAGGTCTACCTTGTCCTTGACACTGGACTTGACCATGATCCGCTGTCAGAATTACTCTGTAGCCTGAGTCTAACCCTTGTTTAACGACTTGCAGAACTCGTGTTTGCGATGCCCAGAATCCTGCTGCATGATTGATTGAATCAAATGGTGGTTTTATTTTATGGCTCCGGTCGTCCCAAGTAACATCCACGACACATATGCGTCTTTTACCCAATGCGAAAGCGTCTAGAATGCCTGAAATTTCATCTGATGCAAAGTACGAACCGTCAGAACCAAATTTAGATACCCAAAGTTTACGTTCCAGTCGTGCAGAATGCTTCGTATTTGTAAAATTTGCCGGTACCTTCCCCTCAAAAATTGCCCTACGGCTCAGTGAAGTAATGGTCGGCAGTACAGCGAACGCTGCTGTAGAACGTGTCACATGGATACCATAATGCTTGCTCCAGACCGATTGTACTACATTCCACGCTTGAAGCCCCATTCCGTCGATTACAATAAAAAGAAGGGGTGTCTCCCCAATCTGGGAGTTTAGATTGGATACAAGTGTTGTCAGTTTAAGAACATTAGGATTCGCAGAACGAAGAACTAATGCGTAGTTACTTTGCAACCAACGTAAAGCAATCTCGTTTGAAGCAACAGCTATATTCATCGATACCTTGTCAGCACTAAGAGCGGCGCAATACCTCAGTCCATATTGAACAAATTCACTAGGGGTTACATTGTCATTGAGCAACTCAGCAAAGTGGTCCGGAGGACCACTGTATAATTGGAAAACATCCGTTCCCTGATCTAAAATTTGGAGCATTATCTCAAGGGATGGCTGCAGAAGCCCGAGTTCGTCAAGATTCGAATTCCTAATTCTGTGCAAAGTATCTTTGGCTTTCGCTGGGTTGGAAAGGAAATCACTGGACATTGTATCTTTTATGGTTGCGGGAAGGAGTGAATGAATGACTGATGATACCATTTGAGGCAACCCTTCTTCTGACAACGCTACATCGACTAGGATTTTCATTAATCCAATGTGATCCACAATGAACAATGGATCGATACCATAGACACCCCGTGCAACCAGTAACGCCGATTCCTCTTGTGTTAATGGTGATTTAACTGAACTGTGTAAATCAAACAACCGATCCCAGTACTTTATTGGAACTGACTTAACAATGTCATTAGAGAGGCGGTTGAAGATTTCCCCTACACTAATTGTCACCCATCGATAATCTGTCATTGTTGCCTCTATGACATGTCGGATACTTCCGTCTGGCACTACGATCAACTGTGTACCCGCGGGCAATTGCTTAATTATCGGCTGAGATCGATCTAGCGTCTCAGCATCTACAATGGTCATCCCCGACATCCTGATAGCCTCTCTCAGACATGCCTGATCGGTCAGTAGATCAGGATCCTCGCAGAAGGTTGGAATTCCAAGGAATGAAGGCACGATCATATTTATAAGCGTGCTCACCCAACCCATGAGAACATCATCACCTTAATCCAGTGTCATTTGATTAGTTAGGAATCCACCAAGTAACTCAGTCGTGCCTCATTACAAGCTCATTTTGATTGCAAAAAAATGGTCACTGTATATCGTTGCTGTCCCACTGAAACTCAAGCTGGTCTGTCACCGGAGCGTAATCTCGGGCAATTTCACAAAACTGTAGAAGCTCTGGAATTTCCTGAAGTAATTTTTGTGGTATTTTGTTACTTACTTGGACGATCACTGAGTACTGTTTGGTCTGCCAAGCTAGCCTAAACCCCTCTAATACCGCTTCCTTACGAAATACCTTCAAAGTACCTTTAGACTTCACGTACCGTTCAAAGATTTTAAGTAGAGCTTTTTGTTTCAGAAGCTCAAGATCTTTAGTACTATTCGGATCTGGAACTCGCCACCGGCCATCTTCCCCTAAAATAAAGTTCTCATTTAACAAGTCTCTCAATTCAAGTCTGGTTTCATGGGAGTCCCATTCTCGAAGTTCTTGAAGGAATTTTGGTGTCAGTTCCCCAAGAGTCTGAGGAGCCAACGAGAGTTGATTTCGGACCCACTGCACTGCAGTTCTCTCGTCCCGTATAAAAAGTGACAATTGCTCTACTTCAGTTCGAACCCTTATCGCGTCATATTTTGCTGCCTGGTCAGGAAGAAAGTACATCCCATCCCTCTCCATAAATTGTGCATTTAACATGTTGTAGAACTCGGCAGCCGTTAATGGAATTCGGGCATTATGCACTAAGTGATATGCTACCATCCGGTCAAACAAGACAAAGCGAGTTCGCTCAGGAATTAGCTCTAGTTTCCCTTTAAAATTCATTGATGAAGGGCTCAGGATCGACAAATATTCCCGTACAAACTCTATTGCACTAGCTGGTTGTCCTTCTCCTTCTCTAAACCTCTGTTCAAAAGAGGTTCGTGGTTTATAGGCAGAAATAACAAGATCTTGATTAACTGCCCCAGCCCTATTTACCGCATTAAATGAGCGTTGCTGTTTATCGAGCAATCGTACATCCGCAACCAAGAGTCTCGCTGATTCTACTGCTTGTTGTATTGCTGTCCACACACTGTTCTGGCTGTTATGAAACTCAATGGTTATCCAGCGTCCAGGCTTTAGGATACGTGCATATTCAGCAAATACTTGGGCCATTTTTTCGCCGTAAAAGCCGTGGTCCTTTTTATGAACGTAATTCAGTACACAATCTTCTTCTGGTCGTGTATGAACACCTAGCCAAGCTTCTACAAAAGAATTCAATTCAGAATACTGAATCGATTCACCAAATGGGGGATCCGTGAAGATGTAGTCGATGGTGTTGTCTGGAATGTTCCTGAGATCTGTTGCACTTTGAGTAGATACAATTGTCGTACGGTGTCCAGTTCCGCGAACTTTTTGTATGGCTTTTATCTTACGCCGAAGGACATCAAATACATTTCTCTCTAAGTGTATAGAAGGAGTAAAAAGTGTTCCGTTTACACCACCGCCGCCACCAAAATACCCCTGTTTACGAGAGATATAGTTGTTAATTGCCGATAAACAAAATCTGAACATCGCTGTTTTTTGTGGTGATGTCAGTTGTTGTTCCCATAACGTTGCATATGCAAAAAGAGCCCTAGGCGTGTACATATGGCAAATGTACGAGATCCCACTACCGTTAATGAGCTTGTTTGTCTGTCTGCCAGGCATAAACTTATTGGTGGGCACCTTCGGCCAATGGATATCGTTGAATTTTTGGACAAAATTTAGATAGTCTGCAGGTGAAACTGATACTTTTGACTTTGTCTGTCCTCTCCCAATTGTTTGTTCGACCATAACGAATTTTGGAAGAGAAACGACCTCATTTAGGTTGCGGTCAAACTTAACTTCAAATGGACGTTCTAGCTTTGAAACGCCAGCTTTCTTCGACTCACTCTTTCCAACCATGGAACGACACGAAGGGCATGCAAAAGGTTTCTGTATATCTGCACCACCTTGGACCATATCCCAAAACAAGATTTCTGCATTACAGTTTGGACACAAGAAGACATCTGACCATACTGCACTGACGACCTTACGCCCGCCAGAGTTGTATAACCATTGTAGTTCCTCCTCAACCCTGTCTACAACATCAAGAGCTTCAGCTGCAAAATCCCTATTTTCAGACAGGTTGCAGTAGTTATGAGCGATGAAAGTAGCAGTTGGTGACAAATCAGCCAATATCGCATATCTTGCACCAAATTTACTAATTGTTTCCCCACTATTGTCCTTTACATAGCCGTCCAAAACTTTGAAACCCAGAGACTCTATCTCTCGTTGATCACCACACAGTTGTGCTGCAACACCTGTCATTCCTGTACCAGCAAAACCATCAAAGACAATGTCTCCCGGTTCGGTATAATGTAAGATGTACCTCATCAGTGCCTTATGAGGCACTTTGGTATGATAAGTATGCACATTATATACAGGGTCATTTTTACCCTCGCTAACATCCGCCGAGAACGCATCACGATAGTATGCTTCCTCAGATTTTTCCTTGCTACTAGTTGACTCTATCCATTCTTTAATGAATGGGTTCGGTGATGCAGTATACAACGGTGGAACACTGAGAGATAGGATAGACTGTTTACCGGCAACTGGAAACCCTTTAATTTGGCTGTACACTTGACCATCAACTAAATCTGAGAGGACTTCCGTGGCGTCTTTTCGCTCCAACACCGACTGAAAATCATTGCTTTGTACTGAACCTTGAATGAGCATGTCTAACTTGGTTTGCTTTCCCATTAACTCCTACTCCTCCAGTATAAACCGAACAGTTTCGGGCTGATCTGTTCCCATGGTATCACTTAACCATTTCTCGAACCGCTCACGGATATCTTCAACTCTAAGAGGTATCCCACCGCCAAGCATCGATGATGCCAATTCCGTTGCTCTAATAGGCTTTTGCTTTAGACCGCTTAATGCAACGTTTACGGCCTGAATGAAAGGATCGTCCACTTCGTCCGGAAAGGCTCGCTTATTCAAAAAGTCCCTAATCGTCCGTTGTTCCGAAGGCTTTAACACGTTTAAACTGGGAGCCACAGCGGAGTCAGAAAGTTCTTTTAGAAGTTGTTCCCTCCATTCGTGCTCGAGACTCTCAACCTTAATTTCACAGTCATCCAATACTTCTATTGCCCGCCCCATACCTTCAAACTTCCGCGGATCGAATTTTGTAATTGGGCATAATGAGGTTTGGCTCCGTACCAATTCATCAGTAGTGCAATTGTGATATAAGGGCAAGTTCCCCAATTTCGTTTGTATATCTTCAAGTACTGCATTGTTCAAAACCTCTATATGTGACAATTTTTTTAATTGGCGTAATGCAGTGCCCTGAATGAGTCTCTTCTTTCGATCATCTGCGTTACGATCCAGACTATGAAATCTGTGAAGTTGTCTGTAGATGTCTGTCGCTGCTTCCGTAAGATTACCTATGTGAGCAATTAGTTCTTGAGAATCCTTGGGTTCGGCAAATCTAGGTGCCTCAATGTAGAGACTGTTTAAATAAAGTATAAATTCTCTGAGTTTGTTGCTAAATTCTCCGTTTGATATGAGGATAGTTTCATAACGTTCAAGTGTTGCTAACTGCTGCACGGATGAATTCAGTGTGTTCAACAATGCTTGAATTCCTCTAGAGTTGGCGAGACTCTGTTCCAGTACAGATATTTCATCTGATTCAACTCTTAAGTTAGCCATTCTTCCTTTTGAATTTAATGGTTGTACGGATTCCAGTATCATCTGCCCCTCTTTAAGACTGGCGATGTGCTGAACGAGAAATGCTTTACTACTCTCTGATACGAAGGGCAAGGTGCCACTTAGCTTCTCCTGCAGTTGAACCAACGATAACGTCGTCTCACTAACTCGGACTTGAAATTGATTTATTCCGGTCGTATGCGTTTCTTGATTGGCAAGTAACCCTTGATTTACACCTAATATCGAAAACAATTTACGCCACTTATCGATAGGTAGTACGGTAGGTTTACCTACGCGTACAATACTGTCCCAACTACGTATATTGGTATACATCTCCCGAAGGGACGTTGCGTCATATCGAGTGTTGTTTGGACCATATATAACGAGATACCCCGCTTCAACCCCTGCTGCGAGAATCACATGGAGCCATTCAGCTTCAATAGATTGTCCTTTCATCCAACCACGATCCTCTCGTTTTTCGAAAAGGTCCGTATTAAGAAGGTACTGTCCGGCAGAAATACCCTCCAGTTGGGAGTAGATTGACTGTAGCCAGGGCGACTCTTCATAACGGGCAGATCCATCTTGAAACAACTGTAACCCAGCTAGCACGGACCTGCCTGCTTTGGTAAGCATACCGGTTCCACAAATGATTTCTAAAGCGGCTTGGGCATTTTGGGCACGAGTATCTTCCTGGATAGTAGTTTCAAAAGATGGGTAGTTAGGATACTTCTGCTCGAAATGAACCGAGTACAACGTCTGTAGCAAAGCATTGAACCGAGTACTAAATAGTGCAGTTTGTAATTGGGGGATTTTATCACTTACCCACTCTCCAAAACGTTTTTTAATCCCGTTAAACTTTATAGAAATCCAATCACCCGAGTTTTGGACGAACGTAGGAACTAATATATCAAGATATTTTTTGGCTATACGTTGATATACAAACTTTTCGTCCCCGCGTGATTCTGATTCCCATTCACGAGCGGCGGTGTATAGCCTAAGCACATCCAAGAAGGTCTCTTGCTGCCCTTCTAGCCCCTGCTCGTAGTTAGATAAGGGGAAGTCTTCTAAATACCAGTAAGTTTCATCTATATTGTCTGCCCAAACTTCTTTAAATCCAGTTACGCGCTGTGATGGAATGATGAAAACATAAAAATCCTTTGGTGGCTGAGCCGTGGAACGTTGGTTAGGGAAACCAAAAAACAACCAGCCAGGCCGCTCAACATTTTTGTCAGCCCACAGAAGCCTGTATTGCCAAAGGCGACCTTCAATAACGGGTTGAGAATTATTTATCTCTAGTGCTCTCGTAAAGATCTCATTTAGGTATCGTTGGACTACATCTGAAAAGAGATTCTTACTCCGCGTCATGACCTGCTGTTCATAATCCACGTCACGGGTAGGATCAACATAATACTGCCCAGAAGTTGGCGACAGTGCTAGGAACTGTCCATTCACGGCTTCCCTTGTGCGTTCGAGCAGTCTCTTGCAAGCTAATGTGAGGAAATGCCCATCTTCTAGCGGGATTTTGGTACGCCAAAGGAGATTATTCTTTAGCTCCTCGGGTGTCAATCCAATTTCATCCGTGATGCTCGGGGTCGTCAGTCTGTTTACACCCAACGCTCTTATCAGCCGAACTGCGGCAACCTTGTCCTCATTAGAACCCATGTTACTAAATATATGCGAAGTAATTGTTGAGACGTTGGCTATCACTCTTGAAACGTCCCGGTTCGAGCGAAGTCCTTGATCACGTTCAATGTGTTCCCAGTATTTATCTGATGTGATCAGGTTCAGGTTATCACCGCTGATTTCCTGATCTAGTAACTTCCGTGCTTCCTTTGAAAGAACCGTCAAAATTTCTCGTCGTTCAACAACAAATACCTGCTGGAATTCATCCAGAAATCTTGGATGTGCCGGAAATAGTGATACGAGCCTATCTAGGTCCGAAGCCAACACCTCAAAAATTTCCGAGTTTTGCCGAAGTAATTCGCGAATTACAGCCTTTTGTGCTTCAGTTTTCTTAAACAGATACTGCTCTACGAGTTGTTCTACTCCTTTATTATCTATAACAAAATCATTAAACCGACGTCTTATTCGAGTAACCTCAGATGCCATATGGTTAAAACGAGGGTTGTTGAACAATGATTGTTGGAGTCCCGCGATGAAAATAAACCGCGACTCCCCACTACACTCACCGAGGGCCTGAAGGGTGGATAAATCTACTTTTAAATCATGGTCGTTTCGACTCTCTAAATAGTGTAACAACTCGTCAATTACTAACAAGACCCCTTTGTTCGGGTAGACTTCCTCAAACGCCTGCATGTATCGCATAAACTCAATTTTGACATTAGGAACTTTTGTTGCTGGTTTAAACTCAAAATTGAACCCCAATTCTACTGCCAACTCGCACAGTTGATCTGCGACAATGTCGTAAAGAGACATGAGAGTTCCCGCAAGTTGCAGCCGTTTGACCTTGTACTTTCCGGAAATTGGTTTCAATAATTCGCAATACGTCTGATCATTAAGGCAACTTAAGAACGCCTCATCTTCCGCAATGAGGGATAAAAAGCTCATGACATGACTTTTGCCGGTACCATAGTTACCGACAAAAAAAATGCCTTTACCTTCCGTAGAGTCATCGACATCTAACTGTGGTATTGCTACTTCTTCTATTTGTTCCGCCAGAGTAGGCGTCACAACAAAAGTGGACACGAGTCTCTTTGCTTTCGATTTATTATCAGCGTCATTTAATTCGATAACAGTTTCTATTGGATTGAGAGTGAACAACTCTCCGTATGTAGCCACCATTGTCAGCCTCCCATAGTACAAACCTGTGGTAGTAGGCAGAAAACCACCCTGTCCGAACAGAACCCAAGTAGGTTATTTGTCATAACCTTCCATTCAATACCTCGGGATCAATCTGAATTTATCATCTACATCCCATTTAATCATCTGATTTCACATTTAGGGTAAATTATAAATCACAACGAGAGGACTTGGCCCCTACAAATTTACATAGTTCTCAAGATTCCCTGAAAGAATCTTCAAATGGGGAATTCTCCACACTACAAACTACCATTTCCGAATCCAAAGGAATCGTTTTTTTTCGTGGATTTTGCATGCGGATTGATATTTGTGGGCTACAATGCCTAGTGCAACACTCCAGTTTTTAAGGGCTATTAGACAATGTAGACATGAATGAAACTGGGTCAAGCCTGTTGGTGAATATCTCAAGCACCAATCTAAAGGACTATCTGTGTTGCAGAGACTACGCTATTATCTGGTGGAACTTCGTGCAGTGCTAGATGATTGGGCCAGCGAGATATTGTCATCTTCTTGTGATGGCTTAACGCGCAACACCAACCGTAATTTCCCAATTTAATATTAGCCAAAAGGCAAAGGATTCACTCACCGAGTTTTTCCCTGCGTACGAGTCGGCTACATTGAGTGATTTATTACACTGATAATCATTGCTCGCCGAGGACCAGGCGGTCTTGGCATGTAATATTAAATACTCCTTTACTGCGGAAAATAACGTGCGGCCGTGTGACAAATCCTTTAAGCTTGCAGCATTTCTTGTACTTTTCCCCGCTCCCGCAAGGACATTGCTCATTGACACCAACATCTTTGAAAAAGGATACAGGTTTTGTTTCTGTGGTTTCCTCAACTTCAAACTTATACAGTGGTCGGAGGTGTTTGGCGAAGTAATGAACCATGGGAAACTGCTCGGCTTCACCGCGGGTTTGCTTTTCAGTGGCCTGTACCACACACCGCTTATCCATCGGATTTCTAACCATGGCCACACTGAGAAGCTCACATTTCTCGACGATAGTGTGCGCCACCTCACCCCAATATAGTTCTCCCGGTAAGTGCGTACACTCTTTCTCGAAGGGAGACCTCCCACATATGCTACAAGTCTCCTTAAGATTGAGAAACTCTGAACTGGCAAAAACCGTAAAAGGATACAGTGCCTCAAGTTTTGACAAATGCTCCCTGAAAAGTTGAAGTTGAAAGTGAGACTGGATCTCTTCACCAGTAAATCTCAAAATAAAACTAAGGTCATCGATCGTGTCCTGAAGCTTGTCCCACGATGCTCTATACTGTTGTGCATGCAGCCGTGTCCAGTATCTAGAATAGTTCAACAAGAATGAAATATATGCGCCGACCACAGAACATGCGTTAGCGATCTGTTCATTCCCTTGCTCTCTTGAAAGTTGTTTAAGGGAAGTACATATAGACTGTTGCTCAAGAAGCATGCTTTCGATTACTTCGTACCTGCTGCGGTGAAGGTTAACGGTATAATTACGTGTGATTTTCGTGTGAATGTCCGAAAAACCCTCGTAGCCAGCGGGCGGATTCATTAGCAACCGAAGCACTGTTCAGTCATCCTCCCACATCTTGTTTAAGTCGATGGTTCCAAATTTCTTTTCGAAGATCTCCTTTGGACCAGAAAAATCCAAATGCTTGGTGATCCCTTTCTCCTCATTGCGAATGTAGAGGTTCAAGTGAATATCAACCGTTTCCCCAGTAAAGGTCCCTCGGAGTCTATCGTACACGTAAGATGCGATTAGACTTGGAATCGTTGGAAGAAGGAATTCCTGTGCTACCCAAATGACAGGCAACCAAATATCGTAAGAGTGAAGGGAAACGGTCTTTTCTTCTCCCTCATTCTCAAGCAACTCAACATTAAGATCTAGGTTAGTCCTTCGTAAGAACTTGTAGAAATTCAGCGTGTCCGGTTGAAAGGCTCTGGGTGCTCCCTCAAACGGTCGAAAAGAGGGTAGGAAAATCAGATCCGCAGTTTGAACTCTGGAGACCGTTTCTTGATTGAATCCCTGTTCCGCTATGAACTTTTCCAAAGAAAAGTCTGTTACTTCGAATTCCATCGAACTATCACTCCGATCATACCCACCTAAAAGTATCCGCTTTTATTATGAGTGCCTAAACGGACAGTTTCAATAACTGTTCCGCATAGTAAAAAACCAGCTGCCGCAAGGCAAGCTGGGTCTTTCCATGATGGTTGGTCGTGTTTTTTTATGTTGGAGGCCATTCAGTCTGTACTCGCGTCCGTCTGTCACAGATAAAGTCGTGATTGCTATATAACAAACGGGCTGCACACCGACCAAGGTACAGCTTCATAACAACTTAGATAGCTACGCAAAGGAGGTTTTTTCATATCCGGAGAAATTCCACTCCTCCACAATTTTCAAACAATAATCGGCAAACTAAACGACCACACCGTAGAACTCGCGTCGATTCTTTCCCTTCACCTCAACCATGACTTCATCGCCTACATGTAACAGTCGGTACATCCTTGGCGTTGATATACTGATGCGGACGCCGGGCCTAATTTCAGCCTTAAAAAGACCGTTATAGATGTGCGTGATTCTAGCTCTCACTCGAGCACCGCGTTGAATGCGATCTCCGACTGCATGAAATGGATTCGGCAACAAATCGCGACGTGAAACAAGCGGGCCGTTGTCACCAATCGATACCACTTGTACATTGAATCCTTCGCCAATATGTCCAACGAGACCTGTGTCCCAGTCATAGAACGAACGTGGCATCAAAGCTTGAAATCCACCCACGTTCATAATGTACCCACCACGGATTTCCGCTTGGATCACACCATAGACTTGTGCGCCCTCAACCACTCGTCGAGCATTGATTTCTCTTAGACGTTCAATCGCCTTTTTCCGATTGAGGATAAGGACTGGGTTTGCTTCGTCCTCCAGATCGAAGTCATCGATTACAGCGGAAATCCAGTAGTTTAATAGACGCTCCGGGTTATCCATCGCAGCAACACCTGAGTATTCTTCATCCATGGGTAGAATAATTTTCGCTGAACCGATGTCACCGATAAGGAACTTCTTTCGTTCTCCCCGAAGAGACACGGATTCGGTTCCAAACAGGCGGTAGTGTGCGACCGCTGCGCTTTTCTTCCATGTGCGCGCTACAGCCGGGAGCTGCTTGTTTGTAATTTCTTCAGGATTGCCGATGAGCGCCCCTTCAGCAAGTGTATTCACATAAACAACCTGGCTATTTTCCATTCCCAAACTCCTCTCGGTTCTGACTGAGGCATCTGTCGTCACCGTAACATGGATAGGAAATGAAACTGTGCCATCCTCGTGCCGACCTACGTCCGGTTCTTCCGCTCAAAACCGCACTTCGGGCAACGCCATTTGCGTTCATCTGCTGTTAATTCAAGCTGCACTCCCTCGCACTCGGGGCATGGTTTGCCCTGTTTTCGCTGAGCTAGTGCTGTAGCTTTGGTACGGCGCAAATCAAAGCGCTGCGCACTCGACGCAAACTGATCCCGATCACCGGCGCTTTGAATCTTCATCGCTGGGTTGGTTATCTCGATACTTGAAGTGAGGCGCACTTGTTCCTCTGGCTCTCGTTGAACTGAAACTTCCTCTTGATCCAATTTGGCTAGTGCCGAAACATGTATCACCTCACACGGGTTAGACGTCGGTTTAACAAACATCGTTTGACTCGTAGGCACTGACCCTGTTGTTTGAGATACAGGGTTAGGCGGTTGGAACGGCTCTGCTGTCTCCGATTGAGACTCTTCTGCGATGTGTTGAACAGGTATGTCCAAATTTCTTCGGACCCATCGTGATTTGAACCGCTCCTTCTTCGGTCCTCGACTGTCTGAAGGCGAGGCAAGAAAACCTCGCTTTTGTGTAACCCATGTATCCGCTACAGATGTATAGCCGATAAATGGCACCTGAGCCTGGTTATCCATGGTCAGTAAGAATACGGCTTCATCTTTGCTGAGTCCATATGACAAATCCTCAATTCGAAAACGCGGATCCACCTCTTCTCTTGAACTGACTCGACGATCTATGTTGCGGTTATCAAACCAAAACCAATTCAGCCTGTTTTCCATTTTCGTTTCTTTGATATTAACCACTGTACCGAGCGAGTCTTCAAAAAACTTGGCGTCATTCGAGGATGGTGCCGGAAAGACGATCTTGTTACGACAGTTCCCTTCTACCACTTCGAGGAACTTTTTGCTCACATCTTGCAGCTGTGACCTTGCCTGAATCGCTAGCATCATCGCTACCCGATATTTACGGATTTGAGAGAACGCCTCTATAAACGAATCGGTACCAAACACGGCAAACTCATCCGCGTATAGATACACGGGCCGACGTGTCCACTCATTGCCAGCACGACTCAACGCGTACGTCTTCATGGTGATGAGAAACAACTTCCCGAACAGTTTTCCAAATGTGCGGTTGCCGGTAATGATGACAATCAGTCGGCCAGGGGTTTCTTTATGTGCTTGAAAGAATGTCTGAAAATCGAACATCGGAAGTTGACCTCGCCGCAGAACTTGCCTCATACGTTCATTGGTTGCAAGTTCGTTGACAACGATTTTCAACCCCTTGGTGATTTTCTCCAGATGCTCCAGCTTGGCTTCTGTGCGTGTGTCCATGAGAAACGAACGAGCTGCTGACAGCACCATGCTGCGATAGTGATCTTCCATTTCATCATAACGAGCCTCGATATACGGTCGTTCATGTGCCCACAAATCTGATATGTTGCCACTATCGTCCTTCTTGCCCTTGCCACCCTCCGATGTTTTCCCCATCGCATGGTCATATACCATCGCACACACCGCGCGAAAATGCACAGGGTCCGTCACCAGCTCTGAAAATTGAACGAAGTCCGTATCAGGCCAAAGTGGCACTTGAACCTGGATAACGGTACGAACCAAGTCGTCCTGGGCATTCTGAAAAAAGGAGTCCTGCTCGCCCATCTGCTCTTTCAACACAACGCGGACGTTGTCCACGATATCCGCGATATCCCCACCCGAAAATGGATTGAAGGAGACCGTGCTAACGTGACCAGTACCTCCCCGAAGGTCAATGACGTCTCGTTTCACATCTAGTTTTTCGGCGAAGTCGAGTGCACTCTGTGCGAACCCTCCATCGGGATCGAGGACAATGACGTCCATCGCGTTTCCATCGGCCATTTGGCGTAAATCCTGGTATACACCCTTCGTCAAAATACGGCTCGTCTTACCGGTTCCCGTACTCCCAACAACAAGCGTATGGAGAAAACGGTCTCGCCCCTCCAAGAGAATCGACCGACCGTTGTCTTTTCGAACGCCAATCTCGATATCCGCAAGTGGAAACTCGCCATCTTGTCGATTTCGTTTTGGTGCCGCAGAGACACTGGCTGTTCTGAGACGATGAAGGAGATAACTCCGCATTCTAGGTGATAGCACTCGATATGTAAGAAACACCACGGCAATCATGATGGTAATCACAATGACTGCTGATACGAGCCAAGGGCTCTGATGGATGAATGGATTTACCGCATTCAAGTTGGGAAGCACACTATGCGTCGGAAACGTTGGATGAAGTGGGTTGGCATTTTGTGCCCCGTTCACAGTAATAGGTGGGGCACGCCTTGCCGGATGCATGGGCAAGATTTGCCAACGGGCCACTGCTTGATGAATTCGTACAAAACCGAGTCCGATTCCACCAAGCAAGGAAACACCAACGACTGTGACACCTAACCCAAACGCTTTAAAGAGGAATTTGTATAGTAGGAAGACAACCATCCCCACACCCAACACAATCCAGACTATCCCTGGGATAGCTCCAAAAGCGTGTACGATGCTCCATGCGGGTATGATTGTCGGTGGTTGCACGCTATTCCCCTTCCCTCATTCAGAACATCAACAACTGCCTGCTTCTGCTATGTGAATCACGGTACTCTTTGTTTTTTCTAATAGATCACCATTCCAACAAAGGCCAGTACTGCAAGTCCCCCGACCAAGTGATCTACTGCACTTCCTGTTCGCACGAGTCGAATACCTTGTCGGTGTTTCCAGGGCCAGAAAAGCGGCACTCCACCTGCAACCGCATCCGCTGCCATGTGCAATGCGTAACCGAGAACAAGCCCGTCTGCGGCATGTACTAAGTGCAGATGAGTCAACCCCTTCAGTGCACCTATGACACCCACTGCAAAGATAAGGAGACCAAAGAGACTATGTGTAAATGTGCGGTGAGAGGTGAACATCGCACCGACCGTCCAACTTGCCAGTAGAATGGCCGCGATAACCGGGATGTTATGATGCACGCCCAGGAGGACCACCCCAGCACCTAGAAGGCCGAGCCCGACAAGCCGAGATGGGTTCCCTTTCGTACTACTCAGCCATCCCAATACAATCGCGAATACCCATGCAGTAATGGAAGTCTCAAGATGCAATAAGATGATGGATGCAATCAGGACACCGATGATGGCCAGTTGCCCGATCCGTTCCACCTTATGTGCCATCGTTGAATCCGCTTGGTCCAAGTCTGGAATGATACTTCCGACGACCGAAGCGAAAACTATCGTTGCCTCTGTAGCAAGTGTCGTCGTTCCAGATGGACTGTGGAACATCTGCCTCATTGGTTCCCACTGTGTATGGGCAATTAGCGGCAGCCCAATCGCGGCGCCTAGTGCACCAATGGCCATATGCGTTCTCCCAAGCATGATAGCCCTCCTCGTGATGTAGACTTTTCCTAGGCTACCACGTCTCCAGGCATGTCGTTGATGATTTCTTACCTAATTAGAGTGATGGTAGCTCAATTGTTGAACTCATCCATGCCAACTTGGTGCCATCCGTCACTCACTCAACCGAATCTATGTGAATGTTGGGTGGCAAAGTGCCCAGTGCTCTCTGACTGACGGTTCCTGCTTTTAGCTAGGGTGAAGTTATTCCTGAAGGACTTTGATATACCGTGATCTTTCAAACGCGGTATTGCCGTACGTCTCCGACGATAAGAGGTAGAGGTTCTCCTTGGCGCGCGTAATGGCGACATAGCAGAGGCGAGTTTCCTCACGCAGCCCTTCCTCTGTCAACGACTTTTTGTGAGGAAGTAGCCCTTCTACAAGACCCGTTACAAATACCGTCTCAAATTCCAATCCTTTGCTACGGTGAATGGACATCAACTGCACAGCGTCCCGCTTTGGTTTCTGACTCCACTCTGTAACCCAATCCACGAATCGTAAGAACTCATGTATGGTTTCAAACCGAGCGGCGGATTGGATCAGTGAATTGACCCATGTAATCGGCTCCGAATCATCCTGGGAACGAACAATCTCCGGTTCCGCTTCAACTAGCCATCGAATGGCGTCAGCGGGAGACGCACGCTTCTCCAATTCCGTAATGGTTGTGATAAACGCATGACACTTCTCATGATTCTCAACCGCAGGCCAACCACCCTGTTGCACCTCGCGCACGACTGTATTTGGCACAAAACGCTTGGGACGCTTGATAAGCGGTCCCCAAAGTCCCGGATCCGATTTGTCACAAACCGTACGTAGGTAATCGAGTATCACCTTTACATCACGGCTCTCATAAAAATGGGTGTCCCCAACAATCTGATAAGCGATTCCATGTTCAGCCAGCGCCTCTTCATACACACGGGACTGTATGTTCGTTCGATATAACACGGCATATTCGCTGTACGGAACCTCTGGAAACCGTGCTTTCAGATGATGAATTTCGTTCGAGACAAAACGTGCTTCCTCCACGTCTGACTGTACCGTTACAATCTGAACGTTGGCACTTTCAGATATGCCACGGTTCGCCTGCACACGCTTCTCTATCTGATGCCCGTGGTTGAGTGTAATGACCCGATTCCCGAGTTCGACAATCAAGTCATGCGACCGATAATTCATGGACAACACGACTTTCTTCGCATCAGGGAACTGTCGTAGAAAATCCTGCATCAGGGAAGGACGAGCGCCCCGAAATCCATAGATGCTCTGCCAATCATCGCCGACCACACAAATGTTTCGCGTCTCTTTCACCAGTTCACATAGGAACAGCCACTGTATCTGGTTGACGTCCTGAAACTCATCGACCAATACGTAGTCAAATCGTTCCCGCCACAGTTGTGCCAAGTCAGGTCTAGTCTGAAATAAGCGGACTGCGTGAAGCAGAAGGTCTTCGAAATCCAGTTTCTTTTTCTCAGACTTCAGATTTTCGTATGCCTTGTACACCTTCCCCAGTTTCCCATCAACCTGCATAGGCCAAAGTGCATCTGCCTTTGCACGATGTACGCCAAGAATTGCTTCGCTCGGTCCAAGAATCTTCCCTACCCCAAACGGGTTGTGCGAATGAGCAGGCTCAAGTATCTGCTCAATCAACCAGGATGGTTCTGTCACCACACTCCAGCCGTGGCCAAGTTGCGGCATCACCATACGATAGGCAATCGAGTGAATCGTTCCAATTGTAATCTGACTGCCTCTGCTTCCAAGACTAGCAACCAATCTTTCCTTCATCTCATCTGCGGCTTTACGTGTAAACGTACATGCAAGAATCCGCTCCGGTTGCACGCCATTTTCTACAAGCAACTTCATTCTTGCGATGAGCATTGCGGTTTTCCCAGACCCAGCCGCTGCGACAACAATGCATGGACCATCTTTATGCATGGCCGCCTCCCTTTGAGCGGCATTGAACTCTGCTACACTCGGCATGAGTGTTCTCCTTTCTTGGGCTGGTGGGTCTGCACTGGACCTATTGATGGTGAGTTCACGTTGTGACGCATGCGCTTCGGAAATGATCTCAATTTGATCGTGATGGGCTTTGGGGGAATCATTGAATACAACGGATTGGGATTGGGTACGGTCAGATGGTGGCGCTGTGAGGGATTGAATACTGCGAAAGCAGGAATTGGCGTGTTGGTGGTGCTTATTCGTCACGAGACAATACGTCGGAGGGCGAATTCGAATTCTCCGGATGTGCATCGGTACAGGCTTGTCACAACACATACATTCGACATCGGCTCCCTCCTCATACATTTCATGAAGAAGCTCCTGAGTCTTGGCATCACCTTGCATCAAATCCTCGTACGTGAGCCTGACCTTCCGTCCACCTATCGTAGCCCGAATCCATGCATCCATTTTGCACCCTCCCCCGACGATTACAGCTGAACGTCAATCGAAGGGTACCCGAGACGAAGTGTGTTTGAACGCCAACATTGTGCCATTTCTTCAAAAATACCGCTGTCTTATCAGCTCACACAATTGAAGGAGCCCTACATGAGAGCTCCTTCAATGTTCTCTGACTTACAGAGTGTTGGTATTTGCTTTGCACACGAATTCCGGGCTGCGTGAACTCGCCAACGTCGATGGTCGCTTTATTTACACCACCGAACTCTCCCTCGTTCTAGAAAAAAGTGACTACGGCAACCAACTTTCCTCCAGACAGAGGGGGATAGGGAAACTGTACCGTCAGGGTGCCGTGTTAGCTCCCACCGCGGTCGTCCATCTGGGTGAAGACTCATATGCAATACTTCTCCACAACCACACGGACAAAGCATTTCTGCAGACCATGTGTACTCACCTTCACCTAAGATATAAATTAGGTGCTTGTCCAGCCGCTCAGGCAGCTCTTCCATGAAAGCTGTACGGTAGACAGGAGGTTGCCTAGTAAATAGATTAGTAAGCCAACGGAATGCTCGTCGCATTAAGTTATAGGTCATGTTAGAAAGTCCTCTCACTTAAAACAGGCATGTTGAGTAACGGACGCATATCCCCACGGCCTGTGACCTTTTCGAGAACTCTGCATGAAGGTCCTTCGGCCTCTGGGATGAGTCGGTTTTGCGTCAGACTAACACGCAGACAAGCAACTTCCTCGTTGGAGTCGTCTCGAAATGGGTGGATACGAGCCAAGAAATCATTCACTGCAAGGCTAGCGACCAAGGTATTGACACTAATCACCGCAGGACGATCTTCTTGGACTCCTTTGATATATTTTGAGGCGACTTGCTCGTGGTATTGTTCGGGGTCAGTTCGCCGAAGATTACTAGCCCGCAGCTCTTCTTCCGTATATACCCCTCGGCTCAATAGGCTAGAGCCATCTGGTTGAAGGAAATGAACCGTGCCACATACTTGGGTTACCCCTCCGCGTCCGTCCGCATCTAAACGAACCCCCAAATCAAAATAAGGAATGCAGTAACAGGAACATAGTCGATTTAGGAGATCCCGACCATCTACGGAATCCATACATCCGAAAATGACGTCACATTGAGCCAAACGGCGCACAACCTCCGGATGAAAGAGATCTTTCGGAATACGCACCACCTTAGTGGGAAGGCCCGTTCGGTCAATAGCTGCAGCCAACATATGAACTTTGGATCGGGACTCTTCTGCATCACTGAGAGTGGAATTGTAAATGCGGCCTACATTTTTTTCTTCAATTACATCGCCATCCACAAGAACCAATTCACCGACACCCAATCGGTGTAACTGCTCCACTACAGGGCTGCCCGTTCCTGAAACACCCACAACACCAATTGAGAGTCGAGAAAGTTTTTCTGTAGTCCCCTGCCCGAAAGTTTGTGCTGTCCTCATCATAAATTGAGGAATGTCCTCTTTGGCTGATGTTGTAGAATCCCAGATGGTTACGTCAGGGCCCGCCACACTGACAGATGCTACCTCGCTAAAGTTTCCGTCGTCATCGACGGCTCTTGCGATTATTTGACCGTCAGGCATCATAATCGCACTGATTCCTGGAAAGTCAGTATCCATCCAGCCCGAAATTCCCGTAAACAGTTCCCGATCGGATTCGTCATCAAAGGCGGAAAACCTAGGAAAGCCGAGCGGATGGCTATGAATTTTTAAAATGACCATGTGTTTGCGTTCTGCTTCCTGAATTAGATCCATTACAGAATCCGTTGACCATGTCACTCGATCTTCCGTCCGTACGGAACAAACCCCATAAGGGACGAGCTTTATGCGGTGAATACAAACCACTCGCTCACAGTGACCAGCACCTTCAGACCATTCCCCAACCCCACATAGAGCGAGGGCCACTGCTTCCTTTCCGTCACCTGGAAAAAGATGATGATAAAAGGCCTCGTGTTGACGGCCCGTTAGACGTAACTTGATATCGTTCATGACGGAGTGACTCCTTTCACTGGAAACTCGCGTAGGAGCCATTCCTCCACTAGGCTGAGGTGGGTGGAAATCTGGTCTATTTCTGGACGCCATGGGTTCGCTGCCGTGCGGTGACGAGACCATTGCTGAAAGCTGCAGCCATCAATGACCACTGTACCTTCTGTCGTCGCCGGGATGCGAATGCCATCTTCACGGGCAAGCGAAGGATGAAAATAAACCATGTCTAGTCCAGCGGTCGGATAATTAGCGGGGATGCGAATGGCTGCCATCACTGACCGATGACTATAGCCCTCAGGTATCGGAAAGTCATGAATCAAAAGCCACTGGTTATCCTTTGCTGATACGGTCTCCCAAGGGAGACCGCGGGCATCTAAATGCTCACGGTCTTCTTCTGGGAGGTCGAAGCCACGGCGCAATTCATTCAGTTCCATCATTGCTCCCCCTCGGTTTGGTCTAGGGGAAGTGTCATGAATCGCTCCACGCCATGAGTGCTTAAATCCACAATATCGGTCAATTCAATTTTCTTTGTGGCGCCACCCTTTAACTTCTCATCAAGTCGAAACCGCTCAGGAGGCGTCTTTCCCGCCAAAAGGAGGATGTCTCGACCAGTGACCTCAGGTACATCCACTACGTAGTACTCCTTGTCCACACGAATGCGGTACCGCATTCCCTTTGGAGGAAGTTCGCCCTTCTTTGCATATTCCTCCACGTCGATAATGATGATTTCAATTGCCGACTCATTTGCAGGGTTTTGCATCAAAATCAATCCTCCATTCAAATGGTTCTTCTCGTGTCCCGGGAGGATATGGTATGATTGTTTTTGGTACATAACCTATATCCACCGGCCTTGCAATGGGCCAAACCGACACGGCATCTGACACATGCCGTGTTTTTATTTGCAGCAACATAAACATGCGCTATTGAAGACCGTTGCCCCCTTCCTGTGTCCGTCTTTGTGTATAACCGACCTCGAATCAAATTATAGGCATGAACTGTTTTTTTGTAAACCATAATTATCATGTATACGAAATTTGTTTTTTTGCATATAATGTGTTGTGTGTATAACAAATAAGAAGAGTGGTGTTTATGGAGCAAAACATAATTGGCAGCAACCTTCGACGCATTCGGGAAGCCAATGGGTGGAGTCAAGATAAGGCGGCTGAACTCAGTGGGATTTCTAGGCCCGCTTATCGGAACATTGAAACTGGCGCGTCCACTCCGAAGGTGTCCACTTTGCAAAGTATTGCTGATGGATTGGGCGTGAAACTCCAAGACCTGATTACTCCTGTGCGTACTTTAGAGAACGTTCGTTTTAGAGCATTGAAGCGTATGAACAGCCGAGAACAGATTCTCAATGAAGTAGCCAGGTGGCTAGACGATTTCAATTACCTCGAAAACTTGTTACAGAACAAGGAGAACTACCGGTTCGAAGACCTTGTCCATCGACTGTCTTCCGTTCAAGCTGGAGTTGAACGTGCAAAACGAGCTGCCGAACTGGCTAGAGAGGAATTAGACCTACACGAAAAGGAACCCATTCGTGATATTGCCGGTTTGCTTGAATCCAGTGGGATTAAACTCTATCCCATTAGTCTCGCATCCGATGGTTTCTTTGGCTTGTCTGTTTCCGAGCTAGATGGAGGGCCAGCAGTAGCTGTTAACGTATGGGAAAGAATTTCTGTAGAGAGATGGATTTTTAGCGCTGCACACGAGTTAGGCCATTTACTACTTCATCTAGATGCCTATAACGTAAACGAAAGCCAAGAAGATGATGGTCAAGAAACCGAAGCGAATATCTTTGCGTCTTATTTCCTCATGCCACAAAGAGCCTTTGAATCGGAATGGGAAGAAACTTATGGGTTAGCGTTTGTAGACAGGGTTCTGAAAGTAAAGCGGATTTTCCAAGTCAGTTATAAAACTGTTCTTTATCGTTTGGCCGAACGTGACGGCGGTTCGGTTTGGGGTAAATTCCAAGCTGCTTATAAATCAAGAACCGGTAAAACCCTAAAAATTATGGATGAACCTGAAGCGCTACCGCCTCATTCATTCCATCAATCGATGTCGGAAGTACTGCGTTCACAGGAACCAGATTCTTTATCCGCATCAGATTTCATCGAAGATCGTTTATCAAGGCTTGTTCGCCTTGCAATCGAAAGTGACAAGATTACCCTCAGTCGCGGAGCTGAAATCTTGAGATTAGATCTTGAAGCCATGAGAGAAAGAGTTTCTTCCTGGGAGTAGATGAATGGGGACAAAGACGAAACCTTTTCTTATAGTTGATGCAAATATCCTGATTGATTACTTCAAGTGTGACAAAACCATCATCAAGTTAATTTGTGCTTATGTCGGTCCAATTCATCTAGCGACACCCGTTTTAAGCGAAGTGAACGAGATCAGCGAAAATGATTGTTTGGAGCTCGGCATTACCCTGGTTGAACCAGAACTCGATCAAGTTATGCTAGCTACAACGGAGAGTAGAGGGCCACTTTCGTTTCAGGATCATTTATGTCTAATTCTCGCTAGAGATCACGGGTGGACTTGTGTTACAAACGATAAGCCCTTGCGAAGAGAATGTGAAGGGGAAGGTGTGCCACTCATCTGGGGAGTTGAACTCATTTGTAATTTAGTCGAAGCCGGTGGGCTCCCCGCTAGTCACGCGAAAGATATCATACTATGTATACACCGAAATAACCCCAGGTACATCGGTGAGGCTATCGTCCGAAGCGCATTTGAGAGATTACAAATTGAGTATGAAGATGATACTCCGTAACTCCCTAGTCGGCGGCGGTGGCAGCACACATCAAAAACTAGTTGTCCGGGGATACCCCCCGTCGAATAAGCGTGAACCAGTTGGAGAGTAGCTCTCCGAAACACAAAGTGCTACCTCCGGCCAGGGACCTTGAGGTGATCGTCATGTCCATCTTTTCGTTTAAGACGCAATCCGGCTCTGGAAAGCGTTCCGGCAAGAAAAAAGAACCGATTACCTGGAAAGAAGCCATCGGTACCTACAAAAAGGACCGCGGATGGGAGAATGTTAAGCACAGCCGTGACCCTTTAACGCCAAAGCAAACACTTTTTCTAGTTTCCTTTGATGTCCAGTCTTCTGTTCGTCGGGACACATCCCGGGTCACCATTTCTCGTCATGTCCATTTCTGATTCTGTTAATCATCCATCTGCCAGTTTTCATCGAATAGGTTGTATCCCGCAGGTCCATTTTGTAGAAAAACGCGGAGTCCGATTATGTATGACTACTGCATACTCATTCATTTTTCAGTGATATTCTTATTGCAGAATCGAACAGCAATGTTCCATAGCGAGTTATTTACAAAAATTCGTATAATTGACATACGAAAGTTGAACTTGGCACATTGAACGTGCGTGACCTGTCGAAAATCCTGGCTGGAGTTCCACTCGCGTCCGATCCACTGGGCATGACCGACACGTTCTTCTGCATTCTGGAAGAGAAGGTGGATCGATTTGCCTGCCTCTATAGCTGGTCCGACGATGGAATTCTCGCCTGGAACGACGCGATGGATAGCGATTTCCAGCCCAGCGCGACATTTGAAAGCGGCGGTGGTGTTGTCCACGCTGGGGACTACATCCGGCGTGAAGTACCACGATGTTGACAGTCACCAGAGCTTGGTCACAGTGAGTGATGGAGACGCTTTAGAAACAACGATTTTGCTCTCAGGAGGACTGGGAAATGGATTTTGACAAACAGAAAACTGGTGATAAAAACTTCATCGCACACGCCCCAAAGGGTTCGGATTGGGATAGCGTTGACGATGTCGTCTCGTCATGGGTAGCCAACCGTTTCAGCTTTCCTGAAAGTAAATCGGAAGGCGAAGCTGGATTTCGTTCTGCGCAATTGGGAGCCGTGTTCGCTATCAAATCACACTGGACGGTGACTACTTCCGCAGCAACAGTTGTTATGCCGACGGGGACAGGAAAAACCGAAGTTATGATAGCGACCGTAGTATCGGAATGCCGAGGAAAGACTTGCGTTGTTGTGCCAAGCGACCTATTACGCAAACAGACAATAAATCGCTTTTGTGCTCTCGGGAAATTGCGTGAAATAGGGGCAATTAATGATTCATTTCGTAACCCTATGGTAGGCTGCCTTATGGCTTCACCGAAAGATGCAGCTGAGCTGGAAGATTTACTCAGCAAAAGTAATGTTGTTGTCACTACTATGTCTTTGCTGAATTCCGGTCACTTCAGCGATGAATATCTTAGGATATTATCAACCAGGTGCGATACTCTGGTTATTGATGAGGCCCATCATGTTCCTGCAAGTTCGTGGAACCGCGTAAAGAAGTCATTTGATAGGAATAGATGCCTACAATTTACCGCCACACCTTTTCGTAACGATGGCAAAAAAATAGATGGGGACATTATTTATAACTTTCCGCTTCCTCTCGCTCAGGAGCGCGGTTACTTCAAGCCTATAAACTTTTATCCGATTTACGAGTTTGACAGCGACAAGAAGGATTTCTCTGTTGCTGCGAAAGCGGTCGAGCTGCTTGAATCAGATATTGAAAAGGGATTTCCGCATTTGTTATTAGTGCGTGCATCTACACAGCATCGAGCAAAAGAATTACATGGCTATTCCGTTAGCTCAGCAAAGGTCACGGTTTTAGCAGAAAGAGCAGCTGATAATAGTCTGTTGAACCACT
>NZ_JAJFNK010000058.1 GCF_021739485.1 Alicyclobacillus tolerans
ATCGAAAAGTACAAAGTTATAAAATACGATTAACTTTGTGCAAGTTATTTTAAGTTATCGCGAGCTGTTTAAAGCCTTCTTTGCCCGAACTTCCATCGAACTTCGCCAAATGACAAACGATAAAACAAAGAATAAGCATTCAGCGGGATATGCGCGGAAGATCCAGCAAGTCGGCCGGGTTGTCACAACCCATTTTTTGTATATCGTCGAATGCAATCCCAGATTTGTCCAAAAGATTCACAAAATCCAAATAGCCTTGTGCCGGTTTTACGTGATTGGCTTGTCCAAAATCTGTTTGCAGCACGCAACGGCTGGAACCAAGAACTTCGATACTATGCACAAACTCCTCATGTTCGACGCTTTTCCAAGATGGCATCAATGGCAAATACGATTTTTCCACGTAAGCGCCAAGCTGGACGAGTTCCAATTGCATATCCAAAGGCATTTGATTAATCCCTAAATCAGGGTGGGCCACCAAAATTTTTTGAACTCCTCGCTCCTTGGCAAGTTTTACAAAAATTTTAGTTTCCTCAGGCGACAAGTGTCCTGACGCCGCCACAACGTTGCTTTTGGCCGCTAAGTCCAAAACATCATACAGTTCCGGAACAACTTGACCGTTTTCATCCAAAATACTGATGCCTTTTTGAGGTCTGAGCTGAACCTGGGATGGCTGTGCCGAGTAGTCCGAGCCACCGTAATAGTTGATGTGTTGACGTGCGGAACCCGTTGGCATCCAGACTATTTTAGCCCCTTGTTGGATCGCTAAGTCTGCAGCATACGGATTAATCCCGCCAACAAACCAGTTCAAGACGATACAGCCAAAAACATCGAGTTTTGGATGTCTGCTCCTCAAGAGTTCAGCACGAGATACCGTCGATTCCTCATGAGCCTTCAATACAAACCCACGCATGCCAAACTTTTCCGCCTCTTCAGCCAGTTCCTCATCATTGACAGAACGCGCAAAAATACTGGGTGCTGAGTGCACGTGGATGTCGACGAAACCATTCAAGTTGGTTAGCATGTCACACTTCTCCATTCAAAAAACTCCAGAATCCGAACTCAAGCTTGGAAGATTTGTTATTGGCCAATCTGCCGGGCACTATTCATACGCGAATCGGAAACCCCTTGTTTCCGCGAATCTAAATCCCTTCTTTTCCTAAACTGATATCCCTTCTTTCCCTAATCTGATATCCCGTCCTCCCCCGATGACGATTTGGCCTCCGGACTGATGGTAAGGTGGTCAGACCATAAACTTTTATTTCAGTATAATATCACCTATCAGACTTAGCAATCTATAGTTAGAATCCATCATTAGGTAAATAAAACCGCGCTGGTCCGACTGCTAGTCCTTAAACAGTCCCATAAAGAAACCGCGAACTTCTTCTTCAAAGTGACTTTCGGTACTTCCGCTCCCCTTCAGGTGAATGGGATACGGGTAATTTCCTGAAACCTGAATTTGAAATTCCACATCGGTGACTGCCTTCATCGCGGTCTGTGCGCCGGAGTGTTCAATCTGGATGACACGGTCATGACCCGGTATGATAAAATCCGCTTTCGACAAAACCTGTTGTATGCTGGATTTACTTGCGGCGTCATTGAGCGTCATCCAAACCTCTCCCGTTTGAGCCTCGTAAATGTTCTTGACGGCATCACCCGCCAGAACCCAGTTTGCACCAGACTCATGGACGATCACAGAGATGCATCCTGGTGTATGCCCAGGAGTGTGAATCCAGGGGTGCCCTTCCACCATACCCTCAGCACCCTGCAGTAATTGCAATTTATTCGTTCTTTCTAGAGAATCGTAGATTTCAGCACATAGCGCATAATCGTCTAATCTCGACAAATTCACGTGTTTTGCTTCTTCTTCATGCAGATAAAACGTCGCATTTGTAAAAAGGGACACATTGGCCGCGTGATCAAAATGCATGTGACTCAGAATGACGTAGTCGATGTCCGCAGGTGTAAGTCCTCGTGCATGCAGTCGCTCGACAAGCTCTGGGCGGTCCGCGAAACTGCCTGTGTCAAACAACCCCATACGTTCTCCGCGCAGCAATATGCATGAGCTCCAGCCTAAAAAGCCTCGGCTCGTTTTTCCTGGAAACCCATCAAACAAAATATCAATGGATTTCATATCCGATTTCACATCTCTTCCCCCCCTAATACTTAGACAACTTTGGACAATTCAGACCTTCACGGACTATAATACACCTACTTGCCAAGCCCCTTATCACCAAGCGACAATCTGCTAAAATGGGAGCAGATCAATCAATTCAGAATCGTCGACGGGTTTTTATTCCACACACTGCAGACAGTGCCATGTTGTGCAGCAAATCAAAAAAGAAGCCTGTTGGAGGACTCCCAGTGAAGTTGACTGCAATCAAAAAGCGCCGTGTTTCGCAAAATATTGTTGAACAGATTAAATTTGCCATTGAAAACGAGGAGTTGCAACCTGGCGACAAACTGCCTTCGGAACGGGAACTCGCTCAAACATTTTCCGTATCTCGCACTGCAGTCAGAGAGGCAATCAGTGCTCTTGAGTCCGCTTCGATTATTGAGGTCAGGCCGGGAATTGGAATATTTCTCAAACCCAGTGATCACAAAGAATTGATGATTGGGATCGACGGAATTCTCAACGACGGTGACATCAAGCTTCTTGAGTTGTTAGAAATGCGAGTGGGTCTGGAAGGACAAGCTGCCTACTTAGCCGCGAAACGGCGAACAGATAATCAATTACAAAAGATCAAGGCGGCCTACGACGCCCTGGAGGCTTCTGCACTCAGCCATCATGTCGCTGCACAAGAAGATTATCTGTTTCACATTTCCATCGTTGAAGCCAGCCACAACAATTTATTGCTCGAGGCTGTTAAACTTTTTTCGGACAAATTTAAACAAGGAATCGAAGACAGTCGAAGTAAAAGCATGATGGTTCCGGGAAAGAGCGAAATGGTTTTAAAAGAGCATTGGAATATCTATCAAGCCATTGAAAGTCAAGACGCAGAATTGGCTCAACAAATGATGGTGTATCATCTCGACAGCATCAAGGACCGGTACGCAGGTTCTTTCTCTTAATTCAATGACCCCTGTTCCAACTTTACTGAAATAACTTATAATAGGTAAAAAGCAGTAGGTCTCAGATATATCTCTTTTACTCTGGAACAACTGGACTGACCACCAGACCAACTTTGAAATCGCTTTTTTAGACACTTGAGCTTGATTTTGCGGCAAAGGAAGGAGTCATCGAATGAATTCCGAACAGATTCAGGTCATTAAAAACATTGTCGCAAGCGGACGTGTGTTCACCGACGAGCAAGACCGGTACAGTTATTCGTTCGATGCGTCATTTGGTACGTATTTGCCAGACGTTGTGGTGCAAACGAAGTCCGTTCAGGAAGTTGCAGAGATTGTAAAGTACGCCAACACTGCAAAAATCCCCGTCTATCCCCGCGGGCAGTCTACTTCGCTCAGCGGCGGGCCGTTGCCCGTGCAGGGCGGGATCGTGCTGGATATGTCTGTGATGAACGACGTGTTGGAAATCGATGAAGAGGACCTTGTAGCTGTTGTTTCCCCCGGCGTCCTAACAGCCGATATCCATAAGGCCGCTGAGAAAAAGGGCCTGATGTACCCGCCGGACCCGAGCAGTTCCCATGTCTCCACCATTGGGGGAAACCTCGCGGAAAACTCAGGAGGGCCCA
Source organism: Alicyclobacillus tolerans (assembly GCF_021739485.1). GTDB lineage: Bacteria > Bacillota > Bacilli > Alicyclobacillales > Alicyclobacillaceae > Alicyclobacillus_K > Alicyclobacillus_K tolerans_A. Next base: position 3,693 of record NZ_JAJFNK010000058.1, read on the forward strand.
GAGGACTGAAATACGGCGTCACCAAGGACTATGTCATTGGGCTGGAAGTGATCACGCCGGAAGGGGAGATCATCCGTACGGGCGGGAGAACCGTGAAGAATGTGACCGGGTATGACCTGACAAAGCTCATTGTCGGCTCAGAAGGGACACTCGGCATTATTACCAAAGCGATTCTTCGACTGATTCCAAAGCCGGCATCTTCAAAAACGGCGATGGCAATTTTTAACGAACTCGTAGACGCTGGAGCAGCCATTTCGAAGATCCTTTCTTCAGGCATCCTGCCTTCAAAAATGGAACTCATGGACCAGGCATCCATCGTCGCCGTAGAAAACTACGAACCCTGCTCATTGCCTGTGGACGCGGGGGCCATGGTTCTGATTGAACTCGACGGCCATCCTGCTGCAGTCGAAGCCGAGTTGGCAAAGGTGAGCGACTTGTGCAAAGAAGTGGGTGCGCGGGAAATCCGCATCCCAGAATCGCCAAGCGCACAGGCGGACCTGTGGAAAGCCCGAAAACTCGTTTCGCCGGCCATTGTTCGCATCAAACCGACCAAAATATCCGAAGACGCCACCGTTCCCCGCAGCAAAATTCCGGATATGTGCCAACGCCTCGAAGAGATCAAGAAAAAGTACGACCTCCATTTGGTGGTGTTTGGTCACGCCGGAGATGGCAATCTTCACCCAAATATTGTGGCCGACAAGAGTGACAAGGAAGAAATGCGGCGAGTGGAGCAAGCCGTCGCGGAGATCTTCGAGGCTGCCATTGCATTTGGCGGAACGTTGTCCGGCGAGCACGGCATCGGGATCATGAAAGCCCCCTTCATGGAGATGGAGCTCGGGAAAGCGGGCCTGGACATGATGAAACGCATTAAACAAAGCTGGGACCCGAACAACATTTTAAACCCAGGCAAAATTTTCCCCGCACCCGGGCAAAAGCTGGTGTTGACGGAATGAGTGAGACTCTGGAACAACTTCGCGAGGAGTTTCAGTATGCCAAGACCAATCAATGCGTTCAATGCGGCTATTGCCTGCCCGTGTGCCCCACATATGTGACGATGGGCAAGGAAACCCACTCGCCGCGAGGACGCATCAACCTCATTAAAATGGTCGGCGAGGGCAGAATCACGGACTTATCGATTCTAGAGAATCCCCTCGACTTGTGTCTGGGCTGCCGCGCCTGCGAGACCGCCTGTCCAACAGGCGTCGAATATGGGGCCATCCTGGAATCCGCTCGAGCGGCCCTGAATCGCCGCAGAAATGAGTCGGAGACGACCCAAATGCTGAAGCGCATCTTTTTGCGCAAGGTGTTTCCAAGCCGATCGGCCATGCGGATGATCGGACATGGTATGTGGATCTATCAAAAGAGCGGGCTTCAAAAATGGGCCCATAAGGTCGGGTTGACGGATAAATTGCCGTACCACCTAGGTGCGTTCGAGGCGACTTTGTCCGATCCCGTTTCGCCCAAAGAAAGAACCATGCTGCCGAACCGCGTACCAGCCAAAGGCACCCGCCAATACACCGTGGCCTTCTTTACAGGGTGCATCATGGACGCCATGTTCCAACGGATTAATCGGCTGTCGATACAGCTTCTGGCCGAAGCAGGCTGCGACGTGATCGTCGTCGAAGAGCAAACGTGCTGCGGGGCTTTGCACGCACATGCAGGTGAAGTCGACCAATCGAAAGACCTTGCGAAGCGCAACATTGCGGCATTTGAACAAGAACCAGTCGACTTTGTGGTGAACAACGCAGGCGGATGCGGGGCCATGTTGTCCGAATACGGTCACCTGTTTCAAAACGATCCTGAATGGCATGACCGCGCTCTAAAATTCGCAGCCAAGACCAAGGACATCAGTCAAATTCTAGCCCTGTGCGGCGGAATTCCGGTCAACCGAACCACCCAACAAGAGGCACCTGGGGAACGGGTCACTTACCAACCGTCTTGTCACATGACGAATGTCCAAAAGGTGACGAAAGAACCGTTGGACTTGCTCAAAAGCATACCCGGCATCGACTTTCAGCCCATGACGGAAGCCAACATGTGCTGTGGGTCGGCGGGGATCTACAACATCGTCAATTACGAAGAGTCGATGACCATCTTGGACCGGAAAATGGAGCACGCCAAAGACACAAAAGCCAGTGTCATTGTGACCACGAACCCGGGTTGCCTGATTCAAATGAAGCTGGGTATTGAGCGTGAAAAACTAGAGAATGTCCGTGCAGTACACCTTATCGAATACCTCGCTGAAGCCGCAGGCATTTTATAACAAGAAGACGGGGACATCATCCCCGTCTTCCTTCTCTCCACCATGACAGTCATGGCTCCTGCAGTCCTAATGAAGGCTCACCGACGCCCCCACATCACCCGACAGTTCCTTACCCCGCGTTTCAGGCAGGAAGATCAACGAAATGATGCAAAGAACATAGGCTGCGGGACCAAAAATGGACATTCCTAGCGTCAATCCATACTTCACCGCTAAAGCGCCTACGATGGCTGGTGCAAAAGCGGCTACACCGCGTCCAAAGTTGTAACAAAATCCCTGGCCAGCGCCTCTTGCATCCGTCGGATACAGTTCCGCCAGAAATGGACCAAACCCGCTGAAGATGCCGGATGCGAAAAATCCGAGCGGAAAACCAAGAATCAGCATGGTGCCATTTGTGATGTGAAAGTGGGTATAGCTCAAGACGATAATGCCGCTGAACACAGAATACAAGACAAATGTCGCCTTGCGCCCCAACCAGTCGTTGATATATCCGGAAAGGACATATCCAACAAACGAACCCACAATAATCGTGGCCAAGTAACCGGCCGAACCCACGACAGACAGGTGCTTTACAGTTTTTAGGTAAGTCGGAAGCCATGTAAATATCGAATAATATCCACTCTGAGCACCTACAGCTAACAAGGATGCGAAGATGGTTTTCCGGAGCAATGCCGGCTTGAAAATCTCGAAAAAGCTAATGTTTGTCTTTTTAGCTTCAGCAGTCGCAGCCTTCTGCCATGTTTGAGGTTCTGGAACCTTTTTAAGGATGTAAAAAGCGAGTAGAGCCGGGAGTATTCCAAACCAGAACATAATGCGCCAAGAAATACTACTTGGAAATACACTCACGACAATCGTCTCTAAAATCAGTGCCGCAGCCCAACCCAAAGCCCAAGAACCTTGAACGTATCCAAGAATCTTACCACGGTTTTTACTGGAAACGCTTTCAGAAATTAGCACAGCACCGACCGCCCACTCACCGCCAAACCCTAAGCCTTCAAATGCCCTGAAAACCAACATTTCTGGATACGAAGTCGCAATACCGGAAAGGAACGTAAAGACCGAATATACAATGACCGCAAGCCCTAATGCTTTTACTCGACCGATCCGGTCAGAAACTGTACCCGCGATAATACCGCCGAGCGCGGAGAGAAACAAAGTAACGGTTCCGATCATTCCACCTTGCGTGGTCGTTAAATGAAGCGATCGCATGATTAATGCAATAACCAGGGTATACATCATGTAGTCAAATCCGTCGAGACCCCAACCGAGGAACGTTGCCCAAAATGCAGGGCGTTCCGCCTTACCTAATCCCAAAATTCCTGACTCTTCGCTCATACCAACACCTCTTCATGTTGTTATTGATGAGTACTTTGACTCTGTCCTTGTATTCCTTAACAATTATCTGTACCTTCTAAACCAAATGAAGTCAATACAAAAATTTGTATTACAAATTTTAATTAAATCTAATTGCGCCGAATCTTCCAATTCATTACATCTGAATTATCAGTTATAATACCTTGCGTTGAACCCCCTCTCCATCCCTGGTTAAAACCTGTTGAAGTCTATTCACTATTCTTAAATAAAGCAAATACCGTGCCAACCTCATGCTTAACACGGGTATTGGCATGGGCACTTAAATCTGCAGCCCTCACTGCTCCTTCGATACCTGCAAATTGTACTTTTTCATTTTTCTTACCATGGTTGGCTGACTGATACCCAGCGCTAAAGCCGCCTCTGTGGCCGTTGCATGCGACTCTAATGCCGAACGGATGACTTCTCGCTCTACCTGGCCAACGATGTCTTTTAGCAATAAGCCAAACCGTTCCACATGGCTTATGGACGGGGTTTGAACCGGCACGCTGTCACGAACTTTTGCTTCAGCCGACGGGGTTTTTAAGTCTTGAAAGTGTGGAGGCAGGTCAATGGGACGAATCGCGTCCTCTAAATGGGTAACCACCAGTCTTTCGATGGTGTTCTGGAGTTCTCGCACATTCCCCGGCCACGAATACTCCTTGAATACCTTAACCGTATCAAAGTGGAAGTATTTACGGCATCCATAGAGTACATTAAACTTGTTCAGGTAGTAGTTCGCTAAAACCTGAATATCCTCTTTTCGCTGTCTCAACGGAGGTATGAGAACCGTTAAGACATTCAGGCGGTAATAAAGGTCCTCTCGAAACAATCCTTCTCGGACGAGTTTAAACAAATCTTTATTCGTCGCTGCGACAAATCTTACATCCACTTTCGTACTTTCAGTGCCGCCAACCGGCCGAACGGTCTTGTCCTGTAGAACCCTTAATAGTTTTGCTTGGAGGTCCAACGGCATATCGCCAATTTCGTCAAGAAATATGGTCCCTCGATGGGCTTGCTGAATCAGTCCAAGACGTCCTTTCTTGTCAGCACCTGTGAAAGCACCGCCAGCATATCCAAAAAGTTCCGACTCCAACAACTCTCTCGGAAGTGTGCTGCAGTTAATGGCGACGAAAGGCTGACTGGAGCGCGGACTCATCCGGTGAATGGTCCTCGCAATGATGTCCTTGCCAACTCCAGTTTCCCCCAACAGCAATACGGTCGAATCGACTCGACTGATACGTTCGCAAAACGCAATGGTTTCACTCATAGCCTGACTTGCATAAATCAATTCGTCCGTTTCACGACTTTGCTCCTTCTTCATGTTAAGAAGGCTATTGTATACGCGCTGATTCTCTTTCTTTAAACGTTCTAACTCATCTGACATCAGCTTAATATCGGTCACGTCTTTCGCGGTCACCACGATTTTTGCAATCTGTCCGTCCGCCAAAATGGGTTTACCAATCAGAAGCGCTACGCGATCGCTTGTCTTATAGGTTTGGAGAATGGTCACCGCCTTTTTTTGGTCGTACACGCGTTTGACCACAGAGTCACTCACCATATTTCGTTCCAGCATTTCGTATACTGTGTATCGGTACCAAACATCCCGTGTAACTCCTGTAATGGACTCGAATATTTCATTCACCCAAATGCCCTTCAGCGTCGCATCACAAACGTAGATCCCATCACCGCAAGAATCCAAAATACCCCACAGTTCGTCATTTGTAAAATGAGCCATTAAATCCCCCCTTATATTCATTTTCAAATATTTATTTTTGATTATATATTCAAAATTGAATAAAAAATAGACCTAGCAAAAAATTGATATGCTCCTTGCAATGAAGCTCAGTCAACCATCGACATAGGGTTTTGCTCGGGGGTGATTCCATGGAACACGATGGCCAAAAGGTTGTACCTGATGTGCCCAAAACGGTGGACCCCAAGGTTATACAAGGTTATATCCCTTTCACGAGACCACAAATGGCACAGTATTTGCTGGTTACTATCCGGTACATCAACGACGTCTTTGAGGTCTCATTTAGGACTTAGCAGGCATATGGCATGTCAATCTCTCTTACTGTCAGCATCGAATGTGAACTCCTTCGAATGACCATGAGCAATCTTGAGGTGAACTGTATGAGATTCGGTCTGTCGGAAAATGAGTTGTCCTGTCGTGACGAGATCCAGCTCTTTGTACGCAACGAAGTCACGCCAAGTGCGCACGAACGAGACATCCAAGACATCTATCCAACTGAAATTATTAAGTCGATGGCACGAAAAGGCTACACTACACTGACGGTGCCCACCCGTTACAACGGCTTAGGCAAAAGTAAACTGGACGCGTGTATTCTGATGGAGGAAGTGGCGTATGGCTGCGCTGCTACGGCCATTTCCCTCATTACGATTTTCCAGGCTGAAACAATGCTCCTGTTGTACGGAAATGAGAAGGCCAAAGACGTCTTTCTCCCTAAATTTCGGGATGGACTGATTTCATCTTATGCGTTGACCGAGTCAGGGCGAGGTTCCGATATTCGGCACCTGGATACAAAGGCAGTCCGCAAAGGAAACCAATGGGTCATCAACGGACGCAAAACCTTTATTACCAGCGGATCTGCTGCGGAATTTTTCATTATCTTAGCGGAAACGGAAGTGGGCGTTTCCGTGTTCGCTGTTGAAAGGGATGTACTGGGAGTCCGGACAGAGATGGGGGAGCTTTCGGAGACATTTGGCCTCAGAAACGGTCCCCATGTGGACGTCGTACTGGAAGATGTCGTCGTCGAGGATTACCAACTGATTGGCATAGAAGGAAAGGGACTCAAACAGGCCGTGACCACTCTCAACAACAGCCGTACCATCGCCGCTGCAATCAGTATTGGGATTGCGCGGGCGGCCTACGATTACAGCCTGGATTGGGTCAACCAAAGGTCTGCCTTCGACCAAAAGGTGTTTGAATTCCAGGGAATACAGTGGATGTTCGCACACATGTTAACCAACATCAACGCGGCCAGACTGCTGACCTACCGTGCCGCCACATTGTTGGATCAAGAAGGTCAAAGCGCCATCAGTGAGGCAAGTCAAGCCAAACTCTTTGCCGGAACGATGGCCACAAAAGTCTGCGAAGATGCGGTACAGGTCTGCGGTGCCTTTGGCACGACCATCAATGCCCCTTTAGGGCGGTTTTTACGCGACGCCAAAGCCTACGAAATTGCAGGTGGAAGCAACGAAATTTTGCGCAACACGATTGCCAAAGAAATTGGGAAGGCGATGCCATCGTGATCTATCCAATGTTTTTAGAGAAGGCACAAGCCTCTCCAAATAAACCTTTTTTGTTCCATCAGGATGAAGAATGGACATTTTCGCAGACCTTACAAGCGGTAGAACAGGTTGCAGTGCTGCTCGATTCCTACGGAGTCGAAACGGGTGCTCATGTGGCTGTTTTGATGGGGAACTCCCCCCTTTTTATTTTCACTTGGATGGCCATCGCGAAAAAAGGCGCCGTCATGGTTCCACTCCACACCGGGTTAAACAAAACCCAATTGGAATATATTGCAACGCAAAGCGAGAGCTGTATGGTGGTGTGCGATACCGCTTTTTATCAGGCCCTGAACGACATGCACTTTGACACGGTCCCGTTCCTAAACCTTACCGATGCGTTCAAATCTTTGTCGCGAGATTCCGATGCTGCGCCACCCTTAAGCCCTGCCGCTGCGGTCCCTGCTTCGGCCCCTGCAGCCATTCTCTACACTTCAGGAACTACGTCATCCCCAAAAGGGGTCGTCATCTCTCACCAGTGTTATCTTGAGTCCGGGTTTGACATGGTCAAAGTACTCGGTCTGACGAGTGAAGACCGCATGTATGTTTTCCTCCCATTATTCCACGCCAACCCTCAGATGTACGGTTACATGGCTTCTCTCTGTGCCGGGGCGTCGATCGCGATCGATCAAAAGTTCTCCGCAAGCCGATTCTGGGACACCGTCCGCCGATACAAGGTGACGTGCTTCACGTATGTCGGGACCGTGCTGGCCATATTGTCAAAGGAAGCTGGGACAACCGACCATCAGGTCACTCGATGCGTTGGAGGCGGGGCCCCTAAACTGGTGTGGGAGGCGATTGAGAGCAAATTTGGTCTGAAAGTCATGGAATTGTACGGGATGACCGAGCTCGGCGGATTCACTACATCAAACAGCATTTCCATGTACAAGCGCTTCTCTGTGGGAAAACCCAGGTCTACCATGCAAGTCGCGATTGTCGATCGCCAAGACCGAATCCTTGACGCCTATCAGCACGGGGAAATTGTCGTCAGGCCCAACGCGCCCCATGTCATTTTCGAAGAGTACTACAAGGCTCCCCAACAGACATTAATGTCCCTCCGAACCCTTTGGTTTCACACAGGAGACGTGGGATATCTGGATGACGAAGGGTATTTATACTTTGTAGGAAGGTTAAAGGAAATTATTAGGTGTCGCGGGGAAAACATTTCGCCGTACGAAATCGAAACGGTTCTGATGAAACACCCTCACATTCTGGACGTTGCAGCGGTCGGAGTCGCAGATGAGGTTGCCGAAGAGGAAATCAAACTGTGCGTAAAGACAGGTGGCTCCGTCACACCGATGGAGGTTTACGATTTCTGCCAAAAGCAGCTCCCTGCCTTTATGTGGCCAAGGTACATCGAAGCCATGAACGAGATCCCCAAAACGGCCACACAAAAAGTAGAACGGTACAAATTGCAGTATGTGAACGAGCGCGTCCTTGACGTGAAGGAGCCGTGAAGGCTGTATCGACGAAGGTAAAAGGCACCAAGTGAATTAATTGAACGTCAACTTAAGGATGAGAAATCGTGATGACGACCATCCTAAAGTGATGGTACATGGCCAAAGTTAGCGAATTGAAGTCTTATTCCGAGATCAAAGAAGGCAAGAACTTGTGAGCTTAATTACTATTCGCCAACGCAAAGATTTTGTATCCGTTCAATAGGCCCTTCCCCACTAAATAAGCACAAAGTCCGCCCAATAGTTAGGAGGGCTTTATGCTTGTTTCCCATTATGCCAATAAGAATTAATTTACTTGTTTCGCAGGGTGGCGCTTCTAGCAACGCCAGGGGCACTTTGACTGATTGTAGAATAGGCAATGCCGATATTCCCCAAAGATTCCTTGAGCACTTCGGCGAAGACAAACGCAGTGACCCCATTGAAGTTGCCGCGGTAATCCGCCAGGTTATCGTTGTAGAATTGCACCACCTGCTTGGCAAAAACGGGGTATACGTTCGAAACAGGCCCGACGATGGCAAAACGAAACAATGGGTTCGAACGAAGTGCAAGCCTCAAGATCCGCACCGTTTTGAGCGCGGAGAACGGTCCTGAAAAGGGGGTGACGGTGCTGCCTTTTTGGTTGAGCACAATGACTTTAAATGTGATGTTTCCAAACTGAACGGTTGGGCGAATCAGGGTTGCCAGCGCCCTGGCTTTTTGGTTGCCGATGACTTTCACTCGAGTGTAATAGGTGGACCCGGAACTGAGCAGCGGCCCTACGTGCACCAGCGGATCGACACCGACCGTATGGAGGAGCTTTTGGTACTGCGTTTGCCATGGTGGGGAAAGGGTTGGCCGGTAAGTTTTGGCGTGCAGTTTAGACTTGGTTTTCACAGACACTCGTTGTTTCACAAATACCACATCGCTTCCCTACAGTGTTGAATTACTGTATGTGGAAGCTTGTCGCAACGAGTTTGTCCCACGAAAACATGGACCAAGGTCTTTGTTGTAACGGACCTTGGTCCATGTTTGGCTCCAGAATATTTGACAGGGATTGAGTGTGTACCGGTCCACCCCATGTCAAGGCATCGAATTGGAAATTCGATGGTATGTGGAGGTGAAGTGCAGCTACGTTCACTGCACCTTCATGTCTGCACCGCCTAAAACGGACTTCATCCACCCGACCATGTTTTGGCCGCAGCGCGATCGGATGTTTTCCGTCGAATCCATCGCTACGGTGCGGCCTTCATTCATCAAGACTGCGACATCGAGCAAGGGTTCGATTTCGTCGACTTCGTGGGTCGACATCACCACCGTTTGAGAGGTCAGGTCTACGAAGGAGATGAGCCCTTTGACGATGGATTCGCGAACCAAAGGATCGAGTCCGGATAACGGCTCATCCATTACAATCAGCGGAACGGTTCGGGCAACGACTAAAACGATTTTCAGACGGCCAAGGTTCCCTTTGGAGAGTGTCCGGACGTTTTGTGCAGCATCCAAATTCATAAAAGACAACATTTCCTGCGCTTTGTGCGCGTCAAAGTCTGAAAAAATCCCCTTGTAGTAATTGACCATTTCCCCGACCGTGTAAAAAGGGTAGACCGCGGAATCGTCGGAGAGGTAGGAGATCTGCGACGACGCCCTTCGGTTCACCACCTGTCCGTTCAAACGCACCTCACCCTGTGTCGGGTGAAGCAGTCCGGCCATCAGTCTCAACGTGGTGGACTTCCCGCTTCCGTTTGGCCCTATGAAGCCAATGACCTGACCCAGCGGCAATTCGAACGTCAGGTCCTTTACCGCATCCTTGGTCGGATAGCGTTTGGATACGTTTTTAAATGTAACAGTCAACGGTTCCATGTCGACCTCCTGTACAGATGGATTCGCAAAACTACTTGTATACGGTTTTGGTACTCGCGATGCTTCATGACGCGCGTTCCACCCAGTGATTGGGGCCACGATGCTTCGTACGATGCAAGAGTTTGGGATCAGAGTGTTTGGGTTCCGCATCATTCTGGTCCACGTCCACGTTGTTGCACCTTGTGTGAATTTCCGTCCTGCCGGTCCAAGTATTCTCTCAATGCCTGGATGATTTCAACAGGAGAAAATCCCATTTGGTGCATGTCTGTCAAGAATGCCAAAACGTGTTCAGCCATCAACTCGTCGCGCAATTGGCGCAAACGTTCCGGTTTCGCTGTCACAAACGTCCCCTGCCCCCGTTTGGTTTCGACCACGTCCATCCGCTCTAGTTCTGTGTAGACGCGCTGAATCGTGTTAGGATTGACTCCCGCTTGGATTGCCATACCTCGCACGGAAGGCAGTTTCTCCCCCGCGCCGAGGTCCCCTTTCACAATCTGTTTGCAAATGCGCTGCACGAGCTGAAAGTAGATGGGCTGCGACGCATTAAACTCGTCACCCATCCCTACACCTCCACGTGGCGATCGATCAGGCGCCCTGTGACGTAGAACAAGACCGCGATCACGATGACATCAAACACCAAGTGACCTATGGTAATGGGGGTCCCGTTTTGCTTGGGAAATGCCGCTTGGACGTCAAATTCACTGAATACGCGGCAGTTCAATTTTGACCACTGTGCCGTGCGGTTCGTTGTTTTCGAATCGAAGGGTGCCGTGGTGGCTTTGGATGATTTTTGAACTCACCATCAGACCAAGGCCGCTTCCGTGCTCTTTGGTCGAGTAAAATGGTTCACCGAGCATGGAGAGTCGTTCTGAAGGGATGCCTGGACCACAGTCCGACACGGATATGAGGACACGCACAGGGTCTAACGACCTGGTGGCCAAATGAACGGTTCCGCCTGGCGGAGTCGCTTCGATGGCATTTTTTACAATGTTGATCAACACCTGTTTTAATTGATCTGGGTCGCCCGTCACTTGAACCTCCGGTGTTTGGTCGTCTAAGCAAAGGCGGACATTGCCTAAACTGGCTTGAGCCGTTAAGAGGTCGAACACCGGGTGCACCACAGAGTCGATACCCAAGGTCTGCAGGTTAAAACCGCCAGGTTTGGCCAACAAGACAAACTCTTTGGTGATCAGCTCGATGCGCGAGATTTCCGAAAGGATAATGTCCAAGTGTTCGACATTCACCCTTCCTGTCGATTGCATCAACTGGACAAACCCTTTAATGGACGTCAGAGGATTTCGTATCTCGTGGGCGACGCCAGCCGCCAATTGGCCGGCGATGTGGAGTTTTTCCGATTTTCTCAATAAGTCCTGAGTCTGTTTGTGGTCTGTAATATCGCGCAGCACGGTGATGAAACTTTTAAGTTCTCCGGTTTTATCGTCGTAAATGGGGGCTAGAGAAATGTTCACATGAAGAAGCGTGCCATCCTTTCGGGAACGGACCGTTTCAAGGTACGCGACGGAGTGCCCGGTTTCCACTCGCTCCACCAGTTTGAGCGTTTCTTCCAAATAGGCCGCAGGAACATTCGGGAATCTTCGCCCAACTACTTCGTTCTGACTCCAGCCAAACATCCTCTCGTATGCGGGATTGACCATGAGTACCTTGTAATGGGTGTCAAACTCCACGATGGCGTCGGTCGTGCTTTGAAAGAAGGACTCCAATTTCTCTTTGGCCAACCGAAGCTCCTCTTTAGAATTTTGCCGCTCGGTCGCGCCTTTCAGAAACCACCGTTTCACCGCGTTCCCCCCCATGCAACGCAGGACTGAGACCCGACACTCCAAGAATTTCATGGAACACAGCCGTCGAAGCGGTTTTATGTCCATCCTAGCAATATAAAGCTTGAACCTGTAATTAATATTGAAATTTCTTAATTATCTATCTTTATTTTTGTGCTGAATGGCGCGCTCCGAATTGCGCCCAACCCTCTCAATACAATTTCAAAATTGTTCTTGTAGGGTAAGTTCTCGAATGACACGTTCCCTAAGATTTGGCTCTCACAACACAGCATCCTTTACTCTTCTGGGGCGAACGGGTTTAAGACGACCCATCCACCGACAACGCGCAGGTGCACAAAGCCTTTAAAGACATGTCTCAAAAGACAACAGCGCAAAAAAGGAGGCTGTTGATACGCATGAACGCAAGCATTTCTCGAATGAATGCCAACTTGTTTCGATTCCAAGGTACTGCGGGAAACTCACAATCAGATGGTTTAAACAGCAGTCGTCTCGCCAGATGGAGCATGTATGCGCTCGTCGCCTACCCATTGGTGGACTATGCCTTGCGCCTGCCTCACATTCACCTCTTAGGTATCATTTGGGACAAGGTCGTCCTGCTGATTCTTGCCGCCATTGCCTTGAAGCACTGGGTCGAGGGCAGCCGTCCGGGCCTCTTTACCTGGCAGCGATTTGCCGGGTGGTACATGCTTTTTGGGTTTGCCCTCATGTTGGCTGGATTGGCTCATCCGTTGGTTGCGATCGACGGCTACCGCACGGATATCTACTACATGCTGTACACATTTTTGATCCCGTTTGTCGTCGCACCCAAGGACGTGCTGAAACTGCTACATGCAGCCGCCGCGATCGCGATCTTAATTGGCATCCATGGAGTGTATCAGTACATCACCAAGGCGCCCATTCCAGCGGCATGGATTAGTCCTGGAGAGCACTTTCGGACCCGAGTGTACTCCGTGCTGATGAGTCCAAACGAACTCGGGGCGTACATGGCCCTGATGACTCCGCTGGTCTTTGGATTGTTCATGTACGAACAACACCGCGTGCGAAAGTGGATGTACGGCTTTGGGTCTTTGGTCTGCCTCGCCACCCTCTTATTTACCTTTACTCGGGGTGCGTGGGTCGCCCTTGGCCTCGCCGTAATCATTGTCGCGGTTCTATTTGAACGCCGTCTGCTCATTCCACTCGCCGTTGTCATCGTCATCGCCTTCTTTGTCCCGTCCATACACATCCGCTTTATGCACCTTCTGTCCCCGGTTTACTACCTAAAATCGGCTACCGAAGGAGGACGGCTCGCACGCTGGATGCAAGCATTTGACCACCTCGCCCCCAATCCTCTGTTCGGTGCGGGACTAGGTCGCTATGGCGGACTGGTCGCGGTCGATTTCCACCTCGGAATCTATTCCGACAACTTTTATGCAAAAACGCTCGGTGAATCCGGGATCATCGGTTTGGTGTTGTTTCTATCCCTGCACATTGCGTTGATTCGAGAAGTGATTCGCAAAGTCGTCCGCCCCATGACAGGGCGAGCCAAGTTCGTCGTCTTGGGTGGAGTCACGGGGCTGCTCGCCGTGGTCTTTCACAACTTTGTCGAAAACGTGTTTGAGTTTGCACCGATGAGCGTCATGTACTTCAATCTGGCCACATTGTACTTGATTTGGGGCCGCAAAACTCCGGCGAACGAGACCGAGCCGACTCCAAAAACTCAAATGACTTGACCGGATACCGTTAAAATACTTAACACCTTAGTTGTTTCCCCACCCCTTTCCACTTCGGGTGCGATTATCTTTTATAGTTTGGAGGATGGATGACCATGGCTGCCTTACAGTCGATTTGGAACGGTTTTTTAAGTGCGTGGATTCGCTTTGGAACGGCGGTATTCCCGAGAACGATTCACCCGATGGTCTTACACTTCCCGATTGCGTTGCTGTATCTCGCCGTGTTGATTGAGATTCTCCGGTATCTCGTAGGTCGCGAACAAAACTTTTTGCAGCGGGCCGGCTTTTGGGTGTTGACCCTCTCGCTGTTTGCCATTGCTGCAGCCGCTGCCACGGGTGTTTTGTCTGAGCACTATGTGCGTTGGACGCCACAGACGGCGGCGATCCTGTCCAAGCATCAGACATTTGCCGTGTTGACTGGATTGTTTGCGTTTTTATCCTGGGTTGTACGCCTCTTGTCGAAAACCAAGCCCGGTCAATGGTCTATATTGGGCCGTGGACAAGGCCGCGCGACCATTTTGTCGTCGCTGTTGCTCGTCGCAGCTACAGCTATGATCACGATTACCGGCTCACTCGGAGGCTCCATGGTCTATCACTACGGAGTCGGCACACCGCCCACGTTGATTCAAAAGGGGACATTGCCAAGCCACACCCAGGCGGCCGTGTCTGGCCAATAACCTGCGCACATTCCGGAGGTTGGACCCTCTAGCTCAGCGTCAAACAACGCATTTTACATGTATAATTCGTACCGTGGATACTTGAAGGACTGAACAAGGTTTCGAAATAGAGATGAATGATTGAGATTGAGACAGAGATTGAGATTGAGACTATGCCCATGACGATTTCAACTTTTATTCGCGGATTGAATTTTTGCGGAGGGACCCCCCATGACAGTTCGGGTATCGTTAAAGCACCTCATCAATGATCGGTCGCGCACAAACGAAACGATTGAAGAATTGTCTTTACACTTGGTCAACCAGGAAGTCATTGAAAAGGTGAGAAACTTCCACAAGAGTTTCCCCGGATACCAGATGACACCTTTGCATACGATGCGTGAACTGTCACGCAGGCTTCATGTACAAAAAATTTGGATCAAGGACGAGTCATACCGGTTTGGCCTCAATGCTTTTAAAGCATTGGGTGGTTCCTATGCCATTGGGAGGTATTTGGCGAATCAACTGAACATCGACATTTCAGAGCTTTCATTTGAGAGGCTGAAATCGAGGCCCATCAAGGAACAACTGGGAGACATCGTCTTTGTCACAGCTACGGATGGAAACCACGGCAGAGGAATTGCCTGGGCTGCCAGACAAGTCGGTCAGAAATCCGTCGTGTTTATGCCGAAAGGTTCGTCCCAATTCCGTTTAAACGATATCAAACAAGAAGGCGCGCAAGCGTCCATTACTGAACTCAATTACGACGACACCGTAAGATTTGCCAAGCGATACGCTGACCGACATCGCGCCGTGTTGGTACAGGACACCGCGTGGGAAGGATATGAGCAAATCCCCACCTGGATTATGCAAGGGTATTTTACGCTGATGGATGAGGCCATGGAACAGATTGAACAAGCTGGAGATGAAGGTCCGACTCATGTTTTTCTACAAGCCGGCGTAGGCTCCTTTGCAGCCAGTGTAGCGGTATATCTGTCATCCAAGTATGGGGAATCCAGACCAACTACAGTCATTGTGGAACCTGATAACGCGGCATGTTTGTACACATCGGCGTCTATCAACGACGGGAAACCTCATGCAGTAACGGGTGAATTGTCCACGATTATGGCGGGGCTCGCTTGCGGTGAACCCAGTACTGTCGCATGGAAGGTGTTGAGGGATTATGCAGATATGTATATTTCCTGTCCGGACGATGTTTCTGCAAAAGCGATGCGAATGCTCGGCAACCCGTTGCCTGGTGATCCCCGTATCATATCCGGCGAATCGGGCGCTGTAGGTTTGGGCGTGCTCAGTCTTATTCAAGAAGAACAAGAGTTGCAAGCAGTCGCTTCACAGCTTCAATTAGACGCGAATTCAAGAATTCTATTGATTAGCACAGAAGGCGCCACTGACCCCGAAAGCTACAGAAAGATCGTATGGGATGGAATGTATCCATCGATTTAAGTGAAGGCCGGGAAGTCCAAGTAACGGCAATCGTTCCATTGACCTTATGTTCTTTCCAACGTTCGAGCGAAAATGTGTAAAGGTCACATGTTTCTTTCGAACGGTTTTTTATTTCCATACGCTATCATGGCCGATGATCATCAGTCGGTTAGGATGGTGAACTAAAAATGGAAGCAAAACGTTCAAAAGTGTTCAAGGTAAAAAAGAGGATAAGGTTTCGAAGCAGAGTTATCTATTCACTGGTATTTCTCGCACTTACCACGGTGCTTGTTCGCTTGGCCTATGTTCAAATTGCCCTGGGGCCGAAGTTATTGGCTTCTGCGCAAAGCACACAGTTGAGTACGGTGCCTGTTCTCCCCACACGCGGAGATATTTACTCCAGTGATGGAAAACTGATTGCGGACAGCCTACCTGTATTTTCGATCTACATGATTCGCCTTCCCAAAGAAAATCTGCACTATGTGCAGATTGCCAAGATGTTGGCTCCGGTTTTAAAAGTGCCGTCAAAGACTTTGATTCAACACATGCAGCAAAACGCGCAAGCACCTCAGGTGCGACTCTTTCAGAACGCCACATACCAGCAAATTTCATTCATTTACGAGCACCGTTCCCAACTTCCTGGAATCTACATTCAACTGGAACCCCAACGAAACTATCCCATGGGGGACTTTGCAGGTCATATTTTGGGGTACGTGGGCCCGATTACTGCGCAGAATGAAAAGTATTACGTGAACAAACACTACTTACTTACTCAAACGGTGGGCGAATCGGGTATCGAAGCTGAGTACGAAAAATATCTCCAAGGAAAGCCAGGCAGCGAAGCGCTCAAAGTGAATCTGTTTGGTGTGCCCACCCGCCGCGTAGGATTGGACCCTGCGCCGACCACCGGAGACAGCGTGCAACTGACCTTAAACGCTGCTCTTCAGGCGAAAGCCCAAGAGATTGTATCCAGCTTCGTGCAACATTCCCCTTTAAAATCTGAGATCGCCAACGCATCGGCAGTCATGTTGAATGTAAAAACAGGCGGCGTTTTATCCATGGTGAGTTACCCGTACTTAGATCCCAACTGGTTTGTCAATGGTACACTCGGTCAGCATAGCCAATATCTATCTACATCCGACGCCTTGTTGAACAACGCGATCCAAAGCCCAGGTTATCCGGGCTCTACGGTGAAACCTGCCAACGGGATTGCCGGATTGGAGTCGGGAGCCATCACTCCCAGTACTCAAATTTTCGACCATGGATTTTTACAGATTGGAAATCGGATTTTTCACAACTGGTACCTGCCTGGATTTGGTTGGGTCAATGTCACCCGGGCCATTGAACTGTCCGATGACACGTTTTTCTACCATTTAGGATTAATTCTTGGCGACTGGCACAAAAATCAATACCCCAATGGAATGAGCTATAGTCAGTGGGTCAAAACAGATTTTGTCAAAGGAATTGACACGTTGTTTGGGTGGGAATATCGTTTCGGGTTGGGTCGTCTTACAGGTATTGATTTGCCAGGCGAAGTCCCCGGGCAATTCTTTATCGAGGATACCCAAAAAAACTATCAAGAGGTTCCCTATAATCTGCAAAAAGCGATGAAAAGTATGAAAACACGTGGATACTACGTAAACCACGGTGCAGTTCCAGATTTAGCATTTGCTGCGATCGGGCAATCGCAAATGTTCACTCCCATTGAAATGGCTCAATACGTAGCCACCATCGCTAACAACGGGGTTCGATTGCAGCCTCACCTGTTAAAAGCCATTTTCCCACCCAATGTCTTGCCAAATTCTTCACATGCTAAACCTGTCAAGGTATTTAAACCAGTCGTTCAAGCTCGATTGAATATCAACCCAACTTTTTTGCAGGACGTGCAAAAAGGGATGTACGAAATGGCAAACAATCCACAGGGCCTTCTCTACCAAGGCGGGTTCGCCGGAACCCCCTACCGAGCTGCCGGCAAGACCGGAACTGCGCAAATTTATATTCATGGTCAACCTGTGTATAATTCCGTGACCATCGCCTATGCTCCGTATCGACATCCTCAAGTCGCAGTGGCTGTGATGGTACCGGGAGGAGGTTCAAGTACGCAAACGGCGTCCCACCTGGCTCACCAACTCTTTAATGCGTATTTTCAGCTCAAGCACGAATATTTTCCGAAATCTCAGTGGTTGAACAGCCAGTCCGTGCTCAAACAGTGGAAGTCAAGCTTTGCCTATCAGCAACCTCAACTTGGGATTCTCCCATAAAACCTTCATAGGTTGGCGAGCCAAAGAGAAGTCAAAGGACCTATGAGGGTCACCTTCGCACGGTCTTGGTGTTCTTTCCGTCTAGAATTGTCAGCAAGAAGGCGAATATGTAAAGAACGACAACGACACAACCGACGCCTAGCGAATATATTGAGGCAATCAAGACGGTAATGAGCATTACAACAACCCACGATGTGATGTATCTTTTAGGTTTGCGTTTCTTCTGTGTTGCCATTGGCTTGCTGTGCTTTCCCATGTTGGCCTCCCATTTCAATATGAGTATTAGCGTGCGACTATATCCTATCACGTTACAAATACGAAAAATGTCGTTATGCGGTTTGAAAATATCTAGAACTTTTTCTCACAAATTCATGGGATGGCCTGACTTTTACCGTCGAAAAGGCCCGTATTATCGGGCCCCTCGCACTTCATATCCATGGGTTAGACATTACGCATCAGAGTTTTACTTTATGTGATAAAAAAAGCGGCACATATTTCAGCAACACCATTCCTGAGACAAACGCAACCACCAAAAGAATTGTTTCCAATGCTAAAACACCGGGATCCGTGAAATTTTGAGGCAGTGACTGGACAACTGTTCCAACATTTCCAACCGTCGTAGAAAACTGGAGAAAAACGCTGATTTTGAGAGTATGGAAGCAATGATATCCGCTTTCCTTAGCCATGAATGTCGCTTTCACGACTCGAATCCGGCTTTGTCAAGGGACAAAAAACGATCAAAAATTACCTTGTAAACGAAAGCGAGGTGACATCGGATGATGAACAACGTGTTTTCAGTACTACACACCGTTGTAAGGCGGAACTCAACAACTCCACTGAAAAAACTTTCACCAAAAACGATTCAGAACTTCGTAGAAGAACATGGCGATCGCGACTTGTACACCATGATTTACAGATAATCGGTTTCAACCCTGATAAAACGAAGCTCTGATAAGACAAAACCATGAGGTGAAGAACGTGACCAAAGAGAAAAGAACGAAAAAGGATCGCACAATTTGGCAGGAAATAAAGCGGTTTTACACCCCAACTCCAAACTCTCATCCAACCTGGTTCACGAACTCATGAACCAGGTTTCTTTTTTATACATAGCTCATCAGTACATGACGCTGGGTGCGCCTATTCAATTGGAACCTCTATACCATATACCGTATTATGGTGTACAATGAAAGCATGCGTTATGACAAAAGTAAAAGGTTCAAAAGAGAGCGCCTTGAGATCACGGCGCAAGAGAAGAATTTTGAGGTGTGGTACGTACTGAAATTTGTCAGGAACGTGATGTGCTTCGTGGGTATCGATGTACTTCTTGGAGGAGTATGGGGGATTTTACCGCATGTACATCCTTATGAGCTCAACTCAACAGCATTATCCAAGTCCAAAGTACGACAAAAAGGAGGGAATCATATAGATTCTCCTCCCGTTTTAGCGTGATCCGAAGATTTAAAGATTAGTGTGAAGCGTGCGCATGAATGTCGGAACCCGTGTAATTTTGTTTTACCTTCACAGAAACAATCACAATGGCAGCTAGCACCTGGCAAACCACCAAGAAAATAACCCCTGAGAAGAAGTTGCCACCTGTAGACTGAATTAAATAGCCAACAATAAAGGGCCCGAAAAATCCACCTAAATTTCCGATTCCGTTAATAAGTCCCATCGCGCCACCCAATGTTTCGCGCGGCAACATACCTCCTGGGATTGCCCAGAAAACGCCGTTGTAAGCATACATAAATCCTTCAGCAATGATAACAAAGATCATGGATAGAACAGGTTGACTTTTTCCGAGTAATACGGATGCCAAGAGGCATGCCGAGCCAATTACAACTGGGATGGATGCATGCTTTCGGCGTTCGCCTGTTTTATCAGAATGCTTGGCGTTAATGTACAGGCCAATCAACGCGGCAATCCATGGCAAAGCGGAGAGCAACCCCGTGCCGACATTCCCGGAGTGTGAAATTTGCTTGACCAAGGTTGGCAGCCAGAGGCTGAACCCGTAAAAGCCAATCTGCATCAAGAAGTAGTACAATACCAGCATCCAAACCTTGCCGCTTTTAAAGACCGACTTATAGTCCGTATTTCCTTCCGTTCCGATACTGACTTGGTCTTCTTCAAGAGAAGTTAAAATGTAATTTTTTTCTTCAGCGGATATCCATTTAGCTTGAGCAGGTTCGTCATCGATGAAGAACCACCAAATGATAGCCCAAACCCATGGGAAAGCGCCTTCAATGAAGAACAAATAACGCCAGTTGGATACATGTAAAATCCAACCCGAAATCGGTGACATGATAATCGAAGCCAACGGGATACACATCATCCAGTAAGCGTTTGCACGGGCGCGCTCATGAAGTGGGAACCATTTACTCAGCAGCACCAAGGTTGCAGGCCACACACCACCTTCGCAAACACCGAGGATAAAGCGGATAATTAGCAATTCTGCTGTATTTTGCACAAACCCCGTACAAAATGCGACAATACCCCAAATAATTAAAGTAAAAAATACAAATTTCTTCGCGCTGCGACGCGCAGCAATGTGTCCTCCAGGGATTTGCAGGAACATATAGCCGATAAAAAATATACCCGCTACCAGACCAGAAATCGTTGCTCCAAAACCAAGGTCTTTTTCCATCCCCGAGAAAGCAAAACTGACGTTGTTCCGGTCAATAAATGCAATCGTATACATTAACAATGCAACCGGAATAATACGCGACCAACGCTTTGATGGAATAGCCGCTGTTGCCGAAGACATATCTTTCACCCCTTCTCGTTCTGAACAGTGAATGGCGCTACAGCGCATCCATAGTCCGTTTTTATGGTTTCGGTTTAGATGTCTAGCAATATTCGTGCCACTACCTTTATCATTGAAAAACAAGGAACAGACACTCCTAAATTCAGTAAAGTCAGTTCCATTTTGGGACGTCAGCGCAATTTATGACGCGGCGTCGTTTCATTGTGAAACATATGAAAAAAAGTTAATTTTTATTTTTTTATGACATTAATTCCATCAATACCTGTTCCGGTATTGTCTCTTCGTATTATCCGGAGCATACTTTTCTATCATCACAAGCTGTGGTGATGTACTTCATGTTGCCACCCTTAACTGGGTGGCAACAAACCCCTTGTCATTGATGTAGCGTGTACAATAGAGGAATTTTTTCCCGACCACATCATTCGGTACTAAACCCGGCCTATTCCCAATTTTTTGTATCTGAATGGATGCGGTAATCACCCTTAAAGGTTGCTAGCACAATCTTTCGTTTTGTTCTGCTGCACATTTTTTACTCAAGTTTCGCACCCCTAAGCAGCCAATCTTTCCTTGATAGGACTGGGTAAACGGGTTATAAACTGTTCGATTAT
>NZ_JAJFNK010000059.1 GCF_021739485.1 Alicyclobacillus tolerans
AGCTCGTATAGCTTTTCCATTTACAAGTGGGGGATTTTTTAATGTCCATGTGGGGGAATTTTCAGTTGACAAATACACCGATTTTAACCATCTTTGCACAGCTTGGGCCTGAGGAAGTTGCCATGTATGTCCTGTTACAGGCGATGCAACAACCCGTAAGTTTTGAACAACTTTCAAATTGGAGTCACCTACCAAAGGACCACGTCATTTTCCTGTGCAGTAGATTAGGATTTCTACAGTTGGGGATTACGCCTCCAAATCTAGAATGACATTTTGGGGCGGGGAGTCGTGGCCGCCTGTCTGAGGCTATCACCTAGTCCACTCCGTATAAAGGGCCGCGCTTTGCGCTTTCCCCCTGTACACGGAGCCTCTGACCAGGTGATTCTTCCGCCTCAGGCGGCACACCCCTCTTGGGGAGTACAAAATGCAAGAGGAAAGAGAGGAGACTAAACATGAATCTGAAAATCAATCTCGCCTGGATTGCACTATCGGGATCACTCGTATCGTCGATCGCTATGGGCACAGCATACGCTGCCACAACACAATACAGTGCAACCCGAATCTATCTCAACGGGGCAAACGTAACGAATCCGGTACATACGGCGGCGGTCGATCCATCGTCTCATCAGGAAACCACGTTCATGCCAATTTACTATGCCATGGAGGTCTTAAAGCAACTGGGGATTACGTCTACGTGGGACGGTCATACGTGGAGCCTCGCGGTGCCAAGTTCAATGAACCCCAACATATCGAGTCCGTCGAACAGTCCGAACCAGATGGTGATTGCGATCAACGGAACGGTGGTCCAGACTGCGCCGAAAGTTGTCGCGGTCGATCCTGCATCGAATCAGCAGACGACGTTCATTCCGATTTTCTACCTGTCGCAAGTGTTGGACAGGCTGGGCGTCAACTCAACATGGGACGGAACGAATTGGAAGCTGACAGCCAGTGGGAACGCCACACAGCCCGTGACAAAGTTGCAAGCCGCGATTGCTGTAGCGAAAACGCTCGGGATTCAGCCTAATACCAGTGGCACAGACCCCTACAGTGACGTACCACAAAGCGATTGGGGATACGTCCATGTCCTGACGGAGGATTATTCTACTCAGGATACTGTTGGGTTTACGAAGAATGTTGGGAGTCTGATTGCGGCTGATAGTAGTTCGAGTTTTGGAGCTAAGGACCCGGCAACTGTAGAAATGTTAGATCAAGCGTATATCAGCTTTATGGGAGTTGCGCCGTCACTACAAAAATTGATGCCTGGTGGAACAGAGTTAGGGTACGCAAACACTTTGGGACTCAATTCTGGCGTTGCCATTAATGGAAGTCTGAACGACGTGACCTTACAAACTCTTTTAAGCAATTTTACACAGAACAAACGAGGATACGTGGCAGAAGGAAATGGAACATATAGACTCCTGTATCAACCATCAGATAATCAAGTCCCATCCCAGTCTATGCCAATGAATTTATATTACTCTGATGAAACCCAGGCTATCGAAGAAGTCAATGCCACCAAGGTTACCGTGTCTGGCAATCAATTAATTATTAAGGCACCTACTTCAAATGCATCAACAGCTGGATATGACACAACATCAGGCAATTATGCCATTATAGAGGCTTATTATCCGAAAACAGAATTCAGCTATAACGGGGGCGCAAATTGGACCCCGGTTCAATCTAGCTTAGGTTTCTCAACATTGGATCCCAAAAACGGAGGCTTGGCTCATCCACCGGCCTATGTGCTGCTGAAGAGTAACGGCCCGGGTCAACTTATGGTCTATGAATGGCTGTACAATGGAAGGTCTTTCGGTTTTGCAGGGGCGACCATACGACCTGAGAGTGGAAACACCATATCTGTTCAATACAACTAAGTAAACATCTGCAAAGCTACCTTCGGGTATCTTCGTTTTTATGGGGTAAGGAGGAGATATCTCCTATGAAATATGTCTGGAGTTCTCGTTTGCAACAAATTCTAGACAATGTAAATATGGACCGGAGACGCACTCCAAAACCACGGTGGAGAAATCTTGGTATTCTCCTAGTCATTTTGTTAACTGCTATTCTGGTAGTACCATCTGTTTTCGCGAGTACGATAGGAGCGGGGACGTATATTGGGACTCCCGGTACGATGAACAGTTACGGACAAATTACGGGTGGAGATCAATTTGAACTCTTAGCTACTAACGACCCAAATTTACAACAATCTCTAAATAATCCTTTCAATTTTGTGGTTGATAGTGTGGATTTCGGCAATTCATCAACTAGTTCTGGAAAATTACTACATTTTGATCAAATTTCCCAAAATGGCAAAGTTCTCAGCAGTAATAACGGCTATCTCTTCGTCAGTCCAAGCGTATTAGACCAGTGGATACAAACGCTACACGGTAATGCGAGTTACGTAAAAGCCCACGAATGGACAGCGAAATTCGAAGATCTTTCGACCTTACAAACCGAAACGCTAATCGAAGCTCCCAGCCTAGTTCAAAACTCTGGCGGCGCATTCCACGACCAGGCTTTTGAAGCCGCAGGAAATTACTCTACTCACTTGGTTGTCGTCGCTAATCTTCCCACCACGCAAATCGGCCTTGCACAGACCACGGTGCAACAGGGGCAAACCGAGGATGCATATGCCCATGTCCATTTGCAAGACTTCTATCAGTCCAACCATTTTAGCTACGTGCAAGTGGTCAATTCCAGTGGACAAGACGTCACCAGTACGGTTTTCCCGAGCGGCGAGCAGTTGCCTAACAGCGTGACAGGCGGGCCACAGGTTACTGCGTCTCTTTCAGGCGGCGGCAGTGCAACCCTGCTTGAAGTCAACGGCGGCGGGAACGGAACCAATGTCACGGACCCGCCGAACACGATTACATACATCGACGGTACTCAAAGCGGCAGCGGGACACCACAAGCCATCGGACTAGATACGACGAACCTATCTCCAGGAACCTACACCGTTAATTTGTACGTGCAAGACTTTGTAGAGCGAAGTGCGCCTACGGCTACAGCGACGTTTACTGTCACGACCGGACCGAGTGTCACATTGACCGCAAATCCCACGCAGTTACCCACGGGGCAATCGAGTACCTTAACGGCGAATGTCACCAATGGCTCATCATCGGATTATATCCAGATCGTAGACCAAAGCGGAGATAGTACACTCAACGGTGCAAACTCCTATACGGACAATCAAGCTGGGGAGACCAGTTTGACCACGACCGCAACCGATAACCAAGCGCAAACCGTGACATATGTTGCGCAACTCTTTGATACCAATACTGGAGAACTGTTGTCGACTTCATCCCCAGTGAATGTCACATGGGGGCAAGGGTCGGCTTCGATCCAATTTAGTCCGTCCACCAATACTACGGTTACAAGTGGGACAGCGGTTCCCCTTTCCTATATAACGACCGGTTGGCAATCTGGAGATACCGTCACCATCACGCCGAACGCGACAGGTGCAACAGATCCGTGGAGCACAAACTCGGATACCAATTCGTCGGATACCTATTCCGAAACAGAAAACCCGCAAAACGGGGCCACAGATACCGTATCTTACACGGCGACGTTGCTGTCCTCATCCGGCTCCGTGTTGGCAACCGCACAGTCTGGCACGATTAGCTGGACATCCTCCATCCCGGCCACGACATCACTGACGTTGACGGCAAAACCGACGACGTTGGCCGTTGGTTCTCCCACCACGCTCACGGTTGTTGTTCCACCGAACCCAACCAGTGGGGCTGCGCCTAGCGGGGAATTTGTACAGATTACCGACACGACGACAGGTCAATACGTCGGTGCGGGTGCCTATACGGGCACGTCGAGTTTTACTTATGGTTTCAATAGCAGCGGGGAGACCGAAACTTATACCACGACTTATACCAGCAATACACCGGGACCTCAAACCTTCGTGGCGAAGTTATGGGATCCTGGAGTTACGCCGTGGAACAATCCGCCCTCTTTGACATCCAATACGGCAACCGTAACCTGGGTAAAACCGACTGTGACGCTTTCGGCCAATCCGACAAACCCATTTACAGGGCAGCCTTCACAACTCTCATATAGTACCGAAGCTATGGCTCGGGGAGATCATGTGACGATTACCGGCACGGGCGGTACAGACATGTGGAGCGAGGCCAACGATACACAGACGTCCGGCTCATTCACGGAAACGGAGAATCCGACAAATGGTGGAACAACCCCCGTACAGTATGTAGCCAACCTGTATAACAGTACGGGAACGGTGTTGTCGACATCGACTCTAACGGTTACGTGGACATCTCCCACGATCACCATGACTGCGAATCCCGCAACGAACGTGCCCGGTCAAACGTCCACGCTCTCGTATTCTGCCGATGTGCCGCTGCCTTCTGGGTATACCGTACAAATCAAACCCACGGGTAACGGGGCAGATATGTGGAATGCTTCAGGGCTTACGGCGCAAACGGGGACGGATAAAGAGAAGGAAAATCCGTCTGCGGGTCAAACCATCACGGTCAACTACAAAGGGTCTATACTCTCCCCTTCCGGCACCGTCTTGGCGACTGGAAGCACGTCAGTAGACTGGGTAAACGCGTGGACAGGAACGATCACACTGTCTGCTCATCCGAAGTTTTTGCCCACCGGACAATCTACGACACTCACGGCAACAACTTCGCAACCGATTCCGTCCGGCTTTAACTTGGTCATCATGGACGCGACGACTGGGCAAATGGTAGACGAATCCGCTTCCGCTCCGGAGACGACAAAGTACTCAAGTTTTAATCCTGAGACGGATACTTTTATTGCATTTCTCACCGATGGATATGAACAGGTGGGGAATGACTCCAACACGGTTCAAGTCGTATGGAGCCAACTGTCACTGGCCGCGAGTCCAACACAACTCCCGGTTGGGAAAGCCACGACATTAAACGTGGCGGGAAAGAACGTTCCCAACGGAGACTACCTTGTGATCTTCAACGAGAACACGGGGCAAGTCGTTGGATATAGCCTATCTACGCCTTACACTGTGCAGGTCACACAGAATTCACCACAAACGGACAACTTTGTAGCTTTCATCAGTTCGAACAGTGGCGCGTCTGGAAAACTCATACAGAGCAACGTCGTGCCGGTAAACTGGTATGGTGTAACGATTACGGCAGTTCCATCGTCCTTGCCAGTAGGCAAGACAAGCACGGTAACGGCTACAGCGGCCAATCTCCCCAGCGGATACGTTGTGGACATCAAAGATACAACGACTGATCAGATCATTGCGTCCGGCCAACCGGGGCAAACCGTGGTACAAGCGTTACAGACACGCAACCAGGTGGAAACGGATAGCTATATGGCTCAAGTAGTGCAGCCATCGAATCCGCCGATCCCGGGGTTGACGGTACCTTCATCTGGGCCTCCATTATATGTCGGTGGGTCAAACGGTGTGTATGAATGGAACGGAGTGTCTTTTGTAAACATAGGAGGCCCTGGAAATGCAAAACTAGCCTATGGTAATGGTGTGTTATATGCAACGGTACCATATGGCACAAGTGGATCAGGCTACACTGGCATGGAAGTATTTCAGTATAAGAGTGGTGTTTGGTCTCAACTTCCGGATGTTAATACTTGGTCGTATATAACAGATGGGTCCATTGTATATGATCCGAAAACCAATCAATTAATCGAGAGTATTGGAAGCTGGAATTATAGTGACGTTTTCATCTGGAACGGATCATCTTGGACACAAGTAGCGAACCCAACATTTGATGTATCAAATAATGGAGGAGGAATTGAGGCACTAACTTATGACCCTAATGACGGGTTAATCTGGGCTGGGATAGGCGGTTGGGAGGGTATGGGAATCTTTAACCCGAGTACAAACACTTGGACCCAAGTAATTCCCCCCAATGACAATGTATCCGGTGACTTTACAAACGTTGTATATGACGCAGCGGACTCGTCGGTGTGGGGCGCAAATTTGTGGTTTGGAAGTGGCACTGGCAATACGCCTGTACCTATTTCGGCCAATTCGTCCGGAGTAACTACACAGTATTCTTCTCCAGATGGAAATAGCACATATGACTATTACTCTTTAACTTATGACAGTCAATTATCAGCCGTGGTGGCTGCGAATTCGGATGGGGCGGTTACTTATTATAACGGAAACGGTTGGGTGTCATTAGGCGCACCAGAATCTGGGACCGGAGTGAACGCTGTATTTTATGACGGGTCAAATTTGTGGGCTGTTACAGATGATGGAAAAGATTACACTTATAATGGTGGAACATCTTGGACATATCGAGCTTGGATAGGTGGGGGCCCAAACAATTTTGCATTGGGTAGCGCTGCTTCGGGAACGATGTTTTTTCCATATTGGACGTTCCAACAGGATATGCCCAGCTACGTCCCGTCTTCACTGTTCCCACAGCAAGCCGTAGCCAGCGGCGGCGGATTCTGGACTCAATCGGGGAATGTACCGAACGGCACGGCGTTCTTCGAAACCAACTTTGACTTACCCACGGCGCAAACGGTGACCATCTCCAACCCACTGGGCAACGCCAATGATTACGAAGTCGTCTACATTGACGGTGTGCCTGTGTTACAAAATGGGAACTCAGCCGGAACGATTCCGTCACAACCGGGAGCGACGACCGGGACAAGTATAAGCCTCTCACTGCCGGCTGGGTTGCACCAGGTCATCATTGAAGGTGTCAATACGAACGGGTTTAGCAGTGCATCCACGAATTCGGCGGCAGTTGGGTTGCAGATTGTCTCGCAAAGCGGTCAAACCCTAGTCGCCAATTCAGCGTCGTCCTGGACGACAACGGGGTATGTCCAACAGCTTCCGGCCGGGTGGTTCAGTGGCGCCATCGGCACGTTCAACTGGACCGAGTACATCCTTCAAGAAAACCCGTCGCAACCGATTGATCAGCAACAGTCCTTTTCGGTCACGACCACAACGGCTAACGTATCCGTTACGTCAACACCCGTGTCGGTCACGTGGTATCAATACGCGCTCAGCTTATCGGCCAGTCCGACGAGCTTACCCGCTGGCGATCCGACGACATTAACGGCAACCGCAGGGTTAGGCGTTCCGTCCGGTTCGGAAATTGAAATCTACAACCAAACGACGAACAAGGTGGTCGGAACGAGCGCAGCTGGTGCAACGGGTTACTCAGTTCCGTACACGGAAACCACGCCGACGACGGATACGTTTATTGCGTACATTCTAAATCCGTCGAATGGAAGTCAGTATGCATCGAGCAACACCGTCCAAGTGCAATGGAATCAAATCAAGCTCACTCTTTCGGGGGCGCTGGTTTACCATACACCTCATTGGCTTGCTAATCTTCAATATTGGAATACGCAGCATCCAACATTCCAGCGACCACTTGGAGACTTTTGGGCGGGAGAAGAGCTGATGTTTAAAGTCCAACCTTCTATTCCAACCATTGCTCAAGCCGAGGTTTTCATAAGCGGACTCGCTTATAGTCCGTATGCCCCCATCGCATTACCGACGAATCTGACCATACCGCTAACGTACAACTCAACCACAGGATATTTGGAAGGTCATACGGACCCTAACTTTACTGTAACGATCAACGGTGTCCAACAACCTGCTTTCGAGTTCCTAGAAAACGGCACGTACACCGTACAGTTTTGGGTGAAAAGTTTAGACAACCAGGTTGCCACAGCAACCGCACAATTCACGATTAATGGAAACTGGACTGACTATTGGCGTAATACTCAAGTCTACTAAGGAGGAATTTGCCATGATGACAAAAACTACACGGGTTACCTCTATCACATTGATATTAGTACTTGCATTGGGCGGAGGGTTTACAGCGTTCGAGGTAATTCACGCTCATAGCACTTCGAAGCCCATACATGCTACAGATTTTGCCGCACCACAACAGGCGCTACCGGGTGGCGTAGAGGCGCATTTGAGCAGTTACAAAACCCGACTGAAGCAGGTCTCAAAATTACCTCTTACGATAGCGCAAACCTCTTCCGGTCATGCACGAAACATACAGGGGGATGTCTTGTACATCGACCCATCTTCAGCCTACGCGATTCAGCAATTCAACTCCGCGTGGCCGAGGTTACAACACAAACCTACAGTCGTTTGGGTGCATACGACACCGGATAACGCTTCGAAGTATTGGAACCTAGAAGGATACAAATCCGACCCGCTACCGAGTCCATCAACGCTCTATACAAAGATGATGGTTGCCGAGCCCGACGCCTATCGTGCACAAAGCCATAAGTATCTTGAATTACCAGGTGTACTACGCCCTAACCAAACGAATTATTGGGTCACGTTTTTTAACCACTGATGTCGCCAACAGGAAGGAGATTGCAAATGCTCGTGCCATTTTATCAAGAGATTCATGATATACAAAACGATACCACGCTGGGACACGAGGCATTGATTCGCTTATGGCATAACAATTCCTATTATTCCGCCGCCACCGTATTAAAACATGCCGCGCGTCACGGAGGGCTACCGGCACTTGACAATCAGATTCACCGGTTAGCCATCAATCAGTTTGAAGGTGACGGTCTGTTATTTCTCAACTGCACTCCACAAACTCTCATATCGCGGGAATTATCGTTTCCAGTGGATATCGATCTATCAGGCTTGGTTATGGAGATTACAGAACGTGCGCCACTCCGTCTCGATTCTCATTCCATGGCCGACTATCTTCGTCCCTATCGTTCTGCTGGACTCCGCGTGGCTTTAGATGACTTCGGAACTGGCTGGTCATCCTTTCATCGCATCGAAGCCCTCGAACCAGACTTTGTAAAGCTGGACAAGAGTCTTTTAAGTGGTATGGAGATGCACGTTCATACTCGTAAAGTTCTAGCCGGCATGATTAATTTCGCATGTACTACGGGCATTACACTCATCGCAGAGGGTGTGGAAACGCCTGAGCAGGTTACTATACTTCGCAATTTGGGCTATCAGTATATTCAAGGATTTTACTTTGATGTGCCCAAACCTACACGTTCAGGAAGTGTGGTGATATCGTGAGGCGTTCCCGTCGCTACAGGTCCAAATCAATGGATGATATCGCTCTTTATATCGCTGTCGGAACGGTTTTGGTATTTACGAAAGTAAAACACTGGATTCCGATTCCGTGGCAGATCCTTATGATTCCTCTTGTTGCTTTGTTGCTATTGATTCTTTATTCGTGGCGTCCCAAACGCAAGCGGCGATATTCCAAAGCTACCATGAATGATTTAGATCGCATGTCTGGTGAAGAATTTGAAAGAGCCTTGCGGTACTACCTTAACCATACCGGCTGGAAGGTCCAGATGACGCCCAAAACCAATGACTTTGGGGCAGATCTCCTTGGAACCGCACCATGGGGAAAAACCTACGCGATCCAAGCCAAGCGCTGGAACCAACGCGTCGGAAAAGAAGCAGTACAACAGGCTATCGGGGCCATGCACTATTACAATACGCAGGCTGCCCTCGTTATTACCAATAACTTCTTGACGAAACCAGCGAGGGAACTAGCCCGTAGTGCCGGAGTGGAGCTGTGGGAACGAGGAAAATTACAGCGCCTAATGGCAACAGTCAAAGGAGGGAGTGGCAATGATAGATATTTTTGAATTGACAAAAAAAACAACCAACCTACAGGAATTGCGGCAGTTAGCTCGGGTGTATTTCTCATTAGATCGGCATCGTAATTATCACGATGCAGAGCTTATTTTGAACTACGGTAAACAGGCATACCGCAACTCGTCACGAGATTGCTTTCTGTATCGACTTTTCTACGACGATCCACTTAGCGATATGGACACCAATGAGACCTATATTCAATCCCACTACAATCCTTTTGTCATGGAAATTATAGTAATTTCTATCTTGACAGCGTACTATGAACTTGATGGCACTACAGCACTTAATATTTCCGACCTCGCCGGTGCCCTCCGGTTCTTCGATTGTACGCCTGTGTTGGATCTTACAAAACCATTTCCAACCTACCATTTAAATACATGGTTAACTTGGAGAACATTTTATCAATACCGGACCGATATGACTCTACCACCACAACTGATGCAGCATTTACGGAGGACCAAAGAGCACTATTCTCATATAGACAGTCATTGGCGGGAGGCGATGCGTTCATGACACGGATCGTACAGCGGCCTATTATTACGCTCCAAACGACACCAAAAGGAGAACCTATGCGGTTTGAGGACAAAGACCATGAATATGTGGTCGAACGCGTCTTAGACCACTGGAAGGAATCGGGTGAGTGGATCAAACGTGAGGCTCAACGTACCATGTACCGCGTGCTCACGAGGGGCCAGCAGGTTCTAGAAATTCAGTATCAGTCCGGCCAGTGGAGCATTTATCGAATTTACGATTAAACACACTGAGCCGGGCAGTTGTCCCTGCCCGGCTCATCACGGCTCAGGGCAGAGGTGGTGGCTAGCCACTCCGCATTACCATCATATCACTAGATCAATGTACGCATACTCTAACACACCATTCTATTAGGTGTAAGCTTTGGCTATACCTCAATCTGACGTCCGATAAACGTATGAATGTACGTCAGAATAGGATTGTTAAAACTATTTCTTGACACCTTGCCACCAATAATCATTGAGTTATCCCTGACACAATGGAAAATGGAGGATATCATGAAGGGTCAACGAATTGGTTATGTCAGAGTAAGCAGTTTTGATCAAAATCCAGAACGTCAATTAGAACAAATCGAGGTAGATCGTGTATTCACGGATAAAGCCTCCGGCAAAGATACCAAACGACCGCAATTAGAAGCTCTACTCACGTTCGCACGGGAGGGAGACACGGTAGTAGTGCACAGCATGGACCGTTTGGCCCGAAACCTTGACGACTTACGTAGTTTAGTACATGACATTACACGGCGAGGAATACGGGTGGAATTCATCAAAGAGGGACTTACGTTTACTGGTGACGATTCAGCTATGTCTAAGCTGCTCCTGTCTGTTATGGGCGCATTTGCTGAATTTGAACGCGCTTTAATACGCGAACGCCAGCGAGAAGGAATTGCACTGGCAAAACAACGGGGTGCATATAAAGGCCGGAAAAAATCATTACGTCCTGAGCAAATAATCCAGTTACGTAACCGCGCAAACGCTGGAGAGAAGAAATCGGACCTAGCCCGGGAGTATGGGATTAGTCGCGAGACCGTGTATCAATACCTACGCAAATAAGAGCATTGGAGAACTAAGGTGAGGACCACAAGGGAAAGTATTATTGATGAACAGTTGTTGCATACCCGGAGTGGATTGAATACGGCAGCACTCTTGGTTATGCCTAGAGATTAATCACGTATTTGTTCAATGGGGGGCAGAACAGGTGAACATAATACCGCCAAATTTTCATCCCTTCCACCGACTTTTTTGGCCTCTGGCTACCTTGATAATCATGGAATTTGTAGCGCTTATCATTGGTTTATTTTTTGCACGCTTTATACCGAAAGTTCATTTAAATTCCTATGCAGGCGGATTAGCTTTAGCAGTTATAGCTTTTTGGGCATGGCTAACTTTTTATGTGCATATATTCCCGCACATTCACACTCAGCCTGGTTTACCATGGTAATTTTGGCCTTCATTTGGAGGGGTCGTTGCTATCCGGTCTAACGGGATACGGATTCTACAGAGCACGGAGAGCATTGGTCTAACGTAAGAGATTTGTGCTCCATGTACACCAACAAGGGAGGCAGAAGAACATGAGCGACTTCAAAGAGTTGCAAGAAATCCAAGTACTAAGGGGATTATTCGAGACGGAAGAAGTACTAACGGCAGATTTGATCAACTTAGCTGGTCGTGCCGCCGATGAAATTGCTCAGTTCGTAGGACCAATCAAGGGCACATTTGAAGGGGACCAAGGACAAGTCACGGTTGCTGGCTTGGGGATGTTCTTTGTTGAGGAGTATGACACTCCGTTTGGGGTGAAGGAACGTTTTTTAAAATACATGCCGAGGAAAATTAGTGAACGCGAGAAGCATAGTGGTTATATCTCCCATCGTTTTGGACCAAGGGAACAATATATTCTCGAGCCTGATACTGTGTTACGAGGCGCTACTCTAAAAATCTATATCCTGTTTGCTCAAAACCTAGACCAGATAGTACACAAAATAGCCGCGAAAAAATCTAAGCAAGTGGCGGAAATTCAAAAATCCCTTACGGATGTAAGGGACTATATTCTCAACGGAGAGAAGGGAGAGAAGCCTCAAAATGATTGACTTAACTTTTCTGGAAAAGCTGGATTACGTCCAACTGCAAGAGGTTTACGACACTGGGATTAAAGAAACTCTCCAGTACCTTGATACGGGAGCTTGGCCGAACAAAGAAATTGCTGAATTAGAACACCACAGCGAATTTCAGTTTCGCCGGTACGATCTAACTGAGAGCGAGAAGATGAAAATTGCTCTTTGCTCGGGGCTGGAATATGCAGTCAACATGGTTTATTTACCGTTACAAGAACATTACCGTTTCACAAAACACATTGAAAGCGACGAACCATTTTCGTTTGCTATCGAACAATTCTCTCTAGATGATGCTTGTTTCCACGGTCAAATCCAGCTCATCACCTGGCCGAGTAATCTTGGCTTCCACCGTCTGAGATACCAATCCTTTTCTCGTACTCAGCCCGATTTAAAACGACTTTTAGGAATGGTTGTCACCCACCTCTCAGCAAATGTGCAATCTTCGGATTGGTGGTGTCCGATCTGTGGACCTAAAGAACGCCATGTAATCTATGAGGATGACGAGCTCACTCGTTGGGTCGATGAAAATGGACACGAACATACGGAATTGAAGATGACTATAGAAGACTTTTTTGGGCTTGACGACGAGGGGGAAGGCAAAGAACCAGGACCTGTAACACACTGGGGTTACGGGGATCGTCATTATGTCTTCGATGTGTGCTATCAAAATAAAGTTTACCGCGTAGTCCATAAAGACGGTTATTTTCAGTATCTGGAACCGGAACCGAAAACCAATGAGGATTCCACGGCTATCCTCAGTCTAGTTAAACAATGGTTTAAGAAGAATCATGTCACAGTTTAAGTACTCTCCTATGGAAAGGGGTCATGCTATGCGGAATGCCCCACAGATACGAGAGCATCCTTTTCGTTGAAAAGTCTGTAATGAGCGGCGAACCACCGAAACCGACAGCGATATAATAGGTACCCTATATTACACGAAATGCAAAAAAACACGAAACCTGTACGCCTTATTCAAACACGTTTGCCAATCTAGCCGCATTGAGTCTGTCTGAAAAAGGAGAATGGAATGTATGCCAAGTAGAAATTCCCCGAAGCGTTATGAACTTACAAAGACACCAGTTCATTTTGAGGTAAAAGTGTGGCCTGAAGATACTGAGGTAAATTCGGGTGAAGTCATTGAATTTCAAAATGTGGATAATGCAAATATGGGCTTCATGGGAGAAGTTTTAGATGTTGTATCTTCTTGTTCTCCCTATACCTATGAGGTGATGGTCGACAATCTTGTTCCCCGAGGCAGCCGAGAGAAACCGTTAAGTGTATGGCATGTTTATCGTCGAGGTGATGTGTGGGTAGGTAAGCATATCAAAGACATGGACTTTGATGATTAAATCACTTTTTACATGCGACAATGATACTTCTATTCTTAAAATGAAAGGCGTAATCTCATGCGATTGAAAACATCCGTATTGTTACTCAGTAGTGTACTAGTGCTAGCTGGATGTGGTACTACACAGCCACATTTACAGGGGGGGAATGCACCCACCACCCAGTCAAAACCTAAACTTCCGCCTCAGTTCCATGTGGTAAAACGAACCAATCAATTAGGTGGACAAACTTTTGATCCCCAGGGTGTTTTATCCCACGACCAAGTCATGCTTTCACCACAAATCACGGCTAATAACAAATCAGTTTTCGTTGTTTGGGGAGCGCGTGACTCTAAAGGTGACGACTATCTCTATATCTCCGTTGAACAAAATGGAAAGTGGACACAAGTAGACAAAAAGATAAAAATCGGACACCTAGTGGACTGGTCAAAAAGTTATGTTAACTCCAACACATACTACAATGTTAGCGACTATCCCTATCAAAACCAAACTTCGAGTATTTGGGCAATTTCTTGGGATGATAATGGTAAAGAAACCTCTGTCGGGAACATTTATAAAGGCCCACTCTTCGGGTATTACAATGTTATATCCAATACAGGAAAGAGTACTTTTCTAATTCGCAAATCATCCTCAAGCACCCGCTATGAAATCTTGAATGCGAATCATCAGACCGCTACATTTAATGATACCCTTAATCGTATTGAGAATGTTGCCGATCCCAACCAACCTATGTTATTAGATAGTGCGAATGACACACTTTATTTTGGTAATGGGCATTTGGAAGCACTGAACTTGAAAAGCGGTAAGCCTCTGTTTGACGCTAGCGGACAAGATAAATTTGTGGATTTAGGGACTCTTTATGGTGCCGCATTTAGCAACGCTGGAAATCTAGTCTTCGACCATTCCGGAGTAAATGGTACACCAGGGAAGACTATAGACATCTTAATGACAAAACCCGATTTGACACCCGTTGGAACGTTTTTGGGGGAGTTCCCTTACACATTTACAGATTCTTACCTGCATTGGTCTAATGACAATCAACTAGCTATATTAGCAATAAGTACGTATCAAGATCAACCAGCGATTGAAGAGACGATACTCAAATTCAGCTGAGGGTCCACTTTACCCATCGTCTCGGATATCAAACTACGGTCTGTGGATTTGATGGACAACCCAAGAACGGGGTTGCCCACAAGCTCCACAGACCCGACACAGGGGAAGCCGCTTCGCTCCTCCCCTCTGGCCTCGGCCATTCACCCCTCCCACTTCCACCTAATATTTGGCATAGATTCTTGTGTATAAGTTACACAACCAAATACATCCGTTACAGCACTAAGTTCAGACCCCCTGTTCAGCTAGTTTTCTAGCAAGCAGGATCTTTCTGTTCATTCTGTAATACCTAGATTTACAAGTCCCAATTTGAAACATGCCTTTTCCGTTTCCGCTACTGACATACCGGTAAGTCTCGCCAGCTTATCCATAGTTACCGGCTCCTCACAACTTCCACTTTCCAGAATCACAAATACCGCTAAAGCTCCGATTCCAGCTTTTTCTAAAACTTCAAAGGTACGCTCTGCATCTAAAATAATGGTTGCTTCCATGACCTGATTCCTCCCTCATTCTCGTGCGCCCCCTGGGGGGTGCCGCCTGAGGCGGAAGAATCACCGGCCCCGGAGGCTCGTTTCAAAGGGGTTAAGCGCGGTACCGGACCGGTGAAGCCGGGAGGATAAGAGTGCGGCCCTTTGAAATGAGAAAGGCCGGTGATAGCCTCGAAAAGGCGGCACCCGGCTCTCTAAGCACGAGAATACGTGAGATACCCTATTCTTCTTCTGGCATTCCGAGCTGTAATAAGGTCTCCAGAGCAACGTTCACAAACGTTTTCATGGTGTAGTGGTTCTTTGCGCAGAAAAGTTTCACTTCTTTGATGAGGTCTTTTTTTACATCCACGGTCATTTTCTCGTACTGGTCTTGTATTTGTGACATCGTAAACAACAGTTTATGTACTAATTCTTCTGTTTTCTTCTCATCATGCCCATCGATCGCTTCTTTAAGTTCAGCCCATATTTTTGTGGTTTTCAGATAATCCACCATTTCCTTTTGTTCCCTTTTGGTGAATCGTTCAGGCATGCGAAGACCTCCACACGATTTTGTAATTAGTATAACCTGAATACCCATATCATTAAACTTGTCGAAAAACTGCATATTGATTAATGACCATAATTAAATCCTTGTTTCATATTTAATCCAATTGTATAATCTAAGATATAATTCATGGGGAAGGGGGGGACATTGTTGAAGCTTCTCATTGCCGAAAAACCGTCCGTAGCACGGGATATCGCTTCAGTTCTGGGAGGAGTAAAAAGGCAAAATGGGTACTTGGAGACTAGTAATTATACTGTAACTTGGGCTGTTGGACATCTGGTTACTCTTGCAGATGCTCACGATTACGATGAAAAGTATAAGAAATGGTATCTAGAAGATTTACCAATCGTTCCAAACCCATTCAAGCTTAAGGTTCTTGATTCTTCACGAGATCAGTACAAAGTGGTTTCTCGTCTCTTAAAACAAGCCGAAGAGGTTGTTGTTGCCACTGACGCAGGCCGAGAAGGACAGTTAATTTATGAATTGATTGCGGCAGCGGCTGGATACAAGGGTCCCACGAAACGATTATGGCTGTCTTCAATGACGGAAGAAGCGATTCGGGAATCTCTAGCCCGAATTCGGGATAACAAGGAATATCAAAATCTGTTCCACGCCGGTTTTGCCCGGTCTCAAGCGGACTGGTTGGTTGGAATCAACGCCACGCGTGCCATGACGGTTCACGCTGGAACGTTGTTGCCGGTGGGACGTGTTCAAACTCCAACATTAGCCATGATTGTAAATCGGGACATGGAGATCGAAAATTTTAAACCCGTACCGTATTTCGAAGTGGAAGCAACTTTTGTCCATATGAATGGAACATATAAGGGTAAGTGGCATAGTACACAAAAGACTTCACGCCTGGATCTGAAGTCTCAAGCCGAATTGATTGTAGAAAAAACTAATGGCAAACCAGGTGAAATCACAAGAGTCGAGCAAAAAACCTCTAAGGAACAACCTCCTCAGCTCTTTGATCTAACCAGTCTGCAACGTAAAGCCAATCAAGTTGCCGGGTTTACAGCAGACAAGACTTTGAAGTTAGTCCAATCTCTCTATGAAACGCATAAAGTCTTGACTTACCCGCGAACCGACAGTCGATATATTTCGGATGATATTGTTCCGACCATGGCAAAACGTTTATCGAGTGCCGTTGCCACATTTTCTGAGTATGGAAACTTTCTTCCGGAGTCCATTATTCCGACAAAACGCGTCGTGGACGCCCAGAAAGTGACCGACCATCACGCGATTATTCCGACTGAAAAGGTTCTCTCTAGCGAAATTACACACGATGAACGAGTCATTTACGAATTAGTTACGAAACAAACGATCGCTGCTTTCCTGGATTCCGCAGAATGGGCCAGTACAGTTATAGAAACCACGGTCGAAGGGGAACTATTTCGAACGTCTGGCCGTGTATTGCTCAAAGATGGTTGGAGAGCCGTTCTGGGGAAAAAAGATGACGAGGAAGAGAAGGGCGACAAGGACGAGGATTCGCCATCTAATTTGCCGATTGTAACGGAACAAGATACTTGCATCACCGAACTAGCCGACGTTCTATCTAAGCAGACCAAGCCACCCTTTTTCTTTACGGAAGCGTCCTTATTATCGGCCATGGAACACGCCGGGAAACAAGTGGATGATGATACTTTGGCCGAAGCGATGAAAGAACGCGGTCTTGGAACCCCGGCCACACGGTCGAGCATTATTGAAAAGCTCAAAAAAGACGGTTATATCCGCGTCGATAAAAAGAAACTACTCTCTACGGAAAAGGGACGAACCTTGATTCAAGCGATTCGTGTTCCCGTTCTCAAGTCTCCTGAATTGACAGGGGAGTGGGAATTTAAACTGAAACAAATTGAAAATGGAAAGGAGACTCTAAACACATTCATTCAGAACACCGTCGTCTTCACTAAGGAGGTCATTCAAGAGTTTTCTACCACGTCTATTCATGTGGAATCTACGTCTTCTCGCGCCGTTTTAGGAAAGTGTCCTCTTTGCGGTGGTGATGTTACCGAGACTCCCAAGTTTTATGGCTGTTCCAATTGGAAGAGCCAACAATGCACCTTTAAAGTATGGAAAGATATTTCAGGCCACAAGATGAGTCCTGCCCAAGTGAAAGCCCTATTAACAAAACGGCAGACAAAGCCGTTGCAATTTAAATCAAAAAAAGACGGTAAACTATTTGATGCTGTGTTAGTCCTGAGAGATACAGGAAAAGTTGAATTCGAGTTTTCTGTGAAGTCCACTAAGTGAAATGAAGGAGAGAAATGTCATGCGTCCAACCATCAAATCTATGATTAAAAAGGTACTCGGTACAGTCATCGTCACTACATCCTTTCCAGCATCCGCGTATGCGGCTCCTGCTACAATTCAAGCTGGTGTGACTGTCACGGAACAGCTTTTAGGACAAGCTGCTCAATGGTTGTTTGGTCTTATTGCCGCGGGTGCCGCTATCTTTTTTCTCCGTGCTCTATGGCAGATGCACAGTGCTGATGACGATAGTCAGTATGCGAAAGGTCGGAAACACTTAATTCGTTCGATCTGGACCTTTATAGTGGCTGGATGTGTAACTGCGATTATTGCTACTCTTCGTACAGCTTACGGCTTTTGAGGGGGAATTATGATGGAGCGGAATAAAGCCATTTTCCGGTGGATCACCACTGGAGTCTTTACGCTCCTGGTCTTTCTTTTATCTACGACCGTCATGGGAGCTTTTTATGATTTCCTTTCTCACATTCGCAGTATTAACTTGTCCTACTTCCACACGATGGAGGATCGCGCTGAACACTTCCAGTACGTTTGGTGGGCGATTGCGCGTCCAGAAATGTTTACGAACATCGCTTTAGTTGTCACTGGTGGTTTTTTGGTTTGGGATGTTTGGCGTACTTGGCGTGCTACTACGGACCATCGTCGTAAGTACAAACAGCGTCATGGCTACGCGGCCTACGGAACCTCTCACTGGCAAGAAAAGGCTGAAACCCGAACATTTTATCACCACGATAATAACGGCTTTCTACTTGGTGATTACGACAAGACGGTCTATATGCCGCTTCCGGACGGGGCATTTCAAAATCCGAAAATCGCAAGCTATACGGTTCATCCTTTCTCATCTGAGCTGAATCAACAATATCTCGTCATGGGTCCTCCTGGTTCAAAAAAGACCACGGGTTTCATTCTCCCAAACATTTTCCACTTAAGCCAACAGGGAGTCTCCATGGTAGTGACAGACCCAAAAGGTG
Organism: Alicyclobacillus tolerans; assembly: GCF_021739485.1. GTDB lineage: Bacteria > Bacillota > Bacilli > Alicyclobacillales > Alicyclobacillaceae > Alicyclobacillus_K > Alicyclobacillus_K tolerans_A. The sequence goes on from NZ_JAJFNK010000059.1 coordinate 18,967, forward strand.
AGCTCTATGAACTGACGGCTGAGTATCTCAGAGAACGCGGTTACAACGTCGTGGTTCTGGATTACATTTCATTCAAGTACGGACAGCGCCAGAATTATATCCAGTATATTTTTGAGGAAAAACAGTACGCCGAAGTTGCCAATATGTATCTTAATGCAACCCGTAATGACGGAGATAAACGCGATTTTTGGGAAGGCAAGGCCCAGGAACTGCTTACTGCGTTAATCGGCTTTGTGCATCAAGCTTACGGTTCAGAAGGAACCTTCACAAAGATATTTGAGCTCATACCTTATTTCGTTTCCAATCCTGTATACATTGTTCAGCTGTTCGATGAGTTTAACATCAAAGGTGCCCCAAGACTTTTGCTCAATGGCATTCTTGCGCAGGCTGGTTCCGAAAATCTTATGGCAAACATTATCGGAACCTTAACGGAGAAGCTAAATCTTTTTACCCTGTCCAACGTCCAGGCGCATACGAGTACGACTGACTACGATCTGACAAGAGTAACCCGTGAAAAGACAGTTGTATTTGTTTGGATCAGTGTAGAAGACGCTACATATGCGCCCCTTGTCAGTGTTTTTTGGAGTTCTGTTTTCAATATTTTTTATAAAGTGGCGCGGGAAAACGGAGGAAAGGTCCCTATCCCGGTAGCTCCACTCATTGATGAAATGGCGAATATCGGAAAAATTGCTGGATTCGATACGAAATTGACGACCATGCGTAGTATGCGGATCTTTCCGATGATGATCTGGCACAGCTATCCACAGCTCAAGCTCAAATATGGACAAGACTATGCGGATGTTTTCTTATCTTCTTGTGACACGCATGTTTTACTTGCAGCCAACGACCTACAAACAGCTGAACTTTTTAGTAAAGCAATTGGCGATACGACCATTGAAACGCAAAGTCGACGCGGTTCTCGTGCGGCATTGGCTGAAGCAAATAATGTTACCAATCAGTTTACCGGCAGGAGATTGCTTCAACCGTCTGAGATTCGCAGTCTCGACCGACGTTTTAGTATTGTACTTCAGAGTGGACGCCCCCCTCTCCTGCTCAATAAAGTCCAGTACGAATATTGGAAATTGCTCATTTGTCCAAGAGCCAACTTAAATGACCTTCCTTTTTATGGACCAAGTGATAGCGATGAACCTATTTCTAAGTTAGAGAGTCATGCTATACCACTTCCTGAATCCGAAGACGTTGAAAATCAAGTAGAGATATCTCTCGTCGCGGATAGCGACGTAGCTATGGAGTCTCAGAAACAAGAAGAAAGCACGGATGTTCCCGTTTTGATTCCACCAGCTCCGACGCAAAGAGTAGAACGTAGTCGTTGGACTTAGAAGGGAGTGATCAACATTGTCATGGCTGATTACGCAATTTGACCATATGATTTCCAATTTGGTGTCTGGGTTTGTAAATGACCTGTTGAAATTTGTTGTAGATATTTTGAGCTCTTTTCTTGTGAATCCGATCAATATGAATACACTGCCTGGTTTCTCTACCCTGCTCATGACGATTGAAACGCTCTCGACTGTCGCACTCGGTGTCGTTGTACTCAAAGAGTTAATGATGAACCAGTACGAGTCCTTTGGAGATATGGATGTATCCCCCGTGGTCATCCTAAAAAATACGTTTATCGCAGCTACGCTAATTTGGTTAAGTCCACTGTTAGTACAACAAATCATCCTGCGTCTGGTTGTGTATTTATCTGTCTTGGTAAGTCAAACTCTGGGATCGAACCTCACTGTCCATTTAGACACACTACTATCGTTAAGTACCTCTACAGCCGCTGGAGCTGCCGCCGCTTATGACGCGGGACTTGGTACAGCGACCAACGCAGCGATTGACGCTTTGATTCCTGACCTTGGGTTTTGGGCGGTTATTATCATCTTGCTTGCGTTCATTGTTGCTTTTGCGATTATCGGCATTCAGAGCGGAATGCGTTGGGCTGAGTTATATTTTCTTGCCCTTTTAGGCCCTGTTCTCGCTCTTAGCCGAGCTTCATTCAGCAATACATGGGGTCAATGGTTGAGGGAAACCATTGCGACTGCGTTTTCGCAATTAGTGCAGTATTTCTCCACCTTACTTGCTCTCATGATTTTGACGCACCCAGGCACCGTAGATTCGGCCAATGGTGCATCAGTGAGTGGAGCTGTGAAATTACTCATGGTTTTGGGACTTTTAGTTTTTGCGATCTCGGGTCCGAGAGTTTTGCGAGGATTGCTTTCTGGAGGCAATCCTACCGGTATGCGTGCTGTCTCATCTCTGGCCCGGTCCGCAGCTGGGGGGTTAAGCATTGGAGGATAAACGGGAATATCGCATACCTAAGCACATTGACCAAAAGCTACGGCTTGCTGGTCTCGATGTCAAAGGTTGGCTCATTGTAGGGTCATTAGGGCTGCTGGGTCTCATTGCCCTCCTCTTGTTTCCGCACTATCATATCAAGACACTTCTATTCGAGTTGATTGGTTTCTCCTTTCCAGCTCTCGTCGCCTGGATCTTTTTGTCCGATGAACGAACCGCTGAAACACTTTTTCTGACTCGTTACTACCACAAAAACAAGGCTATATTACGTTGGGAGAGTGACCCGAATGCCTTTCTTGAGCAAATCGAAACCGCAAAACAAAGGGACAAAAACTAAAACACCAACTTTCCTGGATATTTTTCCTCTGAAGTCTGTCGAGGCTGATTATTTTGTACGTAAAGATGGGCGTTACTGCGCTTTGTTTGAGGTTACGCCGGTGAATATGGGTCTTTTGGAAGATGAAGAAGCTCATGCGGTTGTCGAAGCCTTACAGGAGGCTTTAAATGCCGCGCCTGAACGATTGCAAATTCTTGTTTCTAGTGAACGTCTGAATTTAGATGACTACGTGGACTATCTACGTAATTTCATTGACAAGGCGGAGAGCGCGGAACAAATTGAACGGTTACAATCCCTAATTTCCGACATCCGCAATCGGTCCGTTCGCAACGAAAAAGTGTTGAAATTCTATTTAGTCATTCAAAGTCAATTTGAAAAGGAATCCCCTGCCCTCGCAGAATTGGCCGACTTGGCCAAGCAAATTCACGACGCATTAGCCCAGGAATCTCTGTATACTGAAAGGCTTAAGAAAAAGGAAATTTTGAATTTGTTTTATCAGAAACTGCATCCTAATACATCTTTATATGAGCCTCTTTCCCCAGAAGCGGATATGGCTGCGTTAGTACCTTCCCTGATTGATACGAAAAGCAGCCACTTCTACTATGCCGTGGATGAGACGTATATGAAAAGTTTTACGATTAGTTCCTTTGCAACCAAGGCGTCTCAGGCTGGATGGCTCAAGCCGGTGTTTGATTTACCTTTGGATCTCGATCTGAGCCTGACTTTAGTTGCAACGGATAAAGAACAAGTTCTGAAGGCTTATAACCGTTCCATTCGAAATATCACGTTTAGTAAGCAAGATGCAAAAAAAGACGCAGCGGAACAAAAGCGTCTGGAACGCAAACAGGCCGATGCGGATTATGTCCTGGATCTCCTCACGAATGAGAATGAGACTTTGTATCGTGTAACCACTGTCATCACCATTCGAGCTGTTTCTGTCGAAGAACTCAAGAATGCGGAAAAGACTTTACGCACGCGAATCAGTAGTAAAAAAATGTCCTCTCGACCGCTGCATCGATGGGCATTTGAACCGCTTTGGTACACACTTCCTCTTTGCTATCGTGGAGACTTGGAGAATCGTATTCATTACAATCTTCCGGCAGAAAGTATTGCGAGTATGCAGCCATTTAATTCGAGTACATTAGCGGCCAATGATGGTATTGTATTTGGCCAAAACGAACAATCCCACGACCTTGTGATATTTGGTCGTTTGGAACGAACGATTTATCCCCATATGATCGTTTTAGGGGAAACCGGGTCGGGAAAGTCCTATTTCCTGTTCTACAAGATACTGCGCCACTTAGACCAGGGTGAATATGTTCTTGACCTTGACCCAGAACGGGAGCGCAATGCCATCCCAGGCAACCATGTCTACTTTGGTTTGAATCACAATAATACCATCAACCCTTTTCATATCCGGTCGACGGTCGTGGACACGGATAATACCGATAGCAAGGACTCCAACTCACCAGGAGATTACTTGCGATTGAAAATCGGGAACCTTCTCACCTTCTTTCAATGGATCTATCCAGGGATGACTTCGATTGAAACCGCAGGTCTCCAGAAAGCCATATTGCAGGCGTATGCAAAGGTTGGATTGACGTTCCAATCTGCCTCGTTGCCCGAACGCTTTCCTACCCTTACGGATGTCGTTAAGGAACTAAAAGAGATCACAGATATGGACAAGATGGTCTTGGCTTTCGGACCCTACTATGGAGATGGAGTTTACGCTCGGATGTTCGATGGACAAACAAACTGGTCCTTTTCCACGTACAAGGAAGTCATTCGAGGGGAAGACCAAAAATTCGTTGAATCGGTATTCCCCTACACTCGACTGGATATTCGCGACCTTTATGACAACAAATCACCCGCTTTGATTCCTCTCATGGACCTGTTGGTTCATGATCTCTGGGAATTTACGAAAAGCCACCCGAACTTAACGAAAAATATCATCATTGACGAACAGCATATTTTGTCTGACCCGCGCAATCCGCAAAGTTTGGATTTCATTTATACCATGGTGAAACGCGGCAGAAAATATGGAGCTTACATGACGGGGGCTACGCAAAACGTTGGTGACTATTTACGTACCACTGATGAGTTACAACAGCCTCCCGGCCAGGCAATCATCACGAATTCCGGCGTGAAGCTACTTATGCGGTTGAACAAGGCGGAAATTGCACGGATTTCAGAATTCGTTCCGCTCTCCTCTAGGGAGCGCAAACTGCTTGAAGGGGGAAAACGTCCAGAGTTAGCCCGTGGCCGTGGAATTGTCATTGTTGGAGGGCAACACGCGGAATTGAGGACATTCATGACTCCAGCAGAGACCAAACTGTACCGACCGAAAGAGTACGCTATGCTGTACGAACAAACGGAGGGAGCTGTATGAGCCCCCTGTTTCGTCTGGGAAGGATTGCGATTGTCGCGATCCTTCTGATTCCCTTTGCTCTCCTGGTTCTCTCCATTGGAGCGTTTACGGCCATTGTACCTTCTGGGTCACCCAATACGATGAAGCTCTACAAATCCATTAGTGAACGTACATTTTCTAAAATTCACTGGGAAGACCCATATATCTTTGACTATTTTCGAAGGCATAACGACTTTTCCCAAATTTCTTCTCAACAAATACAGAGCACCGTGAATTTGTTTTATAAGATCATCTGGGTTTTCGTTGGCTACAGCAAGTATGGTCAACCAGTTTATGTTCCTAAAAAAGTACCCGTAAGTTTACTTACTGTCATGATGAATGCGGGTTACTCACAAAGCGATTATCAGGCTGCACTCCAGTTAGAATCTGTGGCTGCTTCCGAAATGCAATCACTGGGGGGAACTCAGACCGGTCCTTTACAACCCGTTACTCTGGCCCAGATGCACTATCAATCTGTAGATACCACGATTCTTTATGATTACGTACATCAACAAGGCAGCATCTTTAGTCTCTCGGATATTCAAACGATTGTGGATGCCGCTCATCGCTACAACATTAATCCAATCCTGATGATCGCCATTACCGGCCAGGAAGAGAGCTTTGTACCGGCCACCTGGCCCCAAGCATCCTTCATCCGAAATAACCCGTTTAATGTTTATCACTCGTGGCAGCAATACAATACGAATCTCGCAGATGCGGCTAATATCGCCGCAAACACCTTAGCTCATAAGCTCATTACTCCACCTCCCCAAGGTGAAAATCCAATTGCCTGGATCAACGACCCAATGAACCCATGGGGTATTTACGCACAGGATACCAACTGGTCCTATGGTGTAGATGATATTTTCCATGCGCTTTCGGCCTACGTCGCCGCACATTAGTCTATCAAAACTTCCTTGCATTCTATTGCATAATATAATGTAACATTATATAATACCACATATACAGTAACATTTTGATGACTAGCCCAGCGGTAAGATGTCAAGTCGTTAATTTTGTGGAATTGGAAATGGATTCGGTAAATGCGCGTAAATCGAAGTG
>NZ_JAJFNK010000005.1 GCF_021739485.1 Alicyclobacillus tolerans
TTCAGTTTTCAAGGAACCACTTGTTTTCACGCATCCGCGTTTCAATCGCCCGCTGTTCTCAGCGCACAAAGCTCAACTGAGCTTTCCGGAAGAATCTCTTTCAACCGTTTGAACTTGGCGACTTGCCCGGTTCCGAGGGTTTCAAAAGACCTTGCTGTGATGGGGTTTTTGAAGCGTTTCTGCGGTGCCGCTCTCGCGGCGACATCGACTAATATACTACGCCCGCTCTACCAATGCAACTGGTATTTTTGACCAATTGATTTGCGGCAGTCATGTTGCGGTGGTCGAGCATACCCCAAACCCATGCTTTTACATGCATGCGACCGGCAATCCTCATACCCGCATAAGCGTGTGATTGCGCTTCTTGAACGGGTTTACACCTCGTCAATACTTGGACTCATGACCGTATTGTATTCAACAACTCCAGTTATATGCCTGCCACGTCGCGTTGGTGACAAAAGAATTTTCTCGGATTTCTGTAACGACTGCTGAGTGGTATCCCAATCGGGCCCAATCGGACTCAATAAAACGTTTGCAAAAAGAGTGAATTGTTCAACTCAACCCTCATTTGTTCCTTTTTTAACGCGAATCTAATAGAAAGGCCCAGACCATCGCAAAAGCCCGTGGGGAGTTCAAGCCTTTGGCGCAGCTCTTTGTGCCTTGGCTTTTATTCCGAATCCCGCATCGTTGGGCAGTCCAGACGGCGTTTCGCTTTACTTTCTACCCTTCGCTGGTCCTTGGGTCGCTTCTCTTTTAAAGTGTGCCAACAAATGCGGCCGCGGCAACAGAGTCGCACAACGGTAAGGGCATAAGGTACAAAAGGGGGAACTTTTATGAATCGTTTATGGGCGGGTTTCGCCAGTGCGGTTGTCGTGTCTTTGGCAGTCCCCTCATTGGCCTACGCCAACAGCAATCCACCCGGTCTTTTATCTAGTTTAACCGCCCCTATGACCCGCCTTCTTGGACTCTCAGGTGCGGGACCCGGAAGCGCAGCCAACCACACTTCAAACAGCAATTTGGCCCGCAGCGGACTCGAAATGAAGCCTTTGTCAAAGATGGTAAGCAGTTTGCCCGCTTTAAATTCAACGGCGCCTACGCCGAGTGCTCTGAATTTGTCTCATTTGAGAACCAACCCATCCAGCCAGTCCACCCCCTCCAACCCAGCAGTTCCAAATTCTACTCCTCAGAATTCTGGAACTCAGGCTTCCGCGAGCAAGTGGACTCCCGAGCCTGCCAAGTACGGCATCGTTGAGCAAAGCAATGTTCCTATCCGAATGTCTGACGGTACCGTGCTGATGGCCGACGTCTACCGCCCTGCAAACCTCTCCACAGGTCAGGCAGCCGCCGGGAAATTCCCCGTCATTTTAACTCAAACGCCGTACCGGAAATCCGGGCCTTTGACGATACAGGGGGGCGACGGTTACTATCCTTATTTAATCAAGCGCGGGTATATCAACGCGATCGTCGACGTTCGTGGCACGGGCTCCTCTCAAGGCACTTGGAAATTTCTAGGTCCTAGAGAGGTTCAAGACGGCGTGGAACTTGTCAATTGGTGCGCTCACGATTTGCAGGGGTCAAACGGGAAAGTCGGGTTAGCCGGAGCGTCGTATTTAGGCATCAACCAGTTGCTCATCGCAGGCGCTGTCGGCAAAGACTCGCCGTTGAAAGCAATCTTTCCCGTGATTGCGGGGAACGACCTGTACCGCGACACTGCATTTCAAGGCGGCATTCCAGATACCGAGTTTTCGCTGCCATGGCTAGGTCTGCGTGCCGGGCTCGACATGCTCCCTTCCGATAACACCGTCAACGACCCCGTCGGCGCTGCTCAAGTCGCCATGCAACACGCCGGAAGTTTATTGTCTTTTGACGCACCCTTTTTGACCGGTATCGAAACCGGAGGTTCGGCGAGTTACGACGGTACTTGGTGGCAGCAGCGCGCCCCCCGCAACGCTCTGCAAAACATTGTGGCAAATGGGATTCCAGCATTCATGGTGGGCGGTTGGTTCGATCTGTTCCAACGCGGCGAAGTTCTCAACTACTCGGGTTTACAAAACGCCTGGGACGGCAGGTCCGTTAGGGCGCCTATGACAGCCAATCAGCCTGTCACTGGACGCTATCAACTCGTCATGGGACCTTGGTACCACTTGACCGCAACGGTTGGTCAAAAGCTGCAAGAACTCCAACTCGAGTGGTTTGACACCTGGCTCAAGAACGAACCGACGGGCATGGCGGACACGCCAACCCCGCTGCATTTATTTGAATTGGGCAGCCAAAAGTGGGTCAATACAAACCGCTATCCCATGACCCAAGGCCAGGTTCAAACCTACTATTTCGGTCCAGGGCGCACGGGGACCGCCGTTTCCATCAACGACGGTTCACTGACTTCAAGCAGGCCTGCCACAATGTCCGGCAGTGACATGGTGGCTTGGACTGGCGTTACGACTCCACTCGGAAGGCAAAGCGAACAATGGAGTATGGGGGCCAGCACATACCTTCTGCAGATGGCGGGGTTGCCCCCTCTACCGAATACGCAGGACGATCGCGGTTTTGAAGCGGCCGGCCTCACCTATACTACCAAACCGTTTCCCCGCCCCGAAGTGCTGGCCGGCCCCATTGACGCTTCCATTTACGCGACATCTACGACGACCAACGCGGAATTTGTCGTGACTGTGGAAGACGTCGCCCCGAACGGACAGGCCTATCCGTTGACTTCAGGAGCACTTCTTGGCAGCTTCCGCACTCTCGACCCATCTCTGAGTTGGCGGGAAAATGGGAAGCTGGTTCTGCCGTATCACCCATATACTCAGGTGAGTGAAAAACCTGTGGTCCCTGGAAAAATCACGTGCTATGACATCGAAGTCTTTCCAACGTTTGAAGAGGTGCACCCCGGTCATCGCCTGCGCATTACCATAACGACCTCAGACACTCCACATCTCACCCCAACGCTTGTCCAAACCCAGCAGTTGGCTGGAGGGGTTTATCGTATTGAGCGAACGAGCCCATTCCCATCCCACGTCAATTTCACTCTGGCTTCGCCGAGCGATTTTGCATCCAGCGCCGTATCGTGGGGACCCTCCGGCTCCTAGTCTTGGTCCACTCTGGCTGGCGAGCGCCCTGTTTGAACATTTGATGTCTCCAGGCCGTGTGTTTACTGCAGACACTCTTACATGTCAATGGTTCCTTGCGGGCGGTCCTTACAAAGGCCGCCCACAGTCGCGCTTAACGGGATATTCGATTAGAATTCTATGAGAAGGGCAGGTTCAAGGCAATCTAGCGCTTAATCCATGCTAAACTGAGTTGAACCGGGCTAAACTGAAAGTACTGGGAGTTTAAGTAAAACCGGACGAATGGGAAGTGGTGACCAATGAGTCAAAATCGAATCTTAATCGTCGAGGACGAAGAAGATATCGCAGGGTTCGTCTCTTTGGAGCTGCAACACGAAGGGTATATTACCGACGTAGCTGGCGATGGAAGAGAAGGATTGGACAAGGCCCTGAATGAGAATTGGGACCTGATTCTTCTTGACATCATGCTTCCGGGGTTGAACGGAATGGAAGTGTGCCGGCGCATCCGGGCGGTCAGTGCTGTTCCCATCGTGATGCTCACGGCGCGGCAGTCCATACCGGATCGCGTTGCCGGTCTCGACAACGGAGCGGATGACTACGTTCCCAAACCCTTCGCCATTGAGGAACTCTTGGCACGCATCCGCGTTTTGCTCCGTCGTACCCAGACCCAGCCTGATGAAGACACAGTTCGCGCTGGGGATCTCGTTTTAAACCCGTCTACCCGTGAAGTGGAGCGCAATGGACAGTCCATCTCTTTAACGGCCCGGGAGTTTGACCTTTTAGAAATGTTCATACGAAATAAAAACCACGTGCTGTCGAGAGAAGTAATCCTGGAAAAAGTTTGGGGATACGACTTTACCGGTGAGACGAACGTCGTGGATGTCTATGTTCGATACCTTAGAAACAAGGTAGACGTCCCGTTCGACTCCCCGCTCATTCAAACCGTACGCGGCGTCGGATACATGCTCAAAGAGTGAGACAAAGGCGAAAGAGTGAATTCGGAAAATGAAATTTAAAGTGAGCATACTAACGGCGTCCGTCCTGTGCGTCATTCTAATCGCACTCGACAGCTTTATCTACTTCACCCTCTACCGCCACTTAATCCAGTTGGAAGCTGGCGTTTACAGCACCAAAGCGCAGACCATCGCTCAGGGATTTCGACACGGCGACGACTTGTCGGATAACGTCGATGGCCTACGCCAGTATCTGCAAGAAGGACAAGCCATCCTGGTTCTGTCTGCAAACGGTCACATCCTCGGCTCTGCGAGCGACATCCCGATACCGAGTTCCATGCCGGCTTTTGCACCGACGGCCTATGCCGTGCAACGCACCTTTGAGGGCGGAGAATCCCTATATATGTACACTTTGCTGCCGGCTAATCAACGCGATCCCGGCCGTCCGCAGATGTACGTCCTGCTCCTGGCCAACATCGACAACGTCCGCGAATACATGCAAACCTTGGCCACCGTGCTTCTAGTGGGTTCCGTCGGCGCCGTCCTTTTGGCGGCCTTGGCAGGATACCTGATTTCTGCGGCTGCGGTGCGCCCTATCAACAACATGATCCGTTTGGTCGAACGAATTCAGGCCAATCACCTCGACGAACGCGTTGACGTCCCCCGGGGGCGCGATGAGATCGTCCGGCTCGCGCTGACGTTTAACAGCATGCTCAACCGCATCCAGCGCTCGTTTGAACAACAGTCCCGGTTTGTGGCCGACGCCTCGCACGAAATCCGCACGCCTTTGACGACGATTCGCGGATATGCGGGTTTGCTGAGGCGCTGGGGGAAAGACGACCCTGAGGTCTTGGATCGCGGTATCCAAGTCATCGAAAAGGAATCCAACCGGCTCCACCACCTAGCCAACGACCTTTTGACACTCGCCAGCCTGGAGTCGACTACTAGCGATCTGCCGAAGCACGCCGATTTGAAAGTGGCGGTGGACGAGGTCGTCGACCCGCTGGTCATGCTCCATCCCGAACTCCAATTGGAAAAAGTCTATCAACATACCAGCCAAGCGGACATCGCCATGCCGCATTTGAAGCAAATTTTGACCAACCTGATTGACAACGCGGTCAAGCACACTCCTGCGGGAGGGACGGTCCAAGTAACGACCACTGAAAAGTTGAATCGGGTGTTCATCGAGATCCGCGACACCGGCAAAGGCATTCCCAAAGAAGACTTGCCGCACATTTTTGAACGCTTTTACCGGGTAGACAAAGCTCGCAGCCGCCGCGAAGGGGGCAACGGACTCGGACTAGCCATCGTCAAGGAACTCATAGATTTGTACGGAGGTGAAATTGGCGTCGACAGTGAACCGGGAGTGGGGACGACGATTCGTCTGAGCCTTCCCTCCCGGGGAAGCAGTGATTCGTTGGGGCTGGGGCGACCGGACTCCAAGCACCCCCTCACCGAACCCTAAGATCCGGTGACGCCTCTGCGACCGGATCTACTTGACGCGAACGCGCCTGGGTTGAGCCTGTCAGGGCGGTCAGAGCCGTATAGGGCCGCGCATCAGGCGCGTACTTTCACCTTGCGCATGCGCTTTGAGGTGAGGATGAGAAAGACTGTGAATGGAACGAGGTAAATGAACAAAGCCCATCGCTGCCCTGAGTCAGTACCCGCCAACATGCCGTGCAGCGTAACGAGCAGAAATGTCGGAAACGACAGTAAGTGAATCGACCTCCACGTTTTAGGACCAATGCGCTTCATGAGGTAGGAAGAACCGATGAGGGCGGCCATCCCGTACAAAGACAGTACCCCAAGGGTCGTGGCAAACGGACGGTAAGCTGCGTGAAACGGAAGCAGAAAACTCCCTAAGGTAAACTGGATGGTTGTGTCTTGGTACAGCCCCCACAGGTGGAACGCGATAAACGGGACGACCAACAGCGATGCGTACTGATGCATTTGCGTAATCAGTTTCCGCAGTTTCCAACGGTCCCACACCGCACTGGTGTTCGAAACCCCCAATATGACTGTCAAAGACAAAAGCAGGTATGCCGTGAACCCTGCAGCCCTGGCCATATACCAGTAAAACATGTTTACCGCGGCCTGACCCGGGTTGAGGATATGCGACAGTCCGTACGACGCCGCCATAATGAAAAACATCGCACCATAGGTCACCCAAAACGGTCCTTGTTGTCTCTCTTCTACGAGTTCCACGAGTGGATCACCTCACCAGATGTCGTAACAATCGCGAAGCCTTCCGGCTGCTTGTCGCTCAGCCACGGCAAACCATTGGATTTTCCAAGCAGCAGACACCCCTTGGCCAACCATTCAGCTCTGACCAACGATCTGTCCACAACACTGCACGACACAATATCTGAATGCGCAGGAAGGCCGGTTTGAGGACTTAAAATGTGATGAACCACGGTTTGGTTTTGCATCCAACGGCGGCGGTAGGTTCCGCTGGTTGCCACCGCTCTCGACGATATGTCTAGAACCAGAACATTTTTGTCCGGGCGAAACGGATCGGCGATCCCGATCGCCCACGGACGGCCCTTGAAGCTGCCGGAACAGACCATATCTCCGCCGGCGTTGCAAACAAAATCCGTATGTCCGCGCTGCGCCAATAGGCCTGCCGCCTGTTCGACAATCCACCCCTTGGCGATTCCACCCAAGTCAATTTTGTAACCAGGATGAAGCCAAACCTGCTTTTTGTCTGCGGACAGCCGGTATGGCAAGCCAGGCAGGTTCACCTCAACCTCTTGCGGGAGAGGCGCCGCAGGTTTCTGACAAACGCGATCGGGCTGCTCCCGCACAAGCGGGTGCTCACTTGCGGGAAGCCTTTCAAAGGAAACGCCATACCCTAAAGATTCCATTTGCAATCCTAAGCAAGGATTGAACCACCCTTGGCTGAACGCATGGGCCTCTTGCGCAAGTTGCAAAACCTTTGCTGTTTCCGCTCCGATTTGAACCCAAGCTCCAGGGTGGGCATTGATTCGGGACACTTCACTATCCGCGAGAAAGCGGGATAGTAAGCGCTCCAAACGGAAGATTTCTCGCTGGGCAGTCAGCAAATCGAGGTCCACTTGTTTAACAGGCGCGACGGAGGCGGTGGCCAGTTCGATGTCCGTACCCATGGCTCGAAACGACAACACTTGAAGGTCTTCTCGATTCGTGGTTCCCATGATGGCTACGACGCGGACGACTGAAAACTCGGTACCGGCTGCTGGCTAATTCCGGAGCCGCCAGAACTCGAAAACCCTCCCGAACTACTGCCAGCGCTCCCGGAATAGGGCACTGAGGAGCTCGGAACACCTGTCCCGCCTGCCGATGAGCCACCTCCGGAAGAGCCGTACGTTCCTCCTGGATTGGTAGAGTCGCCTTGGGATTCTCGGTGTCTCCAACCTCCATCGTCGCCCCCGTAACCTCCATCGTCACCGCCGTAGCCCCCGTCCCTGCTCGAACCTTGATAAGCCGGAGCTTGACTTGCAGACGATGTGGACGCTGAACCGGACTGAGCAAAGCTTTGGGTGTTCGGTTGCGAAGCCCCGTACGAGACAGTCCCCGATGCAGGGGCAGCCGTCGCGTGCTGTCCAACTTTGTGCCAAATTCCAAAAAAACCGGCAAACGCCACGACAGGGGTCGTCCAGGACAACACAGACAACCAGCGCTGCCGCGAACGTTCACGGCGTCGTTTTTCCAATTCTCGTTGGTCGCGCAATGACTGGTCATTTGCAACGCCATCATTTTTCTGCACGACACATCCTCCTTTTCGCAGCTGACGGAAATCTCGCGGGCTGGCCGCGGATAGTTGAGTATCATCGACTGCGGAGCATCAAGGCCCAGTACACATACTAACCAAAGAGGATGAAAACCGTGTAACGCATCTATTAAGAAGACATAACGTTCAATGAGAATTTGGTGAGATTTTGTTAAAAATATGGTAAGAAGCATTGCCGCAGGCGAAAACTCTTAAAAGCCGGTCATTTTAAAACGCGATCCGCGCTGCCGAGACCTTCCACACACAAGTCAGCGTTACGGACGGATGGTCACATGTGTCCCCAGCGAAATCAGGCTGGCCAACTCAACAACGTCCCGGTTGTGCATGCGGATGCAGCCTTTGGAGACCATTTTGCCAATGGAAGATGGGTTGTTCGTCCCGTGAATGCCGTAATGCCTTTTGGAGAGTCCCAACCAATAGGCACCGAACGGTCCCCCAGGATTGGGGACTTTGTTCACCACTAAAAATTCTCCTTGCGGCGTTCTCGAAACCACCTGCCCAATCCCGACGGAAAACCCCCGAATGACCGACTTTCCTTCGAGCAAATACAGTTTGCGATCGGACAAATCTACAATAATCCTGCGCGTCGGCATTTTGTGCGCCCCCTTGCTGCAGGATATGTGATTTGTCTCAGCAGTGCGTCACTTGCCGGTTAGTCGGCGCCTTGGCCAATGCCTTGCGCCAAGTAGCGCCGGCTCTGCTGCACGTAGTGGGCAGCACCGAGTCTGATGCGGTTTAAGTCCTGTTCCGTCAGCTCGCGAACAATGCGTCCCGGGTTCCCCATCACGAGACTCCGAGGCGGGATTTTCTTGCCCTCGGGGATTAAGGCGCCGGCAGCAATCAAGCACTCCTCTCCGATCTCCGCGTGGTTTAAAACAATCGCACCCATCCCAATGAGACTCCCTTTTTGAATAGTGCAGCCGTGCAAAATGACATTGTGACCAATCGTGACATCGTCTCCTATGGTCATCGGAGCGTCAAAATCGACATGCAGCGTGCTGCCATCCTGAACGTTGCTTCGGTCGCCGATCACAATTGGCGCGTTATCCCCGCGAATAACCGTGTTGAACCAGACGCTTGATTCCACCCCAATGGTGACATTCCCAATGACGCAGGCCCCTGGCGCAATGTAGACGCTTGATGGGATGTTTGGACGGTGTTCTTCCAACGAATAAACCATAGTGTCCCCCTCTTTGCTTTTGCTTTGTTCGACTTTTGCATTCCTCGACTTGTGTACGCGCAAACCCAAAGCCCAAAACACACTCACGCGCGAAACACGCTAAAGTTGTTTGCTTGGACCCATCATACAACATTGCACAGAAAAAGCGCTTTCATCACCTTGTCTAAAATATTTCGTTAAGTCATTGGATTCGACACCATTTGCCAGGTATAGATGATATATACTTTCCGTAGATACGTTGATGCAGACTTGCCATCACACATAAACGCACGGGAGCCATTTGAAGTCTATCCATTGCTCGTTTTTATCTCAGCCTGTTCTCTGTCTACCCGTTCCACTCACTTCGAAATCTTTCCGGATAGCGTGGTGGTCGTTCCAGCAAAACGTTGAAAGCCCTTTCAATGGTTCCTGCCTTGTTGTGCCGCTTGGCTCTCGCTGCACTTGCCGCAAGAAATCTCGCTAGGGGTCTGACGGTTCAGTCATTGCGAATCCGCACTAAAGGAGAGTGTCCGAATGAGAGCAGTTCGAATTGTGGAACAGAAGAAACCCGTTATCGTAGATACGATTCCCGATCCGTCCCCAGGACCGCAAGATGCCGTTATTCGCGTAGAGGCCACCGGAATTTGCCGCAGTGACTGGCACGCTTGGATGGGCGACTGGACGTGGATTGGACTTTCTCCCCAACTGCCGATTACCCCCGGTCACGAATTTGGCGGAGAGGTTGTGGCCCTGGGAAGCGAAGTCAAGGAATTCCGCGAGGGAGACAAAGTCACGGTTCCGTTCCACTACGGATGCGGTCACTGCGAATACTGCAGCACGGGAGTTCCCAATCTATGTGAAAACTTGGCTATCTACGGTTTCAGCTGGGACGGAAGTTACGCGGAGTACGTCGTCGTGAAAAACGCAGATTTCAACCTCATTCGCCTGCCTGAAAATGTGGATTCTATCACTGCTGCAGCCATTGGCTGCCGCTACATGACTGGATACCACAGCGTCATGCGCGGTCAAGTGCAGCCTGGCGAATGGGTTGCCGTGCAAGGGGCGGGCGGAGTGGGTCTATCCGCCATCCAAACGGCCAACGCAGTCGGTGCCCAGGTCATCGCAGTCGATATCGACGACGAGAAATTGGAAAAGGCTAAACAGGAAGGAGCTGCCGCTGTCGTCAATGCCCGCAGGGACAGCGTCCCCGGAGTGATTCGGGAAATCACAAAAGGCGGAGCTCATGTAGGTATCGACGCACTCGGAGTCAAGGAGACAATTTTGAATTCCGTTCTCTCCTTGCGCAGAGGCGGACGCCACGTTCAAGTCGGTCTGACCACCGCCGAAGAAGGCGGGATGGTCGCACTGCCCATTGATATGATCACGTCGCTAGAATTAGAGATTGTCGGCAGTTTGGGCAATCCGCATCCAGCGTATCGCGGGCTGTTGTCCCTGGTTTCCCAAGGTCGTTTGAATCCCAAATCGTTGGTGGAACGCGAAGTTGGCCTGGACGATGTGAATGAGGTTTTCAACAACATGACCGAATTTAAAACCAAAGGCTTTAACGTCATCACGCGTTTTTAAGACAATCCCATCCCCAAACTCAGACGCGCCGGGGAAAGGGAGGGCCCTCCCCCGGCCGTCCGACGGCTTCACGGCTCTCATGTCCAAACGGTTTTCTGAGCTGTCAGTAGACCCCATTTTTATTGTTTCCTTTATCCCCTTGCAGCAACGTTCACCCTGCGCATTTCGCACAAAACATGCTGATTATGTGCTAAAGTTTTTATAGTGCAAATATACCTAAGCGTTCAACCACGTTTTTGGTACGCAGCTTATTCAAAAGATTCATATGGAGCAAACAAGGAGGGCATTTAGTCATGAGTAAAGCTGAACAATTTCTTGACAGTTGGCTTCGGCACCGGCTGGTCGTGTTGGAGGTCTTAGACCAACTGACAGACAAGGATGTAAACTTTCAACCTTGGGAAAAGGCGATGACGCTGGGTGAGTTGGTCACACACATCGTCACCGTGCCCGAGCTGTTCGTCAACGCCATCGAGCAAGGTCAATTGGTCTTCCCACAAGGCCAAAAGCCGTCGTTCTCAAGTGCGGCCGAACTGCGGCAGTTTGCTGGCGAACTCACGGACAAGACACAAGCGAGGATTGGTGCGCTTTCTGATGAGAAATTCGAGGAAATGATTGATGTCTCCCGCATCTTTGGTCAGCCTCTTCCTGGCGGGGTTCTTCTAAACGCGATGCGGGACCACGAAATCCACCATAAAGGTCAGTTGTTTGTTTACGCTCGGATGATGGGTGCCGAAACTTTACCGATGTACGTGAAAGCGACGCTGTAATACTCGGTGAAAAGTGAACAGCGTTCCAAGCAGGGGGAGATGTGGTCGCTCGGCCTTGGCGGGTTCCTTGTCAACGCCGACAACCGTGCCATCGCCCCCATGCTTCCAGCTATGGCTGCAGCACTTCACACGTCAGCAGCCGCAGCCGCTTTGTTGGTGACTGCATACTCAATTCCTTACGGGCTGTTTCAACTGCTCTACGGTCCACTTGCAGACCGGATTGGGAAAGTCCGGACCATCCTCATCGCTTTGTCGTTGTTTTCGGTTGGAACGATAGCCTGCGGGACAGTCGATACATTCACCTGGCTCCTGGTCTTGCGTGTCATTACGGGAATGTTTGCGGCGGGAATTATTCCGACAACACTGGCGAGGATCGGCGATCGGTTCACGATTGCGGAACGACCTCGAGCTATTGCCTTTTTTATGTCTCTGTCGACGTCCGGTCAGGCTCTCGGCATCGTCATTGGTGGCCTGGTTGCACAGTTTGCAAGTTATCGCGTCTTGTTTCTGTTGATCGGGGCCGCCGCCATTCCGACCTTGATAGGTCTGGCCCGGCGCCGGGACGTCTTGGACGGACCCACTACGGCTGTCTTGCCGCTTCGACAGCGTTTGTCAGCTCTAGTAAAAATGCGGCGCGCATGGTTGATTTACGGATTGGTCTTTAGTGAAGGGTTTGTGTTTTTCGGTGGGTTTACATTTCTCGGGGTATACGGAGTTGACGCCTTGCATTTAAGCTACTTGCTGGTTGGATTGTTGACCGCAACGTACAGTCTAGGTGCCTTTGCCGGGAGTCGAACCATCACGAAAGTGTTACCTCGCATAGGCTTTGTTCGCATGCCAGCCTTTGGCTCGGCATTGATGGCTGTGGGTTACGGAATCACCTGGGCGGTTCCAAATGCCGTCTTTTTGTGCGCCGGATTTATTGTGTTGGGATTCGGTTTCAGCTACTGCCATTCCACGTTGCAAACGGTTGCGACGGACCTCTTGCCGCAAGGCCGAGCAACAGCAGTCTCGGTGTTTGCCTTCTCCTTATTTCTAGGCAGCGGTGTGGGTCCAGTGGCCGTTGGGGAAGTATTCGATCACTACGGTCCCCAAGCCATGTTAGGATTGGTCACCTTTTTGATGGTCATCTTTGCGGCCTTCACCGCAATTGGATTGTGGCAGCCTTGGCGACGCGCAGCCAATCAAAACACCCCTCTTCAACTATGAGGCCATACAACATGAGGCAAAAAAGGCGCCCTCTCGTTCTGATAAGAAGGGGGGCGCATCCCTCTGGATAGCCTGAACTCACCCATTGCACTGAACTCACCCATTGCACTGAACTCACCCATTCAGAGCCTTTTTCCATACAGAGATGTCGTGTTCGCCCATGAGGGTCATGAGTTGCCCTTGATAGGGGAAAACCATGGTCGGGAACCCTTGGGGAACCAATTGTTTGGCTGTGACCGGATTGAGTAAGTAATACTCCTTGTAGTTTTGGAGGTGGAGTGCTTGCCGTTCCTGGTTGCTGATTTTGATGGCATCGGCCAGGGACGTTCCCTGCGCGAAGCCTGTGCTCACAACGATTGGAAGCTGTTTGAGCTCCTTTTGATACTTGTCCAGCACGACTAGAGTTCGCTGGCAGTGCGGACACCAGTATGCCTCGATCAAGATGGGCTGGTCTTTGGGGTGCAGGACAACTTGCTTTCCGTCAGATGCCGTTACCGTGATGTTTTGGTACACGGACGAACTGGCTGGGGTGGGATTGAAAGATTTGCCTGGGACGATCTTTTCGGATTGCAATTCGTTTTTGAACGGCGGGTTTTGCGACTGAGAAGCCCCCTGGCCTGGTGTACCGCATGCGGTCAATACCAAAGAACAAGCGATGATCGCGGAATAAAGTGCTGCGTGTGGCTTCATGCCATTGCTCCTTTGTTATACGTCTTGCCCGAGCAGCCAGTGCCCTTCATCTCTCCTCCGCGGATTCGGCATGGCCATGTGGGATGGCGTTCCGAACCCCTCCGCGTGGATCAGGTACGTCTCCTTTAAATCGAGGAATCAGGTGAAAGTGCAAGTGAAAAACCGTTTGTCCAGCATATTTGCCGATATTCACACCCAAATTGTATCCGTCCGGTTGAAACTCCGAATCTAACCTTTGCTTGGCATCCACAATCAACCGGTGAATTGCCGCGATGTCTTGTTCGCTGGCGTCAAAATAGGTGGCAACGTGACGCTTCGGAATCACGAGCATATGGCCCCGTTGAACCGGAAACAGGTCATAGAACGCCAGCGCACCTTCGTTTTCTAAAACGACTCGCTCCTGAGGCAAAGTGCAAAACGGACAGGTGTTGTCAATCAAGAACTTCACTCCTCGAAAGTTGTGCTCTCTTGCACAATACCGAAAAGTGTTTCATATATAAAGGCTTTTTTGTTGCACAGTCACCTTTATACGGTAAATACTTGTCGGGTGTGCACCATGTCTACGGTTTTGCCAAACCGCTGTTGAGCCTGCTCTTTCAGCTGGGTTAAGTCTCCGTAATGTGGATAGTGGGTAAGAACCAACCTTTTGGCTGCCGCCTCGGCTCCCACCACCCCGGCCTGTCCCGCCGTCAAATGGCCCGCTTTCTTCGCCTGCTCCTCCTGCCCGTCATACATACTCGCTTCACATAAAAACAGGTCTGCGTTCGAAGCCAATTCGACGAGTGTGTTCGAAAATGAGGAATCGGACGAAAAAGCAAACACCTTTCCCTGGAGTTCAACGCGTACACCCAGGCAAAATACCGGATGCACCGTTTTCCGGAACGAGAGGGTCATTTCGTCAAGTGCAACCATCGATTGCTCGTCGATGGAATGGACCTGAATGAGGGGCTCTGACTGCAGTTCTCGCCTCAATTCAGCATTTCCTGCCGGCATGTAGATGGGCAACTCCCTTGTCCGCTGCTGCATCAAGCGCGATAACAAAACAGCGTAGCCCAATACGCCAAGGTCTGCAGTGTGGTCGTGATGGTGGTGCGTGATGACTACAGCGGACAAGTCGCTTACAGGGCAGATGTGTGTCAACTGGGCCAAGACCCCGGACCCGCAATCCAAGAGCACCTTTTGGTCGTCTGTTTCAATCAAATATCCCGTCGTAGCCTCACCAGGTGCAGGGTAAGCACCCCAATAGCCCAGAACGTGAATCCTCATCACGAAATGCCGTCCCCCTTGTCGGCCTCTTTGCCGGAGTGCGTACGGAGGGACCGCTCCTTCACCAGCAAAAACACGAAAAATCCAGTGTAGTACACCATAAGAACCAAAAATACCCCAGCTGTCCACGGGTCCGCATAACCCGCAGCAACCATGGGATTGGCATTGCCAGATATGCCGGGTCCCCCAGATACCAACAGTTTCGGATTCGCGGTCATCATTTCGTAATAGCGAAAGACAACGCGTCCCAAAAACAAAGCCAAAAGGGCGAAGCCGAACCACATGTTCTGTCGGTAATTCCATCGGCCGTCGCGGTATTCGAACGTAGTCGTCCGCATGGAACCGTAAGCAAGTGCCGCCCCGAGCAGCATCCCAACCGCGTCGACAGCCAGGAAGGACCAGTGGGAGGTGTTCGCCGCTACGACCAGCACGGCGAGAACCACAAATACTGCAAGGCGCACGCCAATGCGGCGGCGCGAGATCGGCTGATAACCCACCGTTCGCCGCACGCGCCGGTAAATGGCAAACAGTAAAACGAGTACGACGACCGCGATCGAACCTGCGTGCTGCACGTCAAAGCCCCCCAATAACCCCCAACCCGCTGGCCCCGAGCGCGAAATAACGGTACACCGCGACCGATGCAACCGCGCTCACATCAGCTGTAAAGCGCTGAAGGGAAAAAGTGCAGTTGCTTGGTCGCGAGAACCTTGAATGCCTCTGCATAGCCAGCAAAGTCCTCGGGATCCGTGTCCTTTTTCCACGAACGGTAGACTTCATTCGCTTGATAGGCTAAGTACCCAGAAAGCATCGGCCACTCTGGGTTGTCAAACTGACTTGCGTGGGTGTGGATCGACTCCAATTTCTCATCCCAATGGGACGTAATATCCACATACGTGTTCGGATAGCTGGTTGCATAAAAGGCCACTTGTGGAATCGGCGTGGGAGCCCCACTCATGGGAAACAAGACTCCGTTGCTGGCAAACAAAACGGCCGCTGCCACGGCCTTGCCCGTTTTGATGTGATCCGGGTGGGCTTCATACGGCATCCATGGGTCCACCGTCATGACCACGTCAGGAGCATATTGGCGAAGGACCGCTACCAACCTTTCCGTCACCTGGTGAACGCGATAGTCTCCTCCGTCTGGAAATCCTAATTCGATGTGCTTGGTGACTCCGACGATGGCCCCCGCCCGAAACATCTCTTGCCGCCGGATGTGCGCCAGTTCTTGGGGTTCCGCGGTCTGCATTTCCGACCCCGCCCGGCCGTCCGTTACCGTCACGTAAATGACTTCACAGCCCCTCTTGGACATTTCAATCAGCGTTCCTGCTGCACCGACCTCGTTGTCGTCGGGGTGAGGCTGGACACAAACGATTCTCTTCGCGTCCAAAAGGTGAGGCAATCCTAAAGCCTGCCGAATGTCCATGCTGTCAACTCCTGTGTTTTCGGTTTTTGAACGGCCAGTGCCCGCTACTTACAATGCTCGAGTACTTCGCGCGCGAAGAACTTCCGCAAGACACCCTGCCAGTTGCGCCGGCTCTTTGAGGTGTATGGTCACGCCGGAACGCCTTAGACGGTGGTACCGGTCGATGTGTATCGTCTTCATCCCTAGTTCGGCAGCGGGTCCGATCTCGTTGGCATAATGATCGCCGATGCTCACCATCTCGGAGTACTCCACTTCAAACGCATCCCTGTAGCGTTCAAAGTGTTCCTTGACGCGGCGCGGCTTTAAGGCTTCAAACACCTCAATGTCAAACGCGCCCGTCAATCCAAGCTTTTCCACAATCGCCCGGCTGTCCGGCTCCGGGCTGTTGGTCATCAATACAAACCGAACGCCATCTCGCTTCAACCCGTCTAAGGCTTGTCGAAGTCCAGGCAATCCTCGCATAGGAAAAGACGGCCCCTGCATGTAGTCCCTGGTCGCCAAAAAGGCCTCTTGAACCTGCGCTGGAGAAAGCCCAAAATGAATTGCAGTCACTGCGTAAATTCCCCATGGGTCATCGATGTTCGCAACCTGATGTGAGGCTTCGCCCGTCCGGACGTCCCCCGTCCACCCCAATACCTCATCGCCCTTGTAAACCAGGTCTTGCAAAACGTCGTAGCGAACTCCGTATGTTAGAGTCCGGCGGCCAGCCAGCGCTTCTCCCACCTCGCGCAGGTACTCATCAGCTACGGGGCCAGGCAAACGTTTGGCCAATTGCCGTCCATAATAAGGAAAATGCTCCGTTTCCTCATAAACGGTGCCGTCCAAATCAAATACAAAAACTTTGCAATCCACCAATGCGAAACATTCCGTAATTTCCGTTTGACCCATGTGCTGTGGTTCCGTACGTGCCATAGGTTGTTCTCCTGTTCTCGAAGGTATCTGTGCCGTGATTGTAACACAGTTCAGGTCCGATTGCCGCCAAGAAACACCCCTTGGTACATGCCTCAAAACAACAAAGGCACAGACAGTGTCTCTTACAAACTTGTCTGTGCCTGTCGTATGGCTTGGGTTCTCCGGAGCGCTTGCGCCAGACGTCATCGGCCTTGAACGACGCTTCAAGAGTGGCACTAGGGGTAAAACTCCGGCAAATCTGTACTCGGTTTCATGGTAAAGCGGGCCTTGCGTTTCTCCAAAAATGCCGAAACCCCTTCCCGCGCGTCGGCCTGGGCTCCGGACCAGAACATCAACTTCGATTCGAGTTTGTGCGCCTCCATGGGATGGCTTGCCCCAAGCATCTGCCACATGAGCCGACGCGATAAAGTCACCGATGTTGCGGAGGTGTTTTCTGCGATTTCTGCCGCGAGGTTCTTCGCGGTCGACAACAAGCGATCCGGGTCGACAACCTGGCTCACCAGTCCGCCTGCCAACGCTTCGTCTGCAGAAAACACCCGGCCGGTCATGGCCCATTCGAGAGCTTGGTCAATTCCACAAATCCGGGGCAAAAACCAACTGCTGCACGACTCTAAAACAATGCCTCGCCGCGTGAACACGAAGCCCATCTTCGCCCCCGCCGCTGCAATGCGAACGTCCATAGGCAGCGTCATCGTGATCCCGACCCCGACGGCCGCTCCGTTGATGGCCGCAATCACCGGTTTTTTCAGTTCGAAGATGCGAAGGGCCAGAATTCCGCCTCGATCGCGATGGGTTTCCAAAGAACTCTCGCTCTCAAACGTGCTTCCTCCCTTCTCCAGGTCAGCTCCGGCGCAAAACGCCCTCCCTTCCCCCGTCACGATGACGACACGCACGGTGTCATCGCGATCGGCGAAGTCCAACGCGTCGAGCAAATCCTCGTACATCTGCTGGTTGAAAGCGTTTAACCGCTCCGGACGATTTAATCGTATCGTGAATATGCCGGATTCCAACTCCGTCTGGAGAGTCTGGTACACCACTTCACCGCCTTGTTTATTCGATTTTTCTGAATCCAATCTTCTCTGCCGCAAACCTGTGTTCCTGCTTAAGTCCAAAAGCTGGGGAGTGAACTTAAGCGGCTCAAATCTTTAAAATGCGCTAAAATGACTTTACGATGACGCAAGAGGCGGTGAAAAATTGGCCGGCCAGGAAAGTGCACGAGAGGCAATTCAAGCCATGTTTGAACTGTATGCCAACGACCTATACCGCTATGTCCGACTCACCCTGGGCGGCCACGAGGCCATGGACGTGGTCCAAGAGGTTTTTTTAAGGGCATTTCGTTCCTGGGACACTTTCCGCCACGACGCCAATGAGAAAACGTGGCTGTTTACGATTGCTCGCAACTATATATTTGACTTGCTGAGAAAGAAGCGAACCGAGACCAACTTTTTGCAAAACTACGATCCACCTTTCGCTAAAGACGAGACGGCAACCGTAGAAACCTTTATCGTCTTGGAACAAGCCCTGACTCATCTGAAGAAAACGTATCGCCACGTGTTTGTGCTCCGACACGTTGAGAACCTGACGGTTCAGGAAACGGCACAGGTTCTCGGCTGGTCTGAATCCAAGGTGCGCACGACGGATCACCGGGCCATTGGTCAACTGCGAAAATTGCTCGACCCCGGCGCAAAGGAGGTGCTGATTCACGGTGAAACCAGACCAGGACATCATTGAGCAGTTTGCAGTCCTCGCTAAAATTGAGCTGTCCGACGAACAACGGGCGCAGATGAAGGCGCAACTGGAATCCAAAATGGAAGCACAACCGCGAGCGGAAGAACAGCTACGGCCGCTCGTCACACCGGTTTCCCGAAGAATACAGCGCCCGCGCATGTGGATGACTGGCGCAGCGGCGGCAGCGGCTGTAGCCCTCGTAGCCGCAGGGGTCTATCGGATTTCGCTTCCCGGTCACGGCGCAACAAGTTCAGGGGCGGCAGCGTCGGGCTCTACGACCTCAACGTTCTCCTCGGCTGCTTCCTCCGCGGCCTCGTCTGGTTCGCCCGCTTCGTCGAGCTCGCAGGCTTCGTCTGCCGCCTCGACATCGTCGGGGGGCACGGTGGGGGATTCCTCCCAGAATGCGCACGGACCAGAAGCCGCCTCGCCGCAGGCTTCGTCTGCGGCCTCGGCACCGGCGGCAGGCACGGCGGGCGGTTCCGGCCAGAATACGCACGGACCAGAAGCCGCGTCGCCGCAGGCTTCGTCCGGACAAAAGCCCGCCATGGGTACCCAAAACGGTCCAGCGCAAATGGCAGACAGCACCAACCAGTCCGCGTCGCCAGTGACTTTAGTGCAACTGTCGTACACCGCTCAAGACCTTGACCAAATTCGCAAGCTCAGCCAACTCAATGGCGTGCCAAATGCCTATGTTGCGACAAAGTCTGTTCAAGGTGATGCCCTCCAAGCGGTAAGCGGCAAGTTCAGCGGTACAAATACTGCGGGGACACCCGCCATCGCATCGACAGAAAATGCATTTTTTTCGATGCAATTCCAGATAATGGAAATCGATGAAAGCAGTGAGGCGTTGCCAGCCGGAGGCGTTGTCTCCCTCGAGACGACGGTCACCTTGAGCAATAACACGAAGGCCAAGTGGCTTAAAGTGCAGAACAAAGACAACTCGTCCGATTCCGTCTTGATGTTTCAACTGAACAACACCTATATCTCCATTAAAAGCAATCTGTCACTACAGCAGGTACAAAACATTGCTCAGTCCATGGTTGCACTGAACAACTACCCTTAGAAACCGAGCTTCGGCAGTGTTAGGATAGTTGAACGACTACTTATCGGAGGTAAGATTGCAGCGTGGAACTCAACCAGATGATTCAACTCATTGTCCAGGAAACAGGGATTTCCCAAAGACAGGTGAACCACACGGTTTCGCTGCTTGACGAAGGCAATACCGTGCCCTTCATCGCCCGCTACCGCAAGGAAATGACCGGCACCCTCGACGAAAATCAAATTCGATCGATTCAAGAGCGCCTCGCTTACCTTCGAAACCTGGAAGACCGCAAACTCGAAGTTCTGCGCCTCATTGAAGAGCAAGGCAAATTGACCGATGAGCTTCGGCAGGACATTTTGGCAGCGACAAAACTCCAAACCGTCGAAGACCTGTACCGACCGTTCAAGCAAAAGCGCAGAACGCGAGCCACAGTGGCCAAGGAAAAGGGACTGGAACCGCTGGCGAGTTTTCTGCTCAGCCTGCCTGCACAAGGCGATGTCGTAATGGAAGCACAGCGCTACGTCGATGAAGAGAAACAGGTTTTAAACCCCGAAGAAGCCCTGCAAGGGGCTGTCGACATCGTCGCAGAAACAGTTTCGGACGACCCGAACGTCCGTGCGTGGATTCGCAAAGAAACCTTTTCACACGGCATCCTCGTCGTCGAGAAAAAAGAGGACGAGCCGAGTGAAAAGCGGGTCTATGAAATGTACTACGAGTATTCGGAACCGGTCCGGCGCATCGTGCCGCACCGCATTCTCGCCATCAACAGGGGAGAAAAGGAGGGGATTTTGCGCGTAAAGGTCGATCTCGATGCGACATCTGTCCTCACGTTCCTCGAGAAGACCTACGTACGCAGACCCACCTCAGCCGCACAATACCTGAAAACGGCGTTGGAGGACAGTTACCGGCGCCTGCTGGCGCCGTCCATCGAGCGCGAAGTCCGAAACGCACTCACGGAAACGGCCGAGGAACAAGCGATCCGCATTTTCTCGGAGAACCTCAGACAGCTGCTCCTTCAGGCACCGGTCAAGGGAAAAACCGTATTGGGCCTCGACCCTGCCTACCGGACAGGCTGCAAATGGGCCCTTATCGACGACACAGGCAAACTGCTTGAAGTCGGCGTGGTGTACCCTACGCCCCCGCACAATAAGGTGGTCGAAGCGAAGGCGGTGTTAAAGGGCGCCATCTCAAAGTACTGTGTCGACATCGTTGCCATTGGAAATGGAACGGCTTCCCGGGAGACGGAAGAGTTTGTCTCAGAGATGTTAAAAGAGGTCGATCGCGACGTTTTTTACATCATTGTCAGCGAGGCGGGCGCGAGTGTGTATTCGGCGTCCAAGCTCGCCGGAGAGGAATTCCCAAGCCTCGACGTGGCCGAACGCAGTGCCGTATCCATTGCCCGGCGCCTCCAGGACCCGCTCGCCGAACTCGTCAAGATCGATCCCAAGTCAATTGGCGTCGGCCAGTACCAGCACGACGTCAGCCAGTCCCGGCTGACGGACAGCCTGCAATTCGTCGTGGAATCAGCCGTCAACTACGTGGGTGTCGACGTGAACACCGCATCCCCGTCGCTGCTTCAGTACGTCTCCGGCGTCAGCAAACAGGTGGCCAAGAACATCGTCGCTAAGCGGGAAGAAGCCGGGAAGTTTCACACCCGCGCGCAACTGAAACAGGTTCCGCGCCTCGGGGCCAAAACCTACGAACAGTGCATCGGGTTTCTGCGCGTGGTGGACGGCGACAACCCGTTAGACAAAACCCCTATCCACCCGGAATCTTACGACAAAGTGCAACAACTGCTGCACCGGTTGGGACTTTCCACACAGGACGTCGGAACCAGCGACATTAAGCAGCAACTGCAGCAGGTCGATGTCAAACAGATGGCCCAAGAACTCGATATCGGCGAGCCTACCTTGAAAGACATTGTCGACAGCCTGCTGCGTCCCGGACGCGATCCGCGCGACGAGTTGCCAAAACCCTTGCTTCTCAAAGACGTATTAACGATTGACGACCTGTCTGTGGGCATGAAACTGCAAGGAACCGTTCGCAACGTCGTTGACTTTGGAGCGTTCGTGGACATTGGCCTCAAAAACGACGGACTCGTCCACATCTCCCGCATGAGTGACAAATTCGTCAAACACCCGCTCGATGTGGTCTCGGTCGGACAGGTTGTGACCGTTTGGGTCAGCGAGATCGATGCGAAAAAAATGCGCGTCGGCCTGTCGATGGTCGAGGGAAAATAAACCAACAGCAGCCCCCCCCCATTCATGCGATTGAACACTGCAAGTGGGTAGGGCTGCCGTGCGGTAAAGTCAGGCTACAAGTGGGTGGAGATTTGCTCCATCCACTGTTGGTGCATCGCCGCCAACTGGTCTTCGAGCGCATCCTTTTGCGCGTCGACTGGAAGCTTGGCTCTCTCGTACCAATCCACCATCATTTCCAGCCCCGCCCGCAAGGAAACTTCTGCTTTATAAGAGGGCACGTCGCGTTGAATTTTCGAGTTGTCGAACAGCCCCGCGTACATTTTTTCAAAAAAGAAATGTCCGAACAGCGCGGGATCCGCTCTGTACAGTAATTCGGTGGGGAGGTGTACAATCCGCGGCTCCTTGCCAACCACCCGACCAAACTCGAGGTACAAGTCCTCCCACATATGTACGTCGTCGTTCGTCACGTGATAGGCTTGTCCGAACGTCTTGGAATTGCCAACGATTCCGACGAATGCCTTGACGAGATCCGGAACGAAAGTGAAGTTCCAGGGGTTCGTTCCGTCTCCAAACATGACCAGCGGTTTCCCCTTTCGAATGCGGTCGACAATGCCGGCGTTTTGCCGAAGCACCCCGATGTTTAAACCGCCGATTCCATAGGTTAACGAAGGGCGTATGATGGTGACAGGCTGGTCGCCTTCTTGGGTGGCTCTCCACAGAACCCTTTCCATTTCCGCCTTGTGAAAAGAGTATTCAAACCTGACGTCATCAAACAACTCCTCGGCGGATTCCTGGGTGGGAATCGTACGGTACGGCCTCTTGTAGGCCGCAATACTAGAAACGACTACAATTTGCTGGACGCGCTGACGAAATGCGCGAAGCGTAGATTTTGCGTCCTCGGCAGTAAAGCAGATCATATCGATGACGACGTCAAACTGTTCTTTAGTCATGGCGTCTTCAAAGGCTTGCCGCTCTAAACGGTCTCCCACCATGACGCGCACAGGACTGTCCGTTCGCGCCATTGAATTGCTGCGGCCCCGGTTGTATACGGTGACCTCGTGACCCGCAACGAGCAGCTGCTCGACCAGTACACGACTGATGACCCCTGTTCCACCTAAAACCAGTATTTTCAACTTTATCCCCCGTTTCTGTCAAAGACGGTTTCCATCAAAATCCGAACAACCCGTAAATTTCGAATCGTAGAAAACGGCCGGGTGCTGCGCAGTCTCTCCATATTTTCGGCGGCGAATGACCGCGAAATGTGCCCATTAGTACGACTTTGGCAAGTCGAGTACATGCGTAGACAGGTAGTTCAACACCATCTGCTGGGAAATCGGAGCGATCTTGTAAAGCCTCACCTCGCGCCAGATTCGTTCCAGGTGAAACTCCTTGGCGTAGCCAAAACCACCGAGTGTCTGCAACGCTGCATCACACGCCTCAAATCCAGCTTCGGCCGCCAAGTATTTGGCGGCGTTTGCCTCTTTGCCGCACGAGAGTCCCTGGTCGTACAGCCATGCGGCCTTCAACGCCAACAACTGTGCACTCTCTAGTTGAGCCCACGACTGGGCCAGCGGGTGCGCGATGGCCTGGTTCTGGCCAATCGGGCGGTCGAACACCACCCGTTCCTTGGCGTACTGGGCGGCTCGATTTAGAGCAAAGTGGCCCATCCCAATGGCCTCCATCGCGATCACAATGCGTTCTGGATTCAAACCGTCCAGCAAGTGGTAAAATCCTTTGCCCACTTCCCCCACGACGCCGTCATCCGACGCCTCGAGGTCGTGGATAAAAACTTCGTTGGAGTCCACCGCCGGCCGCGCGAGCTTATCGATCCTTCGTACGGTACATGCCGATTTGTCCAAGTCGACAAAAAACAACGTCATCCCGTCCAAAGGATGAGCTTCGTCGCGCGGGGACGTCCGGGTGAGCAACAGAATTTTCTGTGCATTTTGGGCGTTCGTCGTCCACACCTTTTGGCCGTTGATGACCCATTTGTCGCCGCGGCGCTCGGCTTTCGTCGTGATGCGGGAGGTGTCGGAACCCGCGTTTGGCTCCGTCACCCCAAAGGCCATCAGCAATTCTCCACGAGCAATGCTGGGAAGGTACTTTTGCTTCATGGCCTCGGACCCGTGTTTGACGATGGGAGAAGGAGGAAACATATAAAAGTGCACAGCCGAAGCGCCGCTGGTACCTGCACCAGAGGCTGCAACTTCGTGAAGAACCAGCGCCGCCTCCGTTACGCCCAAACCTTGACCTCCGTACTCTTCAGGAATGATCGTCCCGAGCCATCCACCGTCTGCCAACTTCCGGACAAACTCCCACGGATACGTCTCCGTTTTGTCCTTTTCCCGCCAGTAATCCAGATCAAACTCCTTGCAAAGGGTTCGAACAGTCTCTTGCACGCGCCGTTGCAAATCCGTGACTTGAAAGTCCACAATCCACGCCTCCCTCCGTTAGAACGTTTGTGCCTCGCCACCGGTCGAATAGTGAATCCACCGTGACCGAATCCAGGCTGCATTCATTTATTAGAGTAAGGATAGCACTTAAACTCTGATCGGGATGATTGCAGATGGCTACCTCAGACAACTTCAACCCGCGTATCAGCGAATGGGTGAGCTTTTATTCGCCCACCGATCACGTCACGTTGACTGGATTCATCTTGTTTTACTCCAATAAAACAGTTTGCATCGTACACGTTCCGCATCGCGGAATTTACAAAGTGTCCGTTTTCATGATGACCGTGCTGGAGCCTTCGCTGCAACCTTCAGACCTGTCCGCTCTGGTCGACCTCGCCCTCGACACCAAGGACGAACAGTGGTTTCACGAGTTGGCTTCGCAGTTGCAAAACTGCTATTGAAGGGCCTTATTTAGTTTTGACATCATTGACATCCCTTACATTTCTTTCTTACGTCGGTTACACTTCGTGCACGGTGACTTCACTCCGGACGAGGAACCGCACATTCCAACCGGATTGTCCAATGCCCTTCGAGATATAATACGGCCCCTGCGGGCAGGTATGAAGGCCCTTATAAATTCCCATCCGCGGCAGAGGGCCCATGTTCTGAATCCAAAATATAAACGGCAGATTCAACTGTTTGCCGTGCAAGTGACCGGATAACAAGTAGTCAAACGGCCAGGTGTTCTTCAAGATGTAGTTGGGGTCGTGCTGCAGGACAATCTGCGTTTTCCGGACCTGGGTTTCATCCAGGTCCTGGTAAGCCTTTGCCGCATTATCGTGGTACGTCCCGTAGTCGTCGATCCCGAGTAAGACAAAATCCCCCAAATCGACGGCTTCGTTGCGAAGGACGCAAACGCCGCCGCTTTGCAGCACGTCGATGAGGCGCTTCACCTTGGGTAAGCGGTAATCGTGATTCCCCAAAACCGCATAGCGCGGAATGACCGGGGGACCGCTCAAAGCCGACAAGTACTCCTTGAGACGCAGCAAAGCAGGCTCCGTATCCAAAAAATCGCCGGTCAAAAAGATGTAATCGGGCTTTTCTTTTTCAATCAACTTTTTGAGTTGGTTGGGAAGAACCCTAACCCGTTCCATGTGTAAGTCACTGAGCTGCAACACCTTTTTGTGAAGGCCCAAATCCACCCGTACCCGTTCTACCTTCAGCCACTGAGTCGGTAAAATGAACAACAAATACAGCAAGACCGCGGCCAAAACGATACCAAACACCGTAAACATGCTTTACGCTCCCATTAGGACCCTGTCGCAGTGGATGGTTTTGTCTCATGGATGGGAATGACATGGTTGTACACGGCCACTGCGGTGAGTTCCGAACCGCTGGGCAACGAGGTGTCATAGATGCTGAAAAACAGGTAATTGGTGCGCTTTGAATTTTGTTCTATGTAGGCCCGGATGAGTGGTGTTGCCAAGCCTGTAACCGACCTCATGAACGCCGACTGCTGCTCGGACTGCAAGTCTTGCTGCAACAAAGCGGCATAGGCTTGCGAATTTGGGTTATTGGAACCGAGCAACCCTGCTGCGACCACAACCAACGCTAAAACCACGTACTTCAGCATGCTTGTTCCTCCAAACTTTCAAAAACGACTTGAATGAATGCACTCACTTTCATTCATCCAGCCATCCACCCATCCCCCAAGCGTTTATTGAACCCGCACATTCCATGTTCCATCACACCGATGCGCGTGTCAACCGGCAAGTAAGCCGGGTTCTCCCCCACCGGATGTAGACTACGGCTTTGACCGCCCGCGTGAACAAACGCAACCTCAACAAGCAAACCTGTCACCTGCTATCGCACGCTTGTCCGTCGTGATCGCGCGAAAGCCTCCAGAGCGACTGGAGGCTTTTTTCTGGCGGTCAAAACCGATTAGATGCAGCTGCATGTAGATGTGGGACCTTATGCGTGTATCTTCAGGTGTTATTGTCCTGGCGGCACTGCGCCTGGTGCTGGTGCAGGGCTCTCGATTGCGGTTTTTACGTCACTGTATTTCGGATCCAGGATTTGAATCGGGTATTCTTTCGCCAAATTGGCCAGCAATTGACTGGGTGCCACAGCTTTGGACTGCTTGATAGCGTCGACAATCTGCGATTTCACCGCACTCAGGGGAGGCGTCTTTCCTCCAACCGCGAGCTGGCTCTTGTTCTGGTTATAGTAATTCTGAATTTCCGTGTTGCTCACGGTAATGTTTCTTTCTGCCAG
This sequence comes from Alicyclobacillus tolerans, assembly GCF_021739485.1. GTDB lineage: Bacteria > Bacillota > Bacilli > Alicyclobacillales > Alicyclobacillaceae > Alicyclobacillus_K > Alicyclobacillus_K tolerans_A. Next base: position 26,436 of record NZ_JAJFNK010000005.1, read on the forward strand.
TTTTTGTTCGAGAACTTGAATTTTCAGGTTGTTGTTCAGATCTGCCATCGTCATATGGTTTGCAGACAGAATCGCCTGCAACATCGTGCTACTGGTGATGTTGTTCTGCTGTTCCAAGTTCTGCAACGCAGTCTTCAAGTCACTTTGACTCGCCGTGATGTTGTACTTCTTAGCGCCGTCCTCGATCAACTGATTGCTAACTAATTGGCTAAGCGTTTGCGAACCCGCCGCAGACTCCATTTGAGTTTGAAAGTCCGTACGCATAATCGGTGTGTTGCCAACTTTGGCAATCGCCCCACCGTGGTTTTTTACTTCGAACGTCCCGTACCACACGGCCCCTACAATCACAGCACCAACAATGACTCCAGTCAATAAGGTGCCAACGGGCTTGTACAAAGCTTGCTTCATGTACCAAACTCCTCCCACATCTTCGGGCATATACCCAGCGTGTATTCTCTCACTGTGCCACAACAAGGCAGCGCTTGTCCAGCCGAGATCCCCTGAAGCACTATTGGGCTGGTGGCAAAATTCATCTGGTGTTATGTCTTGCCAATGGGGTCCAAAGCCGTCAATTTCGATCGCGATCCGGAAATGTGGCTGAATATACGCAAAGTCAATGAACCGGTGTCCATCCTTAAAGTCTCGAATTGGCATCGTAAGCCGCTTCAAACTCCACGCGTCCTCATCCTTTCAATCCCATTTTGCGTTTAATCATCATGTAACCCGCACATCTTTTTCGTGTCTACAAACGCGAGAAGAACAAGCGATGCAGTCGCAATAGCACACCGGACAACGAAGGAACATTTGCGGTTGAAGAGGCGATCGAATGGTTATAAAGGGGTGATGGGCATACTACACCTAAGTAACCTTGGGGGATTTCAAGATGAAAAAGACAGACAAGCGTGGTTCTGAGCTTCTCCTCAACTTTCTGGCGCTCTGCGTTTGCAGTGCAATAGGTGCAATCGGTACTACGGAATTTTACAGTCAACGGGTGTTCGCAGATGTCACGGCTGCTGCGACACCCGATTACAAGTATCCCCATACGCAGACGACCAACAAAGATATGCTGGACGAGTCGTATTTTCAGTCGCCCTACACGATGCCTTTCACCTCGTCTCCTCTCCCACCAGCTTCAGTTATCCGAGAGGGAAAACAGATACCGTTTACGACCGTTCTCAACGATCCGGAGTGGAAGCGACCGGCTTATAAAACATATTGGAGTCCGGCATTGTCAGGGGGGCGATGGAGTCATTTGACACTGCGGATTCACTATGCTTTACACCGGGTGTTTGCATCTTACTTGACACCGGGCATCTATTACGATTTTGCGCACGATGTAGGAATTTGGGATGAACCTGTCGATCCGTCCGCAATTGTGGAGAAAAATCCGTTTGAAAAAATGCTGTTCGTGGTGATGCAAGCCGACGTGAAACAAGTTTACGCGCGAGGAAATCAGATCGTCATCACAGCCGTGCCGAGACGCAACGGGCTGCACATGTTCACGATAAATACGAGAGATGTGCCTTCCACCGAACCTCAGACCCGGATCGAACCCAACTTGGTTCAATTGGTTACGGAAAGCGGGCACGAAATAGACTACTGGGTTGTGTAATGGGGCTTTTGTATTGGAGAACGCGAGACAAAGGATGAGTGTGCAGGATAGCAGGATAGCAAATTCTGAGACCTGTTGCCCCGAAAAAAAAGGGCACCCCTACGGGTGCTCATCAAGTATAGGGTAATACCTAGGGGGGGTTGGTGGGTGCTGCCGGCTCCACCTAGCCGACAGCAGAAACGACCACAAGTGCCGTCCAACCTGATGTCATTATGAAACCGAAACCTTGAAATTTAATTGAACCAAACACGGATAAATCCGCCTCTGGCTTGTTAATGTTTTTCTCAGGATATATTAAGAATTTCCTCATTTCTCTTTAGAGTCTACTCATTTCCGGCTGTTACCATGCGAGAGTGTAAAGCACCAGTTTGGATTAGGGAGGCACTCAATCACATGGCAGGTCGAATGAGCAACAAACTTATGATACTATGCACTGTGGCCGTCGGGGCCATCTATTCGGCGGGTTACGCAGTCACCGAATCGTCTGCACAGACACTGCCTCCGTCGGGAACCGCTGCGGCCCTGACTGCCGGTGGACAAACAGGATCTAACCAAAGCCCGGCAGGTTCCTCTTCCACCCCATCCAAACCAAGTTCAAGCCAGTCCGCATCGAATTCCACTTCATCGACTACGCCCCCTTCGTCAAGCAACAATGCAAGTCAGAACTCCTCGAAAGGCACAAGTGCCGCCAAAACCTCGCAACCAACGACGCCCAAGTACCACGATGGTACGTTTCAAGGCTCAGGAACCAATCCTTACGGAACCGTGGCCGTTTCTCTAACTGTCAAGCAAGGGAAAATCACGTCCGTTCAAATTACCCAATGCACCACGCACTATCCGGAATCGGTGATCGACCCAGTGCTGCCGCAGGAGGTCATCAAGGCTCAAACGTGGAGAATCTACATCGTTTCCGGTGCGACGGCAAGCACTTACGCATTCGCGGAGGCCGTGTATAACGCCTTGCAGCAGGCAAAAAAATGACGGTCTTGGCCATGAAATACACATAACACAGCGGATGGAGAGGTTTGTTGATGAACGCGAACATTGAAGGTCGGCCTTCCCAAAGCCCTTTCAGCAAGTTTTTAAAAACCCCTAAAGGGTTTGTTCTGGCGGTGCTGATTTTACTCACACTGCTTTCTGCTTTAAACGTTCAAGAACACCATGGACTCGTGAACACGGCCGCAGCCATGGTCACCGCTTTGGTATTTGATTTCACCGTGGGACTGTTGCGACGGCCGATCCGTTGGTTTTCCGACGGTGGTGTCATTACGGGGCTTATCGTGGGGGGCATCTTAAGCGCCACTGCACCGTGGTACGCAGCCGTCATTACAACGGCGATTGCCTTGGCATCTAAGCATCTGCTCAAAACCAAGCGAAAACCCATCTTCAATCCCGCTGCCTTGGGTTTGCTCATTGCGACCGTCGTATTTTCATCCGGTCAAAGCTGGTGGGGCAGTTTGTCCATGCTGCCGGGTTTTAGCGTCATCTTCTTGCTCCTCGGCGGCTTTCTGGTCGTCCGGCGCGTCAACAAACTCCCGTTGGTGTTTGCGTTTTTAGGCACCTACTTTGCTCTGCTGCTGATCATGGCGCTGTTGCATCTCGGACTGCCGTCCGACACTCCAGCAGACGCTCTTCGCGTGCCGTTTATCAATTCCGCTTTGTTCCTGGCGTTTTTCATGATTACCGATCCGCCGACATCCCCCGCGAAATACAAACACCAAGTCTATTTCGGCATCATGTCAGCGGCCATTAGCATCGTGGTCTTCGCGACCCAAGGGGGACTCGCCTATCTCTATATCGGTTTGCTCGTCTCTAATGGCTGGAAGGCCTGGATTAGCCGCAAGCCCAGTGAGTCTCAGGTCCGGGTCCCATCGCTTCGCACCTCCCAACCAGAACGATAAGTGCCAAAAGGCGCGCCGAGAGGAACATGGCCTGTTCCGTTCGGCGCGCCTTCGTCTAGGTGATGCGATTCCAGTTTCAATCTATCCAGTTGATTCTCCAGTTTCAATCTTCCATGGGATTTTCTTTTTCAATCCATCCACGTTTTGTTACCGGATGCCAAGCCGCTTAGTCACTTTCGGTGGGCACGTAGTGCGCTTGATGGCGCTTGTTTTTTACGAACAGCCAGATGGCCAAAATAACTCCGAGGGCGAACGTGACTACTGCCGTATACTGCGCAGCATCCCATCCCAGAGCAAAACGCGGTGAATCCCCTCGCAGCATTTCCAGGAAAAACCGAGCTACATTGTATGTAATCATGTAATACGAAAACGCAAAACCCTGAGGCCAGGATTTTTTTCGCTGAAATAAAATCAACAAAATGGCAAACAGGATAATGTCAGCCTGCCCCTCCCAGACGACGGACGGCCAAAGCGGTTGTGTACCGTACTGGTCGTGTGCTAATGTACCAGGCGGAAAAACGACTCCAAATCCCTGGTGGGTGGGACTGCCATACGCACTCGCGTTCATAAAGTCTGCGTCGCGGCCGATGCTCTGTCCAATCAGGATGCCCGGCGCCGCCATGTCCGCAAAGTGAAGGATGCTCCTCTTGTGGCGCCGCAGGTACCAGACCCCTGCCAGGATGCCTCCGACAATCCCGCCTTGAATGGACAGCCCCCCATGCCAAACCATGATGATTTGACCTGGATGTTTTGAGTAAAACGACCAGTCAAAAAAGAAGACCTGCCAGAACCTTGCGCCGACGATGCCGGCCAGCAGACAAATGGGAGCAAGATTCCACCAATGCTCGCTGTCTCCTTTGTTTCCGTAGACCTTCGTAAAATACAACGTCACGGCCAGACCCAACAAAAAAGCCAACGCAAAAATGGTGCTGTATGAGCGGACCGGAAATGGGCCGATCCAAAACCAATAAGAATGAATGGTAAGTCACCCTTTCCTGAAATTTTGCAGCCTTTAAGCTGCAAATGCTTCCTTTGCGAACTACTCTGTCATCTGCTGTTTGGCCTCTTTAAGACGACGGTCAATCCGTCTATGAATATACCAATAACCGGCCCCGACCAGCAAAACCAGCAAAATTGCGGGCACTAAATCCGTTTGCCAGTGCTGTCGGACTACATACCACATTTGTACAATCAGCCCACCCGCGGCCAGAAACGTGGCTGTCCAGATGAACGACGTGATAAACATGATAGGGACAAAGATCCTTAGCTTTACCCGGTTGATTCCCGCAATGTACGGAAGAATGTCTCGTATGACGGCAATGTACCGGGAAATAAAAAGAGCCAGAATCGTGTATTTCTTGAAAAGCGCATCACTTCGTTCCAATCGCGCTGGAGTCAGAAATATGTATTTACCATACCGCAAAAGCAGCGGTCTTCCAAACATTCGGCCAATCGCATAGGCGAGCATGGAACCTGTAAACGTCCCCAAACCAGTGACAATGACCAATGTTGAAAAATGGAAGTGGTAAGCCCCGCTCCGCCACAACGCCCCGGCTGTAGTCAAGGTGGTCTCTCCCGGGACGATAAGAATAACATACTCCAACACCATCATGATAAATAGACCCGGATACCCATACGTTCCAACAAAATGCGTAATATTGCTCACGAACGCAACCTCCAGAATGACGATGCCATTTTTTCCCTGCAAACAGCCGTGTGTTGCTGCCACAACCCATTTTCCTGCTGCAAACTCAAGAAAAACTCAAGGAAAGTCGCAAAGCCAAGGAGGTCAGGCTCCAGGAACAGATAAGCGGGATAAAACAGGTGAATGTGTAGGAGTATACGGAATACACCTTGAATTTGAATTGAACTAATTTTGAACAAACTAGAGTCAACGTATTTACAGTGAACGACGTGTCGCACCTTTTGGCAGCGCCCGAAAAAATCTTCTTAAACATGCAAACGGACATGCAAACGGACATGCAAACGGACATGCAAACGGACATGCGAACGGCATGCAAAGGCAATCAACTATGCATCTCTAACTGCGCAAACTCCCTTCGAGTTTCGGCCGCGATCGGTAAAAGCCGATTGGGATTTGAATCAGGCACGTTTGATTGGACAGGTTCAAGTTGTAAAGTTCGTCACAGAGCTTGGTGTCAAAGCTCAGTAAAGGGTTCCCCCCCATGCCCAGAGCCGTGGCCGCCAGCAATAATTTTTGCACCAAGACACCTGCTTCCATCTGTTGGATGCGGTACCCTCTGACGCCGAATTCATCGACATAGTGACTGCGGTTTCCTACAACGTGAAAGCACAGCGGCACTTGGAATAAATTCACGTTGGCGACAGACATACTTCGCTGCAACCAATCCCGATGGTCCCCCGCCCGGACGAGTCGAAGGGAATGAGTCGTCACGTCATACTGGTAGGCACCATCCAACAAACCGTCCACTTTATACAGACACAAGTATAGGTCGACAGACCAACCGAGAGTCTGGCCGGACGGCTTATGTCGGGACTGAAGCCAGTCACGTTGATAGACGTGGGAGACCGTGTCTGAAAGCAAAGCAGCCAATTGCGCGTCATCGATTTTCTCCAATACAAAGTCCTCTCCTGGCGAAATGCGCTGTCTGCAGACCGCTGCCAGGTCGTAGGAGAGGGAGGAAACGCGAGGCAAGGGTACGGTCGAATCGATTCCTGTACCGTTCCCTCCAACGGATTTAACGGATCCAACCGATCCACCTGGTCCAAACCGGCCAACCGCCCGCGCTGAACCCGTCTGGATTTCCAGGGTACGCTGGAACGAATCCGTCGATGCGTGATAACAGGCCTGGTTTGCTTGTACAAGCATGGGATACGGAACAAGGCGCCGTGATTTCACGTAGTGATCGTGCTTTAGTTCGGGCAGTTCCTGACAAAGTTGTTCCGCTGAAACGCTTGACCCGCTCGACACTCGCGGCATGTCGGATGCTGGCGTTGCCAAATGCGCATCATGCCTCGTATGCAATGCCAATCCGCTGTTTGCGAATGCTTTTTGTGACAGAGGAATCACGGCGTACACCGTCTCTTCGTTCTCTGCCAGTCCTAACAGATGGTTTACAGCCCGGTCCACAAAGTGATAATACACCTGGGCTTCAAGCCCAAAACGCGGTGCCATTTCGAGTAATTGTCCCACTAGGACACCCGTGTCGAGCCCTTGCAGCCGGTAAGAGAAGTTGTGGTACTTAAAGAAATTCTTCCAGAACACCGTCGATACGAAAACCATTCCCAAGCACTCAGAGACCTTCGCCCGATGACCCAGAGCTTTCTCCATATATTCGTCAAAGTTGCCTTCCCGCAACCCTACGAGACGGTGGTGCGCCGCATCGTAGTGGTACAATCCCGGCGCAACGTCCTCTGCTTTTAAGTACACATAGAGCTCGTTGGGGTAAAGTGCTCCGCCAGATGGAACAAAGCGTCGGTAACTGTACATCACATCCCGGAATGGATCGGCTTCTACGGGATACTCCGCCGATGTGGTCCGCACCACGGTTTCGGACACCCTGGTGAGGCCATACGAATACCACAGAAAATGGCCCACATGGAGGGCCCGGAGAGGAAGCGTCCCGGCAGCATTCCCGTCATACAGACCGTGTTCCAGAGTCAACGGGACCTGTGCAGACAATGGGACAACGGGTCGATGGCGATACAGTTTGTAAGGCAAAGGGGCGTCGTCCCAATCCGGTTCATAATCCAAGGGACGTACCCCATCGACATTGAAATGCAGCGCGTCCAAAAATGACTTCACGTCCATTTTCGTTCCTCCATCCCGCTATGTTCTCGCACAGCACTCGTCAGACGCAAAGAACCTCCAAAATTTTTGATGTTAAAAGTGCGGCTTTTTTCTACGGAAACGGGTGTGGATGCGGGTTGAGTTGATGGCGCCTCAACGGCTGCTTTGTATACCCTAATTTTGCGGGCACTTCAAATACGCGGTTTAATCCTTCCAATCGTGTCAGGCGATACCCGAACGTCATGGGCAACATTCCGGGAATCAAAACCTTGACACACACCAGGCCATTTCTCTTCAGTTCCGGTGTCGTCTGGTCCACCACGACGACATCCATGTTTAAACTGCGAAAAGCGCCTAAGAGGCGGTTGAGGTCGTCCTTCAGGTCTTGCTTTGGCACGTATGGCTCAAATTCTTCTGCAAAGGTCCGCGGTTTGCGGTTTCCTGCCATGAGGAAATCGAAGCGTTCCTCGGCTTGCGGCAAACTGTAGAGCATCGAATGGTCTTCCATATGCCTCACCTCATACGGATCGCGGTACATCAACTCGCAGTGTTCGCGATGAGCCTCGAATTTCTCATTGAGAAGCAGGAGCATCCCTGCGTTTTCATGCAGTGCACTTTTCACAGCACGGACGGGATCCAAATGTGCACCTGCGGCACAGATCAGGTTCGCCGCGTGCGGCTTTTGGCTTTTCGCGATGGCGAAAACGCTGGGTATTTGGTTTTCCATCGTCGCGTTAAACAAAAGCACTTCGTATCCCGCAACCATCCGCAGACGGTCCAGCATCAACTCGAGTTCGGCATCGTTTGCGGATTTCGGGTCTAAGGGTGTAAGAGGCAGACGCGCGTACCACGTCATCAAGAAGGCGTCCCGCTCGACGACTTCCAGAATGCCGTGGAATATCGCTTCCACCATGGTACCGCCTACTGCGCAACCGTTGGAGGTTTCATAGACAAATCCATCGCCGCAGCCAAGACTGTAGTATGCAAGCCGCTCAGGCACCAAGACTGGCCGTTCTGAGACCAGAGAGTATCCCCACACCCAGTTCATCGGAGTGTCGGGATGAAAAGGTTGAAATGGAAAGTCACCCCGTTCATATTCTTCTTTGTCGTGTAAACCCACGGAAGCGGGATCGATGGCCAATGTGCTCAGATTTGTGAAACTGTCGTGAACGACCGTGCGTTTCCCGCGTGGCGCCAATCCGCAGTACCTCTCCAACCCCTCGAGGATCGCAGTCATTTCACTTTCGCCGTAGACGTGACTGCGTCCCGCGCACCCTTCGTCGCCGTTGGCCAAAGGCAGGTTTACATTCACCGCCGCAAAGGGCGTGGCTAAGTCGTACACCTTTGCGTTCAAACACCCAGTTCGAGAGTCCAAGTAGTCGTGAACTACAGCCGTCCCAATCTCGTCGAGTGACCTGCAACGAAAGGATGCAGCATTCGTCTTTGGACTGGGTTGGAGTTGAATGCTGGCCAATTGCGAAGAGTCGTCCGGCAAATCTCCGCAGGTCGAACACAGGGGATTTGGCAAAAAGAAATGGCGAGAGGTCTTGAGCGTTTTCAGATTGAGGAAGTAAACGCAGTCGTGCAGTAATGTCATTTCGCCTTCCAGGAATCGCTGCACCTCCGAGGCTAGCATGAAGGCCGTTTGCAAGGCGCCTGTACGCGATATCCATGCGTCTTTAATCGGTTTTTCGCGGTTGGCCAAGGTTTGCCGATACCCCCATAGTTCCTGCCGGTCAGGGTCAGCCATGAGACGGCGAACGTCGACACACTGAGAGCACCCTTTCGTTCCTGGCACGACGAGGGGCCCCACCACGCTTTCTCCTAAAAAAGCAAAGCCGCGCAACCAAGGAACACGGGCTTTTTGAAAAACCTCTTCCGCTCTGAAGTGAACAGATGGAAACCAGGCGTCATGCAAGACCAAACCGAATTGAGTATCCTTGGGCAAGGACGTTAGATCCGGTTGATGAACGACGTGGAAATTTTTGGACAAAGGTTCATTTTGGGATAAAAGTTCAAGGGTTAAGTCACAAAGAAGGCCAGTACCGCTTACGAAAACCTGAGCTGTCACGGAGAACCCACCTTTCGCAGCACTACGCCAAACACCCCGACTAGTTCTCCTTTGAGCCACGGTTCCACTCGAAGGTCAAAGACCCACAGACGCATTCCCAGTTGCTGCAAGCGCAAAACCGCCGTCGCAACGGTTGAAGCCAGCCACTCGCTTGTCATTTCAATCGAAGGTACGGCCGAGGGTACGACTGAGGGTAGGCCCTGGAGAACGTCAGCTCCATCGAGGCGATAGTCTGGAGTCAAAGAGGCGTCGGCATGCCCAAAGGGCTTCAGCGAGGTATTCACGCCGCCGGCAACTGTAGGCTGCAGCACTTTGGGTTGTAACCCGTCATGAATGGATTGGCCGTTTTGAATACGGATGATGGCCTCTTGCAGGACTTCGCGACAGGCAAGTGTCACGTCCAGTCCAATCTTGGCCGACCACTTCCCGTTCACTCTTGCCCAGGCCACCGGAAACCCGCTCACTTCTCCCAAGCCCAACCGCACATCGCCAGTCAGAGTATTTAAACACTGCAGGTAGTATTGACACGGTTCGTCCTGCACGGACTGCCGATCAATTTCACGGATTTCGAGGTCCGGAACCGTCAAGTAGCTGCTCATTTCCTGCGTTAGAGACTTTTTCAGCCCCCGTGCCAAAGCCTCGACCTGTGTTTCTCCGGCTCCCACGCCCACAAAGTCGCCATGTCTCAGTTGTGATCCCGTTACGGAACCCACCATATGTCCAACATAGGCTTCGATGCCTCGAAGACCTGCTTCCCGCCTCGCCTCTTCGTGCGTGAGCCCTGGGCTGATGATTTCTGGCAACAGGTCCGCCGGGCCTTGAGACAGCGGGTCGGAGACCACAACGCGGCACTGCGGCAGGGGAAGTTGAATGAGGCTGCCCTCGCTCCACGCGTGGAAAATGCCTGTCACTTCCGAGGTCAGCTTGCCAAAGCAAGAAAGAATGTCCGAGGAGTTCGGCTTCGCAGCTTCGTGCGTCAAGTTCGGAAAAAGGTCCTTGGTCCACTCCATGCCATCTGCCGCCGTACTCTGTGTGCCTCCATCCACCAACGGGTGCATCCAAAATGAGTGCCACGCACCTTCCAGCGTCTCCAAATTCAACACAAACAAATGTCCAACAGCGTCGATGGAAACTACATGGGTTGCCCCTTTGAACATCTCAAAAACGAGAATGTTCGTCAGCATCGCTCCGGCAGTCGTTGAAAGAGAGTGCATCTGCGGGTCCTTTGCCGTCACTGCTTTGTGCAAGCGCCGCCGCGCGCTCTCCCAGCTTCCGTCAAAATCGGGGCGAATCAAGGGGCATACAACCCCGACTTGTTCGACACATAATCCGAGCAGCAACGATTTATGGTCTAGCTGACAAGCCTTATCAAGGACGGGCAAAACAGAGCTGTCTCCATCTTCGGACACATACAAAATAAACTGGTAAGGTTGTATCACTGTACGCAGCAAATTCGTATCCGCCGGCCACGAAACCACCGTTAAAGAAGCCAAAGGGTCCGCTTCGGATGCATATGTTAATAGTTCCATGAACCGTGTATGGTTGTACTCCCCGCCGTGAGGCACGCAGACGCTGACCTTAGAAAGTCCCGATTCAAACAGTGCGGAAACCAGTGCCTCTAGAAGGTTTCCAGAACCTACGGCCAAGACCCGAGTACCCCTGTAGTTCTGAAAGCGGTGCGCCCCGGATCCACCAAATTGGTCTAAAAACTCGACTTGCGAGGCAAAGCGCTGCAAGATGGCGGCTGACAATTGACATTCTTTGTCTTGACTGACGTCCCGAATAAACCCGTTTTCCAACAATACGGCTGCGATTTGATACACCCTGTTGCGGTGTGGTTCTGGCAATCCAGCGGTTAATTCGTCGAGAGTGTGTGTCCCGTCAAAGGCTGGCATTAGCCTTTCGATCCATAAAGAGATACTCTGCCCCTCCATTCGGAAGGCTCCTTCGTTATTGCGGAAGTATACATGGCCGCTTGGGTCCGAAACAAAGAACGTATCTGCTTTGACCTTTAAGCGCATTGAAGGGTTGAGTTCAACCATCTTTCCCCTCCTCGAGCGTTACAGTTTGCCTAGATTCTTTTCCCTGTCAAAGACGGTTTTAGTATCATATGTCGCCACGGTTGTCCCCCGTTTGTCTCTTCGCGTTCAAAAAAAAATCCTGTACCCAACATCGGTGCTGCGCACTGACATGAGGTACAGGAACTTGTCGTCTTTTCAAACAACCGCAACTCAGTCACACGAACAAAGCCTGAGTGAAGCCATCACCAGAAACAGCCAAAGCAGCCAAAACACCCTGCGCAGCGAAAACATCCGCCGCAGCGATAACACCCTCCACAACCGCCGCAGCGAAAGCAGCCCCCAAACCAAGCCGGAGTGATATCCTCTGAGTTTTTGTGGTCCGCTGTCACTTCACTGGTTTTAAAGTCACCGACGTCTAGTTTTTTCAGTTCCTTTTGAAAGTCGTCCACGTCATCACCTCCCTGCTTCTTTCATGCAACAGTCACTTTCTCCGTCGTCTGTTTGAGTTCGACGGCCGAGACAGGACGTAACAAAGACGAGACTCCTCCTCCCCCCTGATCCGAGGTAATATACCGTATCGTGGAAAAGTGTGGCGTGAGACGACGTGTACCCAATCGTTCCGTCCAATTCACGCGCCCGCAAATACGCTGGCGTCCAGCCATGCGACAGGAAGCTTTGACGGTTTGTCGGATTTTGAGGAGAAATTTGATTTGAAATTCGAGAGGACATTCTGGGGTTGCAGACGAAAAAAATAACACTCGTAGTCATACCACGACTGGAGGGGTATTGGAATGAGTGAAAGGCGGATGAACATTCGGGTGCCTGACGAGATTTATGAGTACATTAAGCGCCACGCCAGGGATAACAAGACGACGTTGTCCGCTTCGGTCGCTGCTCTGATGGCCGTGGTCATGGATGAACACCCAAACACCGACGATACGCGTGGAACCCGCTTGGAGAAAATCGTCAAGGAATTTGCAGACGGACGGGTAACAAAGTTTTGGGCACATAAAGACGAATTTCCTAGACTGATAGATTACTTTGACAAGGTCGGAGTTGACGTTGTATATTCCAAACGCGATGACAACTATCAGTTTAAAAGGTTCTCCTACCCTCCAGAGGTCGAGCACACCTTGGACAAAATAGGCAAACACGGCGCCCGTGCGGCGGTATGGTTCAAGCTGTTTCCGTCGGTACCCTACTACTTGCCGGGTACGGATTGGGCGTATGACGAGATCGAAAACGTGATCCAACGGGCCACTGGTAAAAACCTGAATGCTGACGCAAGACAAGACAAATCCGGACATTGGAGTTTGGAACTGAAGCTCCGGTAAAGCGAACGTTTCTTTATACTCCGCCGCCACACATGAAAAAAAGGCAGCATAAGGCGCTGCCTTTGGTCCAGTTCACCGGTTACAGTATTGCCAGGCAACACCTCACTCAGTTGCCTAACACCTGAATCGTCCAGTGCCAACCGTCGCGTCCACCCGACCACGACCTGACATGGTTCCCTGCGTAGGAACTTAGCTGTTGAACCCACGAAGGGGCATTTTGTACTACGTTCGGTATAGAGGTGTTGGGTTGCGACCATTGCTGCAATAATTGGTTCTCCATCTGCTGCAGTTGTTGCCACATTTGTGAAATTGCCGGCATCCAAGAAGACGGTGCATTGCCTGGAATACTGATGGTGGACGGTACCCATTGGCTACGAGAATCGTCATCCCCGCCGGGGATGACCTGTACGACGCCCGGCATGCCGCCTTGACCGCCTGGCATCACCTCGACCACTCCCGGCATGCCGCCTTGGCTGCCTGGCATCACCTGTACGACACCCGGCATTCCGCCTTGACCGCCATCGCCCAGAAAACCTCCTTGCCCAGATTGAGACTCCGGAACCGTAGAAAAACTTGTTCCGTTTTGGCTCAGCTGCGTCGGGACCACCGTCGCCCCGTTATACGGACTGACCAACGTCGTCTCTTGAGTTGAAGCGTTTGACTGGGAAATAGGGCCTCCGTTGACTGTGGCATTGGTGAATGTCACCGTCCCGGCGTTCGCCATGGGGAGGATCTGATTTTGTCCGTTTGACGGATCCTCGCTGATCCACTCTGCGGTCTGCTCAATTCCAGCGGCGTAGGACGAAGAAACCTGGACGTTCACCTTCTTGGTTACCGTCTGAGTCCCATCAGACACCCGGGCCACCAGTTGCCAGTTGTTTCCTTGCAGGTGCTGAATTTCAGTGCTTACTACGTCTCCAGGTTGAACCTGAACAATCGGAACAGCGGCATTCGGAAGTTTTTCCCAAAACAACTCATCCACCTGTTGACCGTTTTGAATGGCCTCTAGCGTGCCCATTTGCAACAGGGAATGGCTGAGGACTCCTCCCAAGCCAATCCATTGAGCGTTTGTGGACTGTTCTTGACCAGTAATGGTTGGAACCTTCCAACTTCCCGTAATATCGGTGAACGGCTGCCCGTTTTGCGTATCGATATACCCTGACCAATTGTTGGAGCCGGTCATGGGGGCCATCAAAAACGTCTGTTGGTGTGACGCGTTCAAAACATATCCGCCCAGCGGAACGGCCATTAACGCTGCCCCAGCTGCAAGAACAAACTTTGTTTTCACAAGACGCACCCCTCTCTCTGAGATTGGGCACTGCCCTTCAATGCGACACTGATATCGTACATAAAACATAAAACAGCTACATTGAAAATGAATTGAACAAACAGGATTCCTCAAGACCATCAAAACAACGTGATTCACTGTCCGCGATGGTTCAAACCATCCCGGCCCTTCGTTGGGGAATGCTCCGTCCCGCCAGATAACAGTCTCGACAGTGAATCCGGAAGTTTCAACGAAGTCCGCTCTTTTGCCTTTCCTGTCTTTTGCCAAGACTGTGGCAATCCGGTTCGACGCCCTTGTTCTCCTTTGCCGCTCTTCGTACCGCTCGGACCGCTTATATGGACCCTGTCGCTGGCACCGGCCCTGCCACTCGTCCCGGTCCGGCCGAACGTGGCGTGCGGGTCTTTGTTCGTCTGCATATGTCTCCATAGGTTCTGCAACACATGGCCTGGACGCAAAGCAGCGGTTTCAGCCGCGCGCGCATGTGCCGAGTTGTTTGGTTTTTCCTCAGGAACCTGTTTATAAACGTGCGTGGACGGCCGGGAACCTTGCGTCCCAATGACTGGAGCAATTTCTTTGAGTACGCGTTCGAGATCCGTTTCGCGTCCGGCTACGGACGGAGCAGAATGCTTTTTAACGGCATCTTGCCACACATTCGGAAGGATCGTCTCACTCCGAATTTCTGGGTGTTTCAAAAGGACACTCCAATGCGCATTGATAGCTTGCTCGACGATTTGGGTCGCTGCGGATCGAACCCGGTTGGTATCGACTCCTTGATGAGCTGGCGCCACAGCTACGTAGACCGGGTTTTGAGCAGACACGGAATTGTGTTTTAATTCGTCCGTCACAATCGTCTGAACCGCTTGCTGCATCGTTTTCCCCACCACGTCGTTTGGACGGAATTCAGCTTGTCCTTGCCCATGAAAGGAGGTTGTCCCAATAACCCTCATCTTGTCATTCAACACCAAACCTACACTGTGATCCGTTTCTAGGGCTACATACGCGTACGGTGTATGATCCAACGCGCGAACTTGATATAAGTGCCATCCGAAAACTCCAACGAGGAGCGTTGCAGCAATTCCTGACAAAACCCCTGCGCGCCGGTATGCAGAGGCCCTGCCGCGTTTTCCATATAGAAAACGAGTATGTAGAAGACGTTTCATTGGCCATTGACTTTGATCGCGTCGAGAAGACGGCACCAGGTCCGTGACCTCCGCCCCAACCAGCATTTGAGGCTGCGCCTGAATGGCCAAAAACTGTCCGTCACGCGTGAGGACGATTGCCCGTTCCCCTTTAATTTCCATGATTATCCCGGTCTGGCGCATGGTTTCTATCCCTTCAGTGCTGTCACGGCTATCACGCAGTGACCAACTCACAAACTTCACCAACTACCTATTACGAGGACACCACAATTTTTGTGGGGGTAGATCCAAAGGTTTTTTAAAAAAGTTTCGTCTCGATTGGATCGACCGGTTGTCCGTAGATGAGACCCAAATAAAAAATAAAAAACCGTGTGAAGTACGGCGCCTCACACGGCCAGTCAAGACGCGGGGAACAACGGTTCTACTGCGCCTTATCCTTATCTTTCTCCATTTCCTGCTTCAACTTTTCGAGTTCGTCGTCAACCGCGGAAGCTTTCCGGATTTGGTCCAATTCGCGGGTCACCTTGTCACGCTGGTCCAACGGGTCCTCGAGCACTCCTTCGTCGATCAGGGAGTCCATTGCCGAAGCCCTAGCATTCATCTGCTCAGCCTTATCTTGCGCCCGCTTGAGGGTGTCACCCACACCTCCAAGTTCTTTACCGATGCCTGTCATCGACTCACTAACTTTAACCTGCGCTTGTGCGGCTTGATACGTAGCTTTCGTAACCTCTTTTTGAGTCTTGAAAGCGTTGATGCGGTCCTGGAATTTTTGCTCCGCCTGCTTGAGTTTCTCGGCTTGGGCAGAAATCCTGTCTAGACCTTCTTGCAATTGGGCGACATGTTCCAAGGCGGTGTGCTTGCGTGTCAGTGCTTCCTTCGCCAAATCCTCGCGTTGTGCCTGAAGCGCTGCACGGGCCGATTCTTCGTACCGCTCTACGTCCTTTTGCGCTTGAGCAATTTGGTTTTCCAGTTGTTTTTGTTCGGTCACGACATCGGCGAGGTGGCGTTTGACCTCCTGCAACCCGGTCACCATTTTTTCATAGCTCAAATCCAACATCGCATTTGGGTCTTCCACGCTGTTTAAAAACTTATTCACTCGAGATTCCACAATTTCGGCCGCTCGTTTAAACAATCCCACGGCTGACGCCTCCTTTGGTCAACAACTTCTTATATAACATGAAACCCTTCAGAGTTCTAAAAAACATTTAATCGTTCAACGACAACATCAACTGCGGCGTTTGGATCGTGTGATCGTCCCGAAGGGCCGTCACCGCCGTACCCACTGCAAAAAATTCGATCACGTGAGAAGCCCAACCATACGATCCTTCTTTGATCTTCACTTCGACGATACCTTCAGCTTGCTCCTCATGAGCTTCTTGCTGCATGCGCTCCATGGCCAATTCACGCGCATCGTACAACGCCTGCGTAAAGTTCGGTTGCTCCTGATTCTGACCCATCTGACTGATCGACTTTAACAGCCCTTGGTGCGCCACGTGATACACGCAAGTTCCCATCACCAATGACAACGGACGATACCCGGATTTGAGCAGTGTCCAAAATGCCTGTCCGGACAGGTCGCTTGTAAACGGCATGTTGCGCTTCGTGCGGAAGTTCACACCCGGGTCCCGTGCTGCGACCGCCGTGCCAATCGCAATAAACTCGGCAAGGTCGTTTCCCCACTCGTACCGGTTAATCTCTAGGCGGACCCCGACGACGCCGTCTGCGCCGAGTTCGTTGGCCTCTTCCTCCATCCGGCTCATGGCCAGTTCGCGCGCGTGGTACATGGCCTGTGTCAGTTTGTCCAGTTCCATGTTTTGACCGAACCGACCCATCTGAACCCCAATGTGATAGACGGAACTTCCCATGACCATGCCAATCGGCTCAAATCCGGCCTCGCGGACCAATAGATACTCGTTGACCGACAAATCTGAGGTGAAAACCCCTTTCGGGTTCCCTTGACTGCGTAACCCTCGCAGCCGCTCTACCGCGTGTTCAGGCAAATCCTGGTGCTGATTCGACATGTGCATTCCCCCCATCGACTTGTCCTTTTACTCGTCTGTTCCAAGCGGTGACATCTGAATCTGCGTTCGCTGCTGTCGCGGATTGAGCGTCAATCCAATCGCAATCGACGGCGGCTTTACGAAGGAACCGGATGAAACAATGGTTCCAATAGCCACGAACTCGAGGATGTGATCCGTCCGTTTGTCATTCTCGCCGCGCTCCACTTCGACCTCGTAGACTTTCATGAACGTTTGCCGGGCGAGCGCTCCGGTACCCCCGGCGTCTCGAATTTGCCTTTCCAAGTTCCGCATAGCCAAGTGGCGCACCTGGTAGACCGACTCGGTGAAATTGAGCATCTCCTGATTGTCCCAACTGTTTTCCCGCCACGTATCCTGTTGCGTCGTATATTGGTAGTAAGCCGCCACCCCCACTCCGACCGACACAGGGATGGAGCCGGCCTTCGTAAGTTTGACGAAGTCAACAGCGGAAACGGTACATAACAGGGGCTCATGGGGAACAGGTTCCCCGTCGAGAACGACCGCCGTCCCAAACGCCACAAACTCCGTTTGATGGTCGTGAAAGCCGGGAAAACGGTTGTCGAGACGCACCCCGACCACTGCGTGGGCGCCAAGCAGCTGAGCCTCTTCCTTCATGCGGCTCAATGCGAGTTCCCGGCCTTCGAGCATCGCTCTCTCCAAGTCAGGAATTCGCCTGGATGTCCATGTCCCGCTGTAATTTGCCGCAGAATAGCCGATGTGGTAGACCGAACTTCCCATCACCAACCCCAGCGGTCGCAAACCATATTGACGGAGCAACAGCCACTCGTTGACGGACAAATCACTGGTCCACGGTTGCCCTCCACTCTTTTGCAAGGCCATCCGATCGCGTACGTACGGCGGAATCGTGCCCTTCTCCAATGCCTCAATGGTTTGTTCCGCTCGCAGCTGTTGTTCCCGAACGTCCTCTCGCGACGGCTTTTGATCGCCTCGACCAAACCACCGCATCTTCCCTCACCCGCCTTTCATGGCGACTAATCCCCGAGCAGAAACCGTTCCAAGGTTTGTCTCGTGCTCTCGTGTTCCTGTGCATACGACTCCAGGTCAGAAGAAAGTTCCGTAAGCCACTGCGACAGCGTCAGGTGCTCAGTCTTGAGCCGAATGTTCCGGACAATCTTCCCCTTTTCCGCCAGGATCCCGCTTCCTTCCAGCGCGACCCGGTATTCGGCTCCTTCAAACTTTACGGTGACAGACCGCACCGGCTTGTTTTTCGAAAATAAAGTCATTCTGCGCTCGACCGTCGTCATCGTAGGAAGCGCCTGTTCGAGGCGTACCGCGAGTGCCTCGAGCAAAGCTTTTTCGTCTGTGATGCTTTTACGCCACAGTGCGGCCGATAAATCAAACAGGAATCCGTCGCTGGCCACGGGATTCCCCCCTTAAACCTGTTCTTGTGTTCAACTGTTTCCTGCAGAAACGATCGGTTCTGAAAAGTCTTAGTCGGAAATTCCTTCAGTACAAAAAAGGTTTTCAAGAGCAACAAGTGCCTCCGTGTATAAGTTCTCACACATTTGATTCTTTTGTCTACGGTTGTGTTTCACTGGTTTATAAAAAATGTGCCAGATGCCTTGGCTACCCTGTCCCGCTCCTCGTTATAGATTAAGCAGTCCGCATACATTACCCTGGCTCCCTTTTTCACGATGTTGGCCTCGGCCACCAAGGTTTTCCCCACAGCCCCATTCAGGAAAGACATGTGGAGATCCATGGTCACAGCCGATTGGACGCCGTGATCGTCCGGCTCAATCAAATTGGACATGGCCACATCCGCTAAGGTAGAGACAATGCCTCCGTGAACAACCCCTAGACTGTTGAAGTGAAGAGCCTTCAGGGGCAGACGGACGACCACCTGTGTAGGACTTGTTCTCTCATATACCAATCCTAAAAATTCGTCAAAAGGTTGTTTGATGAACATGCTGACCTCCACAGTTCGAATGGCATGAACCGTCCAGTGGTTTCTTGAAATGAATCATTGGTTTTCGTTTTGCGGACACTTTCCTTAACCACGAGACAGACCAGTCCATGTCAAGTTCCAAGTTTGATCCTTTTTATATACTCATACTACCTGTCTTCGACGAAACTTAAAACTATTGTCTCTTGAGGCATCCATTGTTTATCCGAATGAGACACCAGGGTGAATTATAAGTTAAAATATATTTGGATATTAAGCTGTAACACAATCATTGAGTTCGGGGGTATCCGGAGAAATGACGCGATTCGAGTGCACACAAGCCGTTTTAGAAGCCAAACAAAGACTGGGATTGACGTGGCAGACCATCGCTCAAGCGGTGGGCAAGTCTGAAGTCTGGGTCGCGACGGCTCTACTGGGCCAAGCCACCATGACCCCGCAAGAAGCATTTCAAGTCGGACAAATCCTCGATTTAAACGAAGAAGCCATCCGGCCGCTGACTGAAGTGCCTTATCGCGGAGAATTGATTCAAAACATGCCGCCGAGAGACCCAACCTTGTACCGCCTTTATGAGATTTTACTGGTCTACGGTCCGGCGATGAAGGAAATCATCCACGAGAAGTTTGGTGATGGAATCATGAGTGCGATTGATTTTCAGGTAGACATCGACCGCGAAAAAAATCCAAATGGAGACCGCGTCGTCGTAACCATGAGTGGGAAATTTTTACCTTATAAAACCTGGTAGACTATTCATCCAAGTCACTCATGGGCACTGAGTCACCCTATCCCGCTTTGGAAGGTGCCGCAGTGCCCTTGGGTTGCACACCGTTTCGTTTCAAGCCAAACATCACTCCTCAAACTTGTCCCTGAGGTGATACAATCGGGACAAAATCGCAGGGCCAATGTTGGTTTGGATTTCCTCGTAAAGTTCTGCGGCCTTTTGTTGCTGCCCGAGCTCACTGGCTTGTACAAGATTTGCACCGGTTTCATGGATCATCTGGTGATACTTCTCAAGTTCGACAAACTCTGTTTCGTCCCCGAAGATGCGCTTCCCTTCCGAGTAGTACCATTTGCCTAAACGACAATCCCGGTCTCGCGCCACAGCGTCTTTGTCCAAGTGTATGTAACCTTCCAGTTGCGCCCTAAACCGCCACTTTAAAAGCAGATGATCGGTAATCGCGAGGTTCAAAAACTCCGACTCTGAAAAGCCAACGCGGTACAGACTGTAGGTTTGACGCACCTTGTCCAGTGACATGCCAAGCTCAAACAGTTCCTTGGCGCTTTTATAGATACGCTGCGCGTTCGACTGCGTCACTTGACTCAAGTCACTGACAGTGCCCGCAATCTCTTCAATGGCTCCGGACTGTTCCGTCATCACCGGACTCATCGATTTTATTTGCAGGTTCGTCTTTTCAACTTCGGACAACAGTGCCGTAATCAACACCTGTGTTTCGGCAGTGAGCGATGCGGCCGTCCGCGTATCCTGTGCAAGGGCGTTCAGTTGTGTGATACTTTTATCGGCGTCGGATTGTACGGCATTCACTTCGACGACAATCTGTTCAACGGCGCGTTTCGTGTTCTCTGCCAGTTTACGCACTTCGCCGGCAACGACAGCAAAACCGCGTCCAGCATCGCCTGCTCGCGCGGCTTCAATCGCCGCATTGAAAGCGAGAAGTTGGGTCTGGTCGGCAACCTCCTGGATCAGTTGGACGAGACGCGTAATTGAACCAATGCTGGTGTTCAGTTTGTCCATCTGCCGCTGGAACGCGATGATAAAAGCCTGTAATTGTTCCGCCGTCGCAGCCGATTGACCGACTTTTTGCTCGCTTTGCGTAATGGAACGTTCAAAGGAGCGAATGTTTGTATCGACTGAGGTCGTGACTTGTGAAACCTCCGTAAGAGCCACGGAAAACTCTTCAATCGTTGCGGCAATTTGTTCGACGCCTTGACTGAGCTGCCGGCTTTCTGCCGCCATATCGTGTAGTTCTACGTTGTTTTGGGCAGAGGACGTAAGGGACTGGTTTAGAGAATTCGTCAACGAGATAATGTCCTGCTCGTACTTGTCCATCAAGGCGTTAAACGACTCTGCAAAAGGACTGAGACTATCATGTTCGTCTGGCTGCATCGGTGTCTTCATGGTATGGCTCGCGATTCTGCCGGACAAATCTCCCGTCAATGCGCGTTCACACACCAACACCAGCTGCTCTTTCTCTGAATCGTGCAGTTCCTGGACGTCCAGACTTGAAACCTTGGGATTTGGCTTTTTTCTGTCCCAAAACACTGAACCACCTGCTTTCCCCGTACACCGATGGGTATGGAAATTCCACAAATTCTGCGGAATTCCTCTCTAATCCGACAGTGTTCAACGCGACAGGTATCTCATCAAAACGACTTTCCGGCGAGCCTTTTCCCAAAACAAACCTGTTGTCTCAAAAAATCACGGCTGAATCGCGTTTTTAAGCAGCGATGCGTAAAATTGTGCGCCTGTAGGGTTGAGGTGAACGCCATCGGGATAAAAGTACGACGGGTGTCCGGCACTTGCTGCATACCAATTGACGAGTGTGGTATGAGGAAATGAAGAAGCGACATCTGCAAGCGTCGTATTCACTACGCCCTGCCACGAACGCGGGTCTCGCGTATTCACAAGTACAATTTGTTGTACATTTCCAAGGGAACGCAACAGTGACACGAGCTGTTGTTTTGTGAACGGGCCATTCGTGCCGAGTTCAATAATGACGCGATTGCCGAGTTGGCCGTTTTGTTTGAGTTGGGCGATCACAGCAGGTGCTTCACTCATTTGGCGGCTGACGTGCGCGGATATGACGATTCCAGGCAGCATCTGTTTCAAATAAGGCGCGACATCGACCATGATGGAATCTCCGATGGCAGTAATTCCCTGGCCAGACAAAGCAGGTGAGCCCGCAGTGGTTTGAGACGGGCTGCCTGAAACGCCCTGGGATGTGGCGTTGGTCGGACCCAATCCGTTCGACGAAGTCCGTGCAGTGGACGCCCCCCCCTGTACCGGGGATGTTTTCTTGCTTGAAGCGGGACTTGTCTGCGAAGTCGATCGCGATGGGTTGTTGGGCACTGCGTTTGACGAAGCGGTACGCGATAATCCCGTGTCCACAGAGGCATTGGCCGCAGGAGCAGTGGTCGACCCCGGTACCGTTGGTGCAGATATCGGACGACGTGAGGTCAATCCCGCCATGCCACACCCAGAGACACCGAGCACAAACAAGGCGGCCACCGAAGCCAACAACCTCCGTGCAGTCAGGCGGATTCGCCTGCGCACAAGCCACCATTCTCTCGTTCTCACCCTGGACCAGAACCGGCCGATGGCCCCGCGCCGGATTGGATCCTCAACAAAACGCCACGACCAAGCGGCCAGCGCCACGCTGGCCCCAATTTGCAGCACGGACCGGACCAAACTGAACCCTGAATTGTCAATGGGGGTAGTCAGGACAATGACAGGGTAATGCCACAAGTAAATTGCATAGGAGCGTACGCCTATCCAGCGCAGCGGCTTCCAACTAAAAATGCGGCTTAACCGACTCGCGGGATGCGCCAATGCAGCCATCACGACAGCTGTTGTGAACGCTAGCAGCAAAAAGCCCCCGCGGTACAAAAACGTCTCATACTGGTTTGTCTGCCAAAACATTAGAAAGATGACGATGACTCCAGCCGTCCCCAAGCCGTCCAAGGTTTTCCGGGCTCTCTGGGACATTTGCGCCGAAAGCCTGCCGCTTGGCCAAACCATCGCCAGCGCAGCCCCAATCAACAAGCTAAATGCCCGGGTATCGGTTCCGTAATAGACTCGGCTCGGGTCTGAACCAGGCTGGTACAATGCGGCCATCCAAACTGCGGACAGTGCCGCCCCACCCAAGGTAAGAGCCACCAATGCCCCTCTTCTCGGAGCAAAGCGCAATCCAAGGAGCAATAATAGCGGCCACACCAGATAGAACTGCTCTTCGACAGCCAACGACCAAAGGTGCTTGAGGGGTGACGGCGAAAAACTTTCAAAATACGAGACATGATGAAATATGTACCACCAGTTACTGACGTACAACACTGCGGCGACGACGTCTTCTCTCAGCATGGGAAGCTGTGACCGATCGGTCAGCGTAACCCACGCCACGACGACGACAATCATCACGAGCAATGCGGGCAACAGCCGGCGAGCCCGCCTAATCCAAAAGTCCTTTAAGTCAATTCGCCGGTTTTGCCGCCACTGGGCAATGAGCAGGTCCGTAATCAGGTACCCGGACAATACAAAAAATACGCTGACGCCCAACAGACCGCCTGGCAGCCAAGGTACGTTGAGATGGTACGCAATGACTGCAAGCACCGCCACAGCGCGAAGGCCGTCCAGTCCAGCCATATACCGTCCCTGTCTATGGATGGGTTTCGGCATTGCGAACTCCTCCTCTGACTTGGTTGTCGCAGGTTATGTGAATCTGGTGTACGCCTGGGCAGGTTCTCATAAACACACTCCGTTCCTTCCATACCTGTAAAACTAAGCTACTGCCATACCTGTAAAACTAAGCTACTGCCATACCTATAAAACGAAGCTACTGTCAAACGAAACTAAAACTACGAGCAAAGTTTAAAACTACGGCTGCAAAACTTAAACTGCGCCTAGACTGGGTGCCACGAAATTAGACGAATCAATGCGCCGAAATGTTCCAGGAAGCGACAACTTTTTCGGAATACCTCCCAAGCCAATGGAAGGACGGCCGCACATCGGGAATGATTCGGCAGCCCCGATTCAAGAGACGTGGGATTTCGGCGCAAGTGAAACCGGTATTTTCCGAATAAAAAGAGAGCCGCACCCAGCTCTCGAGGTTACCTCCTATAGCTGCAATCCAGACCCTGCAGGGTCAAGAGAGCATGCGCGTGATGTGCACAACCGGCCTGCAAGACTTGTGAACGCGTCTTGGTTGCCATTCGCGCAGCGTGAACCGGCGTTAAGACTTGCTAACCGGCTTCGGATGAAACGTTTTTCTCGCCCAGGCATCGTTCGATTCAGCCACTGACAAGATTTTTGTATTAAATCCATTTATCCGTAAGAGTTCGGCCTGTTTTTGAATAAGCCGCATCTTCATTGGCTGACTCATCGTCCATTCGGACTCGCCGCGAGAAAACCAGACTACGTAAAGCTGCTCCACTGTTTCACCTCCTAATATTCAGACACTATATCGGTCGTGGGCGTTTTTGTCGATGAAAATGAAATCACTTACTTCCCGGTAAATGGGAAATCCAACTTCGTAATTCACCGGATCTTGCACAATGACCGAACTGAGCGAGTGGATATACGCTCTTTCTGCCTGTATAGTGTAAATTATTGGTTTTTCAAAAATGGCTCGCGATCAGAAAATCGTACGAAACACACCGAATTCGCACGAGACAAACAGAAAGTCTGACTTTTCCGTGTTCAATGGATGTGAGATGATATACTCGCAGTAACCGGGTATTTTTGCAAACCCGCTGCTGCAAAACCCATTGCCAAGGAGGGGTGCGTGGTGAAAGTTCAATGTGCCGTACTCGACGATTACCAAGGAGTTGCACTTTCCATGGCCGATTGGTCCGCGATTGGAGACCAAGTCGACGTCAAAGTGTTTCGTCATCACTTCGACCACGAGGATGCTTTGGTCGAAGCCATCCGGGATTGCGAAATGGTGGTCGCCATGCGGGAGCGGACTCCGTTTCGTTCCTCGTTGTTTGACAAATTGCCGAATCTAAAGCTTTTGATTACCACCGGGATGCGGAATGCGGCAATTGACTTGGTTGCTGCGTCCCAACACGGTGTTGTCGTCTGTGGCACCCAAGGCAGTTCACAAGCCACTTCAGAACTGACATGGGCGTTAATTCTCGGCCTGGCCAAGCACGTCGTGCAAGAAAACCAAGCCCTGCGAGCGAATGGCAGTTGGCAGAGCACGGTGAGTGTCGATCTCGAAGGCAAACAGTTGGGGCTGCTTGGTCTGGGCCGCATCGGGAGCCAAGTCGCAAAGGTCGGCCAGGCATTTGGGATGCACGTCAATGCTTGGAGTCAGAATCTGACTGAGGACCATGCGGAGTCCCTCGGGGTCAAGCGGGCCGCTAGCAAAGAGGACCTGCTCAAACAAAGCGATTTTGTTTCCATTCACCTCGTCCTCAGCGAGCGGACAAGAGACTTGGTTGCCGAGCGGGAACTTCAGCTGATGAAGCCTTCCGCTTACCTCATCAACACCTCTCGCGCACCCATTGTCAACCGGCAGGCTTTGTTGCGGGCGCTCGAAGAACGGTGGATTGCCGGAGCGGGATTGGACGTATTTGACGTGGAGCCATTACCCACAGACGATGCATTCCGGTCATTGCCGAATGTACTGGCGACTCCGCACATCGGATACGTCTCCGAAACGACCTACCGCACTTGGTACCGCGACGCAGTCGAAGACATTCAGGCCTTTTTGGCCGGCTCACCCGTCCGGCAGTTGTCGTGAGCGGGTGAGCCAATCGCGGCGGGTTTAGTCCACAAAGGGCCCGTTAAACACGGGTCTCTCGCCAACCGGTTCTCCGGCGGCAAAGGCGAGGCGCAGTCCCCGATCGCTGAACACCGGGATCGCGGCGGCCTCATCCGCAGGAGTCCATTGAAACAAATCTCCTGTTGCAGCAGGAAGACGGTCCGTCCCAAGCCAACCGCTTCCTGACAGCACGTACATAAATGCTTGATGCCCTGGTGGAACCTGCAGGGGATGCTCAATGCCCGCAGACAACTCCACGTCCTGATAAACCATCGGGCGCCGCACGCGCACGGGTGAACTGCCTCCTGCGATGTGGCGAATTTTCACGCCCTCACTTGCGGTCACAGGCAACTCATTGGGAAGGAACTCTTGGTATTCTGGGTCCACTCCTTTTTCAGCGCGCGGCAGGTTAATCCACAACTGCAATCCGCTGTCAATGCCGTCCGTTCCCGGCATCTCCGAGTGGACAATGCCCTTGCCTGCCGTGACTTTTTGCACCCCGAGCGTCTGGATTGCACTGGCATGGCCTGCGCTGTCCTCATGAGCCAAAACCCCATGCAGAACATAGGTAATGATCTCGAATCCGCGATGAGGGTGATCCGGAAACCCCATGGGTTTCTCGATGGCAAAGTGGTCGAGCAGCAAAAATGGGTCCATATAGTAAACGGAGCGTGTAGGAAAGACCCGCACGTGTTCTCGGCCCATGGAGTCGATGCGATTGTCACCTGGGTGCTTGACAAGCTGCACGGTATTCGTAACCTCCTTATACGCCCAGCGCAGGTACACGAACTTGATGCTGGGGGATCAAAGTGAGCGCTCCAAGACGGAGCGCCCCCCTTTACATCGTGCAATTTGAACACGTCATAGACCTTTTTTGCCGTTTCCTTACGCCTTGACGGCCTGCAGTTCGATGGAAATTTGGACGTCATCTCCCACGAGAACTCCGCCCATTTCCAGCGCAGCGTTCCAGGTGAGTCCGTAGTCGCTGCGGTTGATTTTGCCTTCTGCACTAAATGCAACGCGTTCGTTGCCCCAAGGGTCTTGGCCTTTGCCCCCATAGGTCACGACGAAGGTTTCCGGGCGGGTAACCCCGTGAATCGTCAAGTCTCCGGTCACGTCGTACTGACCGTCGCTCTTTTTTGTAATTTTAGCCGATTTAAAGGTCATTTTCGGGTGGTTTTCTGCATCGAAGAAGTCTCCCGAACGCAAGTGGTTGTCCCGGTCGTCGTTGCGCGTGTCGACGCTCGCAACGTCCACTGAAAACTCAATGTTTGCCGTCGTCAAATCCTCCGGGTCTGCTTCAATCGACGCCTCAAACGAATTGAATCCGCCTTTCACTTTGGCGAACATCATGTGCTTAATGGAAAAATCAACCTCACTGTGCGCTGCGTCCACGGCCCATTTTTGCAATGCCATTTCCGTTTTTCCTCCTCTTATTCTAACCAATGGTTATTTACTAACATATTTTTAGCTACGAGACTAAATATAGAGTAAGGCTGGGCTTTTGTCAATCGCCTGTAGAATACTCTGGAGAAAAAAATTATGAAGGATATGAACTCAACGACACTTAACCAAACTGCCAAACGCTTTGACTGAGGTTCCCGTATTGGTAACTGCGGTGTAACAACTTCGATCGCCTTTGATCGTTGGCTGCACCCATGGCGTAAAAAATTGGGATGAAGTGCTCGTTCCCTAACAATGGAACCGCCAAGTGGGCATTTGGCGCGCGGTCCTCATAATCGAATAGCGCGTCTAAATCCCAGTCATTTAAATGAACCTGAAGCCACTCGTCGAAACTCAATGCCCAATCGTCTGCTTTATCCGCATTCCACTGCAAAGCGCGAAGGTTGTGAACCGTTCCGCCGCTGCCAATTACCAGGACGTCTTGGTTCCTCAACGCGGACAAGGCCGTGCCGATGTGATACTGTTCTTGGGGTGACAGGCGTGGATTCACAGACATCGCAACGACGGGAACATCAGCCTCCGGATACAGCAAGCGCAACACGACCCAAGCTCCGTGGTCAAGTCCGCGCTTGGTTTCTACGTCATACGCGATCCCGTTCGCAGTGAGCAGAGCCTCGACCTCCCGGCTGGTCTCCAAGTCTCCTTGGGCCGGGTATTGGATACGATAGAGTTCCTCTGGAAACCCGCCAAAATCGTAAATCGTCTCATATCGCTTTACGTCACTCACTTGCTGGGTACCGTGCACCCAATGCGCGGACAGAATGACGACTGCCCTGGGGCGCGGCAAGGTCTTTCCCAATTGGCTTAAAAACCGGGTGTATTCGTTGTCTTGGACAGCAAGCAACGGAGCTCCATGCGCAATAAACAAAGACGGCATCACCCTGCTATTCCCCCTTCCTAGAGAGCCTATCCAATTTCAGATGGGTGCATGCAACCCGTGATGGACCGCCAGGTGAACGTTCTACCGGCGCGTGCACACCTCAGCATTTCAAATCTTTGGACCTTTTCGACAAAATTTCAAACGGCTGGTGTCTGGCCCTTCTCTCTCGCTACATAATTACTATACTATAGTTAGTTACGTTTTGTAAATCCACGACCAAAAAAACCTCGAATTCAAGTTTGTATGGATTGTCAGCGACGGGCCGTTTCCCTGGTCTTCGTCCAAAAACAGGCAGAACCCCAACAAACGAATGTCCCGTACTCCAGACTTCATGAGTACGGGACATTCACGGATGCGACAAGGGACTCAAAGGTTGCGAAGGCCAAACAGACCTTTAACCCGCCCAATAAGTTTTTCGTCTTAAGCCTCGTCCAGTAAGTTTTTGTCTTGAGTCGAATCTCAAGCCTGTTAGAGGCTGAAATTCGACAGTGTGGTCGTCAGGACCGGAACGATTTGTTTCTTGCGGGAGACGACGCCTTTGAGAACCGTTCGGTTGTCCTCCAAATTCACGTTGTACGCCTGCTCGACGGCTTTCGCCGCGCGTCCCAACGCAATTGCAACCGAATCGTTGTTCAGAATGTCCGTCACAACAAACACGAACAAATCCAGGTTTTTGTCTTGGATAACCTTTTGCAATACTGCTTCCACCTGGTCCTGGCGAGACAGAACGTCGTTGACGTCTACGGCGTTGACCTGAGCAATTTCCACTTTGTAGTCACCCATAGGGAACTCTTTAGCATCCAGGGAGATGAGTTGTTCCACCGTTTTATCACTGAGGTCAGCGCCTGCTTTCAGCATTTGCAATCCGTACTCTTGTGCATCGACGCCGGCAATCTGGGAGAGTTCGCGAACTGCGGCAACGTCCTCATCCGTACAAGTCGGCGACTTGAGCAACAGCGTGTCCGAAATGATGGCCGACAGCATCAGACCGGCGACGTTCTTGGGAATGGAAACGCTTTTCTCTTTGAACATCTTGTTTAAAATCGTGGCTGTGCAGCCCACGGGCTCGGCCCGGTAGTACAGTGGATTGCTGGTCTCAAAATTGGCGATGCGGTGATGGTCAATCACTTCCACCACCTGAACCTTGTCAAGGTCGTCTGCGCTCTGCTGACGTTCGTTGTGATCGACTAAAATCACTTCACTGACTTCGTTGGACACACTTTTAGCCAACCGCGGCGCCTGCATTTGAAAGTGATCGAGCGCGAACTGGGTTTCAGGGTTGACCTCCCCCAGGCGAACGGGTTCGACGTCGGCTCCGATTTTGTTCTTTAATTCCGCATAGGCCAAGGCCGAGCAAATCGCATCCGTATCTGGGTTTTTATGTCCGAAAACAAGTACCTTCTGCATGGATATCCTCCTCGTTTGTCGTGCGATACAACTATACTAATCCGTCGACTTCCGCTGTAACTGCATCAATGCGCTTGAGATCCGGGTCGGAAATCTTTACCGACAACGCATTCACGGCACTTGTGACGTGTTGTGTTTTCGTGGCTCCGACGATGGCCGACGTAACCGCAGGTTGATTGAGTACCCAGGCCAGGGAAAATTCGGCCAACGGGAGTTCAGCTTGTTGCGCGATGGGTTTGAGTTTGTCGATCAGACGGAAGTTTCGCGGTGTAAACAGGCGCTGAATCATGCGCTCGCCATGGGCAGCCCTGCTTTCTGGCGGAACGTCATCCGGTCCGTTGTATTTCCCGGAGAGCATACCTCTCGCCATGGGACTGTACACAATCACCCCGACGTTCTCCTCCTGGCAATATGGAAGCAATTCGCTTTCAATGTCACGGACCAACAAACTGTATTGGGGCTGAACCGAACCAAACCTCTCCAAGTTCATGGCGTTGCTGATTGCGTGTGCTTTGGCCATTTGATATGCCTTGTAATTCGAGCAGCCTATGTACCTGACCTTACCTTGCCGAACCAGGTCGTCAAGCGCCCGCAACGTCTCTTCCTGCGGAACGCGAGGGTCAAAGTGATGAATTTGGTAAAGGTCGATGTAGTCTGTTTGCAACCGCCGCAAAGACGCCTCGACCTCGCGCAGGATGTGCACACGCGAAGAACCCGCATCATTGGGGCCGTAACCCATTGCCAAACCGACTTTTGTCGCCAAGACGACATTGTCTCGACGGCCTTTGAGTGCGCGCCCCAGGATTTCTTCGGCTGCACCCGTGCCATACGGAATCTCGACATCCTGTCCCTTTCCGTAATAGTTGGCTGTGTCAATGAAATTAATCCCTGCTTCCAGGGCTTCATTCAGGATGGCGACTGAGGCCTGTTCATCGATCCAACGGCCAAACGACATCGTGCCTAAACACAACGGGGATACTGACAGTCCCGTTGCACCCAACTTTTTATACTCCATCTTGCCACCTCCGCCACGAGGATTTCAAGCATCCCGTTCTCCATTATGCGTACTCTAGCCCCAGGCTTCAAGGGTCTTTTACACCCCATACGGGGGGGGGCGGTCCGGTGTTATTGCGGCTGCGTCGAAGAGAAACTTGAACCGCCTGAGGAAGAGAAGCTCGATCCGCTGCCAGGCTGAAACGGGATCGACCCTGGACTGTTGGCCACGGAAGCCGCTGCAAGTGCAAACATGCCAATCCAAATGAGGACCCACGGCAAGACGACGAGCAAGACCCCAATGAGCCCGCGGCGAATGAACAGCCGTTCGTTGTCACCCGTACGCAGTGCCCAAATCGCTTTTAAAATAAAGTAGACGCCAAAGCCTGCGCAAATCAGTCCCAAAAGGACTGCGACCAATGGAAGAAAGCCAAAGGGAGAAACATGATTCACTGCGATTTCCACACACCGCCTTTTACTGCCTTGTGTCTCAATTCTCCCACATCCTTTGGAGCGGGTCAAAAAAGGGTCAAAAAAGGGTCAAAAGAGTAAAGCATTTGATAAATATTGACAAAATATTTCGCGTACCCATATTATTTAGGTTAAACGCCTTGGAGGACGGACTCTTTTCCGGCGAGGACGCGGCCACTCTGGTTTGCGGATCTCGTTGGGGTATGGACTCCTGCTTCTATTAAATTTTTTAAATTTTCTTTGAGGGGAATGGTTTTCATGTTGCTGAAGAACAATCGACCGCTGCCGCCGACCTTTGAGACTGTTGAAGAAGAACGCAGACACCGTTTGGAAAGGTTGGCTGGCGCGTTTCGCCTTTTCTCCAAATTCGGGTTTGACGACGGTGTTGCTGGCCACATCACAGCTCGCGACCCGGAGTATCCGGACCGGCTGTGGGTGAATCCGTTTGGCAAGCACTTTGGAAAAATTAAGGTGTCGGACCTCATCATGGTCACTCACGATGGAGAGATTGTCCACGGCAACGGTCGACTCAACCGCGCTGCTTTTGCCATCCACTCGTCCGTCCATAAAGCGCGGCCGGACGTCGTTGCTGCGGCTCACTCCCATTCGGTCTACGGAAAGACCTGGTCGACTTTAGGCCGGCTGCTGGACCCAATTACACAAGACTCTTGCAGGTTCTACCAAGATCACGCGTTGTTTAACGACTATACGGGCGAGGTGCTTGACCCAGAAGAAGGGGTTCGCATTGGGCGAGCTCTGGGCAATAAAAAGGCCGTGATATTGCAAAACCACGGGTTGCTCACGGTCGGTCACACTGTCGATTCCGCAGCGTGGTGGTTCATTGCCATGGAACGTACGTGCCAGTCGCAAATTCTGGCCGAGTCCGTCGGGAAACCCATTTTGATCCGACCGGACGTCGCTGAAATTACGCACAGCCAAGTCGGAACAGAACAAGCCGGTTGGTTTGCCTTCCAGCCTTTGTACGAACGGATCATCGGCGAACAACCGGACTTGGTCGACTGAGGCTTAAAGCCCAAATTCAGCGGTCACAACCGTCTCAGCGTCACCACAGGACGCATGGACACCAATACAAGGGCTACAAGGGCTGCCCAAAGCGAAAAACTGCTATGGCAGCCCTTTTTCTGCTTGTGAGTCCGCGTTTCTATGGGACTGTGTTGTGGCAGGCTTTGTGCCCGCCACGTTTTGATTCCCCTCGCCAGCGAACATACTGTGCAGTACTCCAGGCCGGGACCGTTGCGACGTCCACCACTAACTCCATACTGTGCATTATGCCGGGCCGTGCACCCGTGAGCTGCGCCTGTTCCTTCGAGCCATCGGCCAACAGCCTCTTACAGCGGTTTGGCTTTTGCACATTTGCACATCCGCGGAACAAAACCGTGTACAATAGGAGCATTCCAACGTCACACCAAGCAGTTGTGTATGCAAAGGGGCAGGGGACCATTTGAGTTATCTTCAACGATTGACGTACGGCTTACTGTTGGGGGCGCTGTTCCTCGCTGGTGCACTGTTTATCGGGTTCGTCGAAGGCAAACTCATATCCACAGTGTCTCTAATCGGCACGTCCGTCGTATTGGAGGCACAACCGGCCGCTGTCGCAAGCCTTCCACTGCGGTTTCACCCCTTATCCGGGGCCCTCATCAGCATCCTCGGGAATCTCATTCCTATTCCGGTGTTGATGTCGACTTTCGATGAAATCATATCTCGCTGGTCTTTTCTAAAGCGAAAACTGCACAAAGCGGAAACTTGGTCAAAGCGGTACGGAAAGTACGGAGTATGGATTTTGATCCCGTTTTCCCCCATCTTCGGCGCGTATGTGTGTATCGGCATTGGCTACCTCATGCGCTGGAAACCTCGTTTCGTGCTCGCCAGTGTCCTCGCGGGCGTCGTCCTATCGTCATTTGCCATCACCTACGGCGGGGAATCGGTCGTTCACCTCGTGCGCCCCTACTTGTAACGGGCATTGTAAAAACGCCCCTGCGCTGTGCGTAAAATCGGCAGCGAAGTATTTCAAAGCACAAAAGTCGAAGTTGTCTGCACGTGACCCAACGGATCCAACACGGACTCAGACCGTATGCACCTGAACCCGCCTCGCCTTGAGTGCAAGCGCTGCGTCCACAATGGACTGGTGATGGGTGAAGTACAGGATCTGCGTCTTCGTGCCAAGGTCAGAAAGAACCTCCAAGGCGGCTTGCGAGCGCGCATCGTCAAAGTTTATCAAGATGTCGTCCATCATCAAGGGCAAAGGCTCAGACGTCGAGAGGTGTTGAGATACAAAAGCCAACCGGAGCGCCAAGAACAGTTGATCGCGGGTCCCGTCGCTCATCTGCTCTACTCGGCGGCGCTTCCCGTCGTTCAAAACCGCCTCCAGCACAGGATTGTGTCCATCGTATTCCACGGTCAATTCGCGATAGCGATTCAGCGTCAATTTCTCAAACAACCCGCTCGCGGCGTCCAGTACAGACGACTCGTTTTGCTGCCGGAATTCCTCAATCGACCGCTCCAGCAACTGTTTGGCCAGTTCGATCCGGAGGTATTCATTCCACAGCTTGTCGACGTCCGCAAGGTGAAACTCGGCTTCTTGGGCCCGGTGTGCAGCCTGGTCGTCATTTCCATCCATACCGGCAAAGTTCTGCTGCATTTCCCAAAGCCGACGCTGTTGTTCGAGGATCGTTTGTTCCAGGTCCTTGCCCTTGTTTTGCAGCTCTTCAATTTGCGGGTGCAACGCGTCTTGATCCACAACCTCCGAGACCTCTTTTTCCAGCTGTCCAACGTCCAAACCGTCTCCGCTGTCCCGAAGGTCCCGCTCCAGACGCCTGTGCAGAGCCTCCAAATTCTTGGCCTCTTTAGAACGCTCCACCAACTCGCGTAAATCGTCCATGTGCGCACAACTGTACTTGACGAGATACTCGTTCAAATCCGATTCGAAACGGGCCGCTTCCGATTGAAGGTGCAGGAGGTTGTCGTTTGCATTTTTCAACGCTTGTTGAACCTGTTCCAAATGGAACTGGTCTTTTTGCGCCGCTCCAAGCCTGGCTTGAGCCAGCCGCACGAAGGACTCGTAGGACGATGCAGCCTGGGAACCCCTTTCGTCCAACTGCGTTCTCAATTGCTTGACACTTTCTTCAAACTTCTCGCACAAAGATTTCTTTTGCACCAATTCCCCGGTGAGTCGTTTGACTTCCGCGACCACCTGGAACAACCGATCCAACTTTTGCAGGTAACGCGCAGCGCTTTCTGGGTCAGGAGGAAGATGGACATACTGAGCCAACAGCTCCTGCCACTTGGCTTCTGCGACCATTAACGCGCCTTCGGCCTCACGGACCAAGACGTCGCTGCGTTCCACCTTGCGTTCGACTTCAGACAGTTGATGTTCCCAGTTTTCCTTGGCTCTGCGCCGACTGTCCAACTCGTCTAGCCACCGCTGTGCAGTTTGGAGCAGTGCCTGTAAGTCAGCGTCTAAGTCGGAATTCGCACCGAACGCGTCTTTGATAGATGAACCGTTCCCAGAAGAGACGGTCTCCCCTGAAGACGCCTCCACACCCTCAGACGCGCCCTCTTCCATCGCTGCGCTGACCTCAACGTGCGTCAGGTCGCCCCCCGCAGAATTTCTACCGGGCTGACGTCCCAACTGCGAACCAAGCTGCAAGCCAAACTGTGGTCCGCTGGCGGCGAGGGCGGACAACGCTTCTGACAACCGTCCCGCAAACGCAGCCATACGCCGCCCAATGCGAATGGCCTCCGCTTCCTGCTCAGCCATCCTCTTGACACCGTCGACCATAGGACGGAGGATATCCCCCAGCCACTCCTTCATCTCCGCAGGAGACCTAGGCGAGATGCCGCTCGCTTCCCACTCCTGACGCCAGGCCTTAGTCAACTCATCAAACGCGCGGTTTCGGTTGCTCAGCGTCTCTTCCCACCTGGCGAGGGTTTCTTCCGATTGACGTCTTTGCAAAAGCAACTGAGCCAGCTTCGCCGACCGTTCGGATTCCCGGCGCATCAAATCGGCGACGGCATCGGCCTGTTCCACGGCTTGTTCGTACGCCTCTGCCAGGCTTTTCTCGCCGGCAAATACGGCCAACGCCTCGCGGTCTGCCGCATTGTGGAGCCACGATTGTTTCACCAACTCCCACCCAGCTTCACGGTGTTGACGAGCTGTAGTGAGGTCTTCCTCAAGCGGAACTTCCCCGCCTAAGCGCAGTTCTTCAATTTGCTGAGAGAACGAAGTGATTTGCTCCTCGTTCTGCAAAATCGCTGCCTTGGCTTCGCGGATGGCTTGTTCCGCCGCCTTCCACTGCTCGTGGTACGAGTCCACCGTCTCCCGCAAAGGAACCGGCAGTATCGGCAAAGCATTCAAGTCTCCACGCCACAGGGTTTGCCGCTGCATCAGAGTCAAAATTCCTTGTCGCTCCCGTTCGACCAATGCTCGCTGCTGCCGCAATGCACCAGCCAAATCCCCTTCCTGGCGAACCTCCCCCACTGCGTTTCGGAGCCGTGTTTCGTCCGGAAACTCGCCGATTTGCTGGATTTGTTCCTCGATGCGCCGCAGGTCTAAAACTTCCGCTGCGTATTGGCGTTTGCGAGCCGAAAGTTCGGCGCGCGCCCGTTTCACTTCCTCCGACACCCGCTCTACCTTGTCGCGTTCAGAAAACGGGATGCGCAGTTGCTCCACTTGGCTCAAGTCCGCCTTAGGCGCCAGTTCCTGTAGGTAAAGTTCGACGTCGCTCCGGCGCTGCGCAGCTTGCAGCCGAAGCTGTACCAAATCGGTGTCCCGCAAGTGGACGTATTGCTCCACGCCTTCCGTCAAGCGCGAAATGTCAGCGGCACACGCCAGAACGTTCGATTCCACCCGGATGCCCTGGAGTTCCCGCTGTAAGCGGTCGAGGTCCTGCTTTTGCTGCGAGATCGATGCAAGCGCACTGTTCAGGTCCTGAATCCGCGATTCCAGCCAATCTTCCAATGCGTCGCTGAAGACGGCCACGTCTCCGAGACCGCCGCGCTGTTGGCGCACTTCCTTCAGTTCAGCAACCTTCGCTCGCACCCGCAAGATGCGCTGCAGCTTAACGGTCTGCCGTTCCTGTTGCGCTTTTTGCTCTAAAAGGGCCGCGACATCCCGCTTTAACCCTTCGATCTCGTTTTTTAACCGGTGCCAGTCTTCACCCCGCAGTCCTTCCGACCGCAGTGCCGCTTCCGCCTGCTTGTACGCCTTGTAAGCCTTGTTCAACAGTTTGACGGACCTTGGATTGAAATTGGGGTCGAGCAGATTCTGCGCTTTCCCCGACAAACTCGCCAAGGCGTTTTGCAAGCGTTGAATGCCGCCTCCCGCTTCAAACAAGGAAACTCCGGCATGCCCGCCAGATTCCAAAAGGCTTTTGCCACCTTGGCGGAGACGGTCGTGATCAAATCCAAACAGCAAGTGAAAGCGTTCTCTATCATAGCCGCCAAGGTAAGGCGCCAAATCATCCTCAAGGAGCTCTTCGGCATTCTCATCGGCCAACACCAACTGGGACCGCTTGCGCTTTCGTTGGATCGACAGCGAAGGCGCTTTGGCCCCTTCAAGCACCCCGCCCAGGTAAAACGTCCGGTCCGAGAGGCCCTTTAAGACCTCGTCCATTCGCCCTCCATACAAAAGCGCAATCAGCAGGCGAAGCAAAGTACTTTTGCCGGCTTCGTTCGGACCATAAAGGATGTGCAGGGCGGGCGCCCCGCCAAAATCGAGTTGACACTGCTCAAACGGACGAACGGATTGAACCGATAAACTCCGTATTCTCATTCGCCGAGCCTCCCGTCCGTACTGCGAGTGATGAGGATCTCTTTGGCGTCATCCAACAGCGACAGGACGTCTTCCACAGAATTTAACCGCGTCGCGTCCATTGACTTTATATAGGACCCTAACTTTTGCTGAACTGACTTCATTTGCGCAAAGAATTGGTTGAGGAAATCGGGGTCTTTGGCTGCAGCGTCGATGCTTTTCAACAAATGAGCGAGGGCATCCCCTCCGACCTCCTGGCTGCGGTTCGCCCATGGCCTCGTGTCAAACTTGACTTTTTCAATCCAGATTAGGTCCTGCGCAACCATGGCTGCGGCATTGCGCACCTCGTTGTGATACTTCTCCATGTCTTCGCGAAGGCGTCCGTGCAACTGGGTGGTTCCGACGAGGCGAATGCGCAACGCGAGTGGATAACCGGCATTCTTAGCCGTCACATCGTCCATGGCTTCGGATACCAGGGATGTAAAGTCGTCATCCGTATGCGCATCCGAAAGGTCCACCAGACACTCGTGCCAGCGCAATACATCGACCGGCCGATGTTCCAAAGTAACCCGCCCACCGTCCACCGTCACGAGGGTGCAGCCTTTTTCACCCGTTTCTCGGATGTGCCTTCCCTGCAAATTGCCTGAAAATAAAACATACGGGTTTTCGTGCAAGACTTCTCGCTTGTGAATGTGTCCGAGAGCCCAGTAGTCGTATCCTTTTTCCACTAAGTCTTCCACGCGGCACGGAGCGTACGTTTCATGGCCTTCACGCCCATCCGCTGACGTGTGCAGCACCCCGATATTGAAGTAACCTGGAACTGCAGGCGGATAAGAAAGCGCCAGGTTTTCCCGCACCTCCCGGTGTTTGAACCCCTGTCCGTGCAAAGCCACGCCCAAATCGTCGATGACATAAGTCTCTGGCGCGTCCACTGAAAACTGGATCACGTTTTGAGGCAGCACGAGACGCCTCGAGATGTTGCTCGCCGCATCGTGGTTCCCGGAAATCAGGTAAACTGGAATGTCGCGATCGCTGAGTTTTGCCATGCACGAGTTGAAAAACAACCCGGTGGAATAATCCTGCCATTCCCCGTCGTATACATCCCCGGCTATGACGAGAAAATTTACGCCTTCTTCAATGCACAAATCGACGAGATTCAATAGAGCCTTGCGAGTAGCCGAACGAATCTGGTCCTCGGGCGCATCTTCTTTGTTCGAAAGCCCGCGCAGAGGGCTGTCTAAGTGCAGGTCCGCACAGTGTACAAACTTAAACACTCGCTTTCACCCCGTTCTCAACGCTTCGTGTGTCAAGTATAAAACGGGATGAGAAAAATATAAAATGGCCAAAACGGCAGAACGCAACCCTAGTTGCTATATTTGAATTTTCGTGTAAATATTGTTTTATTGTCGAAGTTTCACTCATGCGATTAAATCCCTCGTTGTGAAAGGAGCAAAGTCATGAACAATCAACTACAACCACCAATCCATGCGGGATGGGCCTGGTCGTTCCATTGGTTAAACCTGTCCGCTGCAGACCTCATTGTCGTAGTACTGATGGTTGTTGTTTTTATACTCGCGCTGGTTATCCCCTTTCCCGAAGGACGAGACGAAGAGCCCAAACACGGAGGCCATCACCCATGAAGCGGAATTTGACGCGAGCGCTTCGGGAGTGGGTGGAACGCTCTATTCCCATGGAAAACATGTTGCCGGACACACTGCCTACATACGTCAACTCGTACGTTTACATGTTTGGAATTCTAACGGTCGCCGCGTTTGTCTGGCTGATTATCACCGGAACCGTCTTGGCTGTTTTTGGCCCAGATTGGTGGCACGTCTCGCCCGTTGGGCATTTCTTCAACAGCATGCATTTCTGGACGGTGCAGGCGTTCTTTTTCTTTATGGTGCTTCACCTGTGGGCTCAGTTTATGATGGCCGCTTGGCGCGGCGGACGGCACTGGACCTGGATTGGCGGATGGGTGATGTTTTTGGTCTCCATCGTTGCCGGGTTGACGGGGTACTTGTCGCAAAACAACTTCGATTCACAATGGATTGGCGTTCAGGGCAAAGACGCCATTAACTCTACAGGGGTGGGAGGCTTTTTTAACCTGCTGAACTTTGGGCAAATGTACGGTTTGCATATCTTTGTACTGCCAATGGTTTTACTCGCGCTGTTAGGCATTCATATCCTCTTGGTGAGAAAGCACGGCGTCGTGGAACCGTTACCGTATGACAAAAGGGGTGAACACAACGTTGAAAACGGCCAATAACACCAACAGCCAATACCCGCAGATGCCTTACGATTTGATCCGGGAAATGTTTGTCGCACTCGGAATCATGGGTGTACTTGTCGTGGTTTTGGCCGCTGTGTTCTCAACCCCTGACGTACCTGCGTTGACCGCCAAGCAGGTTTCCCAACAAGCGCCGAAACTGCTGGTGCAAACGGCTTTAGACGACCTTTCTGGGCAAGACCCAATCTCCACCTATGGTCCCCCGTACAGCAACACACCGGGGGCCGCACAACACCTTGGACCCATCTCGCCGCAGCAGTGGGCCGGAGTGACCCTTCCCATCAACTCCGCCCAAGATGAAGTCATTGGCCCGCTGACGCACATCGTACCGGTAGACCCCAATTTAAAAGCAGTTCTGCAAACCTGGAACAGCGCCACAAGCAAGCAGCAAACAGCATGGGCGGCGGCTGCAGACAAAGTGTTAAACAAAGCAACTGTTACGTCGTCAAATGTCCAACTGCCCGGCTCTGCATCGAACTATGGTCCGGTTCCGCAAATTCTGAACGCCTACTTGGCCCTCGCGCACACAGGCCTGCTGGAGTCTGCCATTGATGGAAGAACCGGTCCGATGCCTGCTTTGAATCGAACCAAATCGCTGCTTCTGTTGCAGGACCAACCCGATGCGCAATACGCGGCGAAACTGGATATGACCGGAGACGAATGGGGAATTATCAAAGAAACGGGCAACTATCCTGGGGCTGTATGGCTTTGGTACTACACCATGCTGTATCAAATCCCGCCCTTCTCCAGCTCTGACTCGGCAGACTTGCTGGTCGTTCTGACGACATTTGCTGTGACGTTAATTCTGATGCTGACCCCGTTCATCCCTGGATTGCGCTCTGTTCCTCGATGGATTGGGATATACCGCCTGATCTGGCGCAAACACTACCAATCGGTTCGGGAACGGTCCCAATGAACCGTAGACCGAGGTACCTCCCACCGGTTTGGTTGGCGCTGATTGTCTCCTTGGCTGGAATCTACGGCATGAAACTCGTTTATCTGTCTCTGACGCAAGGCGGCTGGGTCAGGGGCCTGTTGGGAGCTGTGTTGCTAGTCGCTTCCGTGGTTTTTGTTGGAACGCCTCTCGCAATTGCCCGGTATTTGCGCAAGCAAATGCGAGAGAAATCAGGGGGGTTGCAAAAAAAGGAAAATAGCAGCCGTTCGACCTGAAACAAGCGCTCTACGGCCAAACCGAGGTGCGGCCACGTCGCCCCCTGCAATATCCATCCTCCCCGTTCCTGCATAGTGTAGTACTGGGACGTTTTGAAAGGGGGGAACAGACGTGATCGTCATTCTACAGACCAAAGTGACAGGCAGTGCGGAAATCGTCGTGACCGCCGGAAGCAGCACAGACCCCAGAGTCGTCATTGCAGACCTGTTGGGGTTCACGATTGCCAAAGCTCTGGAGACCCTCCTGCGCAAAGGCTACCGGGTACAATTCGTTTCAGACAAGATGTTCGTTTGCATCAAAGAAAGCGGAAACTCCTTGCCATCCCGTTCAAAACAGTCGAACTCAGGCCCAATCATGTCGAACTCAGTCAAACTCCAGTCCAACTCAGGCACATCAGTGACGGTTCTTACACAGGGACCGCGCCCTGCTGCATCTGGTACATCTGGTAGTAGCGTCCGCCTTTTTCTATCAAGTCCTCGTGCGTCCCGCGTTCGACGATGACGCCCTTATCGAGGACTAAGATCAGGTCCGCATTGCGGATCGTCGACAGCCGATGCGCGATGACAAAAGTGGTGCGGCCGCGTTTGACAACCTCCAAAGCGCGCTGAATGACAGATTCGGTCTCCGTGTCGATGCTCGAAGTCGCCTCGTCGAGCACCAAAATCGCAGGATCAAAAGCCAAGGCCCGCGCGAAAGAAATCAACTGCCGTTGTCCGGCAGACAAGGTGCTGCCCTTCTCAAGAACCGGTTCATCGAGGCCGTTCGGGAGACTTTCGAGCATGGACTGCGCTCCAACTTCGCGCAGGGCCCGCTCAATCCGCTCGCGCGCGACCGATGGATCCCCCAGACTCACGTTCGTTGCGATGGTTCCCGTAAACAAAAACGGATCCTGCAAAACGATGCCCATATGCTTGCGCAAGTGCTGGCGCGGCAGTTCTGAGATGTCTAACCCGTCGATGCTGATGCGGCCGGACTGCGGATCGTAGAAGCGAAACAAGAGGTTCATAATGGAACTCTTCCCCGAACCCGTGTGTCCCACCAATGCGACGGTTTGTCCGCGCAGTGCTTCAAACGAAATGCCCTTGAGCACGTTGTGACGGCCGTCGTACGAGAAAAACACGTTGTCAAACACCACGTCTCCCCGGTACGGCGGCATGGCCCCGTCAACCACGTCCACGCCAGGCTCATCCAACAACTGAAACACCCTCTCTGCGGATACGCGCGCCTGTTCCAGCGTCGCCAATTGGTTGACCACCTGGGTAACCGGCTGGAATAACCGGTTCAACAAGTCGACAATCGCATACAGCGACCCAAACGAAATCACCCCTGCCAAATGCATCGAACGATAGCCGAAATAGGCAATCAAAGCGATGAAAAATGCATTTCGCAGCGCCCCGACGAGGTTGTATCCGGTCACGGAGTTGATGGCCAACAATTTAATTTGGCCTTTAAAGTAGTCCTGGTTCAACGCGTCGAACTCCGCTAACGTCCGTTCCTGCCGATTGAACGCGCGAATCACTGGGATGCCCTGAATGGTTTCGTTCAGGGTGGAGTTAATTTCGCTGAGCAAAGACCGAAGGCGGTGGTTCATGCTGACCGCAGCCTTTTGGTACACCAACACCCACGCCGCCAAAAGCGGAATCAACAACATGCAAATCGACGCAATTTGCACATTGAGAAGAAACAGCGCGACGTAAATCCCCACCATGGTCACCAAGTTTGAGATGACGTTGGCCAGCACGTTGACGTACAAGTCGCGAACGGCTTCGGTGTCGTTGGTAATCCGGGATACCACCTTACCCGCAGGCGTGTTGTCAAAATAGCGAATCGGCAGCCGATGAATCTGTCGAAAGACGTCTTGACGCATTCTTTGCAAAATCCGGTTGGCGGAAACCTGCAAAACCAGTTGCTGACCATAGGTGAATACTGCCGACACGACAAGCAAGCCCAAATACACCAACGCAAGCTTCCAAATTCCTGGAATCTCCGGCTTGTAAAAGTCGAACAGTTCCTTTTTCGAAATGCGAATCGCCGGTGCCGTCACAGAGCCAGTGCCCTGCCGGACGGTCAGTTCGCCGCTGTGTACCGACGGGTTGGTCACGTACGGCAGCGAGCGGGGTACAAAATAGAAGTCCTGGTCCGCCTGAATCAGCGTCGCCGCCGGCCCCCGGGTTTGCCCAGGTTGAAAATAGTCGCCGCGCTCGTACCAGTGCCCGTCGAAACGGACAGCCTTCGGGCCGGGTTGTGTCTGATACCACGTTTGTTCGATGCCGGTGATGTGCCGGTTAATCATGTCTTTCGCCACGAAGGGTCCTGCCAGGCCGGCGCTGACCGCGATGACCAACATGGCCAGCGCCAAGAGGATTCTGCGTTTAAACAGAGCGGCGTACTGAATAAGTCTGCGGTTGACGCTCATGCCTTCACCTCCGGGCGCCCAAAAGAGTCTGTTTGCTCGCCAGGTGCTCTATCCGTATTCCGAAACCCGTCGTCGTCCTCGTCGGAATCGCCTTCGGCCTCCTCCGCACCTCGTTCCACTTGTTGTCGCAGGTATTGATCGCGGTACCACCCGGCCCGTTCAATCAACATGTCGTGCGTCCCTTGTTCGACGATCTGACCGTGATTGAGCACGACAATCCAATCGGCATGCTCGACCGTAGACAGTCTGTGCGTGGCAATGAACGTCGTTCGCCCGCGGCGGCGTTCGCGAATCGCTTCGACAATGTGTGCTTCCGTCCGGGCGTCCACGGCGGACATGGCGTCGTCGAGCATCAGCACTTCCGGGTCCAGAATCAACGCCCGGGCCAGCGCGATCCGCTGTTTCTGCCCACCGGACAGCGAAACTCCCTTCTCTCCCACCAAAGTGTCAAGCCCGTTCGGGAGCTGGGGAATGTCCTTGGTAAAGTCAGCCATTTCCAGGGCGTCCAACACCGCTTCCGCCGGCGCTTCTGGAGCTCCAAACCGCACGTTTTCCGCCACCGTGCGAGAAAACAACGCGGCATCCTGCGGAACATACCCCATCCATCCATGCAGCGCAGCCAGGGGAATGTCTTCAATGGGTATCCCATTGACTCGGACCGTTCCACGTTGGGGCGGCGGATACTCCCGCAAGGTCTGCCGGATGAGCGTGGACTTGCCGCTCCCCGTGCGCCCGACTATCCCAAGGGTCTGTCCCCGGTGTACCGTCAGTTGGATACCGCGCAAGTTGTCCTCCGTAGAAGTCGGATAACGGAAGGTAACATCGCAAAACTCGATTTTTTCGGGGACCCCAATGGAGTTTCCCTCGGCTTTGGGAGCGTCCACTACATCTGGAGGGTACGCTAAGGTTTGTGTAACGCGATCGAGAGAGGCGTTCCCGCGCTGCATGACGTTAATGAGTTCTCCAAACGCGAGCATCGGCCAGATCAGCATCCCCAAGTACACGTTGAACGACGTCAGTTGCCCTAAGGTAATCTGGCTTTGAAACACGAGGTACGTCCCATACCCGAGCCCAATCAGATACGTGAGCCCGATGAGTACGCGGATGGTCGGCTCGAACAAAGCGTCGATGCGCGCAACAGCGACGTTTTTGCGAAACACGTCTTCGGTGGTTTCGGCGAAGCGCTGCTCTTCTGCGCGCTCCTGAACATAGGCCCGAACGACGCGAATTCCTGCGATGGTTTCCAGCACCCGGTCGTTCATGTCTCCGAAAGCAGCTTGTGCCAGGGTGAACCGCTCGTGCATCAACTTGCCGTACTTGGTCATTGCAAACGCGACGAGCGGAAGCGGAATCAGCGACGCCAAGGTCAGTTTCCAGCTGACGAGAAAACCCATCGTCAACAAAATAGTGCCAGAGAACGTCGTCGAATCGATCAGCGTCAAAATCCCGAATCCGGCGGTTTGTGAGACGGCATTCAAGTCGTTGGTAGCCCGCGCCATTAAATCGCCAGTCCGGTTCTTT
Source organism: Alicyclobacillus tolerans (assembly GCF_021739485.1). Classification (GTDB taxonomy): domain Bacteria; phylum Bacillota; class Bacilli; order Alicyclobacillales; family Alicyclobacillaceae; genus Alicyclobacillus_K; species Alicyclobacillus_K tolerans_A. Next base: position 70,414 of record NZ_JAJFNK010000005.1, read on the forward strand.
TCATAAAAGGTTGGAGTCATTCCCAAAAAGTGACGCATCAAACGATACCGCAGCGTCCGCTGCAGCAAGTTGGCCCCCGTGTAAAGCTGGTACTGCCACGTTACGCCCGCGATGTAGCTGACCAAGAGAATGACGGCGTAAAGGCCGAGGATGAACCACAGGTGATGAGAGGTCATGGTAGCTTGATTCATCCGGTCAATGGCCTTGCCAATCAGCTCCGGCGGAATGACTTCGATAAAGTTGAGTCCAAACAAAAGAGAGACGGCAATGATGTACTGCCGCTTGTATTCTTTAAAGTGCCAACCCAATTTTCTCAGTACGGTGAACACAACTCTGCCCCCTCAAAAGGATTGTAACAGACGCCGTGCCCGTCTTCTGACTTGGCTTTGCAACAACTTTTTCAAGGAATAGGTGACTACCGGAGGGTGGAAGTAATCAGCCGGACGACGTCGGCTTGACGCTCACCAGAAAGGCCCTTGCCTTTGTGGTTGACCATGTAGTCCAACAAACGATGTGGTCCTTCCCGGTAACTGAAGACCGGAGTCTTTTCGCTCTTCACGTGAACTTGTGCCTCGGGGTTCGAGAAAAAGACAATGCCGTCGACCCAGGTCGGAATCTGGTGTTCCTTCAAAAACTGGGAGAGCCGATACACGTGGGTGCCGACTTGTTTAACTGGGTTGTAAAACGACTTCCCGTATCTTCCTCCGGCGCGGCCGACCTTATGCTGAAACAGTTCGTGGTCGTCTCCACCTCCGGTAATGCTTCCGTTGAGGTTTTTGGTTTCGATCACGAAGACCCCCGTCGGCCCTACGACAACGTGGTCAATCTGACTTTCTTTGCCGCCGCCGTGAATGGTCAAGTCGGATATCACCGTATAGTCGTCAGGCAGACCGCTCAGGAGGCGTTCTGTACGCTGCTCCCCCTCTAACCCCCGCCTCAATATGGTGCGGCGTTTGCCTTGCCCCACCAACATCGATGCAAACATGTACAACACCCACACCGGCCAAAAAAACGCTTCAAAACGCGCCGTAAAGATAGGCCGTGACAGCCATGCAATCGAAGCGTCTTGCCCAATGAGCACAATGGCTACCACAACTGCCCCAATGAGCAGCAGCTTGGTTCGCGGACTTCTTTTCATTTCCTTTTCAAGGTGATTTTGGTGACGGACCACTTTTGCCAAACGGACTACCTCCTGAGCACACACAAATGAGCGCAAATCAAGTAGTTTCTAGTCTCTCATTATACCTTGGGAGCAGGCATTACAGGGAACCCACGCGGTTTATCGGCGATATTCTGGGAAGGGATACGAGACTGTGCTTTGACGCACACTTTTAACGGGTGCAAAGCGCGTTTTTCGGCCAAGAACTTGGCGACAGACCAAGCGCCGCCGCCCCATCTGGAGTTGACGTCTTCACTCCATACTTTCCATCCTCCAAATCCCGAAATCCCGCAGTAAGGAGTTTTGACGTTGGACGCTCATCGAGAATACCAGAAGTGGTTGGAGTACCCCCATCTGCCGGAACCGCTTCGCCAAGAACTCATTTCCATCCAAGGCAACAACGAGGAAATCGAGGACCGTTTCGGGCAGCACTTGCACTTTGGCACGGCTGGGTTGCGCGGAGTGATGGGTGCAGGGTTAAACCGGTTGAACATCTACACGATCCGCAAGACGTCGTGGGCGCTGGCCCAGTACGTTTTGAAACAAGGGGGAGATGCGGCTTCAAACGGCATTGCTATCGGCTACGACTGCCGCCACATGTCCAAGGACTTCGCCAAGGAAGCGGGACTGACGATGGCTGCAGCCGGAGTCCAAGCGCACGTTTCCCCTTACCTCTGTCCGACACCTGAGGTCTCTTTTTCGGTTCGACACTTGCATGCCGCAGCCGGCGTCATGGTGACAGCCAGCCACAATCCGCCTGAATACAACGGTTACAAACCGTACGGTCCAGACGGTTGCCAGCTGCTCCCGGATGAGACCGCCAAAATCCGCGAACTTAGCCAAGAAATTGACGACGTATTTCAGCTCCCCATGCTGACCGAGCAAGAGGCGCAACAACGCGGCCTGTTTCACTGGACAGAACCCCAGGTCCGCACACAGTTCGTTCAAGCGGCCGTTGAGGCCGTCAAGTTTCCGTCGATTCCCGATCAACACAGACGCAGGTTATCCATTGTCTACACCCCGCTGCACGGCGCCGGCAATGTTCCCGTGAGGGAGGCTCTGAAGGAGGCCGGTTACGACGATGTGCACGTCGTTCCGGAACAGGAGGAGCCCAACGGGGATTTTCCAACCGTCAAGAGTCCGAACCCAGAAGAACACGAAGCCCTCAAACTGGGGATTCGAACCGCTGCCGAATTGCAGGCGGACGTCGTCATGGGGACGGATCCGGATTCCGATCGCGTCGGGATCGCCGTGCGCGATGCCCATGGGACTTACCAGCTTCTCACCGGCAACCAAGTCGGTGCGCTCTTGATGGACTTTATCCTTGGGCGCAAAAAGGCGGAAGGCCGGCTGCCCGCGAACGGCATTGTGTTTAAAACCATTGTAACGTCGGAACTGGGTCATGCCGTGGCCGCATCTTACAACATTGCGCTGGAAAACACGTTGACGGGGTTCAAGTACATCGGCCATAACATCACGAAGTACGAACGCACTGGAGAACACGCCTTTTTGCTCGGCTACGAAGAGAGCTACGGCTACCTCATCTCGCCGATTGTCCGCGATAAGGATGCGGTTCAGACGTGTCTCGCCATCGCCGAAATGACCGCGTTTTACAAAAGCCAGGGCAAAACCCTGCTCGATGCGCTGCAAAACTTGTTCGAACGCTTTGGCTACTATAAGGAAGAACTGTTCAGCACAACGCTTCAAGGGGCCGACGCCCACGAAAAAATTGAAGCGATCGTCGAAAACCTGCGTGAGAATACGCCTCAGGTCCAGGGTCTAAAACTCACGGCCATTGAGGACTACTTAAAGTCCGAGCGCCGGCAAGTCGACGAGAACGGCAACCTTTCTTCCTCGGTCGAACACCTAAAACTTCCGAAGTCCGACGTTCTCAAATACCTATACGCGGACGGATCGTGGCTTGCAGTCCGGCCCTCCGGCACAGAACCGAAACTCAAAGCCTACCTGGCAGCGCGGGGAAAGAGTCCGCAGGACTGCGATGCCAAAGTCGAGAGCATGCGCCAGGCCGTCATACAGCGCGTCAATGACAAGGAGCCCAAGGACAAAGAGCCCAAGGACAAAGAGCCCAATAACAGAGAACCGATTCGAACAGCGCCTCGGCCCACTGTGGGCAGCGCACGAACGTGACAAAAGAGGGCCGTCCCAGAAGCAGTTTCACCTGCCCTGGAACGGCCCTCCTTAGTGGGACACCTGATTGGATACTCAACGTGTGCCTTCAACATGCAGCTTGCAACAGCCCCGTGCCTCGGACTTCACCCCACCGTGCTCAACGGTTCCCGGTACGTGCGAACCGTGACTTCGTGTGGCTTGCCGTCATCCACGAGATGAAGGTGGTCGGTGCCAATCCGCTCCTCTCCGTCGACGATCCACACGGGAAGCACACGGCCTTCTTCCTTCGCTTCTCCAACGCCTTCTTCGTTCAATTCTACCTCAATCGAATAAGCGGCCTCGCCGTACCGGTAATCGACGTGGAACGACTTCCAGTCCGGCGGGACACAGGGGTGAATGTATAAGCGGTCTTCACGGCACTTGACCCCCAGGACGTACTCCAGGCCCGCCTGGTACATCCACCCGGCAGCGCCCGTGTACCAGGACCATCCTGCGCGGCCTTGATGCGGCTCGGCTGTATATACGTCTGCGGACATCACGTACGGTTCATTGCCATACGTCTGAACCTCGCGCATCGTTTGCGTATGCGAAATGGGGTTGAGCATGGAAAACAGTTCAAAAGTCTTGTCGCGGCGCCCCAGCATTGCCCAGGCGACGATACTCCAAATCACGCCGTGCGTATACTGGCCGCCGTTTTCGCGAATACCCGGCGGGTACCCCTGAATGTACCCAGCCCGCGGACGTATCTCGTCAAAGGCTTTCGTCAGCAGCTTGGCCACACCCAGTTCTCGGTCTACCAGCTCGCGGTCAAACGAGCGCATGGCTCGACTCTGCCTTTCCACAGACGTCCCCTCAGCAATGACCGACCACGACTGCGCAATAGCGTCAATCCGGCACTCCCTGTCTTCAATAGACCCGAGCCACTTGCCGTCGTCAGTAAAGGCGCGGCGGAACCAAGCCCCATCCCAAGCGAACTCGTTGAGGTGTTCCTCCAGTTGACGAGCTGTCTGTTCGAGGTGTTCCGAAGTGAGCGGGCCGTCCACTCCGCAGGCGCGCAGAATCTGCTCGAACCGCTTGAGGATGTACAGCAGAAACCACCCCAGCCATACGCTTTCTCCGCGTCCTTTGGATCCAACCCGGTTCATGCCGTCGTTCCAGTCGCCGATGCCCATCAACGGAATCCCGTGCTCCCCAAACTTCAGACCATGGCGAATCGCCCGCAGACAGTGATCGAGCACGGTTGCGGACTCGTCCGACAGAACCGTATTTTCGTACCGCTCCAACTCGCCTGCCTTTAACACATCGCTGTGGAGATAGGGGACGACTTCTTGCAGGATGTCTGCGTCGCCTGTCTGTTCGAGGTAGCGAGCCACTGCGTACGGCAGCCACAGCAAGTCGTCGGAAAACCTTGTCCGGATGCCTTTGTGCGTCTCCTCGTGCCACCAGTGCTGAACGTCGCCTTGCTCGTACTGATGAGCCGCGTTGATGAGAATTTGTCGCTTGGTAAGTTCCGGGTCAGCGTGCAAAAATGCCAGGGAATCCTGCAGTTGATCGCGGAAACCAAACGCACCCCCCGCCTGATAAAACGCAGTCCTCGCCCACAACCGGCAGCTGAGCGCTTGATACAACAGCCAGCCGTTGAGCATCACATCCATTGCCCGGTCCGGCGTTTGCACCTGAACCTTCCCACTGGTGTCGCTCCAAAACCGCGCAACCTGCCGCTTTGTTTCATCGTAAGCACCCGGTTGGCTGTAGCGTTTTACGAGCGCATGGACTTCTTCCTTGGAACCTGTACAGCCCAGCAAAAGGGTTACAGCCGCTTCAGCGCGGGCAGGAATCTCAACTGCCGTCTGAATTGCCCCGCACGGGTTCGCGAGCGCTCCTGTGCGTCCAGACAGGCTTTCGCTGTGCAGGCCCTGCGGCGAAGCGAGCGTTCCCCCATAGCCAATAAACTCCGTTCGATCCGCCGTAAAGGAGCAGTACGTGAGGCGAACCAGGCGTTGTGCACCCGCCGCTGTGCCGTCCGCCGCATGCTCCACTGTAGCGTCCGCGTCGGCCTGCTCCCCCAACGAAGGGGCCGATTCGGCAATGTGAAGGAATGCCACAGCATCCCGGAATGACTCTTGGTAGGTGTTGTGAGCGAGCAGGACCGCGTCGTCGGGATCCCATTCCGTAACCACGAAAGGCGCCTGACCCTCGCGCGTGACGCCAAGGACCCACTCTGCGTAGTACGTGACCGAGATGCGCTTTGTGCGGTCCGTTTGATTGCGCAGCCGAAGCTGAATGACCTTCAACGGGTCTTCCAACGGCACCGTCGTCTCCATCTCGTGCGCAATGTCTCCTCCGCTTTGTTCAATCCGCGTAAAGCCCCACCCGTGAACCACCTTGTAGGTGCGTTGTCCTCCACAGGGCTTCGGCGCCGCCGACCAAACTTCTTGGGTCTCCTCGTCGCGCAGGTACAAAACCTCGCCCGGAGGGTCTAGCACGGGGTCGTTGTTCCAAGGAGTCACCTTACACTCGCGGGAATTTTTCCACCAGCTGTATCCCGTCCCTAATTCGGTCAGCAAACACCCAAAGCGGGGATTGGCGATCACGTTGCTCCACGGACGCGGGAGGTAAGCCCCGCTTTGGACCTGGACCTCGTAAGCCTTCCCCTCGTCTACAAAACTGCCCCAGCCGTTGAAAAACTCGCCGGCTTCCGGGCCTCCACTGTGCGTTTCCAGCGCAGATTTTCGAGGCTTTGCTGCGCGTTGCGATGCCGGTGCCAGGTATTCGCGCTTTGCCACCGCGCTGGCCATTCGGGTGGCCGCGCCCACAGGGGTCTGCAGACCGTCTTTCTGCCCCAAATCGCCTTTATCCAGCTGCAGTTGGGCGCGCAAACTAGGTCCTCCCGCTCGCAGCCACACGCGAGATACCGCCGTAAGCAGCGTGCGCTCCGCGTCAGAAAGTCCTGAAGCCTTGAGTCCCACGATGCGCTTCATCTCCCCCAAACCCCGTGCGGTGAGGTTTTCGCGCAGACGGTGCATCAATTCGTCTTGGTACCCTCCCGTCGTCTCGTCGAGTACCACCAAGTCGAGTTCCAGTCCAAGCTTGTGAAGGTACTGATGCTGGGAAGCCAGAAGCGTCACAAACGGCAGATCCGCCAAATGGTGAACCGATACTGCGGCAATGGGAACGTCGCCGCTGAGCCCCCGCGACCAAAGCGACGAGGGGCCGAGAGCATTTCTCGAAATCGCCTGTCTGCGCACATTCGACAGCGGCGGCGTGTACAGGAGGCGTCCAGCCAAATGGTGCGCCATCGCAGCCTGCGCGGGAGACAAGTGCAGCTGGCGCAGGTCAATTTGCGTCCGCACCCAAGCCAGGTGAAACGCGCGGTCTGCCTGGTGCGGCTCCTTGAGCTGCGAAACCAACCGAATTGCCTCCTCCTTCGTCGGGGCAACGCCGGTCACAATGTACACGCGCACGGTCTGCTGTGGATTCAAGTGCACCGTGCGGCGCATCGCAAACGCCGGGTCGGCCACAGAGCCCGTGGACCCCTTGAGGCGAGTTCGCAGGCCTTTGGGTTGAGCGAGCGAATAACCGCGTCCGATGAATGCGCCGCGATCGGTTTCAAACTCATAGTCTCCAGCCTCTTCGCCGTCGACGTAAACCGTGTGAACGGCCCATGTTTCACTTTCCTTCTCGTCGCGCGGACGGCGCTTGGCCAGCAAACTCTGGGAAGCGTCGTCCTGGCTGGTTTGAATAAACAGCTTGCTGAATGCCGGATGAGCTGCGTCCGCGGCTTGACTCGCCAATGCCAACTCGAGAAAGGTCGTCACTTCCAACAAGCGTTCCTCGGTGCCGGAATTGACCAGAGTCAAACATCGCACCTCCGCATCTAAGTCCGGAGGCACAGTCACCTCAAGCTTTGAGGAAATGTCCAGGTGGGTTCCCAAGTATTTGCTTTTATCCAAGTGAAAAACCGTCTTGGTGTCCTGCAAAGCCCGAGATGGGTGGCGCGTAGCGCTCCACGTCCGTTCCGAGGCGGCATCGTGCAGGTAAACAATCATTCCCGCCGTGTCGTCCACCGGGTCCTCGCGCCAACGCGTCACAGAGAGTCCCTTCCACTTTAAAAATCCAGTACCATCCACGGTCGTCACGCTGGTCAGACGGCCGTTCGACAACACGTTGACCTCCGGCACCGCGGCAGTTTGGACAAAGACCCGTTCTGCGTCGTCCATGGCCGTATCAAACTCTGGCAGACGCGCATGGGCGCCAATGGGTTCTTTGACGATGGCAGCCTTAACCGGGATGCGCTCCTGTAAGAGCAGGTTCGCAGCCTTGACGCGCGGGTCGGCGTGGAATCGGTCAATCATGACGTTGTTCTCCAGCAAGTTGGTCAATGTCAGCAAACTCATCGCTTGATGGTGAGCCATAAAGCTTTCGATGACCTTGTATCGGCTCCCCGCCGGCAGGCGGGAAACCGTAAAGTCCACCGCTTCGTAATAGCCGTAGGGTCCCGAGGTTCCGTAGTCGCCCAACTTGCGCAGTGCGGCTACTCCCGCTTCTCCCGCATAGGGCAGAGCCATCACCGTCGCATACGGGGCGATGACTAAGTGGCGTTCTAAGCCTCTGTCAAGACCTAGTCCGGGCACCCCAAACGCCCGGTACTGATAGTTTAATTGGTGGTCAAACGCGTAGTATCCGCTCTCTGAGATCCCAAACGGCACCTTGTGGGCCTCTGCGTATTGCTGCTGCCGAAGCACGACGCCTTGGTAGGTGCTGTCCCACACGGTGTTTGGATACGTCCTCATCGTCAAGGCCGGCATCATGTATTCGAACATCGTGCCAGACCAGGACAGCAAGGTTTTTTGACCTCCTGCCACCGTCATGGTTCGTCCAAGCGTAAACCAGTGAGAGACCGGGACTTGCCCGAGGGCAATGGCGACAAAGCTAGTCTGTCTGGCTTCCGAAGCCAACAAGTCGTACAGAACCACCTCACGGCGGTCTTCGTCCGCGTGATAGCCCAGACAAAACAACCGGTCATCCGGGTTGTACAGCTCACAGAAGTTCGTCTGTTCGATGAGCTCGTCCATGTCCGACATCAACTGCTGTATTCTGGAATTTTCGGAAGCTTGAGCAGCCTCCCCAGACATTGCATCAGCAAGTGCCTGTCTGACCACCATGAGATACGACACGAAGTTTCCAGAGTCGACTGTAGACACATACCGCGGCTTGAGAGGCTGAGCCGAAAGCGTGTCGTACCAGTTGTACAAGTGTCCGTGCCACTTTTCCATGCGTTGGACAGTGCGGAGTGTCGCCTCGACGCGGTTGAGCAATTGCGGCGTATCGATGAAGCCGAGTTCGCGGGCCGCCGCAACACTCGCCAAATACAAACCGATGTTCGTCGGCGATGTGCGATGAGCCACCGTTTCCTGCGGATGATACTGAACGTTATCCGGAGGCAGCCACGATTCGGAAACCGTCACGTAGCGGTCGTAAAAAGACCAAATCTGCCGGGCCAGCGCTTTGAGCTCGGGACGGGCAGACTCCAGCCAGGTCATCCGCACCACTTTTGGGGCGCGGTTCAACAGCTGAATGCCAAATCGAGCCCACAGCCACAAGACGAGCGCGCAAATGCCGAGAATGCGGTTGGGTGCGGTCCCAGAGCTAAAGGCCACTGCCACAAACGCAAGTGCGGCCAGGTAACCGATGGGTTCTAGTGCAAACACTTGCTTGTTGTTCGGTTTGCGGTTGGTTTGCTTTGCAGGCACCCACTCCAGCAGCCTTTTTCGGCTGATGAGCATCCGGTACAGCGATCGCAAGATTGCGTCTGCCGCATTCACCGCATGGAACGGGAGTGTCAGCAGTTGCACGACGCTCTGGCCAAAGCCGGACAGAATGGGACTAAGCCGTGCGCGCCCTGTCACCGACCTCCCAAAGGCCTTGAGAAAGGGCAGAAACACGGTGGCCAAGACGAGGGTTTCCCACGCCCATTCGTTGCCAGGCAAAACCCCCATCCCGAGTACAGCTGTGACAAAGAGGGCCACAGGCACGAGGCTCCGCCGCAGGTTGTCTGCGATTTGCCAACGCGTCAAACCGCACAAATCTACGCGCTTTCTGTCCCCGTAGCGGTCGATGCAACTCTTCCCCAGCCACTTGATAAGCTGCCAGTCCCCGCGAATCCAGCGATGTGCCCGGCGTTGGTGCGCCAAAAAGGAGCTTGGATACTCTTCGACCACTTCAATGTCAGAGGTCAGTCCGGTGCGTAAAAAACCTCCTTCCAGCAGGTCGTGGCTGAGTACGTGGTTATCAGGAATTCGATCCACCAAGATTTTAGCGAAGGCGTCGACATCAAAAATGCCTTTCCCAACAAAAATCGCTTTGCCGAACAAATCCTGGTACGGGTTCGAGACTGCGAACGCATATGGATCGATTCCTGGCTCCCCCGCCCATAATGCGGCAAACCGGGACTTCTGCGTGGACTCGTAGCTGACTCCGATGCGCGGTTGCAAGACGCCGTAGCCCTCGACGACGCGAGTTTGCGTCTTGTTCAGACGCGGGCGGTTGAAAGGGAAGTGCAGGGTTCCCGCCATGCGGCTGACGACGCCAATTGGGAGTTGCGTATCGTGATCGATGGTGAACACGTAACGAATCTCCCTCAAAATGTCCCGATTACCATAAACGGTCGTAAAACTTGTTTCCTGGCGGCCTTTTAGTAGTTCCACGAATTCTACCAGTTTTCCGCGCTTTCGCTCCCATCCCATGTACACGTTGTCGATGGGGTTATAGCGCCTTGCGCGATGAAATAAGAAGAAGCGGTGGGTTCCGTACTTTTCTTGCAAGGCTTGGATGCGAGCGACGGCTCGGGAAACGATAGCGTTGTCGCTCTCCAGGGCCTCTGTCGCGGCATCCGGAAAGTCGGCCAAAACGGCGAAGTGGATGTTTTCCTGACGGTTCGCGAGGTAATGCACCTCCAACCGCTCCATGACGTCGTCGACTTCTTCGGTGCTGGCCCAAATAATTGGCATCGTAACCATAGTCTTGGCTTCTTTGGGCAGGCCGTCTGAAAAGTCATACCGCACCAAGGCAGATGGTTGGCAACAGCGCTGAATCGCAGCATGAACGACGGCGACAACCCATTCGCTGACCGGGAACACCAGAGCAGCAAGCACCGCAAGCCGTGCCCAAGGGCCAATGGCCGTTCCGGCAGTCACCCATGTTCCAGTCAACCAAAGCAGCAAAACAAACACGATGGCCGCACTCGACAAGTAGGCAGACAGCGGGCGGCGTCGAATGGCAAGTTTAGGAAGATGCCGCGGCCGGGCAATTTGACTAAGCTGTTTGCGAAGCGCAAAAATGCCATGCGGATCGAGCACGTAGTAGGCAAGGCAGGCATCGCGCGGCGGAATCGGGTCCAACAACGCTGGATCGGATAAAGCCTGAACCCGCTCCTGACTCCGTCTGGCCAGTTTAACTGCGTTTTGGGCAACCAAGGTTTCCGGTACGTTCAGCCGTTGCGCCATCTCTGAAACGCGGTTGCGCAGCAAATCGCGGCTTGCGAAGTCCATTTTCCGATATTCTCCGCTTTCTTCGGAGAGCAAAATCTGCTCGACGTGCGAGATTTTGACAAACGCACTGCGCCACGGATGACGCTCCACTAAATGCAGACTGGTCACCAGATGCCCGCTGGTCACTTGGAGTTCGGCCTGAAGTTCATGTTCAAACGAAACCATCTGTGCAAGGCTCGACTCGCTGTTTTCAACATGGGCTGCAAGCCACTCTTGGACCATGTGAATATTGGGTTCCAGTTCACTAAGGTGCTGCACCAAGTGGACAACCTGGGACGTCGTAAAGGAATGGTCGCGGCTTTCTCTTTCCAACAAAGCGCGAACTTGTGCATCGGACATGTGCTTTGCCCCGACCCGGCCGAGCAAAGACGTTACCCAGCGACAGGTTTCATGTCGTTCCCGCACCTCGCGCAGGACTTGAGCCAAACGACGAATAATGACCACGCGCATCGCGGAAGGCAGCAACCAGCACTCTGCCGTCTTTAAGACAGATACTTCCTGATAGGATTCAAGGTAAATCTCAAATGTCTGCATCTTGTAGTGACCGTCTACGCTATCGAGGTAGTCCTCACAAATGGCGTAAATGCGCGGCATGCCTGTGTCGCGCAGTTTCGGCAGTTTGTGAAGGGTTTCTCTGGGCAACTGCCGGAAGACCTCGTGGGCTTGTGTTTCTATAAAGGCAATGTGATCGAGCAGCCAGTCCTCGGCAGGCTGCATGCACTGTGCGCGACTGTGGGTCAACTGCTCGGCAAAAGAGCGCAGGCTATCCATATCCGCTCGAAAAGCCGGCCAAAACTTTGCCGCCCGGCCATGGTTTCGTCTCAGTTCATTGGTCATGGCAAACTCGCGTGCCTGGGCTTTCAGTTGCTCGTTGTTGAGAATCATGGGAGCCTCCTGAGCGTGGTCAAAGTTTCGGTAGGAAAGGACAGGAACAGCCATAAATCAGCAATATATGAAAATATGCCCGAAAAAGCTCACTTTTATGAGTCGATCAAGTTCGACAGCAAAAATCCCCGCCATCTCCGCTCTATCGCAAACCCCGGATTGCGATGCTCAACGCCACGCCGCTCTACGACAAAAGTTGGCTGCCTCAAACGTTGTGGAATATGGTATTGTGGGTCGGTGAAATGAAAGACAGAGGGCCTCCAAACACGGCTCTACGAACCCTTGGAGGGAAGTCCCATGAGTGCCATCCACATTGTTTTAACCATCATCGCAATCAACATTGTTTACGTGTCATTATTCACGGTTCGCATCATCTTTGTGATGAAAGGCAGAAGGGTTGTTGCGTCTTTCCTGAGCATGATTGAGGTCTTTACCTACCTCATGGGACTGAACATCGTCCTGAGCAATATCCACAACCCAGTCAATATTGCCGCCTACTGCGTAGGATGGGGAAGCGGAGTATTTTTGGGAAGCAAAATAGAGGAATGGCTGGCTTTAGGTTACGTGACGCTGCAGATTGTCGTGGAGCACGACAGGGGCAATTTGCCGCAGCGGCTGCGCGAGTGCGGATATGGAGTCACCAGTTGGATGGCCGAGGGACGAGACGGCCAACGCCTGTCCATGCTGGTTTTGGCGAAACGAAGCAACGAAAAAAAGCTCATCCAAACCATCGAACAAATTGCGCCGAAAGCCTTTGTGATCTCGTTTGACCCCCGCTATTTCCGCGGCGGCTTTTGGACCAAGCGACTGCACTAGCCGATTTCGAGGCGCCGTGTTTGCCAGGTTCTGACGGTTGGCTCCAGGCGCAATGCCGGAGTTCTAAAAGGCGGTTCTAAAAGGCGGTTCTGAGAACCGGGTTTGAGGGGCACGCGGATCCCAAAACAAAAATCCGGCAACTACGGTTGGCCGGATGCCAACTGCAGATTCCGGATGTGGCTCCTGAGTTGAGTCAAATAGGACGGGTCGACATGCAATGCTGCACTCTGTAAAACGAGCTCGGCGTACTCAATGCTCGGAGCCACCTCATGGACCGATTTGTCGACCACTTCGTAGGTGAAAGCTTCGAGAGGCCCGCGTGCCGTTTCGACGACGACTTCAATACGCCGGTACACGTTGTAAGGGACTCCCTCACGAACGTCCAAGTCGAACAAAAACTCTTCGTCAAATTCGTAGAGCACACCTTCCACATGGGACTTTTTGTCTGGAACAATATCTGCTACCCCACCCATCCGGTTGCGGGAAAAGTGCGTAAAAGCCAACCGGTAGCCCTTCAGTACGGCACGTCCAAGCCGTTGGAATTCCGGGACCGTGTTTTGAAAGTCTGACCCCATACACGACCCGTATGCAAAGTACAAGACCTGGGTCGACTCGAGGCCTATCGGTTCATCTGATTTCATGAACAACTCCCCCTCCTCCGTTCCGGCCGGTCGTTATTTCGTTTTGCATCCCGACTCGTTTTGCATCCCGACTCGTTTTGCATGCCGGCTTGTTTTCCTCCCGGCTTGATAGTACTCAATATACGAGCACGAGACATCAAATGAAACGGCAGATTCAATCGTGGTTGGATGAGCTTGCGGCCGACCCGGAGGAATTGGGGTGAACAGACAACCCCACGGAAAGTGAGCTACTTCGCCTTTTCAAACTTTGCTTCTAAATCCCGGTTCGCTTCGTCGTCGAGGTACCCGTAGCGCTTTAGTTCTTCGAGTGCGCTGTGAATCGTGTTTTCATTGTCCGAAGATTGCTCCGCAAGTTCTACAACTTGTGCAAGGCTGGCGTGAGGGTGTTGACGCCGAAACGCCAATAGGCCCTTGGCCGCCCAAGACAAGCGGTCGTCTCCAAAATCACCCAATATTCTCCATAAGGCCCGGTGGGATAACATCTTGATGTCCACCAGCTTTTGCAAAGATTTTCGCGCATTTTTCGGACTCATCCGCCCTTGCCGGGTAATGTCGTCTATACTTGGCAACCCAGTTTCGCTCGTATACGAGCGCAGTACAATGGCAGTCATTTGTTCATAGATATCTAAGTCCGGGATGTCGAAGATGTCGGAGGTTAAGAAAAACCTGCGCGAACTTTGGCTTTCCTGGGATTTAATTACAGGTTGTGCGGCGGAACTGGACGATGCACCGTGCATGGCACCAGGCATGGAGCCTGATACGGAACTTTGCATGGAACTTTGCATGGAATTTTGCATAACGAGGTCCCCCAACTCTTACACCGTATTCTACTCACAAGTCGCAAAGAACACAGGCTTGCTGTGTGGAGTGCTCGACAAGGTACAAAGATAGTCTTTATAGGTTTCGGGACAACCCCCCTGATTTATGGGGGTTTCAACGCGCATTCACAAAAAAATTAAAAAATGCGAAATGAACTGGTGCGCGACTCCGTAAGCGCCGATGCGGCGTCCGCCAAGAGACACCGCCGCTTTACGCGGTTATTCGTCTTCAGCCTTCCTGTGTTTTATCCGTTCGATCGCGTCGTCAATCAACACCGCCAACGCCGCAGCCACAGAGCTCGCGTAGATGAATACATATAATTCAAACTCTGTCCCGTGCATGCTCATCCGCTCATCCCTCAAATGGAAGTTGAAATACTTCGTGTCAGATGGAAGCTGAGGTGCCCCTTGTCCGTTTTCTAAAACATACGGAATTCTGGACAGGTTTGTGTGTGTCTTTGCCTGCAAAAAGGTAAAAAATCCAAAACCAAAAAACGGGAAAGCCGTGGAGTCATCCTACGGCTTTCCCGCAACTTTTCGAGGGCTTACGGAGCTTTCCGTGCAGCGCCGGAAAGCGGCATCGCACCAATTTATCGCACCTTAAAATCTTTACAATCCAATTAGACGTACAACTTTTCGTACTGAGCACGCAGCACGTGTTTTTGAATTTTCCCCGTAGAGGTCATGGGGAGCTGTTCCACAAACACCACTCGTTTAGGAACCTTGTAATTCGCCAGAGTCGACTTGCAGTGGTCCAAAAGTTCCTGTTCGGAGACCGTCTGCCCCGGCTTGACCACCACAAACGCAGTCAACGCTTCGCTCCAGTGCTCGTGCGGCAACCCAACGACAGCGACGTTTTGAATCCGCGGGTCCCTAAAGATGAGCTTCTCCACCTCAATGGAGGCCACGTTTTCTCCGCCCGTTTTGACCATGTCCTTTTTCCGATCGACGAACCACAAAATCGAGTCACTGTCCAGGTACCCAATATCGCCGCTGTGGAACCACCCGTATTCGAAGGCTTCCGCCGTCTTTTCGGGGTCGTTCAAGTACCTTTCCATCGTTTGCGGACTGCGGTAAACAACCTCGCCAACTTCTCCCTCGGGAAGCAGTCGCCCTTCTTCGTCCATCACCGCAACCTCGACATTCACGCCTCCGTTCCCGACCGAACCGGACTTGGTCAACTGGTGTTCCGGGCGGAACACGGTCGCCACGGGAGCCATTTCGGTTTGCCCGAAGAGTAAGGCAAAGTCGCAGCCAAAAGTGTCCAGGCAGCGCCGGAGTTCGTGATCCGGCATGGGCGCCATCGCGTATACACACAGCCTTAACGTCGACAGGTCAAATTCGGTACGACGAGGGTGGTCGAGTAGGGCGCGGAACATCATGGGCAAACCGAAAATCTGCGTTGCCCCTTCCCGTTCGATCAAGGTCATGAGCTCCAGCGGCTCAAACTTTTTCATGAGGACTGTCGTTCCCCCAGCGATGAACACGGGAGTCGTAAATGCGTTGAGTTGAGCTGTATGGAACAGCGGCATCATTGCGATGGAAACTTCCGCTTCGGTAAACTTGAGGTCAAATGCCGTTCCGAGTGTTTCCAAATAGACGGCCAGATGACTGCTGATGACGCCTTTTGGGTTGGAAGTGGTGCCGCTCGTGTAAAGGCACTGCATAGTCGCCCGATCGTCCACGATACATTCCACCTCAGAGTCGTCTTGTGCGAACAAAGCGGCCAAGTCGTGGAAATTGTAACCCGAACTTGTTGCAGTTACGTTGGCGTAATCTACCGCGATCACGTCACGCAAAGGGGAACCAGCAGAAGTTTCGGGCACTCGCTCCAAGAAGACCGTTTCTAAGACGACCGCTTTGGAGCCCGAGTCGCGAATGATGTAATCCACTTCGTGGGGCAGCAGCGAGAGGTTGATGGGAACCACCGTAATGCCGGCTTTGGCACACGCAAAGTACACCATTAAGAATTCGATAGAGTTGCTGAGCAATAAGGCCATGGTATCCCCTGTTTGCAACCCCATTGCCAAGAATCCCCGAGCCAGTTGATTGACCTTGGAGTTCAACGCTTTGTAGGTGACCCTTCGGTCCCCTTCCACAACTGCAGTTTTATTCGGGAATTTTCGAGCGCTTCGCGTCAAAATATCCCCGACGTTCGTACGGTGAATCAAGTTTTGCTCCAAAGTCATTTCGTCAACCCCCATAGTTTTTCTGTGTCTCATCCGTGTTTTCAGTTTTATGGTGTCGGCAGCGTCCCTTGTCTCAACAAATTCTGGCGGAGGTTTCCGTTCTCCTGCAACAACTTTTTAAACTTTGACCGACTCTTAAGTGATAGGATAATTATTACATATTAGTGAGGAACCAACGAAAGCAGGGAACAAAGGAAATCCGCGCGATCCGCTTCCCCAACCGACCCAGTCAAATTGAGCCTCGTCAATTTGTTGCCTCGTCAATTTGTTGCCTCGTCAAATTGATAGTTCTGAGTCATCCGTTTGATTGAGTGTCCGCATTTCATGCAAACTATTGGATTCCTGCATGTACTTCACTCCGCTGCCCACGCCCCAGTAAAAAATAAGCAGACTAAATACCGCAACCACAATACTGTCCCAAGGGCGGCCAACGATACCTCTTCCACCGCCAAATGTCCCAGCATACTGCATGAAAATAAGTCCAACTAAATAGACGACAAAGAACAACCCAGAACGAAACTGTGCCATTCCCCATTTTTGTCGCGACCAAGTCCACAGGTACAAAACCACACCTGCTAACAATGCGAAGGTGGCATGTGAACCAGAATGCCATCCTGCCCAAAAAATAATCAGAGACCCTACGACAAAGCCGATAGGCGCAATAACTTGTATTCCCTTAACCGGTGTTTTTCCCTGTATCTGAAGACGCACGAGGCTGACCGCTGAAATGGCCGCGCTGGAATACGTAAACAATCCCACTGAAGAAGCCACCGCTACAATCAGATTCCAGCTTGGCAACGGCAGAAGAAAAACAATTCCAACCAGGAAGTTCGTGAATAAAGCCACGTGCGGAACTGCGTACCTGGGATGGAGACGCAGCAAAAACTTTGGAAAAATCCCGTTGGCAGCCAGTGCATAGGACGTTCTGGCATTGGAGCTCGTAATGACGAAGCTGGAACCACTCGGCGAAATCCATGCATCTGCGTAAATCAGGATTGCCAACCACGCCAGGTTAATGCTTAGAGCTAATTGCGCAAACGGCGAGTTAAACTTGAGACCTCCCCAACCATGGGTCAATGTGCTCTGCGGCAGTCCCCCGATAAATACAATTTGCAGGAGAAGATAAAAAATCATGGCGAACATGATTGTGAAAATAACGGCCAATGGAACGCTTCGTTTCGCATTTTTTCCTTCCGCTCCAAAATCGATAATGGGTTTGAACCCTAGAAACGAAAAGATGACTCCGGAAGTCGCAATGGCCGTTAAGGCCCCCCCAACACCATGAGGAGCAAACCCACCGAACTGTGTGAAATTTCCCGGATGAAATGCCGTTGCAAAAACCAGCAGGATGGTCAAGGCCGGAACCAACAATTTTACAACCGTTACAAAATTGTTGATCCTTGCAAACAAGCGGACGCCAAAATAATTCAGGATTACAAACAAGAACATCAGCGCCAAACTAAAAAGAATGCCCAAAGCCGTTAACCTTCCCCCGCTGTATAAACCAGGAACGTACCCGTTCAAATACTGAACAAGCGCCGTGGCCTCCGTCGGAGGGATGGAACTTTGTGTAAGCCAACTGGCCCAACCAACTAGGGTTGCAAACAACGAACCATGTGTATATTGAGGAAAGCGAACTGACCCCCCGGCTTCTGAAATGACACCGCCAATCTGCGCATAACTGAGAGCCAAAAACAACATGGCAAATCCGCCGATAATCCAAGATATGACGGATACAGGTCCCACACTGTGAGCTGCATGAAATGCCCCAAACAACCATCCTGAACCGATGACAGCTCCAATCCCTGTCAACGTTAATCCGCCAATTCCGATTTCTCTCCGAAACGAATGAGCGTTCATAATCCCTCTCCCAACCCCCAGATTTCCTCTTTCCAACGATGGTCATTCCATCTCGCATGTTCATTCCATCTCGCAAGGTCATTCCATCTCGCATGACGTGAACGAGCCTGAAAACCCTTCAACTCAGCCAAAACGTATCCCCTTCAACGGCCAATCTAGCGCCGCGTTTTTTCAGTTCGTTTTCAACCTTTGCATCTAAACCCAAGTTGGTGTGATTTAAATGCGTGAAAACGAGTTGAGTGTTGCATCCGCTAAACCACTCCAAGCTGTTTTGAATCGTTGGGTGCGGAATATCTTCAATCGATCGCAAACCCGATAACTGCCGCAATTCCTCGTCAGAATAAAACGTGCCGTCTACCAGGGCCACATCCGATTTTTTGATCAATTCCGCAGTACCTTCGTCCAAGCCTTCCCAAGTGTCAATATCTGGTATGTACACTAGGGTCTTTTTGCTCCCCCTTATCAATACACCTGCAGTGTCCGTGTACTCCGCACGATGAGGAACTGGGAAAAATTGAATTTCCACGTCTCCTCCAAACGTTACTTTTTCCTGCCAACTTACAGAGTGCAGTTGGATATTACACAGATTTACAAGTTGACTCCAAGGCGCGTTTTCTGCGAGGAAGCGAGTCATCGAGGCCGTCCCATAGGTGTTGACATTAGAACTGTTTAGACCTTCACGCCCTAAGAACATGAGTCCCGTATAGTGGCCCATATGTGCATGAGTCAGGCATATTCCTGCCAGTCTCAGATGTCCGAGCATAGCCCATTGTTCCGGAAAACTCGGGGTAGAATCGACCATCATGACTTCTGCGCTATCACTGATCAACGCAATGGAGGCCGGAAAACGGCGACTCTTCGGATCCAATCGAGCTCGGGTACAGTGCCGGCAGGAACACCCTGGAGAAGGGATCCCTGCATCCTGCGCTGTACCCGTTACCACGATTCTCGTTGACAAAACATAACCTCCAATCACGGAATTCAATGTTTTTACAAAGTTATAAACAAACTATCAATCTTTAAGAGATTCTGCAATAATTGACTAATTTCACGGAAATACGACAATGCAACAAAAGCACACCTGCAGCCTCACTCGGCTGCAGGTGTGCCCCAATTTGCTTATGCGTCTACTCGATACAGCTTAATGAATGACAAACCACCGGTTACTCACGAGACCTGGATAGGTCGACGCAATTTTCCCGGTCGCGAGGGATACCGCCACCGTCTCGCCCCGGTTTTCCACGGTCGTATATGCGTATTTTCCAGACGGGTCGATTGCAATGCCGCTCAACTTGGCTCCAGAACCAGCCGGGATGTCCTTTTCGAAGGTGTGGTTGACTGCGTTGTACACCATGATGTTTCCGCTAAAGGATGCCGCATACACGTGCTTTCCGTTGGGGCCAACAGCCAGTTGCATAAATCCGCCCGAGGACCCCATCATGTTGCTCATGGTAAAACCTCCGCCTTCCTGGTTGTGAAGCGTCGCGATCACCTTGTTCGTCCGCACATCGACGACGGTCATGTCCCCATTCGTCCAATCGGCCAACCACAACGTGTGCTCTTGCGGATCGTAAACAGAGTCCTCAACGTGCCCTACGCCAAGGCTCCCTTCGACTTTTCCCGTTTTCAAGTCGATTATTTGGGTCGTCTTGGCCATGTTGCCAGAAAGGTACCCGACTCCGTTGACCACGGCCATGGCGTTCCCTCCCTGGCTCAACTGCCAGGTTTGTTTGAATGACGGAAGGGAGTAGGCTGTCACTGACTTTCCGCCTGTGATGATTAACTGGTGATCGGCTTTGTCCAGGTTAGCGATGCGCGCACCCGTCGGCGAGGAAAAGGTAGAAAACACCTGATGCGTATTTAGATTGACCACATACGTCTTTCCTGAGAGCGTGGGCACATACGCTTTGCTGCCGTCAATGGCTGCCTGGAACGCGTTGGCTCCGCGTGCCAGGGGAACCGTGAACTCCTTCAGCTTGCCGACTTCCTCAACGAAAAACTCTCCGTTGCCCGCTCCCATGGGAGGGCTGCCTGCGGCACCAACGAGCACGTCACCGGACGCCCCAGGAGGAATGCTCAAAGTCCCAGCGGCAGAAGAGGGCGCAGAGTTGGAAGACATCGAACTCGAAGACATTGAACTCGAAGACATCGCATTTGCGGACTTAGAACTGCTTGCGGACGCAGAGTTTGAAGACATCGAGTTCGACGTTGTGCTGGCCATCGCGTTCGAGGTTTGTCCCGCACCATTTCCGCTTTGTACGGCAGCACTTGCCCCACAACCCGTCAGTGTCAACCCCACGAAGTACGCAGGTACAAGCACCTTGACCCATCTTTTTTTCACCATCAAAATTCCCTCCTCAAACAAGCGTAGGCATTTATACTACGTAATGTAGTATAAATGCCTACCGAGGTCAACCCTGTCCTACGTTGTTCTCTCCCTATGAGGATTCGCACAGTACTTTACACCAGGTTTCCACGCGGTTGCCGCGCTGCCCCGTTCAGTGACACCCATCAGTGACACCCATCAGTGACACCCATCAGTGACACCACACCAACAGTCCCTCTGCAACCGTCAAGCAAACCGCCACAGATGCAGAAAACATGCGCTGTCGCATGTGTTGATCCCACCACGAAGGAACTTGGCCGGTCTCTAAAAACGCGATCCGGGCCTCCATGGCACCTGTCAATCCGACCCGAGTTTCTGTCGGGGGGGTTGAACCTACCGTTGCGAGCAAAGCCGTCAAAAGCGGCGCGTCGTTCCCGTGACAGGCTGCAATTGCCGCAGAATCCGCCAGTACCTCTCGCCGAATCAAATAGCGGTCATAGAGTGCCCGCATTCCCAGGGGCTGAAGCGCATGTGAGAGGACGTGCAACAACGTCTGCTGGAACGGATCGCGAACCCTGGCATGAGCTGCTTCGTGATACATGACCGCACTTTGCGCCTGCTCGTCGAGTGCATCCCAAAGCGCGCTTGAAATCGCAATTTTCGGACGATAAAGTCCCCAGGTAAAGGCGTACCGCCCCGCTTCGTCGTCCACTAGGTACCAGTCCGCCACCGTCGATAAATCAGGATGAACCTCCCGCGGGAAAGAACGCAGTAAGGGATTCAAACGTTCATAAAAGCGCATTCTTTGCTGCCGGTGCCACAGGATGGCCGCAATCACGCGGTACCAGAATGCAACAATCGCGATCCCGACGAGGACGACACCTGTCCAGAGCCACCAGGGCGCAATCGGATGCCCCTTCATCATCCGCAGCCACAGTAAATGCCGCAACCCGCTCACCAGTGCAAACCCCAAAGCCGTAACCGCGATTCCCGCCACGCCTATGCCCGCCATGACGTAGGCATAACTGCTCAGTTTCCGCGAGGACTTCATGTCTCATGCCTCTTCGCGCGCCGTTTTGCGAGCAGACGCTCCAGTGTTTCAATCGCCTCCGGCTGAATTTTGTCAATGGTATCCACAAAGTGCGACAAGCCAAGCTCCCCAGATTGAGACAGCAGGTCCACTGCAGCGCGTGAGGCACGTTCCTTAACCGCCTCTTCCGTGGGTTTGGCTTCGTAAAGGTAATGGCGGCGGGACCCTGTTCTCGCAAGGAGACCCTGATCGACCAAGCGATTCAAGACCGTTTGAACGGCGTTGACCGAGATTTCCCGGTCTTCTCGCAATGCAGCGCATACTTCGGATGTGCTGCAAGGGCCCTTTTCCCGCACCAGCCACAACACCTGTTGACGCAAGGCGCCTTTTTCCATCGCATGTTCTCCTTTGTCAAGAAGCTGGCATTCCAGAGTGAACGCCACGCTGGGGTGTCTGAATTTACGAACCTGTGGCGGTCTAATGTGCTGCTTACTCCGCTATTTGTAATGTACTACACATGGCGTCATGGGATTTTACTACACATGGCACAATGGCATTTTACTACACATTGTAGAAATCCACACGACCGGTGGCATCCCTACCTGAAGCAGATTGCATGGTTCTAGGACCTACGACAGCCCCGAAGTCATGCTTGGCCAAGCCACTTAGAAAGTGCCGGATAGGCCTGTCTCGCATCGTCATACCCCTGTTGGTACGACAGCTTCAGCTTTTCCTGATTTCGTTCTACGCGGCCGACGGCTAAACGCGTTTTGGGCTGAATGACGAAGGCCAATCCCTTACGCACCTGCTGCTTGACGTAGTCAGTCGTCGCATTGTACAGTCTGTGGCGCGTGAGAATGGTCTCCACAAAGTGCGGATATTGACCATAATTTCGCTGCAGCACCCAGGAAAACCGATTGGGCTTTTTGACGTAGTCCCTGCTTTGTGTGAGCACCACGACGTTCTTTCGCCAACCGTCCTGTTCAGCCTTGCGGATAGGAATCGGATCGGCAATGCCTCCGTCCATCAACTTCCGGCCCGCGTGCTCGACGATAGGAGCAATAAATGGCAATGAACTTGAAGCGCGGAGTATGTGCATCAAGTCGAAACCGCCCTCGCTTTTCGCGTAGTAGACGGGTTCACCGGTCTCACAATCGGTCGTTCCAATCACAAATTCTTCATTGCCGGCGTGAAAGGTATCGTAGTCAAAGGGTACGAGGGCATGTGGGATCTCGTCAAAAATAAAGTCCGTGCCGAACAGTTCCCGGCTTCGCCACATATTTCTCCAGGACAAGTAGCGAAAGTCCTTGATGAAATCGATGTTTACGACTTTGTTGCGGCCCTTTTGCTTCGACAAATAGCTGACCGCATTGCATGCGCCGGCCGACACGCCAATGGTGTAGGGAAAATAAAGGTTGTGGTCCGCAAAAAACTCCAGCACTCCGGCGGTATACACTCCGCGTAGTCCCCCGCCTTCGAGCACGAGTCCAACACGATCCATTGTCATTCTCCTTTGTGCCGCGTTGCATCACAGCTTTCACAGTTCTATAGTACATGTCATTTATCCTACATGTATTCCCAGTTCTCAGAAAACCATCTGCTCTGGAAAAACCGATCATACTTGTCCAATCAGGATGCATTTGCGATACTGAAGTGTGGGTATATTGTAAAGAAGTGCGGATTAGGGGGTTTTCCGAATGGAACGTCACGTACTCGTCATTTTCCCGCATCCCGACGATGAAACCCTGGCCGTTGGCGGCGCGATTGCCTTACACGCTCAGGCTGGGTCGCCAATCACCTACGCCTGTTTTACGCTGGGACAGATGGGACGCAATATGGGCAATCCCTTTTTCGCCAACCGCGAAACCTTACCAAAAATTCGCGAGCAAGAACTGCGAAACGCCTGCGCTTTTCTCGGCATTCAAGATTTGCGGTTGATGGGCTTCCGGGATAAGACCCTGGAGTTTGAAGACCCGGAACTGCTCGTCAACACCATTTCTGACCTGATAGCGGAACTAAATCCGTCCCTGGTCATTACGTACTACCCGGGCTTTTGTGTCCATCCCGATCACGAGAGCCTCGCTGCAGCCACCGTCACAGCCATTGCAAGGATGCCGCAAGACCGGCGGCCTAAGCTGCAGTGTCAAGCCTTCTCCCGCGATCACGTCGAAGCGCTCGGAGACCGCGACGTCATCCTTGATACCCACAGCGTTTGGGAAGCTTGGTACAACGCGATTAAAGCACACAAGACTCAGACGGCGAACCGGGTAGAGCAAATGGAAAAAGACCTGCATGGCGATGCGGCAAGCCGCCAAAGCGCAATCGACAGCCTGAGCACCATCGGTCTGTACACGTACCGCTTTTAAAGAACGGTTCAATGTTCACATGCAGCGAGCAAGGAGTCCGTCGGCTCCTTGCTCGCTTTGTTCTGCGAGTCCAGGATGTTTCTTAGCCCAACAGGGCAACGTTGCAGCAAAGGGCGATACAGCCGGCGGCATAAAATGGTTCGCGCCTTGACAGTGCACCCTGTCCGGACGCATAATGTCCTTGTTGAAAATGATTTTCTATAAAGGACTGGATTGTCGATGAAACTGGATGCTATTAAAACCTTGCTCAACGATCACAACTTCCGCCTGACTCAAGAACGCGAAACGGTTTTGACCGCTTTTATGAACGCCGATCGCATGCTGACGCCGGCACAATTGCACGCCCTCGTAAAAGGGCAACAGACCAAAGTCGGATTGACGACGGTCTATCGCCTGCTCGAGGTGTTGACCAAAGTCAGGTTAGCTACGCCGTTTCTCATCGACGGAGAGATTTTCTATACGTTCTGTTCCGAACAGCACCATCACCATTTTGTCTGTCTGAACTGCCATCGGGTGAAAGACATTTACGAATGTCCAGCCGCCCTGCCGGCCAATCCAAACTTCGGCTCGATTGAGTACCACCGATTGGACCTGTATGGTCATTGTCCGTCTTGTGACGACCATGAAAAAGAGGGTGCGCTATGCTGAACCTGTGGAATCCGGAACATGTTTCTGTGGCCATTGGACTAATCACGGCCCTGCTGCTTGGCGCCATCCACGGAGTCACTCCGGATGAGCATACATGGCCTATTACCTTTAGCTACTCCATTGGAAGTTACAGTACCCGAGGAGGCATGCGGGCGGGCCTGATATTTTCCCTCGGATTCACGCTCCAGCGCGCCATTGCATCGGAGTTGGCCTTTTTAGCCCTGGCTGGGTTTTTGATGCACTCGTCGACCGAGAGCGTCGTTTATGCTATCGTCGGCATCGTGATGGCTTTGTCCGGATACTACATTTTATACCGTGGCCACGCCATCCACTTAATTCCGTGGGTGGAAAGACTTTTACCGACCGTGGACGACAGCCATCCAGTCCCCCTTAAATTGGCGTTTTTGCACGGGATTATCGCAGGGTGGGGCACGGGAGCGTTTGCCACCATCATCTACACCGTCATTTCTCCGACCATGCCTTCCGCATGGGTCGGCTTTCTACCAGGGCTTTTGTTTGGACTGGGAACCCTGCTGATGCAAGTCATCATCGGTGCAGCTTTTGGGTGGTGGATGCAGCAGCAACACCTTGACACGTCGGATAAGGCCTTTGTCGGGCGCTATGTCTCTGGCCGGACGCTTCTGTACGGCGGCGTTGTATTTATTCTCGCGGGTCTCATGGGAATTCTGGCTCCTCCCTCTCTCACGGAGTGGGGCATCACAACGGGTATCCACATTCACAACCTGGACACCATCAACCTCGGACTGGTGCTCGTGGTCGTTGTCGTCGCCGGCGTCGGGGGAACATCCATGTGGCAAGCCCTGCGTAAAGTCAAAAGAGGAGATACTCAACTCGCCTGAATTGACTCTCGGTCACCGGATTCCATCCGGCACCTTCGCACACCAATACAACTAGAGCCCCTTTGGCTTGAGACGGGAGAATCCAATGTACCAATGTACCACGTCATAAAGGGAACTTTTCATTTTCGAAGCGCTCAGCACCCATGGGGGAAAGCGGCCCGCGCCGCACTCAGCATGGGTGCTTGCGTGTTGATCGGCGTCGTTTTAGGGCACGTGGCTTGGGGGTTGATGGCCACAGTCGGCGGTTTTGCCTCTTTGTATGTGAACAGTGAATCGTACGAACAACGGGCCGTCAAACTGGTGCTGGTCAGTCTTGGACTTGCGGCTTCCATGGCTTTGGGCACGTGGTTTGCAGGCAACATATGGACGCTGGCTTTTGCGTTGAGTTTCGTCAGCATGAGCGCTACTTGGGTTGCGGGAGCATTTTCACTGCCGCCTCCCGGGGGGTACTTTTTTATTTTGGTCTGTGCTCTAGGGACGGGTCTGCCGCTGGACCCCTCGCAGGCTCCAATGCGCTTTGGCCTTGCATTGCTTGGCGGCGGCGTTGCATGGGTCATTTCGATGTCCGGATGGCTGTTCCGGCGCAAAGCAGAGAAGGTTGCAGCGAAAAACTGGTGGCACGACAGCCTCCGCATGGCCATTGCGCGCACTCGCGACAGAACCACTGGCGTCATTCCGGCCATCATTCGCATCGGGATCGCGGTACTGGCCGCGACATTCATCGCCTTTTTGCTCGGCAACCCTCGACCGTACTGGGTGCCGTTAACTTGTGCATCAGTTCTGCAGGGTGCCACCGTGACGGCCACGATTCAACGAACCTTGCAGCGCGCTGCCGGTACCGCGCTCGGCGTGCTGGTAGGCGGTGCAGTATTGTGGATACAACCGTCCATCGTGTGGGTCATCTTGTCGCTCATGGCGTTTCAATGGGTGACCGAAATCCTGATCGTACGAAACTACGGCCTCGCGGTCATCTTCATTACGCCCATGCCGCTCCTTTTAGCGGAGACCGGGTTTCCCGGGCTGCACCCGACATTTCTCGTACAGGCTCGGCTTGTGGACACCTTGCTCGGTTGTGCCATTGGCGTAACGGCCGCGTTGGCGTTTCAAGGTCGCGGCGTCGCAGCTCAAATGTTTCGGTTTCGGCGGTGGACGGACAGCTAGTGCTAGTGCTAGTGCTAGTGCATCTGGACTTTGTGATGTACCCTTCGTTGGAAGGCGTTCCACAGTTGAGGGTACGCGCAAAGTGCCAGCAGCGCCATTAAAGGTCCCGAGTTGACATCGGTCGCCACCGGATCGAGAACCTGACCGAACGACTGGCCAACCCACCAATATACGATTGACAGGATGACGGACGCCCAGACCGCGGTGCGCAGGCGCAACTTGAACAGCAGCATGGTGGCCAACGCCAATTCGACCAATCCAAGTACGATGGACACGGCGACGCTGCTGTCTCCAATCCATTTGGCAAGCCACGGCACAGAAACAGCTTGAGAAAATCCAGTCGGCGTCAAGTACGAGGGTTGAAAGTGCATGAGAAATCCAGCGAACCACAAACATCCCAGAGAAATTTGAGCAAACCGGATCCCTGGAACCCACCATTGGCGGGTCGGTTGATTCTTTGCTGGCCAAATGGCAATGCCAAGCAACGCATAAATGAGGACGGCCCCAGGGGCCCCTGTCAACAGTAGAGCTTGCCCGGTCAAGATTTGTCCGACACCTTCTCCAAAAATCCAAACCATCGCGCTCCAGACAATCGAAGCCAGGATGGTTTGTTTCGTTTTGAAATTAAACATGAGTGCGATGCCAAGAGCGAGCTGCACCAGTGCAAACAGCAGATTCCATACGACAATGTGACTATCTGCGACCTGTGCCCCCCAGTTCACCAGAGTTGAAATCCAGTCCGGTTGGCCCTGCCCGGTCGGCAAGATCACCTGCTTGATAAACGATGAAGTAAACATTTCAGGCTTTAGTTGCAACAGTCCGTCGAGAAACCAGACTGCCCCTAAGACTGTCTGTACCGTTCTCCGTGACACCATGACCCATCACCATGCCCTTCTGGGACTTTTGTCTGACCAGTATTTATGTCGCCAAACCCCGATGTTCGTTAATTGGTTGACTCAAATGTAGCAATGCCCCACCATCGCCAGAAAGATAAAATGTAACCATTTTGCACCCTCCATGCAGGTATTCGTGAGTAGTCTAAATGAACTACAACAAACAGGGCCATTCGAATGAATGACCCGTTGGACGGCGCCGAATCAAATGCTTCCACTTCATCGATCTCAATTCGTGGTCTATCGGCCGCGAACCAGAGAAATATGCCTCGAAGAGATAGACTCGACGAGTTATTTCGAAAGGTACTCCTTTCTCAACCGGGCTGCAATCAGGTTCTTTTGGATCTCGGACGTTCCCTCATAGATTCGCGTTACTCGAGCATCTCGATAAAAGCGCTCAATCGGGTAGTCTGAGATGTAGCCAAGGCCCCCGTGAATCTGCACAGCCTTGTCTGCCACCCGGTTGTAAACCTCTGAACCGTATAGCTTGACCATGGCCGCTTCTTTTACGACGCTCATCCCGATGTCCGCCATCCACGCCGTCCGGTACGTCATCGAACGCAAAACTTCGATCTCTGTCGCCATTTCCGCCAGGTAATGCGCAATGACCTGCTGCTCGACGATGGGCTTTCCGAACTGTTCGCGTTGGTGTGCGTACGCCAAAGACTTGTCGAGCAAGTACTCCGAGGAGCCAAGACAGCGGGCCGCCAGTCCAATCCGCCCGTTGGCCAAAATTTTGAGGGCGTTGGTGTACCCTTGTCCTTCGGCTCCCAACACGTTTTCAAGAGGTACCTCCAGGTCTTCAAAGTACAGTTGAGCGCTTTGCGCCCCATGAAGCCCCATTTTCCTCTCCACCGTGCCCACGTGAAACCCCGGGAAATCCTTCTCCACTAAAAAAGACGTGATGCCCTTAGGTCCCAACGTCGCATCCGTGACCGCCATGACGGTAAAAACATGTGCCTGTGGTGAATTCGTAATGTATATTTTTTGCCCGTTAAGTACGTAACGGTCGCTTTTTTTTACCGCAGTGGTGCGAATATTCGCCGCGTTTGAGCCGGCTTGGGGTTCGGTGAGTGCGAATGCAGCTATCCATTCACCCGACGCCATTTTGGGCAAGTATCGATTTTTTTGCTCAGCATTGCCAAATTCCACAACTCCGATGGTCCCGATCCCGTTGTGAGTCGCCAACATGACCGTATATCCGTTGATGGTCTTGGCCAATTCCTCGAACACGGCACACTTGCCCACCGTGTCCAATCCGAGTCCGCCGTATTGCTCCGGGATACTGATGCCAAACAGTCCGATGCTGCGAGATTGTTGCACCAACGCGGCAGGAATCGCGTCGTTCTCTTCAATTTCTAAAGCCACAGGTTCGATTTCGTTTTGGATAAAACTTCGCACCGCGTCCTTCATCGACTGAATATCTGAACTTAATTCGAAGTTCAATGCACCACCCCCATCTCGGATCCCGTCGTTTCAACCTCGCCACTGCCTCGCTCCCTCCAGTATTTCAACAAATAGGTATCAGCAGAAGGTTCAAATGGCCTATCCCTGATAAGCAAATCGAACTAGTGTAGAGGGTAGTGGATTCAACTGAATCCACTTTCAATCGCTACTACAGTTTTGCGCGCAAAAAAGCAAAAACCTGCCGTTCAAGGCAGGTCCACATGGAATGCATGAAATTGTCGGAGTGTTTTACGGTTTCTTGCGTTCTGGTTCCTAGCGTTCTGGTTTCTTACCTTCGACCACTGCAACTACGCCGCCCATCAAATTGTGAAATGCGGTTTCAACGAAGCCGTGTTTCGCGAACCGCCTCGTCAACTGCTGCTGGGAATCAAACGCCCGAGATGAGTCGTGCAGATACTGATACGCCCCTTTGCGCCCTGCAGTAATTTTACCCAGCAACGGAACGAGCCAATCAAAATACAGCCAGTAAGCCTGTTTGAATACGGGTGCAGTGGGCTTCGCCATGTCCAGGGAAACGACCCACCCGCCAGGTTTGACGACCCGGTACATTTCGGAAATCGCTTTGTCGATATCCGGGACGTTGCGCAGTCCCCAACCTACCGTAACCGCGTCAAAGGTATTGTCCTCAAAAGGCAATGCCATCGCATTGCCTTGCGTCAAGCAAATCTTTGATTGCAAGCCCGAATTCTGAACGCGTTGTTCGCCAATCGCTAACATTTCCTCGGCAAAGTCCAGACCCGTGACCTCGCCCGTCTCTCCGACGGTTTGCGCAATTTCGACCGTGAGTGCGGCAGTCCCGCAACAGACGTCGAGCACGTTCATCCCGGTCGAAACGTGGGCGCGTCGAATCGCATATCGACGCCAGGACTGATCCTGGCCAAAACTCATCATGGTGTTCATCAAATCGTATTTATGCGCAATCCCGTTGAACATTTCACGGACGTAACGTTCTTTTTGTTCCTTGGACGGCAATGCCATGTCGGATTCCCCTGACTCTCAAGACGAAATTCGCAACACCGCCAGCCACAGACAACGAACGCCGCCTGGGTTCAGGTGCTGGACGTAACCAATATAGTACGGTAACAAAGGCTAACCGAAAAAGCAACGTTCCAGAAGATGCGCCACTTTTTTACCAGGCGCTGTACAAGAGTTCGACACTTCTGCGATTCCTATGGTTTACTGGAACGCCTTTGGGCCGAACAACATTTTGCTTGTCACACCACGAACTTCAGTGGTATTTTTTGTGTGATAGGCAATTTGTGTGCTAGCAAGGAAAAGACCGAATACATCACACGCGGAAACCAGGAGGCACTTATGATTAAAAAAGTGGAGCATGTAGCTATTATCGTGAACAACATGGAAGAGTCTATTCGCTACTATTGCGACCTGTTCGGCTTTAAGCTTCGAACCACCGGATCGAACCCCCGTCGCGAAATGTCATTTCTGACGCACACGCAGCAACCGAGCTTTGAGATCGAATTGATTCGCGATCTTGAAGGCAAAGACACCTATTCCAACAAGGGTTTGGTCAACCACCTGGCCTTTACCGTTGAAAACATTCAAGAAGCCATGGAGTACTATCGGGGCAAAGGCATCGTGTTTAACGCAGACGAACCAAGCACGGCCATTGACGGCGGGAAAACGATCTTCTTTGACGGACCCAACGGCGAGTTGCTCCAACTGGTGGAACCTTCCGCATCCCGCCGGTAACTTCCTAATTTCCTAATTGCTCAGCAACACGGATGGGCAATCCGGCATCGTGTCGGCGGAGGCATACGGGCTGCCTCAGCCGTCTGCCGCACGCACCCGCCTGGGGGCCCCCGCACAGGCCCCCATTGTGCCCACCATGTTCCTGATAGAAGTGCTTTACTTGGACGCCTTGTCGTAGATGAGAAACGTGTGAGGCAAAACTTCGTCCGGACCCGGCCGGGAACTCACCAGCACCCACGACGAATCGAGTTCTGGGAAAAACGCGTCTCCCTCAAAATCCTGATGAACGACGGTTTGATAGACCTTGTCCGCAACCGGGAGAAAAGTGTTGTAGACTTGTGCCCCACCGATGACAAACACGGTTTCACTCCGGGCAATCTCCAGAACAGATGCGACATCGTGAAGGACATGGCACCCCAGGGCCTGGAAACCGACATCCCGCGTCAGGACGTAGTTGGTACGTCCCGGCAATGGCCTGCCGATGGACTCGAATGTACGACGGCCCATGACCACGGCATGTCCCATGGTCACTTGCTTAAAATAGGCCAATTCTCCCGGAATTCGCCAGGGAATGTCTCCGTTGACGCCAATGACCCGGTTTTGCGCTGTCGCGACAATCAGGCAAATCATACGGAAACTTCTCCCTTGATATGAGGATGCGCTTGATAATTTAAAAGCTCAATATCCTCTACAGTGAAATCCAACAGGTCTTTCACGGCGGGATTTAAGCGAACAGTCGGCAATGGATACGGCTTGCGGGTAAGCTGCAAACGGCATTGTTCGACGTGGTTGTTGTAAATGTGGGCGTCGCCTAATGTATGAACAAATTCGCCCGGCTGAAGTCCTGTCACCTGCGCGATCATCGCAGTTAACAACGCATAACTCGCGATGTTGAACGGGACACCGAGAAATATATCAGCGGACCGTTGATACAACTGGCAAGACAGTTTTCCGTCGGCCACATAGAACTGGAACATCGAATGGCACGGTGGCAAAGCCATTTGATCGACGTCCCCTGGGTTATAAGCCACGACCATCAAACGGCGGGAATGCGGATGAGTTCGAATCTGTTGGACAACGTTCATCAACTGGTCAACGGTCCGCCCGTCCGCCGTTTCCCAGCTTCGCCACTGCTTGCCGTAGACCGGGCCGAGGTCTCCCCACTGCTTTGCAAAGTCTTCGTCGTCGCGGATGCGCTGCGCGAACTCCTCCATCGATTCCCCTTTGAATTCGGAGCTCTGAGTATACACCTGATACGGCCAATCGTCCCAGATGTGGTTGTTGTGCAAAACGAGGTAGCGGATGTTGGTGTCCCCTTTGATAAACCACAGCAACTCCGAGACAATGAGGCGAAACGCCAATTTTTTCGTGGTCAGCAGCGGAAAACCATCTGCCAGATTAAAGCGCATTTGATAACCAAACGTCGAGATGGTTCCGGTACCAGTACGGTCTTCTTTTCGGACTCCGTTGTCCAGTACGTGCCGCACCAGCTCAAGGTATTGTTTGATGTGGACCTCCCCCTCTCGCTCTCTCATAGATACGAACAGAAACCAACTGAAACGAACAGATACCCATCAAGAACCGGAACAAATTGGAACGCCCCGCTGGCGCCGCCGCCCTACGGACGGCCGATTTGCGACAAGTCGTATGGAGTCTCCTGATAGACGTAGTAATTCAACCAGTTGGAGAAAATCAAATACGCGTGCGACCGCCAATTGTGAAGCGGGCGTTTTGTCGGGTCATCGTTCGGAAAATAGTTTTTGGGAACGCGAATTTCCATTCCCCGGTCGCGATCGCGCTGGTATTCATTCAACAACGTGTCGTAATCGTATTCCGAGTGCCCTGTAACAAAAATCTGCCGTCCATCGGGCCGTGCTGCGATGTAAACCCCAGCCTCCTCAGACTCCGAGATGATCCTCAGCTCGGGAACACTTAGAATGTCCTCCCGGCGCACCTCCGTGTGCCTGGAATGCGGGGCCAGGAACGACTCGTCAAAGCCGCGAACCAGTGGCATTTCTTCGTTGATAGTGTGTTCAAAGACGCCAAACATCTTCTCCTCAAGGGGATGCTTTGGTATTCCATAGTGGTGGTAAAGTCCAGCCTGGGCACCCCAGCAGATGTGCATCGTGGACGTGACGTGCGTCCTCGACCAATCCATAATGCGTTGCAGCTCTGCCCAATATCCCACCTCCTCAAAGGACAAGTGTTCAATGGGGGCGCCGGTAATAATCATGCCGTCGTAGTTCTGTCTCTCGATATCCGGAAACGTCGAATAAAACGAAGACAAGTGTTCTTCCGGCGTGTTTTTCGACTCGTGGGAAGCCATTCGAAGCAGTGTGATTTCCACCTGCAACGGGGTGTTGCCGAGCAAGCGCAGCAACTGGGTCTCTGTGACCTGCTTCATCGGCATGAGGTTTAAAATCACAATTTTTAACGGGCGAATGTCCTGATGAAACGCCCGGTTTTCATCCATGACAAAGACGTGTTCCTGCTCGAGTATAGCTCTTGCAGGCAACCCGTCTGGCAGTTTAATCGGCAATGCGCTCTCTCCCTTCACAGCTGCATGATCTCTATCGATGCATATCCCTATTTCGATACTCATTATAGCAGGCAGCCGGTGGTTTCGGGGGAACATCGAGATTCAATCCCCTATGGTATACTCCTACCTGGTCTACCACCGACTCGATGGAGAAAAGGGCGGCAAGATACAATAAGCAAGATACAATAAGAATGAAAATTGAAGACAAAAGCAAGATGTGCACACCCTGCTTTTGCGACGGAGGTACCTGATGAGTCTGAACGTATTTCTCGACGATGCGCGTCCCTGTCCCGCAGGGTTTACTGCCGCGCGAAATTTTGCTGAGTGCATTCTGCTGCTCGAGGAGTTTGAAGTGAATGTTCTTTCCCTCGATCACGACCTTGGCGAGAACAAAACCGGCTACGATGTCGCTCAGTGGCTCGTCAACCATACCCGTTGGCCCAATGAAGTCTTTCTCCACAGCTCAAGTTTAGCGAGCCGCGACAAGATGTATCAACTTCTCGTTCGCCATGCACCAGGCCATGTCACGGTGCATCCAGGTCCCATATCCTAGAGCAGAAAGTTCGTCGCTGTCGAGGTTCGCTGCCAAAGCCGTTGACGAGGGCATCGTTATGCGTAGATAGGCTGGTATTCAGCTCGGCTGGACCTGGGTCTTGCGGTTTCGCCGAAACAGGGCGACAGCGGCCGTCAACAGTGGAAAACCTGCGCCTACGGCCAACGCGATGAACGGGTACGTGGTAAACAAAAATTGATGCATCAACTCCCGGGAAGTCGATATCAGACTGACTGTGACGCCTCCAAGCACTATGGTCACAGGCAAGACGTACAGGTTCTCGTTCTGTGAGCCGACCAAGTGCGCAATTCCCCGGGTAGCGCCAAGGACAAAGACAGAAACGCGAATATAGCTCCCCATGGCCCACAGCAGTACGCCGACGACGTCCATACGCTCAAAAATCCCGGTTAAGCGAATGTACTGAATTTCGCTGTACGTCGGATACGGGAGGATCTGGCACAACCGCTCTCCGAACACCATGATGGGTCCTGTAGCAGGACCGAGAAACATGAGGAACAGCACTACCGTGGCCAGCCACGTTTGCTTCGGCGCTTTGTCCAGTTCCTTGGCGTCCTGCCAAAACATCGAAAAGACAATCAGTTCACAGAAAATAGCCAGGTACATCAGGGCCCCGTGGCTCAGTTGCAGAACCGAGTGGTCCAACACGGGCAGCAGCTTTGTGGGGTCTTTGTCCTTCATGCTAAACAGAGAAGCCAAAATGCCCATAAAAACCAGAACCGGAAGCAGCAACTGTATGACGCGGGTGACCACCTCGCCGCCAGCCCGGACCACCCACCCAATCAAAAGCAGTTCCATGGCCACAAAGACTTGGTAAGGAGTCGTTGGATAGATTAACCCTAAAAAGCTGCTGAGCTCTTTGAGCGTAAAGGCTCCGACCACCAAGAAATAGGCGATGTACAGGCTCCCAACAACGCCTCCCACCCACGTCCCAAACACCGAAAGGGTGTACTGAATGAGAGATTCGTTGGGGTGAAGACTCGCTTGCTTCACTCGGAAGTAGAACAGCACGGCGCTTAAGGCAAACCCTACGACCATTGAGAACCAGGAATCCCGCCCTGCCGCTTCAAACGATAGTCCCACGTAAACAAAGTGGCCGTACGCGATGACCGTAGCCATTACCGCCATAAAAACCTGGAGGTTCGAGACGCGGACTTTTGCCGTCATGAAGACATCCATCCCGTCAGCGGTGCAAGCCACTCTTGAATCGCATCTAAGGGACTTTGCAGGTCAAATGCCGTGAGGTACACTCCGAGCAAAGCCATTCCCAGCCCAGTCAGCACACCGTACATCCACCGGTCTTTGACACTTCGAGTTTGGCGAAGCGCCGTGAAATCCAACACCCATATGAGCGCCCCCATCCCCACTGCAGCGACAATGAAACTAATCATTGGTCAACCCCCGTTTCGTTTCCGTCAACATACCTGTCGCAAGCCCGCTGCGTTGGACTTCCACCTTGACGACCACCTGAACCGGCAAACTGCTGAACGTGCTGCGCCAGTTGTCTTTCACGGCGTACCACAGTTTGGGCTGTTGGGTGTATATCATTTCGGCAAACCCAATGGGGTCCGCATGAAGTTGATGCTGCAAGCGGTTGAGAGTCTGTGTGATATCGTGCTTGGTTCGGTTTTCAATGGCTCCCTCCACAATGCCAATGTTCTTGGGATTTCTTAAATCCAAGTCCGTATCGTTGGAGACAATGTCGTCGCGCATGTCGACTTCCACGTAAATCTGCGGTTTTCCACCGACCACGTGCACCTTCGAGATGGTTTTGGACTTTAACACCTTCGAACCAATCGTTCCATTCTGCCCAGGCACATCGACCGTGAGCAGCCTCCCTGCCACAGTGCCTTTCAACCAAAAAAAGCCGTTCAGCTCAGGTCCTTGTTCAAGCCAACCCACCATCTTGTCATTGTGAAATACCGCAATGTGCCGGATGAGAAAACTGTCCTTTTTTTGCGAACCCCCGCCCCCCGTCAGGTCAGAGGCCTCGATGCCGACCGCATACGGGTCTGACTTGCTGACCAGGTTTTCGACGAAATCCTTCGCCGTAAATTTTTCTTGGGACAACTGCCTGGTCAGCCCGTCAATGGCTTGTGACGGCAGCCGTTCCAGAGGGTACGGAAGTTCGAGAATGTGCAGGCCAGTGTCGTGATAAGCCACTAAGAAGTTCGTCCGCAAACGGGATTCCGGGTTTCGCACCACCTCGTCCAACAAAGGGGTTAACCCGCGTTTCGCGTAGTCTTCGCCGACGATGATGGCGCTGCGGTGGCTCATGATGAGCTTGCGAGATACTTTCTTGCGGGCGCGCTCCACGAGCTGTACCGGGTCATTTCCCGTGTCTTCCACCACGACATACGCTTTTTGGTTTCCTGTGGAATCGGTTGGGGCACCTCCTTGGGTAGTCCCCAACTGACTGGGAACGGCGATTTGAAATCCACCTTTCACACGAGTCGGACCTTGGTCCCCGACGTCAACAGCTGTAGCCGTCACAATCGCCAGTTGGTCAATTTCCGTTGCGTCCCAGCAACCCGTCAGCATGCTGCAAGTGCCCAAAATCACGGAAGCCTTCAACCAACGTCCAGCCACTGCGCCGTGCCTCACGTCTGCCGCAAGCGAGGCAAACGGCGTCTGGGACGGGTGGAATCGGTTTGACGCCGCCGGTTTGCCTTGCTGATTTCAACCGGCCGCTTTTCCATGGCCCAGCGCGGTGCCCGGATGAAAGTATCCATGATGCCAGCACCGTCGAGCGGCGAGACAGGGGAGAGATACGGACGCCCAAAGGACCGCAAACTGCACAAGTGGATCGCAATGGCGATTAAGCCCATCACCAATCCAAACAAACCTAAGCTCCCGGCTAACACGATGAGCGGAAAACGCAGCATTCGAATCGATATCGCGAAGTTGTAACGCGGAATGACAAACGACGAAATCCCCGTCAGCGCTACGATAATGACCATCGGAGCCGAAGCCATGCCTGCTGCGACCGCCGCCTGCCCGATGACTAGAGCCCCGACAATGCTGATGGCAGAACCCACCGCTTTCGGCAGGCGAACCCCTGCCTCCCGGAGCGCTTCAAACGACAGTTCCATAATCAAAGCCTCCATCACGGCAGGCAAAGGGGTGGCTTCTCGGGCGGCTGCCACCGAAAATAGCAGTTTGGTGGGCAGCATCTCTTGGTGAAACGTCGTGATCGCGACGTACAACGAGGGCAAAAACAGCGCAAAATTCAAAAACATGTATCGCAAGAAACGAAGAAGCGTGACAATCATGTACCGTTCGTAGTAGTCCTCCGCCGCTTGCAAAGCGCTCCACAGGTTCACCGGAGCGACCAATGCAAACGGACTGCCGTCCATTAAAATGGCAAACTTGCCTTCCAGCAAGGAGGCAGCCACAACGTCTGGGCGCTCGGTGTTCTGGATTTGGGGGAATGGCGAATAGGGGTTGTCCTCTATCATCTCCTCCAGGTACCCGGAATCAATGACGCCGTCCATTTGAATGCGTCCTAATCGCTCCCGTGCCTCCTGAAGCACCTCGGGGTCCGCCAAGCCCTGGACGTAGCACAACACCACGTCGGTTTTGGTATACAACCCAATTTGCATGTTCTCGGTTTTAAAATCCGGCGTGGGCAGACGGCGGCGGACCAGGGAGATGGACGTTCCGATGTTTTCGTTAAACCCTTCTCTAGGACCGCGAATGACCGATTCGGTGTCTGGTTCCTGGATGGAACGGTCCCGGCGGCTGACCGCGCTGAGCGCTGCCGCTTCATCCTCGCCTTCCACGACGAGAATGACGTATTGCTCCATGATGTATTTCACAACTTGTCCAAGTGTGGAAGCCGACTCACCCTCTGGAATCGTCACATACGCGTGAACCAGTTGGCGAACGGACAGCTTTCTGGTCGGATACTGCAGCTTGGTCACTCTCGCCCTCGTCAGCGGTCGCAACAGGTCGGACGCGATATGCTTGGAATCCACGAGTCCCTCAATGTAAATCAGACAGCCATCCCGGTTATCAAACAACGTAAACGGGTAAAACACCACGTCCGCAGACCGGGCGAAAATCTGCTTTAAGGCATCGATATTGTCCGACAAGCGGCGAGACAACGGGGCCTGGTCATAGACGTACTCCTCCCTCAATCCGTGCCGGACCGCTTCCTTGACGTATCGAGGTCTCGGTGAACGACGCCGCAGTATGGACAATCTTTACCCTCCCATCAAGCGGATAATCTCTATGTCCTAATTTGTTCACCCTCGTGCAAATCATGTGTCAAAAGGTGCAATCGTCCAATTTTGGGGAAAAAAGAAGAGCGCCCGGGGTTTGGGCGCACTGGGAGGATCTTGCATGCCACGCCATGATCTTACCTGAACCGCCCTCTTCAAGGGTGTGACTTGCGTCACGCGAAAGCGTGAGATCTACTGGATTTCGAGGAAAGAAGGTTAGGCACAGGCTCATCCACATTTTGAATCCCCGCAAATGACAACAAACAGTTACAATAGAATAGCCAACTAGAATAGCCAACTAGAATGGCAAACTAGAATAGCAAAGAGACTAGCAGCCAAAGTGCGAGTCGTATATTTTCCCGAGTTCAGGTCTTTTTGGGGGTTTCCCAGGCTATCCAGACCATCTCAAGGTGGAGGGCTTATTATGACCATCGCCTATGAAGACATTCAGGACCTTCAAGAGGCAATCGAGCTTTTGGAACATTCAACATTCGTTGACCGTCTGACCCAACTCATTGGCACTCCACTGGACCAAGCCTTGTCGCGGCTGCCCGAAAAGTGGGTCACTAAGGCCGGAGAAGTTACTCGAAAGTCGTTGAAGATTGCGTTGGACTACGTCCTTACCACGATCGACCAAGAAGCAACTGGGCAACGTTCCCGGGACTTTCTGCACAAGTCGTTGGCCGCTGCAAGCGGGGCCTTGGGTGGATTTTTCGCACCGTTGTCCGTTGGCGCAGCCTTCGCTGTAGAGATGCCTGTGGCCACGGGCATTATGATGCGGTCTATTGCGGACATCGCTCGGGAACAAGGGGAAGACCTGTCCACGTTGTCTGGGCGGTTGGCTTGCCTGGAAGTGCTTGGCTTGGACACGACCCACCCGGCAGCCATGAGACAGGACCTCAGTGCATACTATCAACTACGGTTCTTCATGGCCGGAGAAGTCCTGGCCGCTCTCGAATCCGTCACTCGATACGGCGTCGGAGCACAGTCTGCACCGGTCATCGCTCAATTGCTCAGCCGGGTTGCAGGGCGGTTTGAATTGCTTGTGACGGAGAAACTGGCTGCAGAGCTCATCCCAGTGATTGGCGCCGCAGCAGGGGCAACCCTCAACGTCTTGTTTATGGACCACTACCAGCGCATCGCGCGCGGTCATTTCATTTTGCGCAGGCTGGAGCGAGCGTATGGCACACCAGCCGTCCGGAAGTACTACGAATGGCATCGACAAGAAATCCAGTTTGACGCAGTGGTTGAACCCATACCCATTCGGTAGTCGTCTGTTCACAGAGTTGTTACGCTGGTTTCAACGTGGAGGTTGAACGGTTCACGGAGGATGAACATATGCAAGATAGAGAATTAGCGGCCTGGGAAGGCAATACGACCAGGTCCCGGGTGTTGACCGTCGCGGGAATTGTGTTGGTCGCTTTTAATCTGCGCCCAGCCATCACTTCGGTCGGCCCTTTAATTCATCCGATTCAAGCCGATCTCGGCTTGTCGAACGGGCTGGCTGGCTTAATCACGACGCTCCCTTTGCTCGCATTCGGCGTGCTCTCTCCTCTAGCTCCCAAAATCGGCCGCAAAATTGGAAACCCCTACGCCATCTTATTGGGGTTGATTTTGCTGGCCATCGGGATTGTCACTCGGTCGGGCGGATCTATCGCCGCACTGTTTACGGGTACAACTCTAGTCGGAATTGGCATCGCCGTTTGCAATGTCCTCCTGCCTGGACTCGTCAAGCACCTTTTTCCAAATCAGGTTGGCCTGATGACGAGCGTTTATGCGACGGCCATGGGATTGCTCGCCGCCACAGCCTCCGGTGTAAGCATCCCGTTGGCACAGGGCCTGCGCCTCGGATGGCAAAGCACGCTGGCAGGGTGGGCCCTGTTAGCGGTCGCAGCAGGTGCGGTTTGGATGCCGCAGCTCCGTCTGCACCGTAAGCGTCAGTCCATCGCAAACAGTCGCTTGGTCTTGGCCCAGTCGTCGCCGACTCAGTTGGAATTCAAGCAAACGCCGCCAGAAACTCTGCCGGCTCCAAATTTGGCACCGAAACCGGGACTGGAACAAAGGCCAATGTCTCACGCTTTGTGGCGGTCGCCGCTGGCTTGGCAAGTGACGCTTTTCATGGGACTGCAATCGTTTTTGTTTTACTGCATCATCGCTTGGCTCCCAGAGATTCTCATTCAGGATGGATTGAGTGCGAACCTGTCGGGCTGGCTGCTATCCCTCATGCAAGTTGTGGGACTTCCGGCAACGTTCGTGACCCCTATTCTCGCGGATCGATTCCGCAATCAACGCCCCATCGTTCTGGGCATCGGAACGGTCTACGGGCTCGGTACCGCGTTGCTGTTTGCCCACTGGCTGCCTGCCATCCTGTTGTCCGTAGTCTTGGTTGGCTTGGGGCAAGGATCGGCTATCAGTCTCGCCCTGGCACTGTTTGGGCTGCGCACTCAAAGTGCTCATCAAGCCGCGGAACTGTCAGGCATGGCGCAGTCCATCGGATATTTCCTGGCCGCGACAGGACCCGTCACGACCGGCATCCTGTTTGACCTTACGGGTTCGTGGACGATTAACCTCGTGGTTTTCCTGGCTGTCGTGGCCTTGATGACATGGGCGGGGGTGGGCGCCGGTCAAAGAAAATTTGTCTTCCCACAGTTCTCCGAGCCCCAGAGATTCGGTTTTTAGCCCGCCGTCCTGAGACGGTGCGAAACAGCATCGTCCCAACAACTCCGTTTAACGGGCAGTCCGGCCCATCGAAACGGGAAATGCGCGTTATTGCAGGTGCATGATGCGAAAGTTGTTTAAAAGCAACGGGATAAACTGTGGAAAGTTTTGATTCATCTCCCATACTGCGATGCCCCGAAGCTGGTATTTCAACAACAACTGCAGCTTCAACTGGACACTCCGCAAGTCTTCGAACCAAATGACATGCTCTTCTCCGGCAGCGTTGGTGTAGTACACCCAAGGACTCATACTTGCGGTGTCAAAGCGAATGGGGCTGCTGCGCTGGACTGCTATCGCGATCGCGTCCTGAACCCCCAAAACCCCGGCGGCCTCTTGGGGATAGTGCGGAAGTCTCCAATCGTATCCGTATCGGATCATACCCAGTAGAAGCTGCTGACGCGAAACGACCGACAGCGCGTATTGAATCGTCTGTTCCACCTGGTACAAGGGAGCAATCGGACCAGGAGCGGCCGTCGCCCAGTGCCAGTTGTAGGCCATCAACATAAGGTATGTGGCGTAGCGCGCAATCGTTTCGTAATTGTAGGCCTGTAAAAGTGGACGTCTGGCTTCTTGAGGACTGGTAACCGGCATCACTGCGACAATCAAAGGAATATACAGGGGTTCAAGGCGCGCCGAAAGTTCTTGCAGGAACTTCTCAAATCCCTGGCTGTCACTGGCGCGGAGGCTTTCAAAGTCAATGACGACGGCACGGTAGCCTTTACTGTTGACAATATTGAGCATTTGGCTGATGTATTGGGTGCGAGACGACGGATTGGACAGCATGAAACGAACCGCTGCTTGACTGAACGTAACACCCGTCCAATTGGAAAAAACAGCTGCCGGAAGAGCAGTGGTTTGTTGGATAGCCGAGAGCGCGGGCTGGTCCTGGGGAAATACGATGGAACCACCGGCGTCCATTCCGTACCCAAATAGCCCTATGTAAGTGTTGTATGGACCAAAGCTGCTGGCGTTCGTTTGATCGATGTCAGGCCGGATCAGAGACAAAAATCCCAACGCCATCGTCTCTTGACGCTGGATGGCCGGCAGGCGGAGTATGGCTCCCGGAATGAGGTTTTGCGTTTGAACTTGAGGATTTAAAGCGACCACTGAATTCACAGAGACGCCGTATTGGCTTGCAATGTTGAACAGCGTATCTCCGGGCATGACGATATAACTAAAAAAGCGATTCGGAATCAACATGGATTGCCCGGGCACCAAACTTGCAGACGGCAAACGGTTAACCTGCAAAATCGAGGTCATCGCCACCCCATAACGCTGTGCAACGCGGAACAAAGATTCACCTTCCTGAACGACGTGGATCTCCACACCAACCCCTCCCGTACAGCGTATGCCAAATGCCTGTGAGAAGTCCAAGAACGGAAGAGGGTCTGAAACGTTTTGTTCTCGGTTGTGTTGGAAACAGAGGGGGTGAGCCTTGGGGCACTGCGCCCACCCAAGGTAATGCCTAGTCCTTTTTTTGGAGCATCGAACGCAAAGCGTCCCGATACAACTCGTCCTCGGACCCAGGCGGCTCGTCCGAACTGGAGGTTGAACTTTTACTCTTATTGACAATCAATCCTTGGCGCAAGGCTGAGCGGTATTCGGCATCGGTCATCGATTCCCCGTCGTTGGGATCCTCTTGGCGCACCGGGCCATTTTGTCGGTCCGCGTGCGACCATGTTGGCCGATTCGCTTGACCCGTTCGTTCAGCTGGACTCTTGTAGTCGACTTTTTCCGCTTGTCCCGCTTGATCCGTCCGGTAGTACTGCGGTCGCGGGTTCACGTCCGGAGGTGTTCCATTGTCGCCCCCCGGGTGGGTCGAGTGGGCGCTTTTAACCGCTCGCATGTTTATCGAGAGCAAGATGGCGCCCACCACCACGACAGCGACCACGAAGATCACCAGAAATTCCATACGTTCACACCTCTCTTGCGACGGACGTGTCCGGCATCGACTTACTCCCGGCTCAATTTGGCCGTCACCTGTGAAACGCGGCGGCCTAAAGCACGCCCCAACTCCAAGTCTGCTCCGGAAGGTAAATTGGGCGGCGCATCAGGGGTCATTTCGACCGGGCAGGTCACACCGACGCCGTAGTAGGAACCGTACAACACGTTTTCCGGTACGTTCCCCGGCAGTCCGACAATGATCATGCCGTTGTGCAGCATCGGCGTGATCAAGTTCCAAAGCGTCATTTCAATCCCGCCGTGAACGGTGGCTGTCGTACAGAACGCCGCACCGACCTTCCCGACGAGTTTCCCTTTGGCCCATAAGTATCCCAGTTTATCGATCCACTGTTTCAACCCCGCACTGATGGTTCCAAAGTGGCCTGGGCACCCCCAAACGATGGCATCCATGTCTTCCAAAATACGTACTTTGGCCTCGCGAACGTGGTCGATGGTCACCTTGGCACCCGCAACTTCCTGTGCCCCTTCGGCAACGGATTTGGCCAGAACCTCCGTGTGTCCGTTTTCGCTGTCGTATACTACGTAAATGTTCATGAGCACCCTCTCTTAATTTGCGCAATGACCTCGCATCTATTTATGGCTCAATTGCCGAAGATTTATAAATGGTTTTCCCCTGTCGCGCGATTTGTAAAGCGCGATATGAGCTGGTCGCCAGGCAAGTGCACCGCCTTCGTTTGCAGCAGCCGCTCCCTGCCTAGCCAGCTTTACTTTGCCATCAAAATGGCGTACACTCTATAGGTCGAGAGTTGCGTTTTATCACGTGTGAATTGGATGATAAGCCGTTGGTTCTGCACCGATTTGGTTCAGAAACGCAACGGCTTTGTATATTGCTCAAATGGCACGTCAGGAAATTGAGGCCTCCAGGCGAAGAAAGGGGAATTTGCATGGCATACAATCACGCGAAGAAACCGGTAAGTGAGCATGTCTACGCAGATACGACAGTCTGGCAGTGTTCGGAATGCAACTGTTGGTCGAGGGTTGAGTTTGTTTTGGAAGAGGAACCGACATGTCCGTTGTGCAACAGCAAAATGTCTAAAGAAGTTAAGAATATCCGCATCGAATAACCCCCTTTACTTAGAACAAAGTTGAG
Source organism: Alicyclobacillus tolerans (assembly GCF_021739485.1). GTDB lineage: Bacteria > Bacillota > Bacilli > Alicyclobacillales > Alicyclobacillaceae > Alicyclobacillus_K > Alicyclobacillus_K tolerans_A. The sequence goes on from NZ_JAJFNK010000005.1 coordinate 114,026, forward strand.
GGTCCAACGGGACAGGGTTCTACGAATTCGCGCAGTATGCGATAATCGGGGAAAACGTCTTGGGAGGGGGCCCTCATAATATGCCTGCAATCAACGAGGCCATCATAGTCGGAGGAGGCATCGGTGGTCTGGTCACCGCATTGTCTCTGCACCGCATCGGTGTTTCGGTGCGCGTGTTTGAAAGCGTTGAAGAAATTCGCGCCCTTGGCGTCGGGATCAACCTACTGCCTCACGCGGTCCGCGTTCTGACGGACCTCGGTTTGGACGACGAACTCGCCCAAACTGGAATTCCTACCGCTGAACTTTGCTACTTTAACAAATTTGGACAGAGGATCTGGCAAGAGCCTCGAGGCAAACTCGCTGGCTATTTGTGGCCGCAGTACTCCATCCACCGCGGACGGCTGCAAATGTTGCTGCTGCGCGCTGTTGTCGATCGGCTTGGCCAAGATGCCGTGATTACAGGACACCATTTGACCTCTTTTGAAAGCAAGCAGAACCGGGTCATCGCCGTTTTTCAAAACCGGAAGACCGGGGCTGTGCTTCCGTCCTACGAAGCTGATGTCCTCATCGGAGCAGATGGCATCCACTCAGTCGTCCGCCACAGCTTTTATCCCGACGAAGGACTTCCGAAATTTGCCGGCCGGATTCTGTGGCGAGGGGTCACCGAGTCAGAACCGTTCCTTACGGGTCGGTCGATGATTATGGCGGGGTGGAGAGATCAAAAATTTGTCGCCTACCCCGTCTCCCCGGAAGCTGCACAACGCGGTAAATCGCTGATCAATTGGATTGCCGAACTCAGTGTAAAAGGGGAAGTCCCCCCGCGCAGCGACTGGAACCGGCAGGCTGACAAGGCCGATTTTGCCCCGGCGTTTGCGAGTTGGAAATTCCCTTGGCTTGACGTGCCAAAGCTCATTGCAGATGCAGAAAACGTCTACGAATTCCCTATGGTCGATCGCGATCCCCTGCCGCGTTGGAGTTTCGGCCGCGTCACCTTGTTGGGAGATGCCGCCCATCCGATGTACCCGATTGGCTCGAACGGTGCTTCTCAAGCGATCCTCGACGCCAAGGCTTTGGCTGACGCGCTCGCAGGAAATGGCGGTGCGATAGAGGCCCTGTCTCACTATGAGCAAATGCGGCTCGAGCCCACTGCAGCCATCGTCGCGAGCAACCGCAAGCAAGGGCCGGAACGAGTCATGCAAATCGTGGAAGAGCGGGCGCCCAACGGGTTCGACGACTTGTACTCTGTGATTTCTCAACAGGAACTCGAAGACATCTCGCAACAATACAAACAGGTCGCGGGTTTTGACCGCGACCGTCTCAACGCAAACGCCAAACCTCAACAGGGTGCAATATAGTACAGGGGCGCACCGTTTCCTTGGCCCGCCACTTCTGGGGGCCTTGCTCTGGCGGGCTAATCCAGCTCTTTGACCTTACTCTCTATATCCTGACGCGATTTAGGTTCTGGGATTTGCTCGGGGTATCCCACCGCCAACAGGCCAATCACTTCATAGCCTTGCGGCACCCCCAGAACCTCGCGGGCGGATTCAGATGCCCCCAGGGACGACCAACGGGTGCCTCCCCCATCTGCATGGGCGGCCAGGCAAAAGTTTTGGGCAAAGCACGACGCAGCGATGATGTTTTCCCGGTGCTCCAATTCTGTTTTGCCTGGGATGGAAAGGATAGCAAGCAAAATGGGCGCCCCGGCAAAGTTGGTTTTGTGGTGCAGTTTCTCCCGCGTCTGCGGACCGACCGTCAGGACTTCCCAGGGCTCGGTATTGCGGTGGTTTGGTGCATATGCGGCGGTTTGAAGCCACGACATCAAGCGTGCGCGATCGATCGGGTCTTTTTTAAATTCCTTGATATTCCGGCGGGTCACAATGGCCTTGAACGCGTCCACGTCCCTGCACCTCCTTGGTTTCAAGCTGACTTTATTTTAAACCATCGCGATTCTCTTAAACATCACGATTGGAGAAAAACAGCAAACTGGTCGTCGTATTTAGTCGGCTGGAACTGTATGAGTTCGTATTCAGCAATGCGGTTTTGATGGATATCTCGTTCATTCATTGCAGTCTATGGTTGTGCAGTGTACGGTCGTTGGGCGGAACTTCCGTTGTAGGGAACCGATCTACTAGATCGTTCAGCCCTCTTCGCAGCACCTCGCCTCCAACGGGACGTCCGTGTCCAGTGACGGCGAAATTTGGCCGCAGCTCTGCCAAACGTTTGACCGACGCGTACGCTTGTTCCCAGTCCATTGTGAAGTATGCCGGCGGCCCATTGAACTCGATGTCCTGCACCAGAACGTGAAACAGCGATTCCTGTTTTACGGTAATAAACGCATCGCCAGCAACCAACGCACCATCACGCGGGCGAAAGAACGAGACATGACCTGGGGTATGTCCAGGCGTGTGCAGCCACTGCCAGTCATCCAGAAAAGGAACGCTTCCATCACTCGGGAGCGCACGTAAGTCACCGTGGATACGGATGCCGTGATGGGGAAAGAATGGCGAGACCGTGCTCACGAGTCCGCCGCCAGCCATCGCGTTCCCGGGTGGATAATCGCGTTCTCCCGTCAGATACGGGAGTTCCTCTTCATGAGCATAGACAGGCACGTTCCAATCATCAATCAACGCTTGCAGTGCACCAACGTGATCAAAATGTCCGTGGGTGAGCACAATTGCTTGTGGGCGCGCCCGAGGGCCAAATCGCGCTTCGGCTTCAGCGATGATAACAGGGGCCCTTCTTGGCATGCCTGCATCGATCAGGATCCACGGATTGGCTGTATCTGGTTGGCCAATCATTGCGATATTAGCAATTTGTACGGTATAGCTGTACAGGTCAGGCGCCACACACAGCCCAGCACCACTGGTAATCGAGGTCATCGGGATTGCATGTTCATATGTGGAATCCATCAACATCCTCCGCTTTCCATACGATTGACGCTAGGATATCCTTTTCCCGAAGTGTTAGTCGCATTTACAATCATTTGCATACGGCTTGAAAGCAATTCGTGTGCAGCCGAACGGTCGCTTCACAACATCGAAAAGCGAAGATTCCGAATGAGGTGCACGAAGTGGGCGTCACAATTGACCTTTTCTCATCTTTGCTCGTCGTTTATGGCGAAGTTTTAATCCAAAATAAATTCCTACGAGCAGAACCAGCACAATAATCGCTGGCACCATGTATTGATGGAGCACCTGGTGATAACGCGTCCATTCTATGCCGATGTACTTACCGACAACAATAAACACACCCGCCCACACCACGGCACTCACAGCGTTGTAAATCGTGAAAACCGCAAAGGACATCTTGTTGATCCCAGCCAGGTATGGAATCAACACGCGAATGCCAGCGATGAATTTCCCGAACAACACCACGGGGCTTTGGTATTTCTGGAACATCGCATTCGCTTTATCCAAACGTTCGTTGGTGATTCCAATGTATTTCCCAAAGCGAACAATTACGGGTCGACCGAGAAAGCGACCTATTCCGTAGGCAATCGTGGAGCCCAGGATATTCCCTAAACTTGCCGTAACCAACAGCGGTATCAACCTGAATACATGCTGCGTCCAGGCGATGCCTGAGATGGTCAACGTTGTTTCTGCCGGAAACGGGATTCCGAGATTCTCCATAAATAAGATGAAAAACACACCGATATACCCGTAATGGTGAATCAGAGTTTGGATGTCAAAGTGGTGCAAATAACTCTCCCCTTATTTAATTTTTGCCGTTCTTATAAACTGCAAATATTACGAATCCAACACCGGCAACTGTGTTATTTAGCGTACCCATTATGAAGACTGTCCACAAGTACTAGTGTCCCGCAAAACGAGAGACCTTCCATGACGCATGACCTCGCACCACCTCAGGGTTTGTCTTCATATCAAAAGACGGCATAAGGAGAAAAAAAGTTCATGGAACGCATGAACTTTTTTGCCGTTTACACGGTCTTTACAATTGATTAACATACAGCGCATGGGAGTGAGTTCATGATTCACAATGCATTTTTGAATCCGTTCGATTCTACGGTTTATCACTGGATTAATGGATTGGCAGGACATAGCCACCTGTTGGATGTCGTCATGATTTTCTTTGCCAAGGATGCCCTTGAGATCTACGCAGTGTTGTTCGTCGTTGCGTGGTTCGCTTTGCCAAAAAAGGACATTCAACATCGACATGCATTAGTTGTGGCGGGTTTTTCCGGCATTTTGGCGTTGCTGATCAACGTGGTCATTTCCCACATCTGGTTCCGTCCGCGCCCATTTACCGTATTTCATAAAGGAACATTCACACAACTGGTTCCGCACAGTGCGGATGCCTCTTTTCCAAGTGATCACGCATCCGGCAGCTTCGGTTTTGCGGCAGGGTCTTGGGGACATAACACGAAGTGGATCAGCCATACCTTTACGGTCATCGCAGTCATCGTCATGTTCGCCCGCGTATACGTTGGCGTCCATTATCCAACCGATGTCATCGGCGGTATGATTATAGGTATCGTCGCCGGAAAAGTCATGTGGAAGTTCCAGCGTCTGCTCTTCCCGCTCACATCGTTTGTGGCGAAGGTTTTTAAGTTGGGTCCAACTGCAAAGGTGGCAAAGCACGCCCGGTCGTCGACGCGGTCGATGTGAGTCGTGTAGATCGGTGTAGGTCGTGGAATAGGAAATAGGCAATAGGAACCCCGCAGGAACAAGAACCTGCGGGGTGTCTTCGTTATCTGGTCTAGGTCTTCGGTTTGGTCTATGTGGTCTCGGTCTGCCGTTTGGACTATGGTTTGGACTATGGTTTGGACTATGGTCTAAACCTTTCTGCGAGCTTTCCAAACATTAAATGACCAGCTCGTCACAGCGCCCACGCCCACGAACCAAAAGATCGCGAACAGAAGAATTCCGATAAAGGGAATGTTGGTCACGGCCATCATCAAACCCGATCCGATTAGACTGAGTACCCAAACCGGGCGTTCCATGGGCGAATTGCGCATCGCCAGTTTACCAATCCACAAAGATACGATTGAGAATCCTATGACACCAGCGACAGCGTATAAAATTATGAATAATCCTGTTAACGGCAAACCAAGAACCGTCACGGCGAGGAGTGTGCTGATCGCCAAAACCACAACACTCGTTAACACCCCTGTTACCCCAACCCGTCGCACAGATTGTTCAATGGAGTGAAGCGGCGCATGGATTTGATGGCGAAGAGCAAAGCAAATCAACACGGACAGGATCACAAGTCCAATGCTTAGAGCCAGCATCGCAGCCCACAGCAAAAGAACGAATGTGCCACCAAACAAGGCACCATTCCAAAACGGTGTCATTAAAGATACGTGATACACGGCATTCACATGGGCGCCAGGGTCTTGACGAATGCTTCCCCCGAGGTCCACCACAATTCCCGAACGAGATGTTGAGGTTAAGTGAATGTTTCCATCGATGACCACAAGAATCTCAGACACATCTCCAGACACCGTCACATCGTGTCCCAAGACGACGACGTCTTCTACAAATTGACCTCTTTGAACGGTCGTGGTTTGTTGGCTGACAATCGCTTCTCGATAAGTTGCAGCATATGCCGTTGAAGAAGGCATCAAGGACAACGCCACCACGAAACACGCAGCCCAGAAAATTCCGACGCGATGCAAGAACTTTTTCATGAGACAACCTCGCTTTGCGTGGCGCGATGCAACCGAAAAAGAGCCACAAGCGATGAGCCAGCAAGCAAAATGCAGAAAACCACAAGCACGGCCAGCCACAAGTGCCCCATGGAGTTCAGCATGTAAATGCCCCCACGGACGACCGTTACCGTCAAACGGAACAGAGCCCTGACAATCATTCCAAACGGTGAGACCACCAGCACCGTTATGACTCCCCCGCCCAAAAGGGCAAACACGAGGTACAGGACGGTCAATCGCCGTGCTTGAACCCCTTGGTGGGACGCTTCGATTGCCTGAGCAATTCGTTCCTCCAAACCGAGTGGCGCGACGACGTTTTCGAATGACGTTCTCAACAAGTTGGTCATCTTTTTTATTTCAGCCAGCTGATTCTGACAATCCGTGCACTGCGTCAGATGGGCTTCAACGAGAACCCGCTCCGTTGCAGACAACTCTCCGTCCACATAGCCTGACAATAACTCTTGTATGGATCCGCATTTCATGGCGCATTCCCCCTTTCGTTTGCTAACAAGAGACGAAGTTGAGCGCGGGCGTGATGCAATCTGGAGCGCACGGTACCCACTGGAATGTCGAGAATTTTAGAAAGCTCTTCATAATCAAATCCTTGCAGTTCGCGCAAAACAAGAATGCTGCGCTGTTCGTGATTCAATCTGCCCAACGCCTGTTCAAGGTCCAAACGCAGTTCCGCAGCGTGGTTGGCATCCTTGGCAATCTCATCCGGATCTAGGGGTGACAAACGATGCTTTTCGTTGCGATGGAGCCAATCAAGGGCTGTCCGAACGGTGATGCGTGCAAGCCACGTTGGGAATGCGCGTTCATCGTGCAATCCCTTCAAAGATTGATGTACCTTCATAAAAGCCTCTTGCGTGATATCCTCCGCATCCGGTTTGCTGCGAACCACACCGTATGCCGTTTGAAAAACGAAATTTTTATAATTTCGAACTAACATCGTAAACGCTTCGCCATGGCCTCGTTTAGCGGTTCGGATGAGGTTTACATCATTTTGGTTCAAACATTCAACACCCCCACCCTCGACGCCCCCAAGAATGATTAAAGCAATCAGTAAATCGAGCCAAGCATACATCATACCTCCAAAACACGCCACAAGGTGCCACGTTCCATCCTGTGACTCAAGAAATCCATTTCATTAAAAATTGTGTTTCATCAAGAATTTCATTTCATTGAACCGGGGTGTTGCTGCTCGAGTGATTCACGCGAGTCCGGCCAGCACACTTCAGTTGAGAATTCGATTTTATAAGAAAGGACGTCATAAATGTCGATTGAGTTCACGATTGTTCCCTGCGTGGAGCAGGAAAGTGACCTCAGGCATGGAATATTTTGAGTGAGTTCAGTAAATTCCCAGCTCGCCGCTCCTCCCGTTGCTTTGTAACAAGACGACCGGAAGGAACGCCGGATGATTCCCAATGTCGACCTGGGCAAACACACAATGGAGACACGATGAAATGGCCCACTATCTCAGTCTGCTCTCAACGGTGGTTCTGCCTATTGCCGTGGTAGGCCTCCTCGGTTTCGTATTGCAAAAATGGAGAAAGGTAGACACCCGTACTCTCGCAGACGTCAGTTTGTACATACTTGCTCCCTGCCTGGTGATTGACGCACTGACACACTCTTCCCTCCGCGGTCATACCGTCGGAATGGTTGCGGCTTTCACGGTTCTCCAAACTGCAGCAACGTGGATTGTCGCCAAGGTTACCGCCAAGTTGTTCCGGTTTCATCCCGAAATTGAAGGCGCTGTCACGCTGACCACAATTTTTGGCAACGCCGTAAACTATGGCTTGCCAGTCTTAATGCTCGCCTATGGTACGTCGGGATTTGTCATTGGCACTTCGTACGTCATTGGCCAAATCGTACTTCTGAACAGTCTTGGGCTGTACATCGCATCTCGATCCCGAGTCAAACCGCGGGAAGCCATTGTCCAAGTACTGAAACTGCCGCTGATTTACGCTGTGTTGATTGGAGGCGTCGTCACTGCTGTTGGGTGGGCTGTGCCTAAAGGGATTGCAGATGCCCTGCATCTTGTCGGAAACGCCTATTCAGCCATTGTCTTGCTGATTTTGGGCATCCACTTTACGACCATTCAGTGGCGCGGCATGTGGCGCAAGGAAGTCTGGATTCCGATTGTCCTGCGCTTGGTCATCGTACCTGTACTTTCCCTAGCGTGCATTCTCATTCTCGGCATCCACGGTTTGCTGGCAGAAGTGCTGTTTGTTCAATCCAGCATGCCTGCGGCAGTCAACTCCGTCATTTTGGCGGAGAAGTTTGGAAGCGACCGGCAGGTGGTCACGTTGACCGTCGCGATCACGACGCTCGTCAGTTTCCTATCCCTTCCATTGTTGATTTTGCTCGGGCACAGTCTTTGAGTCACTCTCTTTGAGTCACTCTTCTCTTGGGGAAGCAATCTACGAATGGGTGCGGTGGATGGGTGCGGACGGATAAGACTCGCCGCCAATGGCTGGAAAAGTCTTTCACCATCCCGGACATACTAACTCAGTAATGGGGGTATGCCGCGATGAGGGTACGATTTGGTTTTGTGGCGATGGCGATGTCTTTAAAGAACGCTTCACCTTCACAAACCATGACGCTCAAACAATTCTTGCAAATCGCAGACCGCGATGCGGCTTTGCGCAAACTGACACGCATTGCCCAAAGCAACTTGGCGAATTCACTGAGGGTTCTGCGTCACGCCCACGCCAGCGGCGTGCACGTCTACCGCTTTTCCTCGAAGCTCATTCCGTTGTTCGGACACGACGTGACGTCGTCCTGGGACTTTCTCGGGCAGTTGCGCGAAGAGTTTGCCGCCATAGGCCAATTTGTGCGCGACAAATCCATGCGCGTAAGCTTCCATCCGGAACACTTCACACTTTTGAATTCGCCGGACCGCACGGTCGTCGACAGCTCAATTGGCGCACTCGAACGGCACGCAGACATGTTTGAAGCGATGGAACTGGACGTGCAGTCGAAGTTTGTGATCCACGTTGGGGGAGGCTACAAAAATAAAGGTGGGGCCCTGGATCGCTTCGTCGCCAATTGGGCAAACGTGCCCGCACGCGTCAAGGCGCGGATGACCTTAGAAAACGACGACAAAACCTACAGTGCCGCAGATACCCTAACACTGTGTCAAACGGTAGAAACACCGATGGTATTCGACTTGCATCATCACATGTGCAACCACGAAGACGGTCAAGGCGACGTCGGTCCTCTTCTTAAGCCCATTTTTGCCACTTGGGAAAACACTGGCCTTCCTCCGAAGGTTCACATCTCTTCTCCCAAAGACGACAAAGATTTTCGCGCACATGCCGAACTTATCAATCCAGCCGATGTATTGCCGTTTCTGGAGCAGGTTCGAGAGTTTAACCAAGACATCGACATCATGGTTGAGGCTAAATACAAAGACGAGGCTCTGTTTGAACTGATGAGGCACTTGTCGTCGTTGCCGCAAGTCAAAGTCGTAGATGGAGGAACCATTGACTACAGTCCGTAACGAACCTCTGGGGCCATGGCGTCACAGCGCCATGGCCTGTCAAAGTAACACTTTCATGGCTTCATATCAAAAACGGAATCTGGTGTTGTCTTGCTAATTCCCGCAATTTGTCATAGGTTGCCTTGACGAGTGGAATGCCCTCGTATCCTCTCACCCAACGGTTTGGCTCCGTTAAAGGTCCTTGAACATCCTCGCGTTGTTCATTGGAACTGTCCAGTCCGAGTGCCGTCCGCACTTGGTCTTGAATCCAGTCGTAAAGCACACTCGATGGAGCGAGAGTCGATGCAACGAGAGAATCGATGTGCAAAGCAACAAAGAGTTGGATTTCGTCTCCTCGCTTCATCCCGACGGTTTCCCCGGAAATACACGGGTCTTCCACATTCTTCGCGGGTGAGAAACCCATCGCGGCTTTGAAATCTGTAATGACCAGTCCGATGCATCCTTGTTCCGCCGCGATCCGGGCCCAGTATCCACGGGTACCGATGGGGTTGCTGTTGCGGACTAGAACCACCCCGGCACCGTAACCCCGTGCCTTTTCAATGGCTCTTTCCATCGCGGCTAAAGCCGCTGTTTGTCCCCAGCCGTTGCCTGCGTCCAGCACACAGACAGCCCCACGGTCCTGTATCCATATAAGGCGCGTGGCCGGGCAAATCTGCCCGGACTGAACACCTTCTATGTAGGTTGGAACCTGAATTACTCCGTGCGCGTCCACTCCTGCCAGATTCGCATCCACGAGCGTATCTGCAATCAATTCTGCCTCTTGAACAGGGATCTGCACCGTCGTAAACAGGGTGGCCACAAAATCGGACAATCGACGCGGATCTACCCATACCGATGTTTCCGGCATCGCCTGCCCTCCTTACCGTAAAACCTGCACAGACTGCGTTTAGGAAAATCTCCGCTTATAAAGCCTTGACCATGCCTCCGTCCACCAAAAGCGCTTGGCCTGTGATGTACCCATTGGCAAAGGAGCCCAGAAAGGCGACCGCTTTGCCAAATTCACTAGGAATTCCGTATCGGCCGGCAGGAATTTGGGCGATGGACTCCGCCTGAATCTGTTCCACGCTCTTACCGGTGTTTTTGGCCTTGTTCTCGTCCAGCTGAGCCACCCGGTCAGTGGCGATCCGACCCGGTGCAACCGTATTCACCAATATGCCTTGCGGGGCCAATTCAATGGCCAGGGACTTCGTCAAGCTGTATACACCAGCGCGAAACGTGTTGGAAAGAATCAGGCCGGAGATGGGCTGGCGGATGGAAGACGACGTGAGGTTGACGATGCGTCCTGCCCCCTTGTCCCGCATGTGGGGAAGTGCCCCGCGAATTAAACGAATGACGCTGAGTAAATTGGATTCAAACGCCTTTTGCCAAGCCGCATCGTCGAAGTTGTCGAAGTTGCCTGGCGCCGGTCCCCCCGCGTTGGTCACAAGTACATCTAGTCCGTTTCCCGCGTTAACGGCCACAGCGAGAGCAGCATCAATGTCTGCCAGACTGTTGACGTCCATTGCGGCAACGTGAACAGGGTTTCCTGTTTCTTGGCGGATTTCCGCAGCGGCTTTCTCAAGTTCGTCCAAACTCCGGCTCGCAATCGTAACGATGGCGCCCTCCCTGGAAAACTCCAAGGCACTTGCTTTTCCCAGCCCTTTGCTGGCTGCTGCTACGAAGACTGACTTTCCCTTTAAACCAAAATCCATCGTTTACGCCTCCTGACTAAGTCCGAGAAATTCGACGAGATCAAACAACTCACTGACGGTCCGTTCGTCGACCTGCGGGGCCGGCAAGCGCACGGCTGACGAGTCGATGGCACCGCGCATTTTATACGTTTGTTTGCGAATGGCGACGCCACTGACTCCTAATTGGGCTTCGAACCGGATCAGCGGCAGGTATTGAAAGAAAACCTTTCGCGCTGCGGCCTGGTCGCCGGAAGTGAATAATTCATAGACTTTGACGAGCACTTCGGGATACGCAAAGCCAGTCATGATGCCCTTTGCGCCCCGGGCGAGTTCCTCGTAAAAATACATGCCGCCCAGTCCGCCGAACAAGTCCAGTTTTCCATCGGTCGCTTCGAGAATCCTCGAGATTTTCACCGTCGTCGGCGCTTCTTCCAACTTGGCTAAACGGGCCGTATCCATGTTCGCAGCCAACCGGGCAAAAAAAGCGGGAGGCATCGTTACGCCAGTGGTCGTGGGCTCATCCTGAATGACCAACGGCAAGTCGACCGATTTTGCCACTCCCTTGTAATGTTCATAGACCAACTCCAGGTTCTTTTGATTGACGGGAGGGGCCAGCATGATGGCATCTGCACCCAGTTGAGCCGCTTCTTTGGCGTAGTGCGCTGACTGGTGCGTTCCTTGAGCCGAACAGCCTACAACAACCGGGACTCTTCCCTTAACTTGACCTACGACCGTCTCAATCACTTGGCTTCGCTCGCGGTCCAACAGCTTGTTCGCTTCTCCCATGATGCCAAGCAGCGTGATCCCATGTACACCTGCGTCAAGGTAAAAGTCGACAAGCCGCGCCAAACTATTGACATCCACGTCGCCCGCATCGGTAAACGGCGTCAATGAAATGACCGAAATTCCACGAAGAGTAAGCATGATTTCCCTCCTATTGGGCAGGGCAGATGGCGTTTGACCATTCCACCCGTTTACGCCCTTGTCCACATCCAAGCAAAGCTGAATATTCAATCCAATTGTGGTTTTAAGCAATCCATGTGCCAACGCCTCAGGAGAGCCGCTATGGTTCTGTTTTGTGCGAACATCATGCATCAGGGCACATCGCAATGCCATTGGCAACAGCGCGGTTGATGCAAGGTGCATCAGTATCGGGACAGCCCTATACGAAATTGCAACGCCGGATTTTGGTTCTTTGTCTTACTTCCTTGAAGAAGGTTCCTCTGCATGCCACTGCTTGAGCTTTCTCCACAAAGTCGTCCGATTGACCCCCAGGGTTCGCGAGGCTTTACTCACGTCTCCGCCCGAATATTCAAGAGTTGTTTCGATGATCTGGCGTTCCATATCCTCCAAAGTCCCTGTCACTGGAATCATGGGCTGCAGGGCGGGTTGATTCTGCGGACTCTGCAGACCCTGGGATGTGTGCGGCGTGTGCCACGTATCCGTCAGGGAACTTCCAATCCCATCGTCCAGTTTGGTCGCAAACCACTCCTCGATGAGTTGGTGATTGATCAAGCGATCGTGACAGACCGAGATGAGATATTCCACCATGTTTTCAAGTTCGCGCACATTCCCGGGCCAATCGTAGGAGCAAAGCAAAGGGTAGATCTCTGGATCGATCTTTGGCGCTGCCCCTACGCCTTTTCGCCGGTACCACACGTCGCGCATGAGGTGCCCGAGCAGTTCCGGAATGTCTTCCGACCGATCGCGCAGCGCGACCGTGTTCAAACGCAGCACGTCTAGACGGAAGAACAAATCGTTGCGAAATTTGCCTGAATCCACGAGTTGTCGCAACGGCTTGTTCGTAGCGGCAATGACGCGGACATCGACTGAGATGACCCGGTCCCCGCCGATGCGCATCACCTCCCGTTCCTGCAGGACGCGCAACAAACGTTGCTGCACGGAAAATGGAGCATCGGCAATTTCATCCAAAAAAATGGTGCCGCCATGCGCGAGTTCAAACAACCCTGGTTTCCCATTGCGGCGCGCCCCGGTAAAGGCTCCTGATTCATAACCAAACAGTTCGCTTTCGAGCAGTTGCTCAGGCAGTGCAGCACAGTTCACAGCGACAAACGGACCAAACGACCGCGGGCTGGCGTTGTGAATCGACTGGGCCAACACTTCCTTCCCCGTTCCAGTCTCGCCGACAATCAACACAGTGGAATCGGAGAGGGCAAACTCAGCAGCGCGCTGAACCAGCAGACGGACGCGGCTAGATTGCCCCACGAAGTCGTCGAATGTCCGGTTGGCAGGCTTCGACCGAGATGTATCGAGCCGGCTTTGGCTGCCGTGATCCGCTTGGGAATCCAATTGGCGAAACGACACCATTTGCCGAGTCAGGCCAGCTAATAGCGTCCGTTCCACAATCCACAACTTGCCGCTAAGCAACAGCATATCAGAGGATGGACCGGATGAGTCCTGGTTTAAAAAGTCCTGCAGCACCATGGGCAGACAGGTGCTCACTTTTTCAAAGGCGCAGTTATCCGTACCGAGCAGTTCGAGAACAACCCGGTTGGCATACTGAACGATGCCGTTGTCAATTAACAGCAGCCCATGGCCAGTCTTGTCCAACGCGGTTTGTGGAGTAGCGGTCTGCGAGGTTTCGAAAACCCTGGCCGCCACAATGCGTTTGGCCTCTTGAATCGCGGCCCAAATGGCCTCCTTGCCGGATTCGATGAGAATTAAGGGCACAGACAATCCCGAAGCGTGTTCCATAGCTCGAGCGTCTCCCAACAAGCAGTCGATACGGTGTTTCGCGACCGCGCGTTCGATCGCTGCCCGCGATTGAACGGCGTCAGACGACGTCTCTACCGGAAAGACAGGAACTTTCAACAGCGAATACCAGTCTTTGAGACCAGCCAGCACGGCTTTGCTCCCGACCACCCCAAAACGCGTACCCTGCGAGCGGGCCTTTTGAAAGGTTCGCATAATGTCGTAGGGCGTGACAGCGATTTCAACGACGGGGACCTGAACTTCTTGGCATAAGCGCATCCAAGTGCCGCCGCGGCTAATCAGGGCCCATGCCCCTTCACGCACGGCTTTACGCCCCTCGCGAACTCCGTCGTCCATGGCTCCGACAGCAATGTCAATTCGCTCTCCGTATGTGCGGCAAACCTGCTGTGCTTCATCTGCTAACCTTTGATAGGGAGCAATCAACGCAATCTTCAAGGTGCACACCTCTTGTCGAAACAGTCCGACACGCGGACTGGAGTAGGCGAAACAAGTCATCAGCTTGGTTGACATGGCCGAACTCGCCGAGTTCCACAAAATTGCTGACACAGTTGACCGTATCACAGGAATGGGACCGCGACAATACACCCGGCGGCAGCCCATTCTTGCTATCCATGGAGCCATCTTTCACCCACCCGCACCCAAAAACATACAGCTCTTGCGCGGATGTGGCATCATGGGCAACACTGCAACACTGTCCGCCAAGGAATTCTGGGAACCTGAGGGCAAACGCCCAAGCCCACTCCTATAGATTCACTGCGGCATATTCTGTACCGCGGCAAACATCTACAGAAGGAGTTGAGCAAATTATGTACGGTGCTTTCGGTGGTTACACTCAATGGGCTGTGGTGTTTCTGATTATCTTCGTATTGTTCTTCCTGTTCGTACCGGGCTATGGAGTCGGGGCTGGCAGCTGCGCTGCAGCGTACTAACCCCTCACGAACCTGCAATTTTTGATAAGAACCCGCAGGCGACCCCAAACCTCCGCGTCCAACGCGGAGAGGGAACCTCCGGGTTCTTTTGTCGAAGGTCGAAGGTCGAAGGTCGAAGGTCGAAACAAAGTGACACAGGCCCACCCACCCATGGGTCCTCGCGCATACCCTGTAGCGTAACTCAAATCCACAAAAAGGAGATGAGCGAAAGATGTATGGTGTCTTCGGGAATTACACGCAATGGGCTGTGGTGTTTCTCATTATCTTCGTGTTGTTCTTCTTATTCGTTCCAGCCTATGGTGCTGGTGCGGCAGCGGCCGGGGTTGCAGGCGGTGCAGCGTACTAATCCGATCGGGAAAACCGGTTGACCGCACCGCTGCCAACAGAGGCCAAGAGCAGCGCAGGACAAACGTGACCGAATACAAGAGAAGACTGGTGACAAAGGCGAAAGGGTGGTCTGGCAGGCGGCCCTTTCGCCTTTCCATTTCCCGTCTTTATGACTGGTGCAGATTGCCCGTCACGTCCCAAATCCGCGGTTGGTCAACGCTTTACACCTGCATCTGAGCTTTGTGCCCCTCTATTACCGTTCTCACAATATGCCCTGAATCCCACTCCCCGTCTGAGAGTTCAAAGAGAACAGGCGTAGCCGGAAACAACCGGCATTTAATTTCGTCCATGGTATTTCCCTGTTCGTACAGGTGAATGATTTCCCCACTCAAATTTTCCAAGTAGTCAAGCTTAATTTCAAACAGCTGGCGCCCATCCTTCACATAGCCCCGATGACAGCAAAACACCTCTTCAAAGTCATAGGTCAACACCTTGCGGATCGAGGACATAATTGTGGGAATCGACTCCTCGCGCAGAATGATTTTCGTCTTCGGAGTCACCAAGAGATCACCTGAGAAAAGCATCCCTGTTGCCCGATTGAGAAATGCCATGTGGTCTGCAGCGTGTCCGGGTGTATGTAAAACTTTCCATTGTTTGGTGCAAGAGTCCATTTGATCCGCGAGGGGCAGGGCCGCAAACGGATCGCGCTGACCCCATATCCCATGGCGGTACAGTGGGTATTCTCCCGGCTTTGCGCAGGTTTCAATGGACATGGGATGAATGTAAATCGGAATCTGGCGGTTTTGGGCGAGCCAGGCGGCAGTACCCGTGTGGTCTTCGTGGGAATGCGTAATGCAGGCCAGTTCGATGTCTTTGTGGTCTTTGTAAAAGGCGATGACATCGTCTAACACCCGGTAAGCTCCCGTGTCCACCAGCATACCGTCTACGAGATACATATACACATCTGATTTGAACCCGCCGTATTCGACGGAATGTTTAACCGAAAGTACGTCACCTTGCTGCGTTATTTCCACAGGTACACCACCCTTATGTCTCACATCGGATTTCTTAATTTTTCCAGAACATGCTGTTTCTGCTTTCATTGTCCCCCCGCACCCAAACTGGGGTCAACCCCTTCCCCAGAAAGCGCGCCTGAGACGATGAAGGAGTTGGCTGAATTAGGCCTTTGCCCTAGGCCATGTGACATGGTCCAGGGAGTATGTCCCTACATACCCTACACGGAGCTTAAAAATGAGCCAAAGAAAGGAGGATGTTGTCATGTACGGAGCATTCGGTGGCTATACGCAGTGGGCCGTGGTGTTTTTGATCATCTTCGTCTTGTTCATCCTGTTGGTCCCCTATTGGGGTGGCGCAGCAGCCGGCGCAGCAGGAGCAGGGGTCGGCGCCTATTGATCGGTATACCTGTCGACTAGAGACCCCGGGAAGGCCTCCCTCACGTCCTGTCCAAGAAGGCCTAAAGGCTCCTGAGGGTTGCCCAAAGGCTTCTCTTTACGCGTTGATTAAAGACTTCTTTTTACGCGTTAATCGTCGGCTTCTACACTTTGATTGAGGGGTCCCCTCCCGGGGACTGTACATACCCGTGGTAGATTAGGAAACACAAGGCGACTTTGTCCATTCAAAACATCGCCAAATGAACCGAGTGAAAAAGCCTGTGGTAGAATGGTTCACAAACGAGGTGAATCTCGTGAAAAGAACCGTCTTCCACGTTGGAATGGTCCTGTTGGCTCTTGTCTTAGCCATTCTCCTTACCTGGATGTTCAGCTTCACCTTGAGAATCGGCTGGTTGAGTTGGGTCGGATTGAGCCTGTACCTTCTGGCACCGGTCGCCGTTTTGATTGCGTCCATTGTGCGCTTTCGCAGGCGTCGTACGGCACTGTTCCTGACATTTGGAATCTCACTTTTCGCAGCCATGGTTCTGTCGCTCATCCTGCTCATGGCCGCCATTGCGGTAGCCCTTCACCATTTTACGTAAGCGAGACAAGCCATACACCCAACGATGCATCCCCGCGGGTCCGGCATGGCACTCATACACGAACCGGAGCGCGCCTTAGGCGCGCCCGTCTCCCATCTCGTTCAGTCCCATTGTTTTACACCAGTGCCTGAAGCCGTGCCTTGTTCTGAACTCGAGTTTGCTACCCATTCGTCTTCTACGCGGCAAGTCTCCTGGTGAATCAGGTGGTACAGGTGGGACATGAAGTCCTTTGCCAACCGCAGTTGTTCTCCGTGGCGGATGTAGCGCCGTTCCACTTCTTGTTTACGATCCGGCTGCACTACAGGTAAATCATAAGTCCGCTTAATTTTTGCAATCTCTTTGGCCACATCGAATCGTCGGGCGAGCTGTTCGATGATTTGCCGATCAATCGCATCGATTTCCTGACGGTATCTGCTCAATTCTCTTTCCACCCGGTCCACCTCCACACACCGTTATCTCTGACTCGCTTCTCAGTCGAATCCCGTTTATGCCCAGGCGGCAACTGGTTTTTCTGCCGTTGAAGTTTTTCCGGCTAAAATGTTCACTTTGGTCATCATCATTTCGAATTCTTCCGGATTGAGCGACTGCTGACCATCAGACACCGCCTGTTCCGGGTTCGGGTGAACTTCGATAATCAGGCCATCTGCTCCGGCGGCGATCGCAGCCAAACTCATGGCTGGCACGTAGCGGCGAACCCCGATGCCGTGGCTCGGGTCCACAATAACCGGCAAATGGCTCAGGTCTTTGACGACAGGGACCGCATTGAGGTCTAACGTGTTTCGAGTGTAGTTTTCAAAGGTCCGGATGCCCCGTTCGCACAGGATCACGTTGGGATTGCCAGCGCTCAGAATATACTCGGCAGACATCAGCCATTCTTCAATGGTGGCCGACAGCCCGCGTTTGAGCAAAATGGGTTTATTGACCTTTCCGAGTTCCTTGAGCAAGTGGAAGTTTTGCATGTTGCGCGCTCCAATCTGCAGCACGTCGACGTATTCCGCAACCATGGGCAGGTTGACGGGGTCCATCACTTCGGACACGATGCCAAGTCCCGTTGCTTCGCGAGCTTCCGCCAGCAACTTCAGCCCTTCCTCTTGCAGACCTTGGAACGAATACGGGGAACTCCTGGGCTTGAAAGCTCCACCCCGGAGCAGCTGAGCCCCAGCCGCTTTGACTTGGTGGGCAGCTTCAAGAATCTGCTCGCGGCTTTCGACTGAACATGGACCCGCAATCACCACAGGTTCTACCCCGCCAACCTGGACACTGCCAACGTGGACGATAGAGTTTTCCGGATGGAATTCGCGGCTGGCCATTTTGAACGGTCGGCTGACCCGCACGACATCCTCCACGCCTGCCAGTCTGTGCAATAAATTGACGTCAATGTGCCGGGTGTCCCCAATCAAGCCGATGATTGTCGCCTCGCCATCGTTGGCCAAGTGCGTCTTCAGTCCTAAGGAATGAGCGGTCTCCACAACCGCATTAACCCGCTCTTTTGAAGCTCCATTTTCCATTCGAATAATCACGATTTCTCTCCTCCTCTGATTTAACCAAGCCATCTTTTCGAAATCTTCAGGATTTGCTTGGACCAGCCATGCCGCCGATGGAAGTATGGGTTTTGTCCTTCGCGAAATCCCCGCAAAATAAAAAACCCCGCCCCAACTAGGGACGAGATTCGCTCGCGGTACCACCCTAGTAAAAGACGGATTGCCTTGCTCCAAACGTATCGGCGCCTATAAATACGTTCACGGAGTTTCAGGTGGAAGCGCATGGTGCGAATAAAATAAAAAAACCCGCCCCAAAAGGGACGAGATTCGCTCGCGGTACCACCCTCATAAAAGGCAAACGCCTTTCACTTCGTTGGGATAACGGAAGCCATTAGAAAGCTCCCGGCACAGGCTACTGAACGTCCGTCACGACGTCTTTTCACCTGGCGGCTCCGGAGTGAACTTCGGCAATTTCTTCAGCCCGGTTCGCACCATCCACCGGTTCTCTGAACTGAATCCGTTGCGTACTCTCTCCATCTCAGCCGTTAAGTCGAATCAAATTTGAATTAACAATACGACACCAACGACAGTATGTCAACACCCAATTTACAAAATTTTTAGCGGACATGCACCCGCGGGATTTTTATTCAGACATCCATGACTTGATAATCTTCCGACGTATCCACCCTAAAACGCTATTCGATCATTTGCAAGACCTCCCGCCGCAAAGCGGCGTCTTCCGCAAACCTCCCGAGTGTCGCCATCGTCACTGTACTGGCTCCGGGCTTTTTAACCCCCCTCATGTTCATGCAGAGGTGTTCTGCTTGAACGACGACCATGACACCCTGAGCCTTCAAATTCGCTTCCAGTACTGTGGCGATGTCATCTGTCATCCGCTCTTGAACCTGCGGACGTTTCGACGTCGCGTCCACCAGACGCGCCAACTTCGACAGACCCGCAACGATTCCTCGATTCGGAATGTACGCAATGTGCGCTTTACCGAAAAAAGGAAGCAAATGGTGTTCGCACATGGAATAAAACGGTATATCTTTGACGAACACCAATTCTTCGTGTCGAGTTTCAAACCGTGCGGAGAGCACTTCCGCGGGGTCCCTGGCTATCCCTGCAAACACTTCCTGAAACATGCGAGCGACGCGTGCAGGCGTATCTCTTAACCCGTCGCGTTGAGGGTCTTCGCCAATCGCTTCCAGAATCATGGTTACCGCGCGCCGGATTTTATCGGTATCCATGGTCTCATCAGGCGGGATGGCTTCCGCATCGTCATCCAAGCTGTCGACTAGTCCTTGCCCCATGTCCTCGTCGCGCTCAGAATCGAAATCCTGGCCGGGTCGACGTTGTGAATGGTCCTTCCCAATAGAATCGTGAGGTAAAGTCGTGTCATGCATACTGCCGATTCCTCCTATCCGCCAGGTTCACGGCGGCACGAGGAATAGGTTTCCCGGAACACGGAAGGTGCTATACCCCAATTAAGGCAGTGTTTGAGAATCGCGCAGCAGTTTCGAACGGTCTTCAAACAGTCCCTCGACGTTTTGCAGCGTCTCCTCATTCAATTGGCCCAGGGCTCTTAAAATATCCGCATCCATACTTGCCAGTTGGGCCAAGAGCAAAGCATAGTCGCCTCGCCCCTGCCACACCAGGTCCCTCGCCGGGAGCGGAGCCGACCGGATGGACGTGCGAAGCCGCTCGACTCGCTTCATGTACGACTCCAGGTCTTTGACCGCCTCAATCCCGTCCATCGGAGGATACGGGTTTTCACGCGTCGGTTGGGGCAGAGATTTGCGTAAACCGGACAATTCTTGACGAAGTTGTTCCAAGTACTTGCCAAGCACATCGTCCGCAGCTTCACGCAGCCTCAAACTCTGCTCGTGAAGTTGACTCGGAGTCGAGTGAACATCGTAGGTCCAGGCGTTTAAAAGCCCCTCCAAGATGGCTGTGATGGCCCCGCTTGGCGCCAAAGCGACACCGTACCGAGTCAAGCGGCTCACGAGCGTTTTTCTCCAGATAGATGCGTGAACGGAGGGGGAGTAGTTTCCGTCAGCGCCGCGATTTGCGGATTCCCGACAAAGTACGGCTGACCCACGGCCATGTTTGGAGTCGATACCACACCCTTGCTGGCCATGATCATCGCGACGTAGTACCGGACTGCGTCGATCTCGCTTAAACCGAACGCCCTCAGGGAGATGAGTTCCTTCATTCGCTCGTCCCGCGGATACACCAACGCCTTCACGTCGTTGAGTGTCAAACCGTACACTCCAAGGAACTCCTGCAAGTGGTCTTTCACCAATTCCAGAATATCCGGCATCCGCTCATTCACGCGCTCCAACTCGGTCAATTGCACGATTTTGTTGATGGATTGCTCAATGACCGGCGCAGCATACGTGTCCACTTCGTCCATCTTCAGAAAGTGTCCGGACATCGGCATGTGCTGAACGAGTTTCAAAGCGTCGTCTTTGGTATCCACGTGAATGTAACAGTTCACGTCGTAGCCCATTTCTGCCATTTCCCGCGAATAGGCGACTCCTTTGGCATTGAGAATGAGTTTCGCGCGGTTGACGTAAATCACTTCGTATTGAAAGGGAGAATTGCCGCCAAAAAACGCCTGCTGGAACGCGCCAATTAGGGGCCGGTCGGGAGTGGATATGACGTGTTGCCCAGTTTCATAGACCCCTAAAATCGCGCCTCTTGCCTTTAAAACGGCGAAGTGATTACTTTCGACCGTCAACAAGGACCCATTTACAATGTTTGCATCTGGGTATCTCCAAGCCAGTACGTGCGGCCCCATGGTTTCTTGTCCGTCGTTGGTCAGCGTCGAGATGACTTGCCGAATGCCTGCCATATCCACTCATTCCTTTCTGGTCTTGAGTTTCTGTCTATCCTATTCGTATTGAAACAATTTTCGGAATAATCCAGATAAATATTTTGGGTTTCGTGTTTTTGGAGAGCCTCGCGTCTTGCGAGACATTTTTGGAGCACCAATCTTCCAGGGCACAAAGCACCCCCGCGAACGGACATTTCAGATCCCGAAGAATAATCTCGTGCGGACTGTCCAACCATGTCATTATCCGCACTGTACGCGACAGCAAGGTGTGAGGTCTGTTAAACCCCGCGGCACTGTGACACCTATCCAAGCAATGACTCCGGTGTCTTCGCGGCATGTACAGTGTGAATTGATACCAAAGGAGAACTTGTGGATGAAGGCTCTCACCCTGATGGAAATCGCCACAATGATCTCCGCGGCAGGTACCCTTGCCCTCGCTGCGGCCTCTGTCTACCAATTGCGCAGGAACCGGAAAGACTCGCTTCATCCCATGGTGTATCCAGAGACCATCGCGATCGAAAGCCAGCCAGCCAACGCGAGCTCAGCCGATGAGAGCCCAAGAATCACCGACTCAAGTGTCGCACTCCGCGGTGAGGATCAGCCAACTGACACGCCCCCAGACGTACATGCGGATACGCTGACCATCCGAAGGCTGATCGTCGCTTTGCGCAATTACGGAAGCGGTCCCGCCATTGACATGAAGTTTGCAGTCGTCATAGACGAACAGGAAGTCCCAGTAGAATCGGTCAAGCGTGACGGGTCACCACGCCTATTTCTGAATCTGTCTTCGGAAGAGACTGTCCAAGTCGAACTGATTCTGCGTCCCTTGAAGGTTCGCCATCGATCCAACGTCCGGGTTCGCGTCCGTTACCGCTCTGTCTTTCGAGAGCAACTCATGCGAGACTACACGGTCCTTGCGGCTGTGGGTCAGGCACCGATTGTCAACATCGCGGGCAACTTGTAACTACCTCCAAATACAGTCCTTCAAAGCTATGCGATTGGGGTGCCGTTTTCCACCGTCTCGTCGGGTCTTAACAAAACAACGTCTCCGTGTTGCGAAACACCTCCCAAGACAAGGACTTCAGACTTAAATCCGGCGATTCGTCGCGGCGGGAAATTCACGACTGCCACAACCTGCCTGCCCACCATGGCTTCCGGCGTGTAGCGCTTCGTGATTTGAGCACTGGACTGTTTGACGCCGAGTTCTCCGAAATCAATTTCAAGTTTAATGGCGGGCACGCGGGCCTCCGGAAAAGGTTCGGCACGTAGAACGGTGCCTACGCGGATGTCGAGTTTCTGAAAGTCTTCGATCGTTGCAGGGATCGTTGACTTAAGGGTTGCCGTGTCCTGCTGCAAGCTTTTGGTCACTCCCTCTTCGTCAGCTCTAACCTCTTGAATATACCAGAAAATTCCGCGCGAAGGGATACGTGCACGGAATACCTGAACAGGACTGTTATCCTGGTTTTAGCTGTATGGTTTCAATCGTCGGATGGCTCTATGTCCCCATGACGGTCGCGATCGCGCTGTCTAGACGGACCGACCCGTGCAGCCAGATGCTGCTGGACCCGACCAAAACGTCGCGTACGCCGCACGGTAAAGCGAACTTTACTGGAATCGCTGAACCGCTTCTTTCGTAAAATGTGGCGTTGACGGCTTGCACGTTTCCTGCCTCGGATGGACAGTTCACGAGTCCTCCAACGCTTGGCGACAACGAGTTGATCTGTTTGACCACTCCCGCAATCCACGCCGGATCGACCACAGTTTTGGAGCGATGTCCTTCAGTGAGTACCACCTTCACAATATCCGATGGGAGGTACGAGTTTTTCGGACGTTGCACAGTCACAATGTATTTGACTTTCAGCTTAAATTCGGTTTCGTTCTTTTGCCGCAGAAAACCAAGGTCAATGTCGGGTGCGCCTTGCTTGGCGAACTCCACGTAATCAGAATAGATTTGCGTCTTGATGTTTCCGATTTTCCCGCTGCCCGCGACGTGGTAGCCGAGCGGGGCCAGTTCACGCGTATACCACGACTGGATTTTCGATGAAGCGTCCTGCGATTGATAATAGACGGTTGCATCCAACAACTGCGGCGTCATCGGGGTGCCCATGTCGCCGATCGCCGGATTGACCGAAGCGGGAGCGGCACCCGGATAAAGCGGCAAAAAGACCCTCACCTTTTTCGACGGCGGAGAAACGTTCGGAAATTGTTTCATTACAAACGGATCGGGCTGAAGTTGCATCTCCACATTCGATTTGAAGGTGCCCTGAAAAAACGTCCGCGCCTCAACTGTGCCTGTGCCTGTGCCTGTGCCTGTGCCTGTGCCTGCCAGCGGAGCACCGCAGCCGGCGACAAGCGCCATGGCCGATGCAAAAGAAACTGCCGCAACCGCCCAACGTCGACTCATTGCAAAGACCCCCTCCGTCCCTTTATTTTATTTGACGGTTTATTGCACTTCCCGTTACGCCTCCGCTTGAACAATGTGAAGGCCAGTTACTGCAGGTAGACATCGGGCCGGGAGGAGAACCTGGGACGGTGGCGAAAGTTTGAGCAAATGCCCGTTTGAAAATGCGGCAGATAACATCGAAAAACAGCAGAGTTGAACAGGTTCGAATCCAGCCATGCATTTCCAGAAAAAACGAGAATGGTCCAGTGACGCACACCAGGAAGGAGAGATGGCAATTGCGCGACATTCAACCGGTTCAGACGGAACCTCCAGTTCACGAGATTCGCGTTTTGGCCACGGAATTTCTACCCGGACTATGGCTTTCTGGGGAAGACGGCCTTGACGAATGTCTGTTTGGCGAACAGGCCGCACAAATCCTCATTTCAACCGGAAGGCTTCCGAAAGAAGTCCATCCCCAAGTTGACGTATGGATTGACTTTCGCAACGACAACCTAGGGTCGAATCGGCGCGTAATCGCTCCTGCGTCGGTCACTACCGTCCGCTTTCCTTTGCGGGACGGCGACCTGGCAGCGGCCCGCAGTGTCTTCCCCGCGGCCAAAATGTTGGTAGACCATTTCCGCAAACAAGACCGCCGTATTCTGGTTTCTTGCCATGCGGGCTTTTCAAGGTCAGCCGCATTTGCATTGTGGATCATGACCGAAAAGATGGGCTACGAGACGGCCTGCGAGCAGCTTGCGCGCTTGCGTCCGTACGCAAATCCTCAACATCGGTTTGCACCTTTGTTGGAAGAGATGAAAGCAGGCCGGTTTCCGAACGGAACCCCTGGATGACCGCGTCAAGACCGGGGCTCTGGAGGGCTAGGCAAACGGTTTGTTGCTTGGCGGGAGACGCTATCCAACTTCCCAAATAACCATTGGTACAACACAGCGTTGACGATTTGCAGCCCTGCGGTCAGGTAAAAAGGCAGCACCAAGTCCCCCGCGTCGAAGATCGTTCCCGAGATGGTCGGTCCGATGGAGGAAGGCAACCGCATCGAAAACGCATTGATGCTTGTCGCTAGACCCCTGCGCTTGTCCCGGGTCAAACTTGCGCCCACCGCGCTGCGATTTCCCTGGGTTCCCCGGTTGATCGCGTTGCGCAGCACGTACAACACCGAAGCAGCCGCAAAGCTTGGCATAAAGACTAGAGCTATCGTCATTGCCGATCCGATGATGCGCAGCACCGTGATCGACTTGACCATCCCGATTTTGGCCGCCAAGTACCCACTTACGAGGGAAGAGACACTCGTTAACAAAAACGACAACGAGATGGTTAAACCAATAGAGGCCGCGCTGACACCGAACCGGGCCGAAAACCAGTAGGCCATCATCGGCCCAGTCAACCCGACGGCCAGTCCGTTCAACGCGTTGACCGCTGCGAGCTTGAACATGTTCGCATTTTCCCGGCGGCGGATGTCGTCTTCCGTGCCTTTAGCCGGTGCAGAGCCAGCCACACTTTTTCCCTCAGGTTGCCGAAACCCTTGAGCCTTCGGATTTACGGTTTCTCTGGCGGTGTCGCCAGACAATACGGCGCCTTGGTCCTCAGCCGCAGCAGAAGCCTCCGGCGTTTGCAGCAAAACCACAAAACACACTGCGGATAAAACCATAACCATCAAAAAAACCGGCCGGTAGGCCGATGGGCCTGGCCAGAATGTTTGGAAATACCGCGGCAAACCGCCAAGCAGCGAACCGATTGCCATGCCAAAAAAGGCGATCGCGTTGTTTAAACTAAACACCTGTCCTCTGCGAGACCGTTCAACCACCCGCGCCAGCCACGCCTGTTCTGCGGGAGAGAACGGTCCTGCACCCCCGCTTTGCCCGCGGCCGAATCCGGCGACCACAATCGCGATGACTAACGGAAGGGCGTGCGTCGTGAAAACAAACAGACCGGCCGACAGCATGCTCAGTACTTCGTAAATCAATAAAAAAGGACGGCGTCCAAGGCGGTCGCTGAGCACCCCGACGACCAAAATGAGAGCGGCGCCAAACAGCCCTGCTCCCGAGATCACGCCTCCAATAGCGGCGCCGGTCCAATGCAAACTCTCCAGATACAAAGCGAGGTCGACGACCATGGCTCCTTGGCCGAGGCTCCGCAATGCCCGAATCAACAAAATGCGTTTTGCGACTTTATGGAGGGAAAACCATTGTGAGTAGGTAGTCATAGTCTTAACATA
Organism: Alicyclobacillus tolerans; assembly: GCF_021739485.1. GTDB lineage: Bacteria > Bacillota > Bacilli > Alicyclobacillales > Alicyclobacillaceae > Alicyclobacillus_K > Alicyclobacillus_K tolerans_A. The sequence continues at coordinate 139,781 of NZ_JAJFNK010000005.1, forward strand.
AACTGGTTGTTTCCCGAGTGCAACAAAATGTTTTTGCTACGCACAAACTGCAATTGACCCAAAATCGGAACATGTTTTGCGCGGAATAGGAAATCATTTGTGTAAAATATTCCTAATTTCTGTCTGTCCTTTTTTATCTGAAGACAGGTTCATAGTTAAGGAATGAGGCGACGATGACCCATACAATTTTGTTTTTGCTGGTTTGGCTTTTCCCATTCAACCTGCTGTCGAACCAACCGTTTGCGGCGCCATCAGCCATTCGAGTTTCTGCACCGTCTGCACACCGTCCGCCAGCGCCTGCCTCAGCCACACAGGTCAAAGCCAGGCAGCAGGGGGTGTCCATTACAGTGGATACGGTGAAACACCAGTTAATCGTATATAAGGGAACACGCGCAGTGAACCGGTATCCGGTGGCCGTGGGGACGTATGCGGCCCCATCGCCCATCGGGGATTGGAAAGTCGTCATGAAACAAAAAGACTGGGGTTCTGGATTTGGCACACGCTGGATTGGATTAAACGTCCCCTGGGGCATCTACGGGATCCATGGCACCAATAGACCCGAATCGATTGGCAACCGCGCAAGCCACGGTTGTGTACGGATGTTCAACCAAGACGTAGAACAAGTGTACAACGTGGTCCGAATTGGTACACCGGTACACATCGTTGGCGATGTCCTGCAGGGCTACGGAGGCTATCCCAGGATGCTGGTGTCGGGGGACATCGGTTCAGACGTACAACTGGTTCAGAACCGGCTGCGCGGAGCCGGGTACTTTCACGGCGCGTGCAACGGAAAGTTTGACCCCGCCACAGAAATTGCCCTTAAAGCGTTTGAAAAGAGCCGCGGGCTCACGGTCGATGGAACCGTGTCTTGGCGGGATTACCACGCCTTGGGACTCGTTGAGTAAATGCTGAATTAAATTTGACCATACCTGAACAATACCTGAAGCAATACCTGAAGCAATACTTGAAGCACAAAACCAGGCGGAACTCCTCCTCTTGGCTCGTTGCTTTCACAAAATTCTTCTCTGTCCGCTCAAAACAAATCGCATGCCAGGCTGAAACCCGGCATGCGATTGGCTGTCTCACCAGAATGTCAGTGCGAAACTCCTTACTTCTTGCTGTTCACCCAGTTCAAAACCTGGTCTGGAGTCACAGGCAGCTCACCGACAAACACCCCAAACGGAGCAAGGGCATCGGACACAGCGTTGGCAAATGCCGCAGGTGCCGCGATCAGCGAGCCCTCGCCCATGCCCTTGAAACCTCCTTCGCTTTCAGAAGGAGTCACTAGGTGTTCGACCTTCATGCGCGGAACCTCGGTGCTCACCGGCACCAAGTAGTCCATCAACGACGTCGTGATCAGCTGCCCGTCTTCGTCGTAACGCAGCTTCTCCAAGTACGCGGCTCCCAAACCTTGTGCCACGCCGCCGTGGATTTGACCTTCGACGACCATGGGGTTGATTAGATTTCCGCAATCGTTCGCGACCGCATAGTCCAAACTGGTAATCAGACCGGTTTTAACGTCGACCTCGACCACCGCGATGTGCGTGCCATTGGAAAACGTTCTCGGAGCCTTAGGCTGGTAACGAGCCACGACTTCCAGTCCCGGCGTCATGCCTTCCGGAAGGCGGCGAACGTCGGTGTACGCGATTTGAGCCAATTCCCGGATCGTGAACCCTCTCGCTGGGACCCCGGCGACGTGTGCCTTGCCCTCTTCAATTTCGATGTCGGATTCGGACGCCTCCAAGAGATGTGCCGCGAGTTTGACCAGTTTCTCTTTCACTAACCGGCCGGCGTGGATCGCAGCGCCTCCGCCGATGGTGCCAGAGCGACTGCCCCCGGTGCCTCCGCCGTACGGCGCACTGTCCGTGTCTCCGTGGAGCACGACGACATCGCTGATGTCCACGCCCAGTTCGTCAGCAATCAACTGAGCCATCGTTGTTTCATGGCCTTGCCCCGACGGCCCCAACCCCAGCGCTGCGGTGACAGTACCCGTCGGTTCAATGCGAATCGTCGCCGCCTCGTAGCCCACGGAACCCGCTTCTGAAGCCGCCATCGCCGTAGGCTCCACAAATACCGAGATACCTACGCCGATGTACCGGCCTTGTTTGCGCAGTTCTTCCTGCTTCGCCCTAAAGTTCTCGTAGTCCACAAGGCGGAGCGCGGACTCCATGGACTCCCCATAGGAACCTTCGTCATAGGTCCACTTCGCGGCATTCTTGTAGGGGAAATCCTCCGGCTGAATCATGTTGATGCGCCGGATTTCCGCGGGGTCTTTCCCTACCGCGCGGGCAATGCGATCGACGACGCCTTCCTGGATAAAGGAAGCAATCGGACCCCATACTCCGCGATAAGCCCCCATGGGCGTTTTATTGGAATACGCGCAATCGATGGTGTAAGACAAATGCGGAATTTTGTACGGCCCGGTTAAAACCTTCGAAGCTAACACCGTCTCGCCGACAGCGCCGACAAAAGGAACGGCAGGATATGCACCTTGACCTGCCATGAGGTGATCGCGCAGGGCAATGATGTTTCCTTCCCCGTCGTATGCGACCTCCACGTCGTGGATGTCGTCGCGGGAATGGACGTCTGCCAGCAAACTCTCCGTGCGATCGCTCAGCCACTTGACAGGCTTGCGCAGCTTCATGGCCGCCGTAGCTACCACCAGGTATTCCGGGTACAGCGTAGCCTTGATACCAAACGCCCCCCCGACTTCCGGCACGACGATGCGCAGCATGTTTTCCGGCAGGCCTAAGAGTTCGGAAAGCTGGCCCCGGACGGCATGGGGAGACTGGTGTGACACGTAGAAAGTCAAACGGCCGGAAGCCGGGTCGGTCATTGCCGCGCATGCGCGGGCTTCCATGGTCACGCCGGCTTGTCGATTGGTCACGAAGGTGGCCGCGAGCCGATGCGGAGCGTTTGCAAACGCCTCGTCGAACCCAGAGGTTTGATAGTCCTGGTGGAAGAACACATTGGGTTTCCCTTCGTGGACCTGCCGGGCACCTTCACTCATCGCCTCTTGAATCGTCAGAACCGGGTCAATGGCCTCGTAAGAGATTCGGACCAGTTCTGCGGCGTCTTCCGCAATATAGCGGTTTTCTGCGATCACGGCGACAATCGGTTCCCCGACATACCGCACTTCGTCTTTCGCCAACACCGGCTGGCCCAGCCCAAGGTCTTGGCTGTACAAGACGATGGGGCAGTCATCGCCGGTCAAAACGGCCTTGACTCCCGGGACTTTCAAAGCGTTACTGACGTCAATGGAAGTGATTTTTGCCGCTGGACGATTAGAACGGACAAACGCAGCTTCGAGCATTCCTGGAATTTGGATGTCATCGAGATAGCGGCCTTGACCACTCAGCAGCCTCGGGTCTTCCATACGCGTAATCCGGCTGCCGGTAAACTTCGGTTTTAACTCCTGCATCGCCATTACTTCTCCCCCTCTTCTGAATTCTGGGAGGCTTTTGCGGCATCCATCACCGAGTCAATGATGAACTGGTACCCTGTGCAACGGCACAGATTCCCGGACAAGGCCTCGCGAATGGTCTCTTCGCTGGGATTCGGATTTTCTTTGAGCAAAGCCTCGCTGGTCAGCAGCATAGCCGGTGTGCAAAAACCGCATTGCAGCGCATGGTGTTTTTGAAACGCCTCTTGCAGGGCACTTAACCCCTCATCGGGCGTAATGCCTTCCACAGTGACAATCTGTTTGCCCTCCGCTTGCACGGCAAACAACAGACAGCTGCGTTCGGGTTGGCCATCGACAAGGACGGTGCATGCGCCGCACACCCCTTGCTCACAACCCACATGGGTACCTGTCAGGCCGAGCTGATGACGCAGTACATCGCTGAGTAGCCAGCGAGGTTCGACGTCCACGGCGTAGTTCTGGCCGTTCACATTCAATGTGATGTGGTGGGTCTTGACTTCCTGTTGGTCCATTCCGGCGGTTGGTGTGCTAGACATTATTCTTGCCCTCCTGTCGCGCGTTGATAGGCCTGTTCAGCTACGGTCACAGCGAGACTCCGGCGATACTCTGGCTGGTCCAGGGGATCTAACTCTTCTGCCAAACCTTCCCAGACGCTTCGGCGTGCCTCTGCGTCCTGCGAAATCTCTACTTCCCGGTATTCGGGTCCGCCACTGACGCCAAACCAAGTCACAGCCCCTTGGGACCCTTGCTCCACCTTGACAAAAGCTCCTGCCAGCGCAAAGTCGCCTGGCCGGCGAGCCACTTCTGAAAACCCAAATCGAGCTGCACCCGGGTGAGGAATGGAGACGGACACCAGCATGTCACTGGGCCCGAGGTCTGTCGTCATAAAGCCTTGGTAAAACTCTCGTGCAGGGACGGTTCGCATCCCTTGCGCGTTGCCGATTTGGAAACTCGCATCCAAAGCGACCATGGCAGCCGGGAGTTCTGAAGCGGGGTCTGCATGAGACAGGGAACCGCCGAGCGTGCCGCGGTTGCGAATGGCCCAGTGGCCGACGTGCCCGGCCGCCTCCGCCAGTACGGACAAGACTTCCCGGATAACCGGATGGTTGTGCAACTGTTGATGCCGGATTAAAGCGCCAATTTCAACTCCCGAATCGCTGCTTTTGACGTAGTCCAAGCCGTTCAAACCATTGATGTCAATGAGAACCGCGGGGCGACTCAAACGAAAGTTCATCACAGGGATCAGGCTTTGCCCCCCCGCCAGCAGTTTGCTGTCTGGGTTCTGGCTTAGAGCGGTCAAGGCCTCGTCGAGGTTGCTTGGCCTTACGTAGGAAAACGATGCAGGTTTCATAATTTCCCTTCTTTCAAATGTTCTTAAATTTGATTCAATGCCATTAGGTTATCGGCATCGCTGCCGCTGACCATCCGATCCACATACTGTACTGCAGTCCGCAACGCCTGCGTCTTCGGGGAAAAACCCGGGCTGTTCTGCCACGGATTGATCCAAAAAAGTTGACCACAGCTTGATTTCATCCGTCGAAGCGCGTTCTCGAGGAGTTCCGGGTCTCCGGCATCCCAACCGTCGCTGACAATGGCGACTGCGGTGCTGCTTCTCAGCCAATTGGGTCCGTAGCGATCGACCCACTCCGACAGTGCAGCCCCCATATTCGTCCCCCCGGCCCAGATAGCGGGAAGTTCCGCAAGTTGGGATCTCACTGCTGAGTCCGGCAGTTTCAAGAGTTCCGTGACCTCGATGAGACGCGTTGCGAACAAAAAGACACCCACTTGTTCAAAGCGCTGAACCAATGCTCGAGTCCATGCCAGATAGAGGTTGCGGAAATCCGACATGGATCCGGAAACGTCGCATATGACCACCAAACGGCCGGGTTTGCGGTTGCGCAGCTTGGGTGTGAACAAAAGCCCAGGCCTGCCAAGGCGTTGCCACAGGCGGACCGTGCGCCGCAAATCGATGCCAGTTGTTCCGGAAACAAAATCCTTTCTTCGACTGACGACCGTGTGGGTCAGCGGAGGTCTGGTCGACATGCGACGAAACAGATGGCTGTCTAAGTCGAACAAGTCGTCTCCAACTTCTTTTCCTAAGGCCATGCTCGCCCGAGTGACGCCGTACTCGTCTTCCTCGCCTTCATCCGGGTCGGCTTCACTTTCCGGAGAACGCCCAGCCTGTGCAGTTGTCGTCGAGCTTCCCGTCGGCTGTGGATCCACAGGGAGAGCTGAGGCTTGTTCGGCGCTGTTCAGTCAGGTGTCGTCAAACAACTCGCGTATGCGCTCCCGGACGGTCTTCAGGTCAATCGCGTCCTTGATGACACAACCGAGGGTCTGAAGCGCCCAACGCTCGTCAAAACCGGCATCGGTATCGGCCGCAAATGCGCGGGACCAATCGAGGGTTTCAGCTAAACCGGGGGGCTTTATTAAATTCCAAGTGCGCATGAGGCGTACGGCATACACCAATTTTTTGGTTTGTACCTCGGACAGTTCCGGAACATGCAGGGCGACTACATTTTGCTCCAGAGCCGACGTGGGCCAGTCGACGTAATAATACAAGCAACGCCGTCTTAAGGCATCGCTGAGAGGCCGGGTGCGGTTGGACGTAAGAACAACAACCGGTTCAAGGTGCGCCGATACGGTTTTGTACTCTGGAACAGACACTTGGTGGTCGGCGAGAAACTCCAGTAACATCGCTTCAAAAGCTTCGTCTGCCCGGTCCACTTCGTCAATCAAGAGCACGGCTCCTTGCCGGCTTTGCAGTGCCCTCAACAAGGGCCTGGCTAACAAGTAGTCCTCCGAAAACACGTCTACGCTGCTGTTTTGAGCCAAATCCGCAAGTTGCTTGTGGTAGTTCCATTCGTACAGGGCCTGCTGAGACTCTATCCCTTCATAGCACTGCAGTCGAACCAATTCTCGCTGAAGACTTTTGGCGAGCGCTTGGGCCAAAGCTGTTTTCCCCACTCCAGCTGGGCCTTCCAATAAAAGTGGCCGATGAAGCAAAACAGCCAATCGCACCATGGCAGCCAAGCTTTCGTCAGCGAGGTAACGCGCTTGCGCCAATTTGTCGATCCAGTCGTGAAGCGTATGCTCGCGCACGGTTTGTGACACCACCCCACCTCCAGAACCTTGCTTCGATGTTTTTTTGACCCGTTGCAACGGTCAAAACCTGTCCCATCTCCTATTGTGGGAACCACGATAAGCGCGGCCTAACGGGACGTTGCCTGTTTGAGCAGCCCGTTAAAAAACTGGTTCGTGATGAACTTTGCAACGCCCGATAATACCCTTTGGCCCACCCCAGCGACCGTACCGCCAACCTTGGCAGTCCCGTCGTACTTTAAGCGAGTCCCGCTTTCTCCTACGGGCGTCAATGCCACCTGCACGTCAGCTTCCATGAAACCCATGGGCCCTTCACCGTTGACCGTCATGCGGTAACCTTCGCCCGGTAGAACATCGCGCATTTCCAAACTACCTTTATAAACTCCTTTAATGCCAGCGACGCCCACTTCCAACTCAGCGTCGTACGACGTCTCAGTCCTTTTATTCAGGGATTTCAATCCGGGCATGGCCTTAATCAGCGCATCTGGGTCTGTGAGCAAACGGAATGTTTGCTCTGGTGGAACTGGAAAGTCTTTGCTTCCTGTGAGTTGAATCGTCATCGCCTCCCAGATAATTGTCTTGTCTCTGGAATTTTCTCTATAACACTTATTAAATATTCGAATTCAAGTTGGTTATCACCTGCAAAAAAAATAAATTCGTCACATAAATCTAATTTGTAAATCTAATTCCCCCGCCACATTTTGTTTTGTAGACGGCGGAGACAGGAAAATTGAATGCTAGTTGCGCAAGTGTTGATAAATAAGAGCCAGAATCGCTTTGCGGGTCAAAATGCCTAGAAAATTGCCATCTTCGCCTTCGACACAAAGAAACGGACGATTGATGGACAGCTCTAAGGCCTTAAAAAACGGAGAACTTTCTTTGATTCGAGGAACTTTTTCATCCATCACCTCGGCAACGGTCTTATCTCTTAATTGCTCTACTTCAATGCGCTCCAGTCCCAAAATAGAATCTAAGATGAGGGTTTTGCTAATGGTTCCCTGAACCGTTGTAGATTTTTCATCAAGAACAGGAATGGCAGAATACCCTGATTTAATGAGAATCAACAGAGCGTGGTCTAACGAATTATTGAATTGCACGCAAGCAACGCGCTCCGCCGGAATCATTAACCGCCTAATTTGCGCGTCCAGCAAAGGCGAATTGCGGAGATCGCTCATCGGACAGTCTCCTTACTCAGATAAATTCACGTCGTTCAAGTTCAAATTCGTTCAGGTTTCACATTCATTCAAATTCGTATTCAGTCACATTCGTATTCGTTATCCATTTTAGATTACCTTGAACGGACGGATTTTGCATTGGTGACTTTATAGAAATCTAGCACAGTTGGGTTGTCAATAGGAGGCGGAATCAAATTTTGTGGTCAGAAGCCACACGGTGAAACGGTCGAGGTTTGTGATGAAACTGGAGGTGGATTGGAGTGTGAAGGGAGGGAGATCGGCCATACAGAATAACCGCGCTCCCCAGTCGTCCAATCACTTAGCGCCTACCCACGGCAGGACTCGAGATTTTTGCGGCGGGATCGTTATGATAAATTGTTTTCCGGATGACGCGTCTGTCAAAAACGGAACGTTTTGCTTTTCCAACTCTTCTAACATGGAAAATGGTACGTCCGCACACCAGACTTCAAATTGGGGAGGGCCGCTGTCAAATTTGAAGGTGTGATGAATCAAGTGAAATACTTGACGAACTGCCATCCGTTCTTGAATCTTGCGACAATCTACGTGAAAAACGGCATTGGCGGCAACGGATCGATAGTACTGGACAATATAGTGGTCCGGGCCATCTTGGAACGCAACATGCCGGTAAGTACTGTCAAACAGTTCGTCCAGCCAGTACGAGGGATGAATCTTAGCATGGAATTGCAGTACATCTTCTGGAGACAATACCGTTATCGCGCTCCGTATCACTTCAACCCAGTGGTCGCGAAAGCGAAGGTTTTGACGGAGATCGAAGTCTACGAGTGTTTTAGACATAAAAACCCCCCTGTCGATTCTCATGCCATTCGAGCCAAATCGCTCAAATCGGGTGCTTGGCTATGCACCTTAACCATCCATCCTCCGTTCGCGGTCGCAGCCTTCCATGTATTCGAACATCTTCTCGATGCGGGACAGTTCGTCAGTCGCTTTTTGCAAAGGCTCTTGGTTTTGTTCGCCTCCCTGTAAGGGAAACAACAGAAAGCGAATGGCCGCAAGGGAATTGCGAATTTCGTTGGCTGCAGTCCACGGTAAGACCTTGTCCGAATGAAAACGGTTCTGAGTTTGCTGCTGCCGCCGCTTTTGAATCTCCTTTTGCTGTTTGTGGTGATAACCCAACCACGCTATGGCAGCATCTGCGAACAGCTTGATGGGAACCAAAGTCAATGCATCGTCGTATTTGCCGGTAAAAGCAAAATCCGCTCCCACAATCAACAGGCTCGCGATTCCGGCAAGCGACAGGCCTCCAAAGTAGCTCATGGCCCCAATCATCGCCAGTGTGAGCGCAAACCAGGTTTGGTGAATCCAAATCCCGATTCCCAAAGCCGTAAAGATGGCCACAAGGTTCGAGTGGGCTTGAATCATTTGAATGGCTCTTCGATCGAGGTCTACATTCAACGTCACCAATTGTTCAATCAGTTTCATAGTTTCTCACCCACTCTTTGGAATCGCACCGCAAAATGCAAAGAACTCCGGACTCTAATCCCCATGTCCCATCCTGCTATCTCTATCTGCTCTGGTTGTTCTCTGTTTCTAATGTAAATGGTCCCCAACTTTTGATCGAGATTCACTCGTGCCATCTCATCCAAGCAAAATGTACTACTCCATTTAGACAACACCACGAATCCCGGGTATGCCTGGAACAAAAAAGAGATGCTTCCAAGCAGCCAACCTGCTCAGAAGCATCTCCAAAGTTCCATACTTGCGTCGTATGGACTTGTCACTTCTTTTTTATGACAGCGTTGCGGCCGCGTGGCGGCTTCGTGGCATAAGTACTCAACACGTATAACCGGATTTCTCCCTGAGTTGCACAGCGATGAACCGCTTGTTCTCCATCCAGTGTACGTCCGCATAAGACTCCAATTCCCGCGCGAGGATTTGAGTCCAGGGAGCCTCCTTTTGGCGGGAAAAAACGGACTGAAGGACTTGACGCAAGAAGATTTCAACGCGTTGTAACGATTCACCGACAAACACTTTGGTCAATGCGATTTTCAAAGATTCCTTCTGTGCACCGTTGCGAATCATCGCTTTTTCTGTACGCAATACTGCGCTTTCCATCGCGTACAACTCAATGGCTGCATCCGCCAAACGCATCATCAGTTCCTGTTCCAATTCTAAAGCCGGTCCATACTCCGCATAAGCGTGACCAAATGTCGACAACAGCAGGCGGCGAACGGATTTAACGGCACTGGCTACGCGACTCAAAGGGTGAAGTTCAGACTCACCCTGAAAGCTCGCAAAGGGTGTTCCGAGCGCATCCATATTTCCCAACTCAGATTGCGCGCTTTTTATCGCTTTCGCCAACTGCAAATCCCCGCTGGCCATTTTACGAAGGAGCGTCCCGGCCAACAGCAACCGGTTGATTTCATTGGTTCCTTCAAAAATCCGGTTAATACGGGCATCCCGGTACACGCGTTCGATGTCGTAGTCTTTCATGTAGCCGTACCCGCCATGGATTTGCAAGGATTCGTCGACTACAATACCCAGCGTTTCTGAACCAAACACCTTGCAGACGGAGCATTCCAAGGCGTATTCCTTCATCTTTTTATCGACGGTTTTTGCATCGACCTCGTCGTACAGGCCTTGCAATGCAGATTCCAATAACTCAGCCGTGCGGTATTGCAGGGATTCGGCGGCGTAAACCCGGCTCGCCGCAACAGCCAGCTTTTCCGCCGTGTTCGAAAAATCAATGAGAGGCTGTCCAAATTGTCGGCGCTCAGCGGCGTACGCCACGCCCAAATCCAGCGCGTATTTGGCGGCACCCAGAGAAGCCGCACCCAGGTTGAATCTTCCAAGATTAAGCACATTGAAAGCAATCACGTGGCCGCGGCCTACTTCTCCGATCACGTTGGACACCGGAACCAAACAGTCCTCGAAATACACCTGCCGGGTCGAGGACCCTTGGATGCCCATCTTCCTTTCTTCCGGGCCCAAGCGAAGACCTGGATTGTCCTTCTCGACGACAAAGGCAGTGAACCGCGTGCCGTCCACTTTGGCATAAACAATGAACGTGTCGGAAAAACCCGCGTTTGTAATGAATTGCTTGGTTCCGTTGAGGACGTAATGCGTTCCCTCGGTGTTGAGCTTCGCTGTGGTCTTAGCCCCCAGAGCATCTGAGCCTGAGGACGGTTCTGTGAGACAATACGCGCCAAGGTACTCCCCCGACCCCAACTTTTGCAGATAGCGTTGTTTCTGGGCTCGAGTGCCAAAAAAAGTGATAGGCAAGGTCGCGATTCCCACGTGATTGATGTGTGCAACCCCATATGCCCCGGTTTTTCCTACAGACTCGGCGACGATGCACTTCGCCGCTTGGTCCAGCCCTAACCCCCCGAACTCTTCTGGAACATTTAAAGACAACAGCCCGATTTCCCCGGCTTGTTTGAGGAGGCGAACCACTTCCGCATAGTTGTGGTCCTCCATCGCCTCCATGGCTGGAACCACTTCTCCATCGATAAAGTCTTGTACGGTCCTTTGAATCATCCGGTGTTCAGCCGACAAATCCTCAGGTGTGAAAACGGTTTCTGCGGATTGGGCCAAAACGAAAAAATCCCCACCCCTACAAGGTGTCTCCGGCATAGTGTCTGTCTCCTATCCGTCTCATGATGTGCAGTGCGCCAGGCACCGCGTTCTTGCCATAGTATCACTGGTTCCGGCGAATTTGTCCAAACTCCAATTTTGCGTGCCGAAACGAGGGCTTGATGCCAGGCGAAAGCGCATGTACGGACAGTTCTGAACTTGGGAAGAACTGCCGGTACTCTGGACGGGCCGCGACTGGGTCGGCAATCAGTTTCTCTTGGACCAGGGAATTGTACTGACGGGCCGGGTTCTCCAGTGTATTGCCGTTCAACACAACCTCAAAACCCGTCTCGTTTTGGTACCTGCGCAACCCGGGAATGCGGCTGGATTCTGGGTTTAAACATTCTGCCGCAATGGCATTTTCACTCGAAACCCAAATTCCGGTTTCTGTGTTTACAACCAGCGACTGGTTGCCGATGGTATGACCGGGAGTCCAAACGAGCGCGATGCCAGGACCAAGCCGGACGTCCCCGTCGATGAACAACACCTTGTCCCTTGGAATGTCAGCATAAGTTTGAGGTTGGTACCACATCTTTTGCAAGGGGTGAAGTTCCGAAAGAACCTCCCACTCGCTGCGTTGAACAACCAGCTTTGCATTCGGAAAATACGCCTCTAAAGGAGAGTCGGGGCTGATGTCTGGCTGGGGCTTCCTGGTCCCCAGCCAGCGTCTGAGGTCTTGAGTATGTAAGTGATCAAAGGCAATAAAATCGACATCCTCCGGTCTCAACCCGACGGATTCCAAGTGGTGCTGCACAGTGTCATGGTGTTTGGAGAACATCTTATTGGACAGTGTGCTTCCGTACTTTTCCATGAGGCTGGAGAAATAGGGTGTATTGGCCCCAAGTTCGAAATCGGAAGGTTCATAAAGCAGGGTTTTTACCTGATTTTCTTCTTGCCACTGGACCAAGAGCATCCGATTTGTCAACCAGATGAATGGATTGCGCGTGCGTACGGCTCGCCAAAATCCATACTGGGAAGGGTAAGGCAAGGTGACGAGATCGTAGGAATAAAACGCGTCCACTTTTCCAGTCGATGCGAACCACGTGCGAAATTCCGGCACGGTCTGACGAATCAATTCCAGTTGACTGCCTAAGTTATTTTCCAGATGAACACATTCAAAATATTTTATCTTTTCAAACGTCACCAGATCTGTGTGTTGCAGCGACACATTCGACCCCTCCTGACAAAATGGCCATGACTAAAAGAGCACCCGACTGTTGTCAGTTCATGCATGCCATGCGGGTTGTTCGTGTTCGCATTTTTCCGGTGCTTTCGACAAAACCACTCTACTACAATAATACTTGGCCACGTCCAATATTCCTTTTTTGAGTTGTACAAAGCTTGGATTTTCCTCCCTGCCTTCTATGAGTCTAGTGAGACAAGAGAAACCTGAACGCAGGTAAAGTCATGGCAAAAAAGGCAGCCAAACGAGCGCTGCCTTCGCATGAAGTCATTGAGTTTCTGAGCCTGGCGTTCATCACAATCGGCGGTTTGAGCCATCCGCGGTTTTCTGATGCGATTCGAATGGTTAGTATTTCACCGTCAGCAGCACAAAATGCCGAGGTTCTAACTGCTTGACCACCACTCGCAGTCCCATCGACTCCAGGTTCTCTACTAACGGCTTGGTGTAGTGTGGAACGTGAATTTCAAAAACCGTATTGGCAGAGGCCTCTTGTACCACATTGAGAATTTCATTGCGCGGGTGCTGCCCCCGTGAGATCAGGTCCCGTACATCGATAGACACGTGGTTGCCTTCCGTTTGAACTTCAATCATCGCTTACGCCCCCCCTTGTGACCTATTGTGCGGTCATTTCAGGGGATGTTATGTGAAAAGGCTCACACGGAGTCAAAAAACTACTCTGAAGACGGGGAAGGCGGTTTTTTAACCACTGTATCGAGGGTGTCCAAATCCAAAACGAGATCCAGACATTCGACGACCACGTTTTTTTGTCCAGACACCTCGCCAAACCCCTCGTTGCTTTTTGTCTTCGAAACAAAGCCTCCAAGGTAATTATCGCCGTGAAACACGCCCGATGTCTGCGATACAGAGTTGATTTGCAGGTTTTTAAAAAATACCGTTGTCACCGCTGCAATCCCCCCATTGACAGTTTTTCACGCATCCGGTCGTCGTCGTACTTTCCTTGTCGGAGTGTATTCTCGCGAGAACTGCAATATTCGTTCGCCCGAGCTTTACACTTGAACGCCCGGGTCATATAAGATTGGCCTGATTCAAACGGATTGGTCACAAAGGGCAAACCGTGAAAATACACTGTACTAAGCTTTGCCGCCACAAGTTTTACAGCCGTAGTTTGGCGCCATAGAGGGAAGTGGTTTACGATGGTCAACAACTGGATGAATTGGTTCATGAGCAAGTACCTGAACAACGGAGGCTCCAATTGGGGAAACCCGCAGCAGTTTTGGAACTTGTGGTCAAACTCCGCACCCAATCAGGGCACAAACGGCTCACAAAACCCACAAGACAGTGGCGCCGAACACAACTCGGCGAACGCCTGGGGAAATTCCGGGCTTCCGCCGTGGATTTCTCAGATGATGGGGAATGGTTTCCCCTGGGGGCAATCCCCGAACACCGATGGCGAAGGACACCCGTCGCAAAACCAGGGGCCGTTTCCGGAGTGGCTCCAGCAGATGATGGGCCAATACGGGTTCCCATTCCAGAACTCCACAAACGGCCAGTCTGCAAAACCGGGCTCATTCTTCCCGGGAATGCCAGGCGTAGACCCTTTTGGGATGTTCCGGCAATCCTCCAACAACAGTTCCCCACCGTCCGAGGACCCGCCGGGGTCAGCTCGTCCGGACAAACCAAACCGTTCGGACAAACCATACCGTCCGGCACAATCTTCCCGTCCGCGCAAAAAGCGGCCCAATTCCCGGCTCTGGTGACGGGATTTGAACAAGCGGCTCGGAGTGCAGGACTTCACAGTTCACTGCGAAACGGGCTGGCCAGCCCGTTTTTCACCCAATTGGGGAGCTGCTCCAATATATCCTGCAAATCCATTGGAGCACGCCCGGCAGTGGACCTTGAAGCCTTTTGTACCTCTTCCGAGCTGCGGTTAGCGCCTCCTGCAGCCAAAGTACGCTGCCGATGAGTCTCGACATACGGTATCCAGTTATTTCCCAGGTTCACACTGGCTGCGCCCTCCATGTGCCGAATGCGAATGTGGTCCACAGTCATGAGCGGCGACAGCAGTTCTCGCTTCACCTCGGACACCTGGTTCTCCTCCGTCCAGTTCACGATTGACGCAACCGTCCACCCATCCGATGAAACGGCCCGTCTACCTCACCCTAACTCAACCAGCGCAATCGCCTTTTGCGTTGTGACGAAACAGCTTTATAAGCACCGCGCTCACTCGACCACCTTGACTCGGTATCCTTTGTCTGTGGCGACGAAACGTCCTTGCTTGGGCCCGTCGAGTTTTTTTTCTCTTTGACCCGCTTGTGAACTGGAGGTGCCTGTTGAGCCCGCGCGCCCGTCTAAGCCGTCTTGCTGGGTCAATTCCCCCTCGTTCGCGCCACTGCGGCAGGCGCCCGTCGAGTTCTTGCCATCCGCTGCGTGCACCTGACCTGTGGAACGCTCCTTGTTTGCCGGGGAAACCGCTTGTGTGTTGGGAAACCGCGAAGAGGCCTCCTTCGTCTCCTTAGCTTCCTTAGCCTCTACTCCAAAGTTATTGCCCAGGTTGAGCGACCCGCTTAATTCTTGAATATCCAAGCTGTCCAGCTTATAGGTCAAGTCAGGTACAGTGACGTGATCGACGTGAAGTTGCTCGATGTTAACGTGAAGCCGAGGCGATTTTGCATCCGGGTTTTCGAGTTGCTGGCGTAAGGCGTTGAGTTCGCGCTGGATCTCGTCCAGACGGACATTCAGGTTCTTTCTTCGAAAAGGAAACATGTCGTACCTCACAAGTCATGCGACTTGGACAGTCGGTGTCCCGTTACTCCCGGCCTGAGATGTGGCGACGCACAGGTCCAGGCCCAGTCATTATGTCCTATGCTATCGTCCGGAAGAACATGCCTGACGTCAACACGGACACCTGAGCCTTGTCTGGGCGCAAAGAGTAGTATCTCGCAATCGTCTGTGAGACCGCGTTGACAAGTCAGCGCGTTGATTGCGGAAATCGGCCAGGAGATTCCCTTTTTACACCAGTTCAAAATACGGCAGGGTTAGTTCTTCGTCTACTTGTTCAAAAGTGACGCGAACGGGCAAGTCAATGGCCACCTTTTCGCGATCCCCTTGGATGCGGGTCATCATGCGTACACCTTCCTCAAGGTCCACCAAGGCCACGACGAACGGCGTTTGCCCGCGAAATGGGCCATAGGCTCGATGCACCACCGTGTACGAATAAATCCGACCGCGTCCGCTCGAAGAAACCCATTTGACGTTGTCCGAAAAACAGTGTGGACAAATCGACCTCGGATAGAAAATGTGCTGGTGACAGTCTCCGCACTGCTTGATGAGCAGTTCTTTGCGCTGTACAGCCTCCCAAAAGGGTTTCGAATCTCCGTCCAATACCGGCCTTGGAATTTGGTTCTCCATGTCAGTCCCTCCCCAAAATCACCGTTGACGTCGAAGAAAGTACGCCGCCTGTACCGTTGACCAAAGCCAATTTGGCCTCCGCCACTTGCCGCTGCCCGCATTCTCCCCAGAGCTGTCTGGCAGCTTCAATCAACAAAAAGATCCCGTACATCCCAGGGTGACAATACGACAAACCACCTCCATTGGTGTTCATCGGAAACGCCCCTCCGGGTGCCGTCCGCTGTCCGCTGACAAAGTGCCCGCCTTCTCCCGGCTTGCAAAAGCCGAGGGCCTCGAGCGTCAAAAGCACCGTGATCGTAAACGAGTCGTAAATCTCGACCACGTCAAGTTCGTCGTGACGCACTCCAGCCATTTCAAAAGCCTTCTGGCCGGATTGTTTCGCACCCGTAACCGTTAAGTCCGGCATGTTGGCAATGGTATTATGAGTGTGCGTTTCCCCGTGCCCAAGAATCCAAACCGGCTTCTTTTTGGCCCTTGCCGCTGCCTTGGCGGACGCAACGACGACGGCGCCGCCTCCGTCTGTGACCAAGCAGCAGTCCAGCAGATGCAGCGGCTCGGCAATGTACCGGGAGTTGAGGACGTCCTCGATGGACAACGGATCGCGCATAAACGCCTTCTCGTTCATCACAGCCCATTTTCGCGTGGCCACCGCAATTTCTGCCAACTGCTCCGACGTGGTCCCATACTGATGCATGTGCCGCATCGCGGCGAGAGCATATGCTCCTACAGGCGTCGGCAGTCCGAACGGCCGTTCGAACTGCTCCGTCAACGTGACAAACGGGGTGGGTTGATTGCGCGACTTGTCGGTGCGCTGCGTACTTCCGTACACAATGAGCGCGACGTCGAACAGCCCTGCGCGAATGGAGGCCGCAGCGTGGCCTACGTGCGCTTCAAAGGACGAGCCGCCAATGTTCGTACCATCTGTAAATTTGGGCTGAATTCCCAGGTATTCGGCCAGCATCATGTTCGGGGACCAGGCCCAGTTTCCGGCCACAAACAGAGCATCCACGTCGTTTTTTTCAAACCCCGCGTCCTCAAGCGCAGCCTTTGCGGCCTGAGCCTGCAGTTGCAGAACACTCTTGCCCGGAGTCTCACCAAGGTCGGATTCGGCCACGCCGACAATTGCAGCAAATCGTTCTGAGGTCACCCGCTCGCACCTTCTTTTATCGATTTCTTCGAAAAATCTCCACAAATTATAGTACCTCTAGCAAATACTGCAGGCAATACGTAATATTCAGACGAAACATCAAACCTACTACTCACAGACACACTGTACTTTTGCGGAAAAACGTTGAAATTTCGCAACATAAAAGCTTTTTGTGCGGGTCATATGAGGGCTTGCGTCGCTGTATGATAATAACCGACTAGTATGTTAACTACGCTCCACCCCCCGTACCTGACTCTCATGACACTTGTTTCTCCAAAACTTTTCATTAACTTTTAGTAAACTCACTTGTATACTCGGATTTATTGCACTAAACTATTTGTGTTCGTCCATGTTCAATGCGCAATGTGACACCCATTCATGGGGTTACAAGTAAAAATCAAAGGAGGCTTTACAATGTCGCTCGCAAGGTTAAATGAACCAGCTCCAGATTTTGATGCAGTATCTACACACGGCA
This sequence comes from Alicyclobacillus tolerans, assembly GCF_021739485.1. Classification (GTDB taxonomy): domain Bacteria; phylum Bacillota; class Bacilli; order Alicyclobacillales; family Alicyclobacillaceae; genus Alicyclobacillus_K; species Alicyclobacillus_K tolerans_A. The sequence goes on from NZ_JAJFNK010000005.1 coordinate 157,265, forward strand.
GAATTAAGTTAGCCGACTTTCAGGGAAAATGGGTGGTTCTTTTCTCCCACCCGGCCGACTTCACCCCGGTTTGCTCGACGGAATTTGGAGGCTTTGCTTCGCGCTCGAAAGAATTTGAAGCCCGCAACACCCAGTTGATTGGCCTTTCCGTAGACGGAGTGCAGGCACACCTGGCGTGGACCTCGGACATTGAGCGAATCTTCGGATACAAAGTGACGTTTCCAGTCATCGCCGACCTCGACATGAAAGTATCCAACGCCTACGGAATGATTCACCCCGGAGCCAATTCCACCGCGACGGTACGCACCGTTTTTATAATCGATGACAAAGGAATCCTTCGCGCCATGGTCTACTATCCAATGAACGTGGGCCGCAATATCGACGAAATTCTCCGCGTCGTCGACGCATTGCAAACGGCTGACAAGCACGGGGTGTCAACGCCTGCCGATTGGAAACCTGGGGAGCCTGTCGTCGTTGCCCCGCCCGCTACTGCAAGCGCCATTGAAAGCAAGGAAGACGCCGAGAATCAAGGGCTCGAATACAAGAGTTGGTACCTCCGCATGAAACAGCTGTAAAACGCTCATGCCGATGCGTCAGACGCGCTGAAGGCGGTTCACCCATCCAAACAGGCTGAAAAAGGGGCTCGCACGCCAGCCGGCGGTGCAAGCCCCTTTAAGGTTAGGGTTTACAGTTCCACCACGGCCTTGATCACCTTCGACTGCGGGTCTGTCCACTTGTCAAACGCTTGTACAAATTCCGCAAACGGAGCCCGGTGCGTGATGAACGCGTCGACATCCACTTTCCCTTGCTCCATGAACTTCATGACGGTTTCAAAGTCCTCCCGGGTAGCGTTCCGGCTGCTGAGCAAGGTGGTTTCTCGCTTATGAAACTCTGGATCGCTGAGAGAAAAGTCTGCCTGAACCAACCCAACGTAAACTAAGCGCCCGCTATGGGCTAGAAATTGCAGTGCTTGAGACATGGACTGAGCGTTGCCCGTGGCATCAAATACAACCGTCGGGAACTCACCCGAAGTCAGTTCCTCAACGGTCTTTAAGGCGTCTTCTCCTGCGCGAACGGCATGTGCGGTGTCGCTCCATTGGTGGCCAAACTGCAGGCGTTTTTCGTTGACATCCAGCGCGATGACGCGGCCGCCCGCGAGGGTTGCAAACTTGGACACCCCAAGGCCAATTGGGCCCATTCCGATGACGAGTACGAACTCCCCGGGAACAATCTGCGCCCTGCGAACCGCATGCGCGGCAATACTCAACGGTTCAACTACAGCCAGTTGGTCCAAACTCAAGGCGGAAGACGGGAGAAGGTGGGTCACGGGTACGGTCAGGTACTCCCGCATTCCGCCATCCATATGGACGCCGAGGACCTTCAAATTCGTACAGCAATTTGGTCTGTTGTTGCGGCAAGCCACACATTGGCCGCACTGCAGGTACGGGAGAATCGCGACGCGGTCGCCTTTGGTCAGCCCAAAAGCATTGCTCTCCACCATGTCAATTTCTCCTGCCAGTTCATGGCCCAGTACCCGGGGATATGTAAAATAAGGCTGCCGCCCGCGATACGCATGGTAGTCTGTTCCACATACGCCCACGCGGCGGATGCGAACCAGGGCCTCTCCGGGAAGGGGTCTGGGCATCTCCTCTTGCCGCAGTGTAAACTGGTTTGGCTCATTACAGACAATACTGTCCAATGTTGTACCTCCTCTGACGTCCAATGGGACGAACGGGTGAATTGTTTCATGAATTCTCCCAGTCCGGCCCAAACCCTGCCTTCGCTTTCATAAAAAGAAAAAGGTTTGTATTTCCTATGAACATTAAAGGTATTTTTGAGATTTCCATGATACACTGTTGACCATTAGAAACCCTGTAAAGGGTGTTTCATTCAGGAGGTTCCCCACTTGTATTCGTACTCGTACAACACACGCAGGTCGTCACCCTTTAAAAAAATCGGTTACACGTTGCTAGCATTGCTGGTCCTCTGTCTTATTCTAGCAGGAGTACAAATTTTCCGCCCGATTCCGGCCCCAAAATTTCAGGTGACCGGAAACACTTTGACTTCACCCGGTTCTTTGCAGCTTCAGTGGCCAACGAATGGTCAAGCCATTGTGGCTGTTGACGGAGAAGGGGTTGTGGGACAATTCGGCAACCAAACGCCGGTCCCGATCGCCAGTTTAACGAAAATGATGACGGCGCTCCTGGTTCTTGAAAGACATCCTTTGGCCCCCGGACAACAGGGTCCTGTGCTCACTCTGACACAACAGGATGTACAAATCTACAACCACGACTTGGCCACCGGCCAATCCGTGATGAAAGTTCAAGCCGGGGAACAACTCAGCGAACGACAGCTCCTGGAGGGACTGCTTCTCCCATCCGGAAACAATATCGCTTCAGTTTTGGCCAATTGGACGAGCGGCAACAGTGCGGCTTTCGTTCAGGCCATGAATCAGAAAGCGAAGTCCCTTGGCATGACCCACACAACGTACACGACCGTGAGCGGAGCGGACTCAACCACCGTGAGTACCGCGGCAGACCAATTGAAGGTCGTCGAAGCCGACATGAAAATCCGCGCCTTCCGTCACATTGTCGACATGCCTCAAGCCACCTTGCCGGTCTCTGGAACGGTCTACAACGTCGATTATGCCTTGGGGAAGGATGGCATCGTTGGAATTAAAACCGGCAATCTCACGAAGGCTTGCTTTGCGTTCGCGGCAAACGACAAGGTTCAAGGGCACACCTACCTCGTTGTCGGCGACGTTCTGAACCAAGGCGGTTACCAGCCGCTCATGACCGCACTCACAGCGTCTGAGAAGTTGATCCAAAGTGCAGATGCCGCTTTGAAGGTCGTCACGGTCATTCCAAAGGGACAAACGCTCGGGGAAATTGTTACGCCTTGGGGATCCAAAACGACCGTCGTTGCTAAGCAGAGCGTCTCAATGCTGACTTGGCCAGGACGGAAAGTTGCGGTCGAATTTAAAGCCAACACCTTGGCACAGAGTATTTCGGCAGGAACGACAGTCGGCACAGCCGTGATTTCGTCAGGCGATCAGCAAGTTAAAGTCCCGGTCCAAACGACGGGCGGTATCACGGCTCCGTCTTATAAGTGGCGCCTGGAGCGGTTGTAAGCAGATCAGCGCATTCCATAAGGCACCGATGGCCTCTGTCCGTTGTGGACGGAGGCCATTTCCAACTTTGGGGTCACGTTCTGCTATCGCCAACCAACTCGCTGCGGTCCGGTTCCGTGGAAGACGAGGTGGAGTTCAGCGCGAGTTTCGACTGACTCGCCAAATAGACGATGACACCAATGCCCACAACGGTCCATGCGCGCAACTGTGTATGCAGCCACCCTTGGGGTGCCAAACTCCTGCGATGGACGACCATGTGCCCATACCCCTCGCTTCCGTTCACCTCAGTTTCTTACCACCACAAGCCCCACGGCCAAAACGCGGCAACGGCCAACCAAGGGAGGAAAAACAGCGGCCACCAAGCTTCAGATACGTCTGAACCGGATTGAGGCAGTTCGTTTAACAGCGATGCGTCGCGGCTCTGCGGTCCGGATGCCCGAGCGTTTGCTCCGCCCATTCGCCGCAGGTACAGTCCGCCGTCCGTGACGCTGTGCAAGATGCCGTGATGAATGACGCCGTCGCGCGTACGGACGACGACGCGTTGGCCGACATAGGGCATCACATATGCTCTCGTAATCATTTGGGTTCACCCCCCCTCTCACTGGAGGAATGTTCATCCAGTTGGGACTGTGCACGACTTTGGTTTTTTGTCATACCGTTTTTGTTGTAGTCTATGTCACAACCCAGAGGGGGCGAAGCGGTGTCTGTCCAGGGTCAATCTGCCCGATTATGGGTATTTGGTTCTTACAGTTGAGGGGAATCTTCGCGGACCCAGAGCTCAAAAAACAAAACCGGCTGGGACCGCCAGCCGGATGAATCAAAACCTACTTGCTTTCGTAAGTGGCATCAATGACCTGAGCCGATTTTGGCTCGTGCCGCTTTGCGATCTTCATGGCCTGCACTAACGTTTCGACATCCCGCTGCAATTCGTCACACTGCTTTTCCATAAAGGACCGTTGCTTTTCCAACTTTTGAATGTCTTGTTCCTTTGCGGCGATTTGAGCCAAAAGCTCTTCCCGCTCCCGGCGAAGCAAACCGACTTCCCGGTTGTTATCCACGATTTCCACACTGGACAGGTACTGAATCAGTTCCTGCTTCGTGATACGCGGTCGCTGCGTTTCGTCCGTGTCAAGGTTGAGTTCGTCTTGGCGGCCTGCTGCCTCGAGGCTTTCTGTTCTCAACTCCTCAGACGTCCCGGGTAACGGAGCGTCCTTGACGGAGCCTTGAGTGCCATCCTCTTGTACAAACAGGGGTTTAAGGGCATTTTTCCACCGGTTTTTTGTCACCGAAGCCGTGTGAGTCAACCACTCGAGCCCGCTAGACGGTTTCCCCAAACGCCGACTTGCGCCAGCCGAAGTCAGGACGGGTATAACCTCCGTGATCTCGTCCACTTCAAAGTCGCCGTGCAGCAGAAAGTCATACAGGTTTTCGATACATTCAGGGTGAAAGGCTGTTGAAAAATCGAGATCGGCGCACTCTTCACACACGGCAGTCCCAAGCTTATCGATAAATTTTTCTGTAAGACGAACCGTTTTCGGCAATCGATACACGCTGTACCCGCGATTGGTTTCAACGAGTTCCAACTGTCCCTTCGCAACCAGCCTGCGAGCCGCCAACTCTGCGGCCTCCACATGAAGTCGTTCTGGGCTGACAATCTCACTAATTCGCGCGGTGGCCATGAGCGTTGCTTTGAGGGCTTGTGCAAATTGAGCCAAGACAATCGATTCTGCCTCTTCCTCCGTATCTGGCCAATTGGCAATGACAAACCCGTCAGCAGACACCCCGGCGGTCACCAGTTCCATAGCTTTTTCAGCGGTGACCTCGGCCCCAGACTTCTGGTTGGTCAGAAGCAGGTGAAAGCGGTCCGCCATTTCAATCGCATCGAATCCTCTTAATGTTTTCACGTCAGCCCTCCGTTCAGACTTTGATTGCGGACAAAACTACACTCTATCTGATTGGAACAAGTTGGAGACAGACTTCAATTTGGTCGGAAGGTCCGTGACTTTACCGAGTGAAGGAAAACGCCCGATCCGGTTGCCGACCCCAGCACCGCGTACGCTGTCTTGATACTGCAGCAACCCGCGAATCGTGGCCGTGTCCGGGTTATCCGCCACAAATGCAGGAACTGCGGTCGCCGCCATTAAGGCTGGCACGGCACTGCCTTCGTGGGCTCCCCCACCGGCCAATACAATCCCGCGGTCCATGATGTCACCGGCGAGTTCTGGCGGACTCTGTTCAATGGTATGCACAATGAGTTCAATTAAAGCTTGATAGTAAGTTTCCAAAATGTCATCGACCAATTTGCGCGGGACCTTCAGAGTTCCAGGCAGCCCAGACAGCAAATTGCGCCCTCTGACTTCAAATTCGCTTTGCTCCCTCTCTGTCGCACAGCTTTGTTTCAGGACTTCGGCGGAGCGCATTCCAATGGCAAATCCATACTCCTTGCGAACACTCTCGACAATGTTTTTATCGAGTGACCGACCTCCGCTTCGAAGGAAGCGGCTCTCGACAATCCCGCCCATCGAGAGAACAGCGACTTCGGTGACACCTGCACCCAAATTGACTAACAAGCACCCAGAGGGTTCCCCAATCGGCAACCCTGTGCCGATTGCGGCGGCCACAACCGATTCAAACGTTTCCACTTTTTTCGCGCCCGCAAGGTAACCCGTCTCCTCAAGCGCCCGTTTTTCCACCCCCGTCAAACCAGACGGGGCAGCAATTGTTAATTCAAATTTCGCTCCAAAGCGATTTTGCTTAAACTGAGCAACGGAGTGTTGCAGGGATGCGACGGCCGCATCCAAATTCCGGATGACTCCCCCTTCAATCGGGAAGAATACATCTACCCCTGCCGGACTTCGTCCAATGATGTCAAAGGCCTCGCGGCCCACAACCATTTCCCCAGATGGCATCCGCGCTACGACGTTTGGTTCACTAATGTATTCTTTACGCCCTATGACTCCAACCCTCATGGTTGAAGTGCCGATATCCGCAACAATATGCATCGATAAAACCCTCCATCTCTGAAAATTGCCAAAACAAAATCCCGCAGGCCCGGCCCACAGGATGCGTACGTATCAAATACATCGCGGGGCAATAACACTTCACACCCATCCCCCACGTAATCTCTCTTTGCCGCTAAAAACGGTTCTATGTATATTGAAATTTTGAGTAGAATTATAGTTTATGATAACCCCTTGCCACAACTGGCAATTCTCCACGGAAATTGGCGCATGATGGCGAAAAAAAGAGTATAACACCCCTGGATCCCATGCCTAAAGCTCCTGCTGCTTTGTTCTTGCCTACAAACTTGGCGTTTGCACGGCGTCAAATGCCCGTTCGGTTCGTCCCGGGGTCACATACCATGCATTGAGCAAACTGACAGGGGGGATTGAACATGTATCATCCACTTTACCCGCTCGCCCGGGGCATGGTGGGTAGGCCCGTGTACGCTCACCACATGAATGGAACGACCTACTACGGTGTGCTGCAGTCCGTCGCACCTCACGGTGTTTATTTGCTCAATGCACGACGGGTCGCCCTTGCTGGCGCAACCATGCCTGCTGTAAATGGCGAATATGCACTTGCAGAGCAAGTGTCCGACAACGACGTTGATTTGGTATATGCGCCAGGAGCCTATTTCGCCTTTGGCGCCTTAACAGGCTTGACTTTAGGCGCCTTAGCATCACCTTGGTGGTAAATCACCCCGCATTTTGTGCCAAGAGACTGCCCCCTCCGCCTGCGCGGAAGGGGCAGTCTTTGTTTATCCTGCATCCCCCACTCCATGTGTCCTGCATACCCCATCCCATCCGTGTTGTAAATTTGCGGTTGTAATTTCCCTTAATTTGGGCATTCTTAGAGCGAAGTTAGAATCTGGCCTGTGCAAGGAGCGAAAGCATGGATACTACAGCCCAAAACGTCGAAGAAAACCCCGAAACCAAAACCCAGGAATCCCGTTCCATCTTGCGCATTGGGGACCCTGCCCCACAATTTGAGGCTCCAACCACAATGGGTAAAATCAGCCTGTCGGATTACAAAGGCAAATGGGTCGTGTTGTTCTCCCATCCTGCAGATTTTACACCTGTTTGCACAACAGAATTTGCAGCATTCGCCGAGCGCAACCCGGAGTTTGTCAAACGCAATGTCAGCTTAATAGGTCTGAGCATCGACAGTGTGTACTCTCACTTGTCCTGGGTTCACAACATCCATGAAAAGATGGGAATTGAGATTCCATTCCCGGTCATTGCCGACTTAAGTATGGAAGTCGCAAACCTCTACGGAATGATTCATCCAGCCGCAAGTGAGACCTCTACTGTCCGCTCCGTCTTCGTGATCGACGACAAGCAAATCCTGCGCGCCATCATTTACTATCCGTTAACTTCAGGTCGCAACATGGATGAAATTTTGCGGTTAATCGACTCGCTGCAGACCGTAGACCAACACCAAGTCGCAACCCCCGCCAATTGGAAACCTGGCGACCCGGTCATTGTTCCGCCCCCACAAACCTATGAAGGCCTGCAAAAGCGTCTTCAAGGCGAACAAGGTTACGATTGCGTCGACTGGTATCTGTGCAAAAAAACGCTATAAAGCGCTTTTAAGGGTGTCGCCGAGAATCCGGGTATCCGGTGACACCCTTGCGGAAAGTCATGGGTCGTACCAGTTCGCAACGCGCTTTCAAACTGGCGCGTTAGGTTCCGGACAAAGTTTTTACCTTGTTCGCAATCCAGTGGCCCATTTGCTCCTCACTGGACCTTCGGCGTAGATGACTCTTTCCGGTCCAATCACCCGAAACGACGCCGTCATCAGGGATTACGACCGCAGAAACGCCGAGAAATCCAGCGGACCTCAGGGTCAAATCCAGTTCCTTGGGTTCTACAGTCCCAAACAAATCTCTCGCGTCGCTCACCCGGAGAAACACCCAGGTCGGGAAAGGAAGTAATTCAGTGAACAACTCATCCAAAAAATTCCGGAACCCTGAATTCTGCCCACTCGCGTAGGGGGGAGCGAGTTCCTTGCGCAGTCGTCCCACATTCAAGTCCAAGGTGATGTACAGCCCTAACCTTCTCGCCATTTGAAGCAGTTCACGGACTACCCGCTGTGGCTGTGTTCCCGTCATCCAGAGCTCAAAAGACGCGTGAAACCACTGCCAGGTCCCGTTTGCCATCGCCTGCATCAAGGCGAGAACTTTCGGCGACAGGTCTCTTCCCCAAGGCCCTAAGTCCGTCACGTTCACACCAGTGCCTTGAAGTGCCTTAATCGCATGTGCACCGAACCTATCGGTCCCAAACGGTGCCGCAAGCGTGACAGGGTTGTCCTGAGCGGCTAAGGCCATGGCTGTCTGGATGCCCTCCCCGCGTACCTGCGAGAACCATTTCGCCGACTCGCAACTTTTGGCATCCGCCGCTCCTTGGCTCGAGACGACAACCGATTTGCATACAAACCTGAGGCAGGGCTTCCCCAGGACGAGGATCGAAAACTTGTCCTGTGGCAACGGAGAAATATTCAACTCCAATCCCCCTCATCGTGAGTTAAACGCTTTGAGAGCGTAGAAAAGCTTCGTTTACGCGGAAAGTCTTCTACATAGAAACTCTTCGCTGATTATAACAATAGCAAATACCGGTAACGCGTACGTGGGAACATCGCGTTCGATGTCGAGGTGAAGGGTACGATGACGAAGGTCATGTAGGTGTTGTGAAGCAAAGTCGCGCAATGGACGTTAAAGACGAAGGGGCCCCCATCTGGGGCCTCTTCGTCTTCGCGATTTTCTGGGCTGATTTATGATTCCTTGTTTGTAATTCTAAGGTCTTTTCCAAGAAAGACGCTATGGTCTTTACAAAGCGACTTAAGCCGCTTTACGGCAACACACTTTCAATCCGTCTCTTAGTCGACGACGTGAATGGTACCCATCATGTAGCCGGGGTGTGTCATGGAGTAGCTGTCCATGCCGCCATCGCAGGAGAACTCGCAACGCCAAGTGAAGTCTCCGGTCTTGGTCGGGGTGAAGGTGAAGGTCGTTACAGAAGGACCAGTCGTTTTGCTGGCACCTTTAAATACTTGATTCAGTCCCAAATCTGGTGCGGTCAGGCTGTGCTCACCGGTGTCGTAGTTGTCCACAGTAACTGTTACGGGGATTCCCTTTTGTACCGTGAAGTCAGCGGGTGAATACGAATCGTGCAGCTTGCCGTCCGCGGATGCAAAACGCACGCCGTCTTTGATGGTCAAATCGATGTATTGCGTGTTCGTGGAAGGCGGAACCACTGTGATGGTGCCTTGCATATACCCGTTGTGCGTCATCGCCCAGCCGCCGTTTTGCCCGTCACAAGGGTCCATGCACTGCCATGTGTAGGTACCGACCTTGGTCGGGGTAAAGGTCACCGTGTTTGCGGACGGAACGCCTTTTTTTGTGCTGCCTTTCACCTGTAGATTCAACCCAAGAGCCGCATTCGTCAGGGTGTGTGTCCCGCCGTCAAAGTTGTAAACCGTCAGTGTTACGGGCACGCCTTGAACAACCTTAAAATCTGCTGGGCTGTAAGAGTCATGCAATTTGCCGTCTGGGCCTAAATGAGCTCCCGGCAACACCGTCAAGTCAATCTCTTGCTGTTTGAGTGCGGTTTGCTGGGTTGTAGTACTGCTCGTATTCGAAGCCGCGGTCGTTTGATTCGCAGTTTGGGTCGGTGCAGTGGATGCACTCGGTGCATTGTTCGCTGTACCACATCCGGCGACTACGAGTGCTGATAAAGCAATCGAAGCTAGAATAGTCTTTTTCATCGTTATGACCCCTCTCAGATGTAATGCTCACACTCAGCATTATCGAGAATTCGGGGTCTACGTTAAAGGTCAATGCAGACTGTTTTCGGCTCCGGATCTACCATTCTAAAGTAACCCCCAAAAACAGGGATAGATCTACTATTTACGATAGAAAGTTGCTCGGTTCATGTGAACTATTTCACTCTTAGTACGATTAGACTAGGCTGGAACATTATCCCAATGATTTCGCCCCAAAACAACCCAGTAACCGTTGCAAGGACTCCATACCGCCAAGCAACGTAGATGTGCAAAAAACGACGTCAAAGAGGCCGTCTCTTTAGCTGCCTTTCAGCAGCTTTGAGACGGCCCCTTCTGTGACTGCACATCCAATCCATTCAACCAGGCAAAAGCCTAGGCAAATTCCGTCGGATTATCCGTAGTAGACCGCACAGGTCTTGGTTTGGCTGTAGAAGTCCAAAGCTGCCTGTCCTTGCTCGCGGCTGTGCGAACTGGACATTTTCATGCCTCCAAACGGCGCCTGGTATTCGACACCGGCCGTTTCCTGGTTGATGCGCACCATACCGGCCTCGGCTTCGTCCAAGAACCGCATGCCTTTGGAGATGTCGCCGGTAAAGACAGCGGCGCTCAAGCCGTACACAGTCTTGTTGCAAAGTGCCAGCGCATCGTCGAAGTTGTCTGCCGGGAGCATCGTCATCATTGGGCCAAAAATTTCTTCCTGAACCAGCGGATGGTCGACGCTTACCCCTTCGACCACCAGCGGGGTGATATAGTGGCCGCTGGCCGCTTCGACTTGCAGCTGCCCTTGTGCGATGGTCTGTGCGTCGGATTGCGCCATCTTCACATACGACATCACTTTTTCGTGCTGGTCTGCCGTAGCTACAGGTCCAAGGTACGACTTCGGATCCAACGCAGAGGCAATGTGCATGCGGGCCATTTCATCGCGAACCGCCTGACTGAACGCTTCGTAGATGCCTTTTTCGACAATGACGCGGCTGGTCGCCGTGCACTTTTGACCAGCCGAGCGGAACGCTCCACTGAGTACCGCAGGAACCGTAATCGCCAAGTTTGCGTCATTCAGCACAACCGCTGCGTTCTTGCCGCCCATTTCGGTCTGGTACTTGATGTTGCGGCTGGCTGCTGCAGCGGCAATCCCCATACCCGTTCCGGTCGATCCGGTGAAACTGACCGCGTCGATTTCCACTTCTTTCAAAAGTACGTCGCCCAAGACGCGTCCTTTGCCCACAACGAGGTTTAGCACGCCAGCCGGCAGTCCCGCATCGGCAAACACCTGAGCCACCCGGGTTGCCGTGAGCGAAGCCACTTCAGCGGGCTTCCAGATGACCGTGTTACCGCTGATGAGGGCCGGGGCAATCTTCCAAATGGGAATAGCCACAGGGAAGTTCCAAGGCGTAATGATGGCCACAACGCCGAGAGGCACGCGCTTGGTATATTGAAGAACCTTGTCCTGGCTTGCAGGAATCACCGTGCCGTTCGCCCGGACGCCTTCTGCTGCGTAGTACTTGAGCAGGTTTACGCCGCGCATAACCTCGCCTTTCATCTCGGAAATGGGTTTTCCCATCTCGAGGCTGGCGATTCGGGCAACGTCGTCGGCTTGTTGCTCAAGCAACGCAGCCACTTTATAAAGGATCTCACCGCGAGCCGGTAAGATGGTTGAAGCCCATTTTCCCAACGCCTGTTTGGCCGCTTGTCCGGCCTGAAGGACGTCAGCCTTGTCAGAAAGGTGAATCACTCCGGTCTCTTCAGAAACGTTCGACGGGTTTTTAATCACCACTTGCCCAGCGTTTGGCGTTGTCCATTCGCCGCCAATCCAATTGCGAGATTCCATTTCTAATTCCCTCCAGCTCTTCTGTGTTTGTGCAAACTTTTCGCGGAAAAATGAAAACACTATCAAGACATACGATACAACAAACTATAGAGCAACGACAACCGGACCGACTCAAACCAACTCCGTCCAATAAATTCCAAGCCGATCCGGTTGGGCCCGATACCTACTTCAACGCCTCTTTACCAGCCTAGCGCCTTTTTGCCAGCTTCCAGTGCCTGAATGATGCGCTCGGTGTCATACACCGCTCCACGCCACGCGCCTCCGCTGACCGCCTGCATCGCCGCCCACAACCGGGTATCGTCCGGCAAATCGGGATCGGGCGCCAAATTAGGGTGCGAACTCCGTTCCGATAGAACCGCAGCCCCTTGTTCGGGGGTGAATCGCTCATCGGCTGAGCCCACAAAGTCCACGCGGCCTTCGAGTTTGTTACGGTCGATCTCGATGCGCACGACGTCTCCGTCCCGCAGCTTGCCCAAAGGTCCTCCTGCGAGAGCCTCCGGGCCCACGTGGCCAATACAAGCCCCAGTGGATACCCCGGAAAAGCGCGCATCGGTGACAAGCGCCACGTGCTTGCCAAACGGTAGGTGCTTGAGTGCCGAAGTCAACTGATACGTCTCTTCCATCCCGGTCCCAGACGGTCCTCGTCCCATCAGCACGAGCACGTCCCCAGATTGAATGCGGCCGTCCTTAATCGCCGAAATAGCCTCGCGTTCTGCCGTAAACACCTTGGCTGGGCCTTCGTGACGGTACACGCCGTCCTCGTCGACGACGCTTGGGTCAATGGACGTGGACTTGATGACTGCGCCTTCCGGGGCTAGGTTGCCGACCGGGAATGTCACCGTCGAGGTGAGTCCTCGGGTCTTGGCCGTTTCCGGGTCCATGATGACTTCGTCCGGATGGATGCCGTCCACTGCCAGCAAGCGTTCCCTCACGCGCCGACGCCGGTCGGATCCCTTCCACCAGTCCAGTACTTCATCCAGCGTTTGCCCTGTACAGGTCATGACGTCGGTGTGCAGCAGGCCCATTTCGCGCAGGTGCAGCATCACTTCCGGAACCCCGCCGGCCAAGAAGACGCGGATAGTCGGGTGGTCGACCGGACCATTCGGGAGCACGCTGACCAAACGGGGAACCTCCCGGTTGACGCGTTGCCAGTCCGCTACCGTCGGAACGGAAATTCCCGCCTGATGGGCAATCGCAGGGATGTGAAGCAGCAAATTCGTCGACCCGCCAAATGCGGCGTGCACCACCATGGCGTTATGCACGGCTTTGTCAGTCAACAAATCCCCCATCCCAATGCCCTTTTGAATCATGTTCAGAAGCGCTTGCGCCGACTGGGTCGCCAGCGCATCCCAAATCGGTTCTCCCGACGGTGCGAGCGCCGAATGCGGCAAAGCCATGCCCAGCGCTTCTGCGACGACCTGGGACGTGGCCGCAGTGCCTAAGAACTGACATCCGCCGCCAGGCGTTGCGCACGCCCTGCACCCAGCTTCAGCAGCCTCTTCCAGCGTGATGTCCCCGTGGGAGAAACGAGCTCCAATCGTCTGCACCTTGCCCGCGTCTTCGCCGTCTTCCGCAGCCAGCGTCACACCGCCGGGCACGAGGATGCCCGGCATGGCCCTCAAAGAGGCCAGCGCGATCATCGTGGCCGGCAGACCCTTGTCGCACGTAGCCACGCCCATGACTGCTTTTCGCGTCGGAAGCGACCGGATGAGCCTGCGCATCACTAACGCGGCATCGTTGCGATAGGGCAGTGAGTCAAACATCCCCGCCGTTCCTTGAGAACGGCCATCGCATGGGTCACTGACGTACGCGGCATAGGGTACGGCCCCAAGGCGCCTGAGTTCCTCGGCTGCTGACTTCATCAGCAAACCAATCTCCCAGTGACCCGTGTGGTAGCCCAGAGCTGTCGGAGTTCCGTCCGGTTCCCGGATCCCACCCATCGTACTGAGCAACAGGATGTGCTTGCCGAGCACCTTGGAAGGGTTCCACCCCATTCCGACACTTTGTGTAAGTCCAAATAGATCGCCGCTTGCCCAGGTGCGCAGCATTTCCGGAGTCAACGGCAAAGAACCTTGCGGTCCCGGAGCATGCGTCGGAATCTCGTATACTTTGTCTTCCTGCAAATCGAGCAGCGAAGACAGAAAACTCCGCTGCGGCAAATCAGAACCGGTTAAATCATCCGTCATGGTGAATCGGCTCCTCTCTGGATGTAGATGAAATCGCCCGGTACGGTTGCAATCAATATCCTAGGTGCAGGTTGACGGCAGTGGGCAAAGGTCGCTGCGAACGGTACGCGCGGTAGTTTGCCAAAAAAATTTCCACCATCCGCTGATTGTAAAAAGGGGTCCACCCTCCGGTGTGAGGGGAAATCAACACGTTGTCCATCTCCCAAAAGGGGTGGTTGGAAGGCAGCGGTTCCTCCTCAAATACATCCAGTCCTGCGCCCCGAATGACGCCCGTTCCGAGGGCGTGAATCAACGCCTGCTCGTCGATCACACTGCCACGCGCAAAGTTGAGCAGCACGGCTGAGTGCTTCATCGCAGCAAGCGCTCTTTCATTCAACAAGTGGTGCGTCTCTTTCGTCAGCGGCACTAAAACAACGACAAAGTCACTTTGCGCCAAGGCCTGGTGAAAGTCGGACAAGCCGACCACGTCGTCGAAATGAGGTAAAGGCCTTGGGTGACGCTTAATCCCTATAACGTGCATGTCAAACGCCTTGGCCTTGCGCGCAATTTCTTCCCCGATGCTGCCTGCGCCAACCACGCATAAGGTCTGTCCCGTGAGTTCACGGATTTTGTAGCCTGCATCCCAGCGGTGTTGGTCTTGGCTGCGGACATTGTAGTGAAGTCCACGCGTGAACGAAATCATCATACCCAGTGCCTGTTCCGCAATGGGCTTGCCGTGAATGCCGCTCGAGTTGCTCAGCAAAATCCCTCGAGCCGACAGCATGTCTAACGGGGCCTTGTCCACGCCTGCAGAAGTCGAGTGAAACCAGCGGACACTTGCGCAGTGTTCCACCAGCTCAGGACTGATCTGCGAACCTTGGAGTACGACAATTTCCGCCTTTGTCAAATCCGGCTGAAACCCCGAGTTCTCGTCTGAAAGCTGCCCTCGAACGACTTCGTCTTCGACACCGGCCTTCAGAACTTGAAGCCGTTCGTCGCTCAACTTGTGGGCGACATAGATCACGCTCATCACTCCTTGGATCGGTGCAACTGATAGCGCTCCCACAAAAACATGATGTGATCTGCGAAGGTCCTCTTGGCGAGCTCTACGTCTTTTTGACGAAGTACAGCAATGAGACCCTCATGCTGGCCCACCACCGCGTCGTGGTTTTCGGAAAAGTACGTCGGGTGCATCAGGGTCACAAATCGGCGAACGTGGCCGTTTAACACCCTCCAGATGCGCAGGTAAATGTCGATGCCGCTCCACTCGATGATGCGGCTGTGAAAGCGAACGTCGAGTCCGGATTGAATCACGTAATTCGCATCGTCGACGACGCGGCGCATTTCATCGACCACGGCTTCGAGCTCGGAAAAATGCGCTTGGGTCAACTTGGGAACCACCAGTTCCAGTACATTGGTCTCCACCTGCGTCCGAAGTACAAACGCGTGGAAGATCTCGTCCAAGACCATATCCGCCACATAGGCGCCTTTGTACTTGACGGACCGAACCAAGCCTTCTTCTTCGAGGCCGCGCAGCGCTTCGCGCACAGGAACCTGGCTGATGCCAAGTGACCGGGCGATTTCCGTCTCTACGATGCGTTCCCCCGGCTGCATTTCTCCAGTCAAAATCGCTTCGCGAAGGCGGTCCTTGACCTCGTCTTTGAGTGAACGAACTGCAAGCGTTTTCCCTGGCCCAACCAAGTTTCCACCATCCTGCCATCAAATCCCGAGGCCCACAAAATGTTTGCCGTATTTATAATATATCATTGATTATATATAAAATGATGACCCAGCAAAAATCTTTTGCCCTCGTGCCCGCCAGTTCCCTTAGCCCCCCCTTCTTGACTCCCTCTCCGGAGATTTGTCTGCTGCTCGACACTCAGACTCCGGCAACGTCTAGCCCTTTTGATAGTAGACTTGTCCCCCAATCACCGTCATCTCAATTTGTGTCTCCAGCAGCACGTCGGCGTCCTGTGCAGCCACAATGTCCTGGGAATAGACGGTGAAATCCGCGTACTTTCCAGGGGCCAAGGATCCCTTGACATCCTCTTCATTCGTCGCGTAGGCCCCACCCTGTGTAAACAAACGCAGCGCGTCCAAAACGGACAGGCGTTCTGCCGGGTTCCAACCCTCGTGCCGTTCCCCAGGAGCCCGCCGCGTAACCGCCGCATGGATGCCAAGCAAGGGCTGGATCGGTTCAACGGGCGAATCCGAACCCCCCGCACAGGCCACCCCGTTGTCCATCATCGTCTTCCAAGCGTACGCAAAGGGCATACGCTCTTGTCCGAGCCTCTCCATCACCCACGGGAAGTCGCTCGCCACAAACCTGGGCTGAATATCGACGATCCGATTTGGTCCTTTCAGCCGTTCAAGCATGTCTTGGCGGATCAATTGGGCGTGGATGACGCGATCGCGATACCGGACCGGGCCAACGGCATCCAAGGCGTCTAGCACGTTTTGCACGGCTTGGTCGCCAATAGCATGAACTGCGACCGGCATCGACAAGGCGCGCGCCTGGCGAACGATGTCCAACAGCTGTTCCGGCGAAAACACAGCGACTCCGTGCTCTTGCGGTGAGTCCGCATAGGGTTGCGAAAGCAGTGCGGTCCGTCTCCCGAACGCACCGTCTGAAAAAATTTTGACTGCGCCAATTCTCAGCTTGTCGTCGCCGTACCCCGCATGCATGCCACGTGCTTTCAAATGCGGCATGTGCTGATGGTCAATCAGCAAATTGCAGCGAAGACCTAAATCTTCCTCGTGAATCAACTCGTCGTACATCTGGTAGGTTTGATCCAGTCCTCCCAGGTAGCGCAAGTCTTCTGTATGCGCGCCTGTGAGCCCACTTTTCAGCGCCAACTTGACGGCTTGCCGGAGGGAGGATTTCAGTTGATCGTACGTGGGTTCCGGAATGTGCGGCGTAATCAACAGAGAAGCCGTTTCCAATAAAAGTCCAGTCGGCGCCTTAGTAGCGGGGTCGAGTACGACGGACCCGCCCTGTGGAATCGGCGTTGACGCATCCACACCACAAACCTTCAAGGCTTGACGGTTAACCAGCATCGCATGCCCGCAAACCCGCATCAGGGAAACCGGACAATGAGGGGTTACTGCGTCGAGCTCTTCAATGGCTGGGATCCCGCCGTCCCCAAACAGGTTTTCGTCCCAGCCTAAGCCGACCAGCCATTCGCCTGCAGGAACAGACTGCGCTCGTTCCCGGACGCGCTGAAGCATTTCCGCCTTGGACTGAACACCCGTCAAATTTAAGTAGAGAAAGTTGGAACCCACCCACGACAAGTGAACGTGGCTGTCGATCAGCCCTGGCGTCACCGTCCTGCCTTGCAAATCGACAGTGTTCACATCTGCTCCACTCCAGTGGGTGTGCAGGTTTTCGTACATGCCCATGTCCACGATGTATCCGTCTGCCACGACCAAGGTATCCACCAAAGGCAGTTGTGCATTGAGTGTGTAAATTCTCGCATTCGTGAAGACGGTGTGTTTCGTAGATGGTTTACTCAAGCTGCTTCCTTCTCTCACTTCGTATAATCGTAAAAACCCTTTCCGGACTTGCGGCCCAGCCGCCCCGACTTTACGTATTTCTCCAGAATAGGAGCCGGGCGATACGTCTCACCCAGTTTTTCATAAAGGTACTGCGTGTTGCGAAGCCGGGAATCCAGCCCCACCAGGTCGGCCAACTCAAGGGGTCCCATGGGGTGATTGAGTCCCAGCTTAATCGCCTTGTCAATGTCCTGAGCGGAGGCCACCCCTTCTTGGAGCATGCGCATCGCCTCGTTTCCAATCAACACATTAATGCGGCTGGTGACAAAGCCCGGAAATTCGTTGACTTCGACCGTCTCTTTTCCCATTTGAACCGCCACATCCCGCGCAATGGCGTACGTTTCGTCGGAGGTATCCAATCCGCGAACGATTTCGACCAACTTCATCTTGTGAACGGGATTGAAAAAGTGCATCGCGATGGTTTGCTGGGGACGCCGCGTCGCGGCGCCGATTTCCGTTGGGCTCATCGTGGATGTGTTCGTCGCCAAAATGGTGTGTTCCGGACAGATCTCATCGAGGCTCTTGAAAATCTCAACCTTCAAATCCATCAGTTCGAGAACGGCCTCAATCACCAGGTCCGCGTCTGCAGCGGCATCCCTTAAGGCTGTGGTGGTCGTAATTCGAGCCAGTGCGTTGGCCATGGCTTCCGAAGACATCTTGCCCAGTTCAACGCCCTTCGCCATGCCCTTCTCGATGCTCTCCACCGCTTGGGTCAACTGTTGCTCGCTGATATCGTGCAGTGCCACCTGAAAACCGCCAACGGCGGCTGCATGCGCAATACCCCGCCCCATGACCCCTGAACCAATCACCGCGATCTTCCGCACGTTCATGCACTCGTCCCCCTTGAGCTCGTCATGACATCTCTTTACATTCTATGGGGGATTGAGTTGGACGTAAAGGTTTTCAAATGCGACAAAACAGCCGTAAAGCCCCTCTTCAGGCTTTACGGCAAACCCTTTAACCGCTCATTCACGTCACAGCAATCGCCATGGACCGGTCAAACGGACGGGCGCATTGAAGATGGCCCTCCCTCCGGCCCCGCGTCCACCTGGGTGCTTTAAAAAGTGCCGCCGAGCGTTTGGTAAATTAACCACAGATTGAGTACAGTAATGAGAACGGCAACCACACTGGATAAAACCGTGGTAGCTTTCTTGTTGACCAATACGCCCATGATGTCCTTCCTGCGCGTGAAGTAGATGAGCGCAAGGATGGGAATCGGCAGAACCAGACTTAAAATCACTTGACTGATGACCAGGGTTTGCGTCGGATCCACGCCCAGAGCGACGATAATGACGGTGGGCAACATGGTCACGACGCGGCGAACCCACACCGGGATGGTAAATCCAACAAACCCTTGCATGATGACCTGGCCGGCCATCGTGCCCACCGCCGAACTCGAGAAGCCAGAAGCCAACAGCGAGACGAGAAACACAGCCGCAGCCGCTGGACCCAGAAGCGGAGTCAAGGTTTGATACGCCGTCGAAATGTCGGCAATCCCCGTGTGACCTGTCCCGTGAAAAACAGACGCTGCCATGTACATCATGGCTACGTTGATTAAACCGGCCATCGACATCGCTATGAGGACTTCCTTGACGCTAAACCGGTTAATGACCTTCTTTTCCTCATCGCTTCGCGGAATGATGCGCCTTTGCGTCAATCCGGAATGCAGGTACACGACGTGCGGCATGACCGTAGCCCCAATGATTCCAACGACAAGCAGCACGGCGTCGCTGTTGCCAATCCAAGGAACAACGCTGTGGTACAACACCTGGCCCATAGACGGTCTCGAGAAAACCGTTTCCGTCAAGTAACAGACGCCAATCACGATAACTAAGGCCCCGATGAATTTTTCCAAAGGGCGAAAGCCAAATCGATCCAGCATCAAAATGAGGAAAGTCACGATGCCGGTCAATACGGTGGCAATGAGCATCGGTATGTGAAACAAGAGGTTCAGCCCGAGCGTCGCACCCAAAAATTCCGCCAGATCCGTCGCCATTGCAGCGATTTCGGATACAACCCATTGTGAGACCGACAACCATTTGGGAAAATGCTCCCGGCACAGTTCCGGAAGGTTTTTACCCGTTGCTATTCCTAACTTCGCCGACATGCTCTGAATCAACATGGCCATCAAGTTGGCCAAAACAACGACCCACAGGAGTTTATATCCAAATTCAGAACCGCTTTGGATGTTAGTTGCGTAGTTTCCAGGGTCGATGTATGCTACGGCAGCGATGAATGCAGGTCCTAGGAACGGAAGCAGAGCCCGGAAACCTTTTCGGTTGCTTTGTATGGCCAAACGAGCCGCCAAGACTGTTTTACTTTCCGTCTCACTGACTGACATACCCAAGGACTTCACCTCCCGCAAGTTCGCCCTATCTAAATAAGTGTCTTCTACACAACAATATTAGCCGAGGGAAACTTTCTGACCGCATTATATTCGATTTTTAAAAATTTGTGTATACCTAAACGTAAATTTCTAGGCGGAAGATTTTGTATCGGTAGGTTTTTTATACGGGGGGTCAAGGCAACAGTGGTTTTTTCAGGAAAGTCTGGAACGCAAAGGTGAAGGAGACTCTGAGGTCAAAAATGGGTATTCGTCGGGAACCTTGGCCGCATCATGTGTTTATGATAAAGCAAATGAAACACTCAACGGTGATGGAGCTCACCGATAACCGCCTGTTAAAGGATAATGGCTCCTGTGAATCGACTCTGGTTCACAGGAGCCATTTTTAGTGTTGCACGGGGGACAATTGCGCAATTTTGCACCCAAATTGAAATGACGTTTGTCCTCATTGGACACTCGCCTTTAATCCTAACCTCCTTTCAGACATAGGGTATGGCACCGCTGCCTGTGGACTAGGCGCGAATACCTGAGGATAGGAGGAGTTAGGATGTTTAGCATGTCAACACCAGATTTTGCGCGGTTTCTGTTGGCGGTGGGGGCGTTGTTGCTGGCAGCCAACGTCTTGGGCTACGTCGCAGAACGGTTAACCGTACCGCGTGTCATCGGTGAAGTTGCTGGGGGGTTGCTGCTTGGTCCCACACTGTTGGGACACTTCTTTCCGCACGCCTTTAACTGGCTGTACTTGGGTTTCAAGACGGAGAGCGACCTGTTTGGATTTTTGTCAGAGTTTGGTTTAATCATGCTGATGTTTAACTCAGGACTTAAGTTTAAACATCGGTTTGAGAAACAGGACGCTAAGATTGGGATCTCGATTATCGTTGCCTCTACGGTCATTCCGTTTATCGTTGGGTGGCTGGCCACGTACATGTTCAACCCAAGTCAGTTCCTCGGTACAGACAACAACCTCATTGCACTTAAGATTGTCATTGCCATTTCCATTGCCGTCACTTCAATTCCGGTTATCGCCAAGATTTTCTCGGACTTAGGGATTATGCACACTCGGTTTTCACGCATTGTCGTCGGAATTGCAGGTGTGCACGACATTATTCTGTTTGTGGCTCTCGCGATTGCCTCGGGCATCGTCGCCGGGCACCAAGGCGTCAACGCCGGTTTAATCTTGGAGAGCGTCGGAGTCACGGTTGCGTTTTTGTTGTTCGCAATGCTATTCGTCCCCTGGGTGTTAAAGCGTGTTACCAGCAAACGCGCGAACTTTGTGTTTCGCGCATCATTTCTCGGGTACTTTCTGCTCATATTGCTCGTTTTGTCGGACATTGCAGGTTACCTGAATGTCGATCCCATGTATGGGTCTCTCCTGGCCGGGATTGCAACAAAGCTCGCACTGCCAGAGCGGCTGGCAAAACGGGTTGAAGACAGCGTGCGAGAAATTTCCTTCTCTTTCTTCATACCGCTGTTCTTCGGCATTGTCGGGTTGCAACTCAACCTGGCCACCAATTTTAGCGTCGGGTTCTTCGTCTTGTACCTGTTGTTTGCGACGATTGTGCAGACGGTCGTCGTATACTTCACGAACCGCGCCATCAAGCTTGATAAGTTGACCAGCTTCAACCTGGCAGCAGCGATGAATGCACGCGGTGGTCCTGGCATTGTATTGGCGCAGGTTGCTTTTTCCATCGGGATCATTAACCAAAACTTCTTTGCGATTCTGGTCATGCTGGCTCTCGGAACCTCTTGGATGGCTGGTTCTTGGCTGCGTCACGTGATTAAGTCCGGCAGGTTACTGATTGCCGGAGATGAAAATCTGATTGTTCAGAAGGCCCAGGAGGAGGTCTTATTTGACGAACCTGAACCTGCAGCAATACCGGGAAAAGCATAGGGGTTTGGGAAAATAGATGTATTGGGTTCCTGACGTGTGGCTGGCGAACCTCGATGGTTGGCCAGCCTCTTTGGTCACTTGGATCTAAATCACGTACATTGAAAAGTTGCTATAGAAGTGTCGGAACCAGCGGCATCGGTGCTATCAGAACCCCCGGTGAGAATAGGAATCCAGCTTCAAGAAGTAATTGCTATAAAATGGATTTAAACGCGTGTCGTATCACGTCTCCGCGGCTAATGATGCCAATTAACACTCCATCGCGTTCGACCGGCAACTTCTTAATTTGCTTCTTGCCCAAAATCGCCGCAATGTTTTCGATCGGTTCGTCCCATTGAACCTTCAATACCTTGCGCTTCGCGATTTCAAGCACGTTCAATTTCAACAAGTGTTTGACGCGCTCTGAAAAGTTTTCTTTATCTCCCTCAATAAAAAATGAACTCCACATCGCGTCGATGACCACGTCGTTGTGTTTGCCAATGTACCGCATGATATCGCCGTCACTGACATACCCAATGATCTCATTGTGGTCATTCACCACTGGGAGCCCGCTGATCCGATACTTGATGAACCGCTCGATGACTGCTCGAACGGTGTCGCTGCCTTTCACCTTGTACACTTGGTCGATCATAATATCTTGAGCTAACAAGCTGCACCCTCCTTCAGTTTTGCCTCTTGGTATCCATCTTTACCTCTTGGTATCCAACTTCTTATTCTTTGTATCCCGCTTTGCCTTCGGTGTCGTTGGTCTGTTTTGACACAGTTCACCATCGGCATGACAAGTTGCATCATGAAAGTATATGGTTTCATTATACGATGAAAGGATCCGGTGTCAATTGTATGGTAAAAACTCCGTGTGTTACCATGAGAATGTTGAGAATCTGGCTCACGAGGTTGCGTAAAACATGGATAAAAACCCGATTGAGACGATCGCACTGGAGTTAGCTATCCTCGCTCGTCGAGTCACCTCGATGACGACGTATAAAAAGGACACCGTCCTTGACCGTTCCGCATACCTTCTATTACATCAAATCGCCACAAACGGCTCTGCGGGTGTCAAGGCGTTGGCTGAAGAATTTAACCTAAATGTTTCCACTGTCAGCCGACAATCGGCCGCGCTCGAACAAAAAGGTTATGTTGCTCGCGTACCGGACCCGGTGGATGGAAGAGCCTTTTCCCTCCAAATTACGCCACTCGGCGAAAGAGAACTGCACGAGTACAGACACGACCGCGTTACGCGGATTGAGGAACTGTTAAAGCACTGGTCTGAAGAAGAACGAAGGACCTTTGGAGAACTTTTAGCCAAGTTCAATCGCACCTTTTAACTTGGATCGCGAAGGGCAACGACCGTTTAGGTCGTTGCCCTTCGTCACCAGGATATCCCACTATTAACTAAAAACCAGTTCCTTTTCACTGACAAGCGTTTGTAGACCAAGCGCCTTGGCAGTTGACGTGAAAATTTGTTGGAAAAGCTCTGGGTTTTCACCAAGATGCACGCCATAAGAAGGAATCATCTCTTTGATTTTCGATTCCCATGCCTTCATGCGTTGAGGGAAGCATTTGTCTAATACCTCAAGCATCACGTGAACGGCGGTAGAAGCGCCCGGGGAAGCCCCAAGCAGTGCAGCAATCGAGCCGTCAGCGGCACTAACAACTTCCGTACCAAACTGAAGTGTCCCTTTACCGCCAGCTTCAGTGTCTTTGATCACTTGCACGCGTTGTCCAGCAACCACGACGTCCCAATCCTCGCTTTTGGCGTTCGGAATGAACTCGCGTAGTTCTTCCATGCGCTCTTCATTCGACAACATCACTTGCTGGATCAGGTATTTGGTCAAGGACATCTCTTTTACGCCCGCTGCCAACATGGTGAAGACATTATCGGGCTTTACGGAGCCTATCAAATCAAAATTCGAACCCGTCTTTAAGAACTTTGGCGAGAAGCCGGCAAATGGTCCAAACAGCAACGTTTTTTTGTTGTCGATATACCGGGTATCCAGGTGCGGGACAGACATTGGCGGAGCCCCAACTTTAGCTTTACCGTACACCTTTGCGTGATGCTTTTCTGCAACTTCCGGATTGTTACATACCATAAACAGTCCGCTGACCGGAAATCCCCCAATGTGTTTGGATTCAGGAATACCGGTTTTTTGAAGCAAGGGCAGACTTCCGCCGCCGCCGCCGATAAATACAAATTTTGCTATATGTTGTTCAATGGTACCGCTGTCGATATCCTGCACTTTTACTTCCCACAAGCCGTCGCTGGTTCGTTTAATATCCTCAACACTGTGCTTGTAGTGTACTTCGACGTTTTCGTTCTTCAGGTAGTCAAACAACATGCGTGTGAGCGCACCAAAGTTAACGTCCGTTCCCAAGTCAATTTTTGTAGCCGCGATGGGTTCGTCCGACGTACGGCCTTCCATAATCAGCGGAATCCATTCCTTGAGTTTTTGAGGGTCGTCGGAATACTCCATCCCTTGAAACAGGGGATTTTTGGACAACGCTTCGAAGCGCTTTTTCAAAAAAGATACATCTTTTTCACCTTGGACCAAACTCATATGAGGTATTGGCATAATGAAATCCTGCGGATTGCGAATCAAATTACTGTTGACAAGGTAGGACCAAAACTGCCGTGAAAGCTGAAACTGTTCATTGATATTTATGGCTTTGGTAATATCTATCGTTCCATCCGGTTTTTCGGATGTATAGTTCAACTCGCACAGTGCGGAATGGCCCGTGCCCGCATTATTCCATTCGTTCGAGCTTTCTTCCCCAGCACTGTCGAGCTTCTCAAACACTTTGATTTCCCATTCCGGTGCTAACTCTTTCAGTAATGATCCCAAAGTCGCGCTCATGATCCCGGCACCAATTAAGATAACGTCTGTTGTGTTCTCTATGTTGCTCATTGCAACCCTTCCTTATCATTTATAGTGCAATGCAAAGAAAAGCAGGCGCTCCTGCTTACGCATTACAAAGAGCAAACGCCATCTAGGACTCCATCTTCTCTATCACCATTATAACTCTATCATAGTCCATTTGAATTACTTACAGATTAACACATCTACTATCATATGGTAGTTATAACTATGTGAACTCTCTAGTCTTCCCTAGTAGAGAAACGGCAAGAATTTTGTTTCGTAGGACATAAAAGCTTTCCGAATGCACAATGCTATTGGGTGTGTTCAGTTCAGTCAAGTTCTGTAAAAAAAAACGAACCCTGCAACGCTGTGCTCGTCTCCATGCACCTTCATGCAAAGAGCCGCATCACATTGCGGGGTTCGAGTTGGCGCCATTGACGCCACAGACCCTGTATGGCGAATACTGCAATATAACATGCACTCCGTCTAAGCGGAGTTGAGGTTAACCCACGTCTAAATCCAATCGAGTTTAACCCAATTGGAATATACGCTCTTTTGCAGCCATGTACTCCCGGTGCAACTTATCTACAAATGCCGCGGCACTTGTGACCTCATGAATTGCGCCGATACCCTGTCCGCTGCCCCAAATGTCCTTCCAAGCTTTTGCCTTCCCCGCTCCAGAGAAGTTCATTTTGGAAGGATCGCTTTCTGGGAGTTGGTTCGGGTCCAGACCAGCGGCACGGATCGACGGAGCCAGGTAATTCCCGTGCACGCCTGTAAAGAGGTTGCTGTACACGATGTCATCCGATGTGCAGTCCACAATGGCTTGCTTGTACTCGTCCGAAGCGCGGGCTTCGCTCGTTGCAATGAACGGGGATCCGATATAGGCGAAATCTGCCCCCATGGCTTGAGCAGCTAGTACCGCACCACCGGTTGCGATGGACCCTGCCAATGCGAGTGGACCCTCAAACCACTCTCGAATTTCTTGAACCAGAGCAAACGGACTTTTCACACCCGCGTGACCGCCAGCTCCTGCGGCCACAGCAATCAATCCATCCGCACCTTTTTCAATGGCTTTGTGCGCAAAAGTATTGTTGATCACGTCATGCAAAACAAGTCCTCCGTAACTGTGCACGGTGACATTCACTTCTTCACGTGCGCCTAGAGACGTGATCGTAATGGGCACCTTGTATTTCGCGCATATCTCCAGGTCATGCTCGAGCCGATCATTGGACCTATGTACAATCTGGTTAATGGCAAACGGCGCAGCAGGTCTCTGTGGATGATGTGCATTGTACGATGCAAGCTCCTCCGTAATTTCTGCCAACCATTCGTCGAGTTGAGAAGCAGGTCTGGCGTTCAGCGCTGGCATGGCTCCCACGATTCCCGCCTTGCATTGCGCGATAACGAGTTTGGGATTACTAATAATGAATAACGGTGACCCGATGACAGGAATACGCAATCCATTGAATACGGCAGGTATTTTTGGCATAGTTACTGTATTCCCCCAGTATGAGAAATTCGCGAGAACCTCAGCGAACGACTGTTTGTTCGACTGTTTTGATTCTAATTATATAATAATTCAGCCATCTTGAACACGCCTGGGTTGAATACAAACCGGTTCCGCGACGCATTCTAAAAAATAACGCGGAACATCTGACAGGGGGCCACTTGAAATTGACATCCGGGCAACACATTACCCTGCATGGTTTCAATAATTTGACCAAATCCTTGAGTTTCAACATGTACGATATTTGCTATACCAAAACCAAAAAAGAGCGTGAAGAATACATCACGTATACCGACCATCAATACAGTGCCGATCGATTGACCACCATCTTGAAGACCGTTTCCAACATCATCGGCGCTCACGTACTTAACATTTCCAAACAGGACTATGAGCCCCAAGGGTCAAGTGTGACAATGCTGATATCGGAAGGACCAGTCGAAAAGCAGCGGCAAGACTCGTTCGAAGAATCCCCAGGTCCGGCCCCTGAATTGGTCGTCGCGCATTTGGACAAAAGCCATATCACGGTGCATACATATCCAGAATATCATCCCGACGAAGGAATCAGCACCTTCCGCGCCGACATCGACGTCTCCACCTGTGGTGAAATCTCCCCGCTCAAAGCACTGAACTACCTCATCCAATCCTTCGACGCGGATATTATGACCATGGATTATCGTGTGAGAGGATTTACACGCGACATTACGGGGCACAAGCTGTTCATTGACCACGAAATCAGCTCAATCCAAAATTACATTCCGAAGCAAATCCAAGACATGTACCAAATGATCGACGTAAACGTCTATCAGGAAAACATTTTTCATACAAAGTGCAAGCTTCGGGAATTTGACTTGAATAATTATTTGTTTGGCTATACAAAAGACTCACTCAGCCTGAAAGAGCAACAGGACATCGAAAAACGTCTCAAGTGGGAGATGGACGAAATCTTTTACGGGAAAAACATGGAGTTTGCCTAATCCTACAGAAATGCCTAATCCATTGAAAGTGCGGATCCACCACGTGCGGCCCGGAAGTCCTCATCAACTGGCCTATGACCTCGCTTTCGATGTATCTGCCGTGGTTCTGCTCTTGATTGGATGGGTGATATACCGCAGCGCAAAAAGACTAAATCCGTCTTAAACGACAATCAACCAATATGTCCGAATGCGGGCAGTGTGTCCGCACCCCAATGCGTCCGGCAGTGTACGCAGCGCGGTTCAAATGGTTAACCAATCCATGTCCAAAGTTGTTGCCCAATCATGATAACGGTCACTGCGATGAACAGCGGTCGAACGAAATTTACTCCCTTACGGATAGCAACTTGTGAACCGACGATGGCACCCACAATCATACCCGCACCCACAATGACCCCATACCAATAGTTCACAGAGTGAAGCATCGCGAAAGTAAGGAGCCCCCCGACATTACTGGCAAGATTGAGTGCTTTCGCATTCCCAGCAGCTTGGACAAAATCAAATCCCATAAACAAAAACGAAATGATGAGAAAAGAACCTGTTCCTGGACCAAAAAAACCATCATAAAAGCCAAGAATCAGTGCCACCAAACACGAAACGGTAAAAAGCCTCCGATTTATACCACGATACGTGCTCGTTTGACCCATGTTGCGCTTCAACACGGTATACGCGGTGACCGCAATTAAAAGAACGATGACAAGTGGACGCAAAAACGCCGTGGGCAAATGGTGCACTAAATAGGCTCCTGCTATGGCACCTAGCAAGGAAAGAGGAAGGAGGAGTTTGACAAGTTTAAATTGAATTTTCCCCGATTTTAAGTAGGACAGCGAACTCGTCAACGCAGACATTGTCCCTGCCAGTTTGTTTGTCCCCAAAGCCAATGCTGGGGGCAATCCAACGAACAAAAGGGCAGGCAGAGATACGAGTCCTCCACCACCCACGGTAGAATCAATAAAGGCAGACAGAAAACCGACAAGAAGCAGAATAAGAACGGTCGTGAGCTGTACGTGGGGCATCAATAACACTCCTATGTATGGCGACGATGATGTCCGCATCCTATCAACAACGTCTTTAAATTTTTCGATATTGTATGTTTGCCCGTATTTGGGGATTTTTTGCTGAATGGAACAAAGTTATTCTATCTTTTAGTTGTTTCAGTTGCAATGCATGATTTGAACTTTCTAGAAATTCGGCATTCCAGCACAGCGACGGGGGATGCGAACGTTGTCCAGTCCATAGCTACTTAACTATTATTATTTGTTAGGAGTTATAGCGGCTAGCCGGTTCCACGGTGCCCTTTCGAGCACTGCGGTTTTCATGGTCGACAATTAAATATCAATACATCTTTTTCTCTTTCCTCGTGCTCTTGAGCCTCCCCACTGCTTCGCGGAACCGCAGGGAGGGAATCACCTCGTGCTCCCGGCGGCGTCGGTCAAATCATTCAGCCGCTAATAGGTCGCACTTGCTGACCCGCACCGCGTCCCGCAGCAAATCGTTCATTTAAACCTGTTCGCTTCGGGGTTGTCGGTGTCAAACGCAATTGCTTCTATCGCAGACCAAAGCTCGGAAGGAATCGGATAACTGGCCAACTCCAACGTCTGAGAAACTCGTTCCGGCTTCGTCATGCCAACGACTGTACTGGTGATACGGGAATCCCGCAGGGAAAATTGCAGTGCGGCGGCTGCAAGAGGCACATCGTATTCGCGGCAAATTTGAGAAAATGACCGTGCGCGTTCGAGCAACACCGGTGGTGCATCAGTATACGCGTAGCGAGGGTAAGCCTCTGGACCTTTCGCCAACATGCCGCTCCCGTACGGTGCCGCATTGATGACCGCAACGCCCAATCGATGGGCGACATCGAGCAGAGGCTCAGCCGACCGATTCAGGAGCGTGTAACGGTTGTGAGTCTCAACCGCGCTAAACTCCCCCGTCTCTACATAACGAATAAGCATGTCGATTGGGCCCCCAGATATGCCGATGTGGTCGATAACTCCTTGGTCTCTGAAGTTTTTCAAGACCTCAAGCGGTCCGACCGGCCCCATGACATTTTCGAAGGTGGTGTGTTCAGGGTCGTGAATGTAAACATACTGCAGGTGGTCCAGCCCCAAACGCAGAAGACTGCCTTCGACGGAACGTTTGATTTGCTCACCGCTGAAATCCCCCGTTTGCAAGCTCCGGTCGGCTTTGGTCGCAAGCACAAATCCGGATGGAAGCCCTCCCATCTCTTGAATGACCTTGCCAATACGGCGCTCGCTTTTACCATCGCCATAGGCAGCCGCGGTATCCAGGAAGTTGATGGGACTCGCGACCGCAGCGCGAATGGTTGCCAAAGCGTTTTCTTCTGAAGCACTGTATGCAAAGGTTTCAGGCATATCTCCGAGCGGAGCCCCGCCAACACAAAGTGGTGAGACGAACAGACCCGTTTTCCCAAGTGGCCGTTTGGACAGCAAAGGTTGTGTCATAGCACATACCTGCTTTCTTTTTAAAATGTTTTGATACACACAAAATTCCATATAATCAGAAATATCAACAGGATTCCTATGGAGATCGAACAAAATTATGATCCAATTCATCCCCATCAAAATGCTGTTCTGTTTCGGCAGCATCGGTTCGAGCCAACCCGCCCACTTTGCCTACCGCACCAAAAAAGAAAAAATATGACCCGTACAAAAAAGGTACGAGTCAATCAAATGGGGTAAGGGTGATGATTCAATTTTATGGCGTATGTCTTTATTTATGCAAGTTTTTATACACGTAACTGTACATTTTTTTGTTCGTTTTATTGACCAAAATGCGGTTTTTAATTTGGACATTTTCTGATGCATAATTTATATTAAGTGAAGAGAGTCGAGTTCATACGGAGGGATCGACATGCCTGCCTTTAAAAAAGATGATCTGATCGCTGCCAGCGAACTGCGCACGATTTCACAGCGGAATCTGTTTCATACTCTCGAAGAGCGCGGCAAACTAGGTATTTTATTTAAAGATCATCTTGCTGCGGTATTACTGCCGCACCATCAGTACGAGTCCATGCTCAACCGGATTAAAGAACTCGAGGAAGCCATCCAAGCTACGCATGATGAGAATCTCCACCCACAGGAACTAGCAAGAGACTAAAACCTTGTCCATGCCATGACCGCGCGCAGTCCACGGATTCCCGGCAGCGTTGTGACAAAACCGATCGCCACCGCGATCACCGTGGTTCTCAAAGACCAGCCTGTTTCTCACGAGTCCGGGGTCGCATCCTTCGTCTATTTGTAGACCATGGTCTCTCTTATCTAAATGCGAGCTCGTACTTCCGCCCCAACGGGAGGATGTGTGATTGAGGAAGAAGTCGTCTTACCTCATGAAATCCTCGTGTGTTCGTCAAGCAACTCTAACAGGTCATCGTATTCAGCCTGCAAATCCCGGTATTTCTCTTGCAAGTCGCGATACTCAGCCTGTAGGTCCTTGTGCTCAGCCTCAAATTCCCGGTATTTCGCACGCAGGTCGAGGTCTGCATCTTCCAGCTTCAGATACCTGTCTTTCAAGTCCCGATATTCTCCCTCTAAGTCTCGGTACCTGTCATGCAAGTGGTGGTTTACGATTTGCAAGGGTTTGGCCTTTAAGTCCATATACTGAGCCTGCAAGTTCTGATGCTCCACTCCCAAATCACGATATTTGGCCGCCAAATCTTGCTGCCCAGCCTCCATCGTCTGGTGCCATGTTTGTAAAGATTGGTATTCGTCCTGTAAGCTGTAATGCTCGGCCTGCAACTCGCTGTGAGCCTCCTGTAATCGAAACAACTCATCGAAGACGTTTGCCGCTGCTAATACAGCAATCCCGCGCTTGTCCAAGAGAGGGTTGACAGATGCAATTTGGTGCATCAAGTTGTCAACGGATTGAGCCACAGCGCGCAGATGCGCCTCTGAAGCATGGCCGCGTAACGTGTATTCCATGCCACTAATTGTGACTCGAATCTTTTGTATCGAATCATCTGCCATCGCCCGCCGCCCCCTTCCCTTAAACGGTTTGGTAGAGTAGGGATTTCCCACTCTCTAACTCAGCGAGTCTCCGAGCACAGTTTATCGTTTCCAGGGTTTCAATTTCTTCACTGATTGGATACCAGGATCACGTTGCCTGGCAATCAGAAACGGTACACCTAACCGGAAATTTTATATTAACTATAGTTTCACGTTAACATGGTAACACTTCGAAACATGGATTTCGATGACTTTTTCAGTGCGAGTCAAAAAGGGCAGACGACCCATCTACCCTTTTCTCCACCCGGCTTTCTCCATCCAGCCGTATTGAAATTCAGTTCTTTCATCGTCGTCACGCCCAAACCCCTTGTTTCGCTTCTCGCAGCAGTGCATTGAGTCTCTCACTCACAGCCTGGTATGCATGCCATGCGGCCTCTTCATACCCGGGCTCTGCCATACCCCACATGAGTTTCCGGGCTTCCACATCCAATTTAAGCTGACGAATCTCGTCCATAAGTGCCATACGACTACTAGAAGAGGCATTCTTCTCTGCTAACACTGTATCTTTCACAGTAATTACGTCAGGATTATAATTGTTATACATTGTAATCCCTCCACACAGACTTATTTACAGAAAATTTAATATATATAATATAAAAACACTGTCGAAATCTGTTATGTCGCGAAATAACTAGATTCAAATGAACCTTCTTCCAAAAAATTCGGAGTCACACAGTGAGAATTCTCGGCCAATGAAAGGGGGGCATACCATTTGATATGATGAGCGTGGATTCGTTTTTTACCGACAGGGAAAGACTCTTTCGGATTGCGGGCATTCTCGTCCATATACAGAGGTTATGGTGGTTGCGTTTACATTGAACATCATTGGCTTTATCTTTCCATTCGCCATTCGTATCGACGCAACGGCAGCGTGTCCGTTTATTCCTTAAATTTCAGCACCGTGTAAGGATAGCAACGCTTTGACACCTACTAAAGTCGTTTCCAATCCACCCTCTAGTATTAGTTTTGCTAGAAATTCTCTGAGGGGTTCATCGTCCTTTTTTTCCAGGGCCTCGACCACATGAAAAAGCGATTGCTTGATTTCCATTAGAATTTCAGCCGAGACACTTCCGTTCTCTCGAAGGCTGACGCTTTCTGTTCCGTTCAAGACTTTATCACGATTGTTTCCTCTTGGCATGGCCGTTGGACTTTCTTCCCCGAATGCCTGTCCGGATTCCGAAGAGTCCAAAAACAACAGCTCCATGCCTTTACTCGTTAGTTTAACCCATGAAAATGCCTTTCCAAACGGCCTTCCGCACTTAATATAACCGGATTCTTCCAGCGAATTCACAATTGCAGTGGTTCCATCGAGATCAAGGTGAAGTATCGCAGATACCTGTTCAGGGAATAGGAGTTGTTCATCCAATCGACTTTTTCGAGATAATTTATACAGTTCCTCAAGTAACAAACGGCAACGATGAGCGACATGAACCACAGGATTGGTCTCCTTTTCGCATTTATTGGCCGTCCCATAGACCGTATTCCCCTCAGAGACTGATCTTCTTCGACTGATCTTCTTCGCAAAGCTGGAAAAATCAAACCACGACACACCAGTCGGTGTGTCGTTAAAAAGTTCAGCGTAAAAAAAGAGAACCCGCCGTTTGGAATAGGATTGCTTTACTGTAGCGTCTTAATGGCTGTCGGTGAAGTTAAATTCTCCATTTATCTTTATGACCTTGATATAAGGTATCGAACTCCAATTGAGATAGGTATTACCCTCGTACACGATACCCTGCACAGCTCGTCCGTTAATGGAGAATTTACCGTTACCGAGATACCTATATGGAATATCCCACTTTTTTAACGCGGTCCACAAGAGATACGTTGTGTTTTTGACTGCGATTGCCGGAAATGATTGGCCATTGACATGGACATTTAGATGAGAATATGTAGGTTGAGCCATTGTTCGTACAGCTGTTTCTGCGATACTCCAGTACCTTTTATACGAACCGTTCGTATAGGCAGTCCATGCACTCCAATTCGTTCCTTGATTACTTATTGAGTACGCCATTCTTGCGCTGTAGCTCGGTTCAAAAAGAGCTGAAGGGTTCGCCTCATCGTGTACTTTGTTGACCTGCCACAGTCCAATACACATATCTCCCGGACCTATTGCCGAAGTGTCAAACGTCGATTCAGCGTCAGCGACCGCTACGGCTGTCACCAAAGAGTTACCCCGAAAACCAGCGTCGTAAGCATAATGTGCGACTTGATTTGCAGGTAAATAAGTCATGGATACACCCTTTCATGATAAAGTTCCAAGCGGCGGCTGATTGACTTCAATTGCTCCTAAAAAAAGCAATTAAGATACATTTCGAATGACGTGAGTCCGTTGTGTGGGTCCTCGTTATTTTGAGCAATAAAAAACGTCCGGTGCGGATTATAGCAGGCCTGCTTTGACACCATATGCAGGCCCCTTGTAGCCGTTCATTGATGACGACCTGTCGTGTTCCAACTCGGTCCACCCTCTACAAACTGTCCGCCGTCCACCTTAAGTACTGCCCCGGCAATGTATTCAGCATTATCGGACGCCAAAAACACGGCGGCACGACCAAGGTCTTCCGGAGACCCCATCCGTTTTAATGGCATTCGCTCCCCTATGGACTTGAGGTGTTCATCGCTATACCAAGTTCGTTCACCCGGTGTGTCGGTCCAACCTGGCTCCAAAATGTTAACGCGAATCCCGTGCCACATCAGCTCATTGGCTGCAGACAAAGCCAACTGGTGTGCTCCTGCTTTGGCAGTGTTATAATCAACGGCTTCCTTGAAAGGAACGTGCGCGTGCGGAGACGAGACATGTATGATAGAACCTCGAATTCCCTTATCGACCATTCTGCCGGCCACAACTTGAAACGCATGAAACACACCATAAACCCCTATTTCTATCGTTCGTTTCAGGTCCTCAAATTGGGTTTGTAAGATCGAACTTCGTACACTTGCCACTGCATTTGTAACTAAAATGTCAATCGGACCAAGCACGCGCTCACATGTCTCCACCATACGCACGATTTGTTCTCGATCCGATACGTCCGCTTGAACAGCGATAGCCCTACGTCCCAACGATTCAATGTTCGCAACGACCTTTTGTGCTTCTTCACTCGAACCAACGTAGTTTATACACACATCAGCCCCTGCGCGGGCAAATTCCACAGCAATTCCGGCACCGATACCTTTTGAACTACCTGTAATCAGTGCTACTTGATTGTCCAACCGACCGTTTCTATTCATGTTACTCCCTCCAAATATTAAACGTACGCCATACCTGCCATTTTAACCATGGATGAGGTTTATGGTCAGCAACTTTATGGTCAGCAACAGTCGCCATGGTCATTCAGACAATAATGATTGTGCCAGGATTTTTTCTGCGACCTCCATCGTCTTAATCGCGTCACTAAAGTTTGACTGCGGCTGAGTTCCAGATTTCACACCGTCAATGAATTCCCTGTTTTTCGCTTGAAATCCGGCGTACACATACAATTCATTGCTTCCGATGTATTCTCTTGCATCGTACTCAATGCCCCGCGTATCCCCGTCGGCAAAGATGAACCCTTTGCCCTCATGTTCAGCTTCCGCGCATATGTTCAGTGAGTGCAATTCTACGGAAAAGATTCGTCGCCCGCTGGTCCAACTGTTAATTAGATAACCTGTGGAACCGTTATCGAAGTGAAGTGTGGCTGAAATAAAATTGATGTCCGCAACCTGTACCCGCTTCGTAAAACTATCTATCTTTACAACTTCCCCGCCACAAATCCAACGTAATGTATCAATAGAATGTACCATATCGTCCATCATGTGATCCCGGGCGTTCAGGCACCAAACCCAAATATCAAACCTGTGTGCGGTTGACCAATTGCGTAAACAGCATCAGGTCTAGTTTGAGCTAACATCTTGTAGTCCGTATATCGATTCCTGATCTGATATTTATCCGTCCGCATATAAAAAGCGTTTCTTAAATTGACCATCGTCAAATGTGAGCATACGATGTCCAAGCCGTACTCTGGTTGCTGACCGGCAAGCGCATCGTGCGCAGAATCCGAAATTACTCCAATGTATCTCGAGTCAAACTTTTCGACGAGATGACGTAGACCACCACGGAACCGCGGCGGGTGGATAATTTCGCGCTCCCGCAAAAACCTCAAACTGTCCTGGATATCCACGTCTTCGGTCAGGTTGATGATGTGTTCACAAAGCCGCTTGCGCTTTTTCTTCGGCCGCAATGTCTTCGTACAGATCGGCAATCGGGTCGCCTTTGGCCTGAATGTACGCAGCCGTCCAAAGATTGCCGGCAGCGTTGTGATAACACAAGGCATAGCCGTGGTCCGCGTAGTGGCTCCAAGCCCCGCCCAACGGTATTGTTCAGGGCAGTCCGATTCTTGGACATTCTTATCGCGGAATTGATAGGCCAATACGGTTCACGTAATGCCGCCCTTCCAATAGCCACTAAGTCTTGGACACGAAGGTGCCTGAAAAGAGCTCAATAGCGACAACTTTCCACAGAACCCAGGCTTGGCAAATTTTATCCACACCTTTCATGCACCCATTTTTACCAGCAACGAAAAATTAATCCACAGTTTTAAGATAAGGTCGAGATTCTATCGCAAAAATCTGGGTCATTCGACCGTACTTCCCAATACCTCGATCTCTCAGAAGCATCGGCTCCTGAGAACGATGACGTCCATCCCATTGCCCGTTTATTCAGTCTTCAGTCCTCAACTTGACCTGCAAATGCACCTAGATAAGTTCTAGAAGAAACGTCTCACTACAGCTCATCACTAGGCCGTGAGGACCATTGTCTTGGCTTATCTTCATCCTCACCGTTGCCTCTTTGAACAACCCCGCCTTTGGCATTAAGTCTTTCTTCAACGAAGTTATCGTGTTCAGCCTAAGCTAAAATACGCAAAAATACCGTTCATGTATTGTTTCGAGAGGGAGGTATCCTGTTTTCGTTGTAATACGGATCTAGAACGTCCTCATGCATACTTTAGATTTGCAATCCTTTGTATGGTGGTCGGTACCCTCCATATGCAAATACATCGTGTGTAGGATACAGTTTTCACATTATCTCGTGTCCTTTTGCGGACTAGACTTGGAACTGGCTAACGGTTGCAGACAGTTCTTCTGCCATGTGAGCCAGCGCCATGGCAGAAGCCGAGATTTCTTCGGTCGAGGCCAATTGCTCTTCAGTCGCTGCGGATACGCTCTGCGTATGCAAGGCGGCATCCTGAGCAATTTTCGAAACAGATTCGACTTCCAGAGCCATTTGCTCCACTTGACTAGACATTCGACGAACCGCACCGGACACTTGAACCATCTGTTCGGAGACACCCTCGACAGAGCTAAGAATGGACGAGAAAGATTCACCTGCGACCTGTACCTGGTTCATACCCGTTTCAACTTCTTTATTGACCTGTTGTGTCGTTTGCACAGTGGAATTCATCTCAACCTGGATGTTGGAGATGAGGTCCACAATTTGCTTCGCCCGTAAAGAAGCTTCTTCGGCCAGCTTACGGACCTCGTCCGCCACCACCGCAAAACCACGTCCGTGTTCGCCAGCCCGTGCTGCTTCAATTGCTGCATTTAACGCTAAAGGATTGGTTTGAGAGACAATATCCGTGATAACACGCACGATTTGTCCAATTTCATTTGTACTATGCCCAAGGCTTGAAACCGATTCTGAGAGGACATTTACGGTAGTCTGAATAGAAGTCATTTGCGCAATGGTTCCTGCAGCAGACCGTTGTCCCTCGTTGGCGACATGCTTTGCATGAGACGCGGCATCGGCCACTTCTTTAGCGTTCTCTGAGATTCGCCGTGTGCTAGAAACCATCTCAGACACCGACTTTACAGCACTCTGAGTACTTTCGGACTGACGTTCTGCACCGGACGCGACATTTTGAATCGTTGTAGCGATATTTTCCGTGGCCCGTGCACTTTCCTCAGTGGTCGCGGTCAACTCTTGAGAAGTTGCTGCGACTTGGGAAGCCGTTGCATGGATGTTTCCAATTAAAGACCGTAGATTTTCGGCCATATGAGCAATTTCTCGCGCCAGAATTCCAAACTCATTCTCCACCTTCAGATGAACCGGTTCGGCTAACAAGTCGTTTTGACCAAGGCGTTTGACGTAAGCCACGAGTTTTTGAATGGGACGAACATTGAGGAAGATGAAAACCGTGACCAACGCATCAAGAATCAAGCCCACGATCAACAGTGTGTAATTCACAGTTGACCCACTTTGGAAAACTTGATTCTCTTGAGCCTTGTATACAACGTCCATGTGTTGTTCCAGGGTCAACAACCGATCCATATCCGTACTCACCTGCGATGCTTGGCTTTGGCCCTGCGTGGAAAACGCCACCATATTCCTGGTCGGATCCTGTAATAAAGGTTGTTCATATTGAGTCTGAAACGCGTTCATGTCGGTCTGCAGTCGTTTCAAAACGTTCAGAGTCGTTGTATCCTTTTTAAAAGACTGCATGTCCTTAAAGGCATTTAAATAGGTATTGTATTGAGCATCCAGGTCGCCCTGCATACTCCGGATGGTACTTGTGATCGAAGAGGGGATAGGCTGATTATTTTGGCTGAGCTGCCGCTTTTCAATTTGGAGATATCCCCAAACTTCGAGTTTGCGATTATAATTGGAAAACGCATCCCTCATGACTTCCAAATCACTCATGCCACGAATGCTCAGAGCGAGGTTATTGGATGTCTGTAGGCGAATTTGACTAGAAATATAAATGTTTGACAACGAGGAGCCGACAAACACCAACGCCAAGATAATCAACGAAAGCATAGTACGTACGGAAAAACTGTGATGCCACTTAATTTGCATCTACGATAACCCCTACTTTCTATAATTGTTTGAAACAACATATCTCCCTTTGCATCCCTGACCGGTACATTCAGGGACTCGCATCTACATTATGAGTGTTTTGATATGCCTCGCATCTTTAGCAAGGCTTAATTCATGCTGCTTCCAACGTTTCTCAAATTGCGGGTTCACGCACACATGTAATTCCGAATGTTGATGTAGCCATGTCTTCACATCTTCCAAAACATACTGTATAGACGTTCCGTTCAACCCCTTCTCGAAAGGTAAAGCCTTCTTTTGCCGATAATATCTGACCGTACGTTCAGAAATACCGAGCCATTCGCAGAGATCCTTCGTTTTTAGATGAAACATATTCCTTTTTCCCCGCTTTCTATTGTTGTTGGACAAAACGACTAGGATTGCCTTGCAAACAATTACCTTGTGTCATATCTGATATATCCAGCTCTAGCTGATCGCTGTACCAGGGAAAAACTACGGTGACTACATTGAACTCTTTCACCGGGATCGCAAGGACACACCTTTTCTCCGCCTTGGAAAGTCGACACCGCGTCGCATCCACCCAGTCCATCATTGTGGCCACGATTCTATGGCCCATCATTTTAGAGTAAACCGCACATCATGATTCGGGATCACCGTATCCCCAAAAATCATGTTGTTGATGACAGATGACTGAAATCGTAAAATACAGCTTACAACGAGCGTATGTCATCTAACTAACGGCAACCTGATATGCTGAAAGTTCATCGGGACGACCCCAAAAGTAGCCTTGTCCTGCATAAATCCCCCACTCCATAATTTGTTCTGCCTGTTCCTTCGTCTCAATACCTTCTGCTACGGTGTATATTTCCTGGTTTCGTGCCCATTCAGAAAACATGAATAACAGGCTTTTTGCTCTCTCATTTATAAAGGCAGTTTGCACCCAACTCCTATCCAATTTGATCCATTTCGGGCCAACAGGGATAGCCTGCGGTACAAAATTGTACCCTGCACCCCAATCATCAATGGCCCAGGAGGCGGATGGAAACATTTCAAGAAGTTTAGCGATAGCCTTGGACTTTACTCTGGATGTACTTTCTTCTGATAACTCCCACACAAGGTTTGAAAGTCCAATACATTGGCTCAGTCTGTCGGCCAATGTACTCCAATGTTCGGAGTACATCAATGTGTCTGCCTGAACATTGACGAAAAGCATATATTGCTCCAAACCTTTTCCGTCGATAACAAGATGGTCTACTAAAGCGCTTAGGCATTTTTCGTCAATGGCTGCAATTTGGCCAATATCAGCTCCTAATGAAAATAATTCGACAGGCGAAACAGCTGCGCCATTGACCATGGGACGGGACAATGCTTCGAAACCAGTAATTTCCTCAGTGTCGAGACGAATGATTGGTTGAAAAACAGGTTTGATGAAAATATCCTCTAATCCATTGATGGATGCAGATACTTTAAGCTCACCTGTAGGTAGTCGTTCTATGGAAGTTATCAACCCGATTAGACGCGACGATTCATCCACAATCGGTTGAAACGAACGCATGGCCCACCGCACAGTACCACTTTTTTGTTGTTCGTGTATCAAATCGTACAAAGGAGAATTCGAGTTTGATGACTGGCAAAATGCGTATTCCGGTGAATTCGGCCACCTAATCCGGAAATATATAGGCCAGTGAATCCGATAAATCGCGGCCACCCAAT
>NZ_JAJFNK010000060.1 GCF_021739485.1 Alicyclobacillus tolerans
AGTGGTTCAACAGACTATTATCAGCTGCTCTTTCTGCTAAAACCGTGACCTTTGCTGAGCTAACGGAATAGCCATGAAAATGTATTGTTCTATATATAGTTAAGGAGGTGTTCTTAATGAAGAAATCTAAACTGATGTACGTTTTAGCGGTGACAGGTTCGACATTGGGGATGGTTGGACTTACTTCTACGGCCTTCGCTAGTTCGGTGACAACTTCAGCACAAAGCCTACAGAGTGGATACACACTTGCTGGTTCAAATCTCTATAATTTTGAAGATGCCCCTGAAACCATTTCTTACTCAACAAGCACTATTACCATAACAAAACCTCAGACTGAAACCCGTACATACGCAGCTCAAGGGTCTGATATTCTATTCGACAAGCAAGAAGCTCCATATACTATTCCGTTGCCAAATTGGCTTGGTAATTGGGACATTCAATCTGTAACACTTAAACTTGGTGGAACATTGGATGACCATTATAATCAGTCCGCAAACCTCTACACGGGGCAACTGGTTGTGAACAACCAGTCGGTTTTTAGTGGGCAATGGAAATTTCAACATGGCTCTCCTTACGGTGGACAGTTCACTAATTATTCAACCATGTCATTCAACCTTACCAATCTAATTCAGCATCATAACACCGTTAATTTGTTCAACACGTCGAACTCTTATTGGCTTCCCAGCTATCCAGGCTATCCTAATTGGATTTCAGTAGACAATCTTCAACTCGTGATTACACTTCGTCATCCAATACCACAAGAGCTGGTGAATATCCTAAATTCTCAAAAGGGCAATATGTCCGTTAGTACAGGTACACCGCATAACATACAACTTCCCTAGCAAAATGTGTCCCCGATCTATCAGCGGTCGGGGATGTTTCCATAATTAGCAGGTAATTTTCAAGCAGTCATCTCAGCAACTTCCAACTCATCATTGACAGTTTAGTTGTTGAAAACACTGCAATCAGGTTCTGAAACCGTGCTGATGCGCGTTTTTTCTGTTGATAAGTTCTGTCTTGGCGCTGAAAATGTAGGTCAAAAAGTGTTTGGATAGTGGATAACTTTTATCTTTATTTGTTTTCTCTTTCGGCGTTCCCTACGTGGTTCAATTTTTGTGGGACACTTGGACTGACCAAGGCTATACAGAACGGGCTGAAAGGTCGACAAGTCACATTCGATTTAGCCCGTTACGTGAAAGCAATGGTCTGTAATCGCTTGATGAACCCGTCAAGCAAGCTGGACCTGTTCCACACCATTGAGGACATGTATCTCCCTCAGTCAGGTGATGAACCCTGGCAGCAGCTCCAGACATTTCTACCGCGCTTTCGATCACCTCGTGGACATGAAGCCAGAGCTGGAGAAGCGCATCTACCGACGACTCACGGACCTTTTGAGTTGTCGTTTGTCGTTGGTCCTCTATGACCTTACCAGCACGCATCTCTGTGGCCACCACTGCCCGATTGGCGAACATGGGTATTCCCGAATCCACCGGCCCGACCTAGAGCAAACTCGGCCTACTTGTCACACGGATGGCCAGCCAATCAATCCCTCATGAAATCTTTGCAGGAAACACGCCGGCCAAGAAAACCGTCAAAGGGACTCTTGAACGTTTGAAGAAGGATTTCTCTATTGAGCAGTGCGTATTCGTCGGGGACCGTGGTATGGTGACCAAAAGAACACCGAGCTGTTGGCAGAACTCGAGTATCCCTGTATTGTGGGCTACCACAAACGTGGTCGTGTTGTCAGTGACACCTTGTTAGCACAGCATAATAACATCTCAGCCTACACCGAACTCGTGATAACCTCAAATACCTTGAGGTGCCTGCATCTGCTGTACAGGACGATGAAAAAGGGCAAGATGCCCGATAAATTACTGCCAACATCCGCTCAAAGCAAAGACAGACGAAGCCTTCCGTTCGTCAGCGTTAGAGGAAGCGGAGCAAGCACTGGTGCAATACCAGGGGTGGCTCGAGAAACCCCACCGCGGTCGCAAGACAAGCACACAATCTGTGATGCTCAAGGTCAGTGATATTCTCACGAAAAAAGGTGTACAAGCGTTTCTTGAAGTGGATTTCACTGACCAGAAGCTCTCGTACAAACGCAAGGAAGAGTCCCTTGCCAAGGAAGCACTGCGTGATGGAAAGTTTGTGTTTAAGACCAACACCAATTTACCAGCCGAACAGGTTGTCACTTCATACAAGACGTTGATGAACGTGGACCGGGCCTTTCGAGAGATTAAAAACTTCCTGGACGTAGGTCCAGTTTATCACTGGAATGAAAAGCGCGTTCGTGGCCACATTTTCGTCTGTGTACTTGCGTACCTGTTCGAGCAGGAGATTTAAGTAGTTTACCGCCGCTGGTGGGAACAGCTTGAACACGAAGCGAAGCAGAGAGACAATGCTGCGGAGCGTGAGCAACGATTGAAAGAACTCAATGATCGCTGGTACACCGGCGAGGGAATGGTGAAAGACTGGCCCGCTGGCGTGTGCTGAAGACTGAGTTTCTCGGAAAAGAGTTCCTTAGCGTACCACCTCCGCCACGAAACCTGGGTGAGGTGCTAAAGGCACTGAACGTTCCACTTCCTGCAAAGGCCATCCACCTGTGTCAGACGTCGTCCGGCACGCTCGTTTGGCCCGAATTCAGAGCTGAAGGCCCCAACTAGATTGGGGCTCTTTGTGTTGTTGCAAAATACCCCCTACAATCCCTTGCTGGGCCTAGGGTACTGTAAAAGATTAGGTAAAAAAAGAACACGAACAACACAGGGGAAACAGGCACTGAACGCTGCATTATTAGAGGCTGGATGGGCCGCCAGCAAAACTCGTACGTTCCTCGGGTCAAAATTCTGGTCAGTAGCAGGGCGTAAGAGTAAGAAAATAGCTACAGTGGTCATCGCACATAAGATTGTCGTTATTGCCTACCACGTGCTCAAACCCGGCGAACCCAATAACAAACTCAGTACCGATTATCTAGAAACGCACAGGCCCATTTCAACTGAAGAGTTAATGATCCGTCGACTGATTAAACAGGGATATACAGTGACCAAATCTAACGACGAAATCGCATAATCACATCGGCTTGGAATTCCAATCGGGGTCCCGGGCATCCTATTGCCGCAAATCAGTGGTCGGCCTTTCCTCTACTTCCTCACTGGTAGCCTATTTTCTCATCAATTCACGAGGGAGCCCCCCCTCACAGTATGTTCCATGGAATGACATCATACCTAATGCCGCAGGGCTCTCTTAATAACCTTTCCGCCGGCGTTGCGCGGCAGCATTGAAACAAACTCCACATACTTCGGCACTTTGTACTTTGCGAGTCTCGATTCAGTCCAATGAACGATATTCGCGGCTTCCAGCACCTTTCCTTGAACGGGTACGACAAATACCTTTACCACTTCTCCGTATACGGGATCCGGCTCAGCCACGGCGGCCACATCAAGTACATCGGGATGGCTGGAGA
Source organism: Alicyclobacillus tolerans (assembly GCF_021739485.1). Lineage (GTDB taxonomy): Bacteria > Bacillota > Bacilli > Alicyclobacillales > Alicyclobacillaceae > Alicyclobacillus_K > Alicyclobacillus_K tolerans_A. Next base: position 3,461 of record NZ_JAJFNK010000060.1, read on the forward strand.
TGACATCCTCTACCTCTGTGCTGTAGATCTTCTCTCCGCCGCGGTTAATCATATCCTTAATCCGATCACAGACGTATACGAAACCGTCCTCGTCCATCCAGCCGACATCCCCCGTGTGCAGCCAACCTTCAACAATGGCCTTATCGGTAGCCTCTCTGTTTGCCCAATATCCGCGTGTTATCAAGGCGCCTTTAAGCAAGATCTCTCCAGGTTCCCCAAAGCCGACGGCCCTACCGCTCTCCATGTCCACAATCTTGCAGTCCATGACAGGACTCGCCATGCCAACCGACCCAATTTTGTGTTCAGCCATCTCTTCAGGAGTCATCAAAGCTGGAGAGGTCGCCTCTGTGAGTCCGTACGTATTCAGAAAAACGGCATTCGGCTGCCATTCGCGAACCCCGCGCCACAGTTCTCTGGTCAGAGGGGCACCGCCTACTCCAAGTACGCGGAATTTAACTTCGAAATCCCCCCAGTTTGTTTTGTTGAGAATCAAGTTATAAACAGTGGGAGTGCATATCGTATGAGTGATTTGTTCCCGTTGACATATCTCAAGCATTTCCTGTGCATCGAACGTCTTTAATAAAGCAATCGTTCCACCCAAATATACAAAGGTCACCAACTGAGCCATTAGCCCTGTACCGTGGAAGATGGGGACAGCAATTACTGTACTATCATTCGGAAACAACCCATAGCATTTCTCATAGTTTATGGCACCATGAATCGCATTGAAGTGCGATATCATAGCTCCCTTTGGATTTCCGGTAGTTCCGGAGGTATACATGATAAAAGCCACATCATGTTCATCACATTCGGGGAAATCCATAGATTCATAATCCGCATCATGATGGACACCTTTGACTGCCCATTTATCGCCATCCGCAATCAGGTGGCGGCTTTTGATGAAATACACTGGCGTCTCCAATAAACCGCTCAGTTTTTGGTCTAAATCCTCGATTTCAGTGAACACGGCTCGTACTCGTGCGTTGTTGAGAATCACCGCCATTTCGGGCGGTTTAAGTTTAGTGCTGACGGGGACCACAATGAGCCCCGCAACGAGCGCGGCGTACACCATGATACAAAACTCAATCGTATTCTTCTCAATGATGGCTAACCGCTCACCAGTCTCTAGATTCAAACTGCCACGTAAATACCGTGCAGCCGCGAGGACGCGTTCATAAAATTGGTTGTACGAAAGTCGAACGTTGCCTTGTACGATGGCCAATTTATCTGGGTACAACACGGCGCTCCTGCTCAGTGTCTCAGGGAGGTTTTTAGGTCGTTGCCGATAAGCCCGGATCGCAGTTTCGGCGACGTTTTCCCTGACCACGTCCTTTAGGATTTCATGCTTCCACATATACATGCTGTATTCCCCCACTAAGAAGCGCCTCACGGCTTAACTTTAATAAAATTGCAAAGTTTCTACTCTAGTATACTACCTTCCTAAAAAGTCAGGCTTGCGTTTTTGAAGGAATGCCCGAATTCCTTCCTGTCCATCGTGTGACAAAAACATCCTGAACAACACTTCCTGTTCGTAGGAAAGAGTCGCTTCAAAACTACTATCACTGCATTCGTGAAGGAGACGTTTCAATTCCCGAACAGCCAACGGACCTGAATTCATAATGTCCTTCGCTTTCCGTACGGCCACTGGCAGCAATTCTTCTTGCGAAACCACTTGGGAAGCGATGTGGAGATGCATCGCCTCTGTTGCATCGATACGACGGCCGGTAAATAATACATCCGATGCGAGGTGTCGTCCAACGATTCGGGCCAACTTTTGGATGCCCCCTCCTCCTGGCACAAGGCCCAATAAGGACTCCGGCAGTCCGAATTTCGCCTTTTCTCCCGCAAGAATAATGTCACAGCATAGGACGATTTCAAATCCTCCACCTAAAGCATATCCATTAACTGCCGCGATTACAGGTTTTGGATATTCGTGAAGATAGGTAAAAAGACTCCGGCTGTATTTTTGGTAATCGACGAATTGCTGACTTTCTTGGTCAACGTACTCCCCAATGTCGGCACCCGCAACAAAAGAACGGCCTTCGCCAGTCAGAATCAGGACCTGCACTTCGTCATCGTGTTCAAATTTGGTCAACAAAGCACGAAATTCTTCTAACAGCGGAGTGCACAGCGCGTTTAACTTATCTGGCCGATTGAAAGTCAGGATAGCAACGCCTTGGTCCACTACTATTTTCATCAACGACATAAAAACCCTCCTAAACAATTCCGTTTTCGTGAAAAGCTTGAATCTCTTCATCGGTATATCCGTACTCACTCAGGACCTGGTCGGTATGCTCTCCAACGGCAGGCGGCGCCAGGCGGATCGTCCCTGGGGTCTCACTCATTTTCACCGGGATTCCAATAACCTTCAGTTCGCCTGCTGTCGGATGATGAATGGTCTGAATTAAATCATTGTGTTGTACTTGCGGATCCACGACCACGTCCTCAAACTCATTGACCTTGGCGCACCAAATATCACGAGTCGCGAGTAACTCTAACCAATAAGCCGTCGGTTGGGTCCGCGTTTTTGCTTCAAGGATTACCTTTACCCGATCACGCTCGGAGTAAGCCAAATCCGGTGTATCATACTGTGCAAGTTCGGGCAGGTCACATAATTCTCCAATCACAGACAATGAAGCCATGGCTATCGCCATGTATCCGTCGGCGGTTGCGTATATACCGAACGGGGCCGACAACCAAGCACCGCCGATGCCAGCTTTGCTTCGTTGCCACCTCTTATCTAGGTTCATGAAGGCGGCTAGCTCTTGACATTGAATCGCGATCGCAGTATTAAACAGGCTTACGTCGATTTTCTGGCCTTCCCCCGAGCTCTTCTGGTGAAATAACCCTACCATCGTTGACAGCGCCAGCATCAAAGCAGTGCTTGCATCCACAATGGACGTACCAGCAGGTGTCGGAGGATCGTCGCAGCGTCCGCCATAGGCAGCAAGACCTGTCAAGGACTGGATCAGCAGGTCCTGACCGGGCTTTTTGACGTATGGACCATCATTGCCGTAGCCGCTGCCGGATACGTATACGAGTCGCGGATTGATCTTTTTAAGGTCCTCGTAGCCTAATCCCAAGCGGTCCATGACCCCCGGGCGGTAGTTTTCAATGACGGCATCCACAGATTTTACGATCCGGTAGACAATCTCCTTGGCTTCCTCCGTTTTCAGGTCCAGTGTCAGACTGCGTTTGTTCCGATTCATCGCCAAGAAAAACGGACTGTCACCGCCGAGGAGCTCTCCCATTGCACGGAGACCGCGTTCCCATTCACCTACTTTAGGCCGCTCGACCTTGATAATGTCCGCTCCCATGTCCCCAAGAAACTGAGTTCCCCATGGTCCCATCATCATTTGGGTAAAATCTAATATCTTCACACCACTCAGTGCCATCTTTTGCAAATGAAATCCCTCGCTTCTAGATAGAGTGAAATTCAGGTCACCAACATGGTTTATGCAAATTGAGTGAGTTCCTTGTAGAGCCTGTTTAACTCTTTAACCGTAGCAGCGCGGTCTTCGCCACTACGCAAGAAGCTATGGATCACTTCTCCCGCTTCAATTTGGAAACTTGGGTATCCCTGGTTTCTGGGGCGAATGTAGGATAACTCCAACGTCTGTTGCGTGTTTTTGAAAAAATGATTTGACTTCGAGTTATTCAACTCGCTCGTCCACGCCTTGAGGTGGCCGGGTTGCCCCCCGACTTCAAAGTACGCTCCGACCTGAAAGGGTTCACTCGTGACATACTGTATAAATTCGGAAGCCACAGTTTTTTCTTCGGAGTATGCGGACATGGCAATTCCGACCCCCCCTAAAATCGAACCTTTCGGCGGACGAGATCCAATTGTTGGGATGTCTCCAAAATGCAACACAAATGGAGCAAAGCCAGGACGCGCGTAATTGGAATATCCAAACACAAACGGGACATAGACAATTTCATTTACTTTGGACATGGTTTCCGACATTTGAATGGGATTCGAAGCCAGAGAATCCGGATGAAGTTCAGGTAATATCTTTCGTATAAAATAAAGAGCTTCGCCTGCAACTTCGACGTCAATCCCGTTTTGATCCCAAAATTCTTCTTCCGCCAAGTGTGCGCAAACGGTAACAAAGGTGGAATAGGCATGTGTAGGACTTAACGGAATTCCGACCTTAAGGTCATTCGGCAGCGCACGGGTGAGGTCGAGCACATCATCCCAAGTTTTTGGTACCGATAAGTTCAGAGAGGACAACAAATCCAGCCTATAGGCACTCACCTGTGCTGCGGCGTCCAAAGGAAGAGCCCATTGGTGTCCCTCCCATGTGTAGCTCTGATAACTGGGCCCCACACTGTGAGCTTTTTGTCCTAGTAGAAATTCTTCTGGTACCCATGAGTCGAGGGCCTCAATAATTTTTCCGTTCACTCCGGTTCCAACGAACGGGTGATCAATCGTTAGTAAGTCGTACTTCTGAGCCAAGATCTCAATTGGGTAGCTTTCAAAGTCTTCAAGCGATCTCTTATCCCAAATAACTGAGACATCCGGATGCATCTCCATAAACTGTTTTGACGCCTCTACTAGAGGTGCGTATCCACGTATATGGTCCCAAGCAATACCTCGTAGGTGTTTCACGTAGTGTCCTGCCTCCCGTAGCATTGAATTATTTTGATTGGGTACAACCGTCCATGAGAGAAACCTTTAAGTGGTACGTCTTGCTCATTCCGGGAGCCAGAAACTCAAGATCCCCCTTTTCTCGAGCAGTCGCACGGCCTTGAATGGCGGAACTACTAGCGGGTTCTAACCCCAGAACATAGGTTCCCTGCCCATACATCCGCCATTGAAACAAATGAGGCAGTTGGGATTTCCGGTATTCAAGTTTCAAATTCATCCTTAATTCCGGATTACAAACCTCTACAGAAACCACATCGTCTTGGTCTTCGACGTCGTGGTGAAAGACCTGTTCCTGGAAACCCGCCAAAGGGGGAGAAAAACAAAAACATTCACTCAACCCTTTCTCAGCCTCTTCATCTCTCGCCGTGGTGTTTTTGGCTTTGATTGAGAGAGTACTTTGTTCCCCGATTAATGGGAACCCAAGATTGAAGTGATACAACATCATGTGAGGTGTATGAGAGAAACCCTCATTGGTTACCACATCTTCAATACCAATTTCCGTTCCGCCTAATCTTGTCGTGATGGTTCTCGATAGGACTAAGTTCTCCCCAAAGACTCTCGTTTGACGTACAAATCCCTTGACTTGGAATACTAAGTCATCGTCAACCCACGTACTTGCCGAACTCACGTCATATGCGGGCAGGTTGCCAATTCGGCCGTGAATCCCCAGTTCCTCACCGTCATCCGTACAAGGCGACCCAAAGTGTGTTAATCCACAGGTAGAGAAGAGCCCTCCTTGAAACGATCTAAGCCATCCTAAACCTGTGCTATCAAAAAAACTCGGTGCCACATCTCCATTTGCCGAGCGCCAAACACACGGTATCCCCTTGAACATGACATCCGTAATGTCCATCCCTTTGTCAGGAACGATATTAAACTCCAATCCAGAACCTGTCTTAACCTGTAACACTCGATTCCCTCGTGCAACTCCATCTTGGGCTTCATATTTCGCAATTCCCGCGATTTGGTGGATATGACCGACGCGCGTCAATAATTCATCTTTCGTATACTCTCTTCCATAGAGAATCGGCACAAGTCATCACCCCTTCACACCGCCGCTCGTTAACCCGGCTACAAATTTGTTTTGGAGGACTCCGAAAATGATGAAAATGGGAATCTGAATCAAAACCGAAGCAGCCATCAGTAATCCCCAATTGGTACTATGCTCTCCGATGTACCCCATAATCCCGACTGGCAATGTCCTCATGGTGTTAGCAGTCATAAACGTCAATGCAAACATGAACTCTTGCCAGGCCATAAAGAATACATAAGCTGCTGTAGCCACAATTCCCGGCACTGCTAGTGGCAGCATGATTCGAAGGAACGCCGAGAATCCCGTACATCCATCCATTTCTGCAGCTTCTTCAAGTTCGCGTGGGATTGCCGCAAAAAAACCTTGTAACAGCCAAATGGCAACCGGTAAGTCAAACGTCAAATAGGCAATAATCAACCCTATATACGTGTCCAGAAGATTCAGATCATGCATAATTCGATAGATGGAAATGACTAAAACCGCTAAAGGAAGCAGCTGAGTGAAAATGATCATGATGAGCATAAGTTTTCTACCTGGAAACCTCATCCGGGAAAAACTGTAAGCCGCAAAAATGGCAAAGATAAGTGAAAGAATACTCGTGAACAAAGCAACAATAAAGCTATTTGCAAAATATCGGAGAAATTGTGGAGTGAGAGCTTGAACGTAATTCGTAAAGATAATTTTGTGCGGGATTAAATGAGGCGGTGTTGTAAAGATCTCCGCCGGTGTCTTTAGGGACGTTGAAACCATCCATAACATTGGGAGCAAAAAGAACGCAGCGACTACTATGGCAGCAACATATGTGAACGTGGTACTCAACGTTTTTCGAGTGGTCATTGATATCATTCGAACACCCTCGCTTTATTTAGTTCCCGGACATAAAACACGCTGAAGACCAACAAGATAATGATGGATATCACACCATAGGCAGAGGCTAAGCCGTACTGGACTTTTACGAATGCCAAGTTATATATATAGGTAGGGAAGATCTGCGAATAGTGCCCCGGACCGCCCTGTGTGGTCACGTAGATTAAATCGAAATAATTAAACGTCCAAACTGTTGTCAAAAGAATCGTTGTCCGGATGGTTGGGGAAATCTCCGGGATAACCACATTGATTAAACGCCGCCACGGGGACGCCCCGTCAATCATAGAGGCTTCAATGCTATCTTTCGAGACACTCTGTAACGCAGCAAGGTACATAAGGACCGAAAATGGGGCTCCTTTCCAAATTGCCGCAATAATGAGACTCGGAAGCACCGTAGAAGGTTGTGATAACCATGCTACGTAGTTGTGAATTAACCCCAAGCGAAGGAGCCAGGTGTTTATGGTGCCTAAATAGGGATCATACATCAGTTTCCATATCATACCTGCAATAATACCCGGCATGACCCAGGGCAAAATAACGATGACTCTCAGAAGCGCTCTTCCATAAAATTTCATGTTCAGAAGGAGCGCCACCAGAATCCCTATAACTAACTGCGCGACGACGACAGCAACAGTCCAGTAAAAAGAATTTAAAACAACCTGCCAAAATACAGGGGAACTGAACATATTCAAGTAGTTTCTTAATCCGACAAACTTCGGAACCGGTTGAATGAATGAACTGGCGGTCAAACTCGTATATATGGCATCCAATAGCGGATAGAGAATTAATACAGCTACTAAAATCATTGCTGGTGCTATTAGTGCGTAAGCAAACAGGTAATATCGGGATTTTGTATGTCTTTTAGTAACGGGCACATCTGCTGAATTCATCCGGCCCTTTACCGAAACCTCCACCTATTTCATCTCCCCCGCAATAATTGTCATGTCCCCCCAGACGTAAAAGTTATCTGGGGGGAAATCACTCATTACTAGTTCTGTTGAATTGTGGTTGTCATTTGTTTTGCAGCGGACGCAACAGCCTTATCGATTGGAGTTCCAGACCAAATATTTTGAACCATGTTTTGTTCAATGTCGCTGAGTTGCGGATAAACAGGCGAGATCGGGCGTGGTTTACCACTTTGAAGTGTTTGCATAATGACATTGGGCTGTTTCCGGTTCGCCTGAACAAATGCTTGCCCCGCATCCACTCGAGCGGGAATCAACGAGTTTACTGCTGTCTCAACCTTTTTCTGAGACAAAAACTCCATGAATTTCCACGCTGCATTAGGATGTTTAGACGTCTTGAACAAAGCTAAGTTCCATCCTCCGAGAGCCCCTACGAAGGTGTGTCCCGACGGAGCGGGGGGAACAGCAATTTTCCAATTCATATTCGGGGCTTGACTTTTCACTGTGTCCTGTGACCAATCGCCGTCCAAGATCATGGCTACTTTTCCAGACGTAAACAAGTTGTCCGTGTCACCTTCACTTGCGTTCGCAACGCCGTTCGGTGCATATTGACTCAATTGTTTAAAGAATTTAAGTGTTTGGATGTTTTGCGGTGAATCAAGGACGACTTTACCACTGGAATTAACGATTTGACCCCCATTGGAATACAACAGAGAATCCAACATGACGGACGTATCCTCACCTTTATGCCCAATCAGACCAACACCAAATTGATTTGGTGCATGCGTCAGTTTTTTGGCATCTGCCAAGAATTCCGTCCAAGTCTTCGGCGGTCCACTTATTCCAGCCTTCTTGAACATATCCACGTTGTAGTAAAGCTGTTCCCACACGTCAAATGAAAGCGGTACGGCCCAAATTTTGTTGTTCCACTGTACCGTGTTCCAAGCTCCCTTAAAGAACATGTTAGGTTTTAATGTTGAGGAGGACGAGTTTACATAAGAATCCAAGGGTTGAATGGCACCAGCCGCAGCAAACTGAGACGTCCAAACCTCATCGAGCGTGGCAACGTCGGGAGCTGTACCGCCTTTCACCGCTACGAGTAATTTATCCTGATATTGTTGATACGGAATAACGGTCAAATTGACTTTAATATTCGGATTTTGCTTTTCAAACTCCTGAATGGCTTGTTGTTCCGCTTGATTAATGTTCTTTGAAGATTGCTGCATATCCCAAAACTGAATGGTTACAGGTTTGGAGCTCGAGCCCGAGTTACTCGAATTGCCCGTACTGCTTGTATTTCCACCCCCTGATGCAGCACCACAACCTACTAGACCTAAAGTCAACAGTATGGACGTCGATCCGATAAAGAGCCCCTTTGCTTTCATTGTGATCCCCCTTAGTTTATGGTTCTACTGGTTATGAATTCTACTCGGCCTTTACAAGCAAGCCCCCGTCTATGCGCACGCAAATCCCTGTAATGAATGAAGATTCATCGGAGGCAAGGAAAACCACTGCATTCGCAACCTCTTCAGGTTGACCAAATCGACCAAGCGGATGCATTTTATTCCATGTATCAATAAGCTCTTGAGGATTATCAATCGTGTCGAATATTTTCGTATTCATCGGTGTGTTAATCGTTCCAGGTGCAATCGCATTTACGCGAATGTTATGGGGTGCATACTCTAAGGCCACTTGCTGAGTTAATGCAATAATCCCTCCCTTGGTCGCCGCATACCCTGCCCAAGACTTAAATCCTGTTAGCGCTTGCACAGAGCTCGTGTTAACAATGGACCCACCCCCTGCTTTCATCATTTCAGGTATTGCATACTTACACCCTCTGAAGACACTTGACAGGTTTGTATTCAAAACGCGGTTCCAGTCCTCATCAGACATATCCACCACAGAACCACCAATGGCAGCCCCCGCGTTATTGAACATGATGTTTAGCTTGCTGAAGTTTGAAACCGTTTTCTTGACCAGATTTTCAACGTCTTCTGAAACACCTACATCCGTGCGGACAAACTCCACCTTGCTGCCTGTCTTTGAAATTTCGTGGGCTGTCTGTTCCCCTAATTCCTGATTAATGTCTGCGATCACGACAGAGGCCCCCTCTGTTGCCATGAGTTTCGCCGTCGCAGCACCAATTCCCATAGCGGCGCCTGTTACAATCGCAACCTTTCCTTCTAGCCTGTTTGCCATGTTTGCTAACCTCCTTAGGTCGAATTTGTGAAAGAGAAAATACTATATGTGTCTAGCTGACTGCCTTTCAATCAAAGTTGGCGTCAACTGAACGGACGAAACTTCCCGGCTCGGTTCTTCAATAATCCGAATGACTGTGTTGGCGGCCTCCTCTCCCATTTCACGGGAGGGTTGAGCGATTGTCGTGAGTGGAGGCTCCAACAACGGTGCCCATATTGCATCGTCGAAAGCCACCACAGACATTTGTTCTGGGATTCGGACACCAAACTCTCGAAAAGCGGCAATTACCTCAATATTGAGCAGCAAGCTTGTTGAAAAAACAGCCGTAGGAGGCGTCTTTACATTAATTAGTGAACGGATCGCTTCTTTAGTGTTATTAAGTGCCGGGTCTACGTAAACAACAAGGTCGCTGTCGTAGGATATCCCCTTCTTTAGTAGTGTTTCTTTATACCCTTGCAGACGCTCTTCCCGAACACTCAGGCCACTCGGTTCATACAGGACGATGCCAATGCGTTGATGCCCGAGTGAAATCAAGTGCTCAATGGCCAGTGAAGCTCCGTACACGTTGTCAATGCCGACTGAAGGAATTCCAAGAGACTGCAATTTGCGATCAAGCGTCACCATGGGAAACTTGTTTTGAATCAGCGGAAAAAACTTATCGACTCCTTGACCGGTCGGGTTCACAATAATCCCATCGACTTGCTTGGTCTGCAACATCGTGAGATATTGCCGTTCAAGCTCTGGATCATCTTGTGAATTGCAGAAAAGGACGTTGTATCCTTGTTGTCTGCAGGTTTGTTCGAGCCCATCGAGTACGGATGCCCAAAAAGGATGAGCAAGATTTGAGATGATGATACCGATCACATTTGTGCGCTGTCCCTTCAGACCCTGAGCAAGAGAATTGGGTATGTACCCCGTGTCCTGAATGACCTGTTCAACCCGGCGTCGAGTCGACTCGGACATAAACTGGTACTGCCCATTAATCACGCGAGAAACCGTTGCAACAGAAACTCCTGCTGTTCTAGCAACATCAGCTATTGTGATTGGCATCGCCACCACGCAACCGATACGTTTTGTCGTCGACTTTACGAATAATTTCCCGCTGCAACAGGTCCTCAACATGGGCGTTTACCATGTTTAACGCGCGAAACTCAGCCTTGCGATTCATCCGTTGACAAACATCCAGCCATAATTGTCGCAATGTTGTAGTCGAATGCTCCACAAAGGAACGAAGCAGGTTGTATTCAATTTGATCCACATAGTCTTCCGCATCTCGGGTCAACTGGATGGCTTCCTCGGGCGTCTTTACCCCAAAATGACTCAGCAGTACCCGTTCCACCTGGTAACCTTCTATAACCTGGCGGATTTTCTTTAACGAATTTCTGTAACCTTGAACATCTAAGTGGCTGTGAAATATCCCCCAGTTTAATCCAGTAATCGCGTCACCCAGAATTAATGTCCTTTTACTGTGTTCCAAATAACCAAATTCCGCCTTCATATGACCTGGAAAACTAAACGCTTCTAAAATGGTATCTCCTCCGGGATAGATTTTTGTCCCTTCACAGATTGTGAGGTCTAAGGGCACTTCTCCATCGAGAGGATCAAACACCTCCGCACGAAGTTCTGCCGAGTCCCCTATGATATCGGGAAACATTAGAGCAAATTCACGATAATGCGTCTGAAAGTTTCGATGCCAGTCTGCATAAAAGGGGTGAGCTACAATCATGCAACCTGTGAGGTCCTTGAGTTGTCTATTACAGCCAATGTGATCATGATGAGAATGGGTATGTAAGACGTATTTCAAAGACTGTGGCACGACGCCCGCCTCATCGAACAACTGGCACAACTCGGAAAACATCGACTTGACACCGCTATCAATAAGAACACTGAAATTTTCGCCCTTCACGAGGTAGACATGTAAGGGTGTTTCGGGAGAAAGTTGAATTGTGGATGCATATATGTTTTCGGATATTCTCATTTTATACACCCCCACGTACTTTGCTATGGACATTTACCGTACAGACAGATCCCATGCCGGGCGTACTAAAGAAAAACCCAACTACTTTGAAAGCAGCAGGGTTTTAGAGGTTTTTGGTTTTTGAGTAGCACCTTATAGGCTACAAGCATTTTGACAATCCGTGAACTACCAAAATCGGCCGATTCGGTATTCATCAATGGGAATTGAAGGTTCACCATCGACAATCAAGTCTGTCATGACAGTGCCAACTAGAGGGGATAGGGTATAACCACTGTGCATGGCCGCAATGTAGAGTCCCGGGTGTCCTGGAACATCTCCAAGAATCGGAAGCTCATCCTTTGGCATCACACGCAGCCCGGAAAACGAACGCACTAGTTTCACATTTCTCAACTTGGGGACATACTGCATGGCCATTTGAACCGTTTGTTGAATGACCTTCAAGGTCGTTCGTCGGTCAAAACCGGCTTCTTCCTTAGAGTACCCAATTAACATTTCTCCGTTTTGAGTTTGTCTCATGCCACTCATTGTATATTTTAAGAGTGGCTGTACGGGTTCAGTGACTAGAATCTGCCCTCGAACCGGTCGAACAGGAATATTCACGTTCAACATTTTCCCGATGTGTTCAGACCATATTCCCGCGGCCAGCACGATGTGTTTGGCGCGAATGGTGGACTTTTGTGTGAGAATCGTAAAAGCTTCATTTCCTTCTTTAATATCCGTCACGGGATTGTACAAAGAATAACGTGCTCCATGCCGCAAAGCTGCTCTGCGATAGGCGTCTACCAACCTTAATGGATTGACGTTACCATCGATGGGACTAAAGGTGGCTCCAATGACCTTTCTGGACAAATTCGGCTCCATGTGCCGAACTTCGTCACTATTAAGAATTCGAATCTCTATGCCGCGTTTCCCATGACTTTCCTGCAAGCGCTTTGCACGTTCGAGGTCCACGGAATCAAATATAGGAGATAGGCCGCCAGTGCGGAGATATTCAACATCTCCAATCCTTCTTTTTAGCCCTGGATACAACATGGCACTGAGCATACTTAGTTCGGAATATGAGGCAGGAGTTTTCGTATGAACCCATACCCAAGCTTGAGTCGAACCCGACGTACCCGACAATGGGTAGTTTTTGTCGACTACCAAAACATCTTGACCTCGCTCAGCTAAGTGAAAAGCGATTGAATTTCCAACGACTCCGGCTCCAATAACGGCGGTTTCAGCCTCCAAATTTTTAGGTGTGTCTTCGACCATAATGGAGTGATTACTCATGATCGTCCACCTCACTGAGTACCGACCTGACTACTCCGTCCTGCTCCACATGACTTAATAAGTGCTGAAGAGAGACAGGATAGACGGGAAACCTCACATTCGGCAAAGGAACGTGATCGATTGCCACCTTTAATTGCCTAGACAGTTCTTCGGAAACCAGCGTCCGGCAGTCTCGCCATTGACAAGTTCCCATACCGCAACGGGTCATTCTCTTGATATCATCTGGTGTACGAGCCCCTTGCTCAATACACATTTCAATATCCTGAACATTGATATCTTCGCAACGACAAACGACACTCCAGGCATCGACAGTTCGCTTTGTATGGCCAAATACCGGAGCTGAAGAGTTTCCCTCCGGCAACCCTTCACGACTCCAACCGTTTCCGGACGTCTGTGGTGTCGTTGAAGCTGTGAATAGAATTTGTTCACGAGCACGAAGTTGATCTTGCATGGATACTTTTTGAAGCTCCTGCCACAGCTCGGAAGTTTGCCTCTCGTTGTCTTGGAGAACCATTTGTAAAGAGCGACATGCGGAGGCAGCGGCCAGACGTCCTGTGAGATAATCTGCTGCTACCGAATCCATACCGGCTGTTGAACCCGCAACGAAGATTCCAGGTACGGTCGTTTCAAAGCTTGGGCTTTGTAACGGGACCCAACCGCCCAGTGGAAGAGAATACAAGAACTGAGCTCCCGCCAATTGCAAGATCTCTGGCACAGGAGACCGAAAGTGACTGAGAACTAATACGTCGCAATCCAAAGATACAATTTGACCCGACGACTCATCCAATACTTCAATACTGCTTACCTGTGGATTCCCTGCTGCCGAGTGAATGGTCCATTCAGGATGAACCTCGATCACGTTGGGGGGGATTTCAGAGATGGACCTCAGATCCCCGTCCGTTGCCATAGGACTTTGATCATCCGCATTTCTGGCTGAAATGAGGGCATGCAACCTAGAAACGGCATTTGTAACCGCAGGTAAGGATTCAAATGGATGCTCAGCCCCGACGATCATCACCTTTTCGGCCCCCGCCATAGCCAGTTCACGAGCCACCCACAAAGAATCTTGGGTCAATCCAATGACCACAGGTCTCATGCCGGGTAGAACTCCGTCAACGATGAGTTGGCCAGCGGCATCCCCTAAAATCACACCTGGTCGCCACCATCCTGGGAACAGCAATTCTTGCTGCCTCCCTCCTGTTGCTACAAGGATGGCACCTGCCTCGACCACCCCAATTCCCGATTTCGTCACATACGTCACTCTTTTGTCATCGTCCACGCCAATGACCGTTGTTTCTCGAAACACAGCTACCGTCGGCTCAAGGTTGTTGGCTAGTTCACTGACAAAGTCTGAAATTCTTTCGAGTTTCCCGAGAATGTTTACCCAACGACTTTGGTGTCGAAACCGTCCGCCGAACTGATTGTCTCCTTCAAAAACCGCCACACGGGCTCCTCTTGCAGCGGCCTCCTTAGCCGCCGCAAGTCCTGAAATCCCTCCACCGATAATAGCGATGTCCACATTTTGGTTCTCCCTTTTAGTCATTGTCGTCCTCCGGTACAGCAGGATCCCCTTGGTTTGAATACACCTTCATCCCATCGTAGGATTTCATCCGACACGCCAGGACACGTGCCTCGCCTTGATGGTGGATGTAGCAGTTTGTGCACCATCCCTGCGTACAAAAGACGCCCCGCGGTTGGTTCTTACTTCGGCTCGTCCCCAGCAGCCAGCGACCGGAATTGACAAGTGCTGCTGCTACAGTTTGCCCCTCAAAAGCTTCGACTGCCTCATCATTGAAGAAAATAGTGATGGATTTGCGGCTACCCGAATGAAATACTGGATGTTTTGATTTCATAGTTGATTACCATCCTTTAGATAATTTAGTGAACGTTACAAACTGATACTGGTTCCAAAGACATCCGTCTTATATTTTTCTGGACTTTGAGGTGTCCAGAGGGACATGGCCGCACAAAGAATCGCCCCAAACACTAACCACCAAAATGCCAATTGGTAAGAACCACCGGTCGCTGAAATCAACAACCCAATAACCAAAGGGGAAAGAAATGCCGCCACTTGGCCTCCAAAATTGATGAGCCCGTATGCAGGTCCGACCAGTTCATCTGGAAGGAACTTAACTGGAATTCCGAGTACAGCCATATATCCTAAGTACATAAAAAACACGGCCAAGATTTCATAAATCAAAAATGCAGTGGATGAACTGGTGTAAAACATGAGTAGCAAAAAGATGGCACAGATGATTTGAGTCGGTATGATAATTGCCCTTTGACGGGTCGTGAAGTACCTATCAAATAGCCAACCACCGAACACCATCGCGATCGTACCCGCAAAAAACGGAAGTGATGCTTCAATTCCTGTTGAAATCAAACTCAGGTGCCGTACCTTTAGAAGATAACTGGGCAGCCAGGTTGTTATTCCCCAGGCCACGATATCTAGGCCAAATAACATAAGCGGTGCTTTCCAAGCTGTAGGTCGAGCTAAAAATTGTGAAAATGAAATGGAGTGCTGTGCGGTCGTTTGTTCCTTAGTTCGTTGAATAGTCGGTTTTTTCGGCAGCAAATAAATAATAATAATCATCAAAACAAGTCCTAGCCCCGCCACCCAAAAGAACGCGTGCTGCCAGCCAACCGCCATGATTAATGGGGCGGCCACCAATGGTGCGATTGCGGTCCCCAGCGTGTTGCTTGAGAGCATAATTCCAAAGGCTTTTGCTCGCTTCTCGGGTTCAATATGGTCGCCAATAGCCTGGCCTGACGCTGGGGGAAAGATTCCCTCAAAAACCCCAAACAAAATCCGAACAATAATCATCGTGAAAAACGTCCCTGCTACAGCCGTTAACGCGGTGAATACGGACCAAATTCCCATAGAATAACTCATCACCGGTTTAGTCCCCCACCGTTGAACAACATATCCACCGGGAATTTGCATAATCGCATAAGCGAAGAAGAAGACCGATAAAATGACTCCTTCTTCAGCAGCATTAATGTGCAATGTTTTCCCAATGAACGGTAGGGCAACGGATATGACCAATCGGTCCACAAAATCAATCAGCCAAGCAAAGAATACAAGGACAAGAACTAAGGTACCCACCGACTTTCCCGCTTGCTTACTATCCACGCAGTCACACCATCCTTTGAATAGTTCGAATTTTCAAATCCGACTACATTGCAAGGAATCAATCCTTCACACCACCTCCTTTCATCCATGGGCTTGCCGACTCATGTCCAAAACATCCATTACAAACGATACTTCACAAAGAAACGTTGCAGATCCGAGCGAATCATAAACCTAGACAGTTCCGCAACGGTTCCTTCGGTTGTAAACGATAACCGCTCCCAGAGGAAAACCGGGGTTCCGGGTTCCATCTCTAGGAGCAAAGCTTGTTGGATGCTTAACAAAGTGGGTTGTACATACATCTTGGCATCCATAAGATGAATTTCGTGGGTTCTAAAATAGTCATACAAAATCAGGCTCTCTAGGGGTTCACCCAGAAGTCTTGGGCAAAGCTCTGTAGGTACAAACGAAACTTCGTAAGCAATGGGTCTCCCTTCGGATAGTTTGACTCGCTCCAGCCGAAAAACCGAGTCATCCTCACTCAACTTCATGAGCTTCTGTGTTAATTCATCGGGGTGTTCTATATCTGCGGACAGAACGCGATGGTCTCCTTCGATAGCGGGTTCCTCTCGAAGCACATCGATAAACTCTAATAAGTTTTCCTCACTGGGAAGTTCAGAAACAAAGGTTCCTCTTCCAGCGATCCGGTTCAGTAACCCTTGATTCGATAAGTCACGCAGAGCTCTTTGAATCGTAATGCGACTCACGCCATACTGCTGTTGTAACTGCTCCTCCGTCGGAATCTGATCGCCGAGTTTCCATTCCCCAGAACGAATCTTCATCTCAAATTCAGCCTCTATCTGTCGGTACAGTGGAATACCTGTGGAACGGTTTATCATCTTATACACCTCAAATAAATGATATATCATTATATTAATATACTAGTTTAGAAATGTATATCACTTTCTGTCATTACGGATTGCTTAACTCAGTAAAAAAGGACCGCGTGGGCCCCCTTATAAAAAATCTCATTGACATGGCTTCAACTTCATCTACCTAGAGTCATCTGGAGATTGTACCTCGGTGAAGTCCATAGTCATTTTCGTCGATCCATAGCTCTCCTTCTGAAAATCGTGTGGCACGAAACGGAGTTAGATCAACCGTTATTGGCTTACCTTGAGTTATCCATTCTGCAACGCATTTACCAATAGCCGGACTTGTTTTAAAAGAGGTTCCGCTATCACCCGCAATACAAAAGAGGCCGTCATAGGGTTGTAACTGATCGATGATTGGTTTCGAATCGGGACTAACCATCAAGATACCAGCCCAATTTCCTCGCATAGAGCTGTGGCGCATTACAGGAAATCGGCGAGCAAGCTTTTCCCTGCATAAGTCTATATACTCCTGTGGCACGGATTCCGAAAACTGATACGGATTTGCTCCATGATGAACACCCGATTCTGCTCCTATCAAAGTACAGTTGCCTCCTTCTGGACGCATCCAACTTTGGTTGACACGATCCAGGTACGTCAAATGCCTCGACGAACGATCTGGTGGCCACCGAAACAGGGTCACGCGGGCCAAACCAGGAACTAATCCTAACTTGATGTTCAGCGGTTCCAACAATTCATTAGCCCATGCCCCGGCAGCTACGAGGACAAGCGGAGACTTAATGTTTCCACGGGTAGTAGCCACACCTGTAACGGTGTTTCCCGAAGTACGTATTTCCGTAACCTTGGTATCAAGTTCAAAGTTTACGCCTAAGTCCCGGGCGGCATGCGCAAATGTAAAGGCCGTCGTATTCGGGTCAGCATATCCGGAATCCGGCTCGTATGCTACCCATGAAACATCATCACACTTCAGTGAGGGGTCCAACTCGTAGGCTTCTTTCGGTGTAATGAGGTGGGTATTAACCCCGAGACTACGGTGCATGTTGACGTTCGCCTGCAAATGACTATTGAATTCAGAGGTTGCCAAGACCAATAGTCCTACTTTTTTAAATCCACAATCGCCACCTACTAAATCACCCCAGTGTTCGAAATACTTCAGACTTTCTACGGCTAGCTTGGTTTCATGCTCGTTGCTATAATGCGTTCGTACTAATGCACCTGATTTCCCTGTCGCACCCGCTCCAAGATGGTGCCATTCAACAACCGTGACCTTTTTCACACCGGCCTTAGCCAAATGAAAGGCAGCACTAAGTCCGTTGACTCCTCCACCAATGACCACGACGTCCGCAGTCTCCATTCCATGCTTCCCCCATGTTTTTCGATTATATTTACAAAAAAATTCAGATTTATATCACGTGACACTACATTGAGGTTATTTTCGTCATCGTTACGCGATGCGACAAGGGGAAAGAGGGCCCAATCATTCTGGGATACACCTGTACCTTCCCCCAGATTGGTCTTGTGTCTTACGCTCCTACAACCTCGACATGGTAGCTGGTCACTCATTGAAAATTAGAAATCCAGTTCTCTCCCCGCAGTCTCCCGGAGAAACCATGAAGTAATTGCGGTAAGGAGTGCGAAAATACCGGCAAGCGCAATCCCACCTGACAATCCAATAATTGGTGCTACTGCAGTGACCAGGATGGGTCCAAAAAAGGTAAAACCTCGCGCGACGTTCCAAATAAACCCGGCAGCCGTGCTTCTGAACTCAGTGGGAAATGCTTCGACAATAAGTGGTCCAACCCCAGAAAAAGTTCCAGTACCTATGCCTGTAATAAACATTGCAAATTCAAGCAACCCTAACATTTTCGTGAGGTCATTCCACATCACTGTAATTCCGAACACACCAATTGCCAAAACGACGGAGTACAGCGTTAAGGACCAACGGCGTCCAAGCCGGTCGGCAACCCATCCGTAGGAAACATATCCAATTAAGCTTCCTACCTGCAAAATCATAAACCACCCTAACGAGTGAATTAGTGAAACGTGACGTTCCAATTCCAAGTAGCCCGGCAACCAAGAGTACGGGATCCAAAACCCAAACATCATAAACAAACAGAGCAGAAAAATGGTGATTAAGTTCCGTCGATACCTTTTATCACCGAGGACCCTGACGGGTGCAATATTTTTTTCCTTCTTTCTGGTCTCTTCCCACAGTGGTGACTCGGGTAACCAACGGCGAATATAAAATACAAGCAATGCGGGAATGGCTGAAAGAATCATCGCTAAGTGCCATCCAATGGCAGGAGCAATTAAAGTTCCAACAACCGAGGAAAGCATGATCGATATCGGTGAGGCCGCTTGAAGGAGTGCTGCGCCCTTTCCCCGGTGTCGTGCAGGGAATGTCTCTCCTACTAAGGTCTGCCCAATTCCCCACTCTCCGCCAACACCAAGTCCAGCTATAATGCGAGATAAAATCAACATCCCAGCATTTGTTGAAATTCCAGTCAAAAAGGAACCCAATGCAAAAATTAAGATACTGAGTTGCAAACTCTTCTTACGCCCAAGAACATCTCCCAACCAACCAAATAACACTCCTCCGATAGCCGTACACAACAATTGCAACCCCAAAATAGTTGAAAATTGTGACTTCGTGAGATGCAAGGAAGTAATGAGCGCCACAGAGATAAAACTTAAAACGGTATTGGTGTACGCATCAAAGAAGAACCCTAACCAGGTCAGTGACAAGATCCGTTTTTGTAGCCCAGTGATAACGTTTGTATCCTTCACCGTCGTTAAAGGCGTACTCATAGCTCAACCCACCTTTTAGATATTTGAATGTTTCGTACGAACCACAAATCCTATGCTCACCTCCTACTATGTCTACTCACCCTCTTAGCCTCAAATGTTACTGACTTAGCATAGTGTCCGGAAATTGACGGGATAAGCTGACCGTCTTCTGACGAGATCGATGTCCGGCGAT
>NZ_JAJFNK010000061.1 GCF_021739485.1 Alicyclobacillus tolerans
AGTGAGATGGGAAGTCGAAAAATACGCCATTCCTCCCCGACTTTAGAAGTCAGGGTCTCCTGGCGCAAATCGATGAACTTCGCACCTTTCAGGCTGGAAACGTTCACGTTGGTGCGCACAAAGACAGATTTGCAAAAGCTCGCCTCCGCAAGGTCCGTGGCGTAAAAGGTGCAGTCTGTCAAATTTGCGCCGTCGAAATTGGCTTCACGCGCATTGCTGACCGCAAACGAACTGCCGGTCAAGTCGGCGTCCGCAAAGTTGGCGCCGCGCAACGCGCTCGCTTTGAATTTCCCCTTGTGTAAAGTAACACCCGCGAAGTCACTCTCTTTCAGATTGTTCGCATTGAAGTTCGTCAGCACTTGGCGCTCCAGCGGACGGGAGAGATTGGCAACCTCTTGCACCGTTTGCTCGATGTCGCCAATGCTTTCAATGGTTATTTCAAAAGCTGTTTCATCGTCCTTGCCCTCGTCTTTGAGTTCGCGAAACCGCTCCTGCAAATCAGAGAGAAGGTCAGCCTTAAGTTCGCTAACGCTTTTTATCTCGTCGTATGGCGCAAATACCTCGTTCAAATACATCGTCAATTTCTCATTCATAGCACCAATCTCCTTACAATAAGGTGTCGAGTACGCGCTTTGCGTAATCCCAATTACTTTTGTTGGTGGCGTACGTTGTCTTCCCCTTTTCAGTAATCCGAAAATACTTACGCCGTCCGCCCTGAGATTCATCGCCCCAATACCACTCGATATCGCCGTCTGCCTCAAGCCTCCGAACGCTGGAATACATCGTCGCTTCCTTCAGCTCGTACTCGCCACCCGAGCGCTCAGCAACCAGCTTGACAATTTCGTAGCCATAACGATCCGCTTCGGTCAACAGCCGCAGAATCATCGTATCCGTATGGCCTCGCAGCAGGTCGGATGTGATCTTGTTCTGACTCATATCGTCACCTCAATATCAGCATCATACATCGCATTACTATGACAGTCAATGTAGTTTGTCACTCAATTTACAGTGGCTGTTTTTGAACAATGTTGCTTTTTATAGACAACAAAACCCATTTGTCCGCTGGCAATGAGCAGGCAATGGGTTTTGGAGGAAGTATCCGCGCTATGGTAAACATCTGTCTTAAAGAGTGTGACAATCAATGAACGGTACAGGCCGGACGTGACCTATTTGTCGTCTTGGGCATTCCCATAACGCCGTATACGCAACAGCGCCTGCTCCCGATGTCCCGCAAAATTCTCCAGTTGACAAACCTCTCCGCATATTTGCCAATGAAGACACTTGCCTCTGGAGTACATTGCTGATAAGTGCAGGTTTTTAGAAATTTGCCCACCCAAAGGCCCCCAGTGTACCTTGCAGCACCTTTGGTCGGTAAGGTATGGTTCGTGCCTATTACCTTGTCACCGTACGCTACATTCGTTTCCGGGCCCAAGAAGAGAGCTCCGTAATTCGTCATTCGATCCAGAAAATAACGCGGTTCTGCGGTAAGAATTTCAACGTGTTCATAGGCCAATTTATCTGCTTCTGTGACGGCCTCTTCGAGACTATCCACTAAAATTATGATGCCGTTGCCAGCCCACGCTCTCCCAGCGACATCTGCAGTGGCTAGAGATTTCAACAGCCTTTCTATTTCTGTCAATGTATTCATGGCAAGCTGCTCAGAAGTAGTAATTAAGGCAGCCGGTGATGTAGGACCATGTTCCGATTGCCCAAGAAGGTCACAGGCAACCATTTCAGCATCAGCGGATTCGTCAGCAATAACTAGAATTTCTGTCGGTCCTGCAAAGAGATCAATTCCGACACGCCCATATAACTGTCTTTTCGCCTCGGCCACGAATGCGTTTCCAGGGCCGACAAGCATGTCGACAGGTCCTATGGATTCGGTTCCTAACGCCATCGCCGCAACAGCTTGAACTCCGCCTAAGATCAAGACCTCGTCTGCACCGGCCAATGCCATGGCTGCAACCGTGGCGGCAGGGATTTCACCATGGATTGGCGGTGTGCAGGCGATGATCCGTTTTACGCCGGCCACCTTTGCCGTGACGATACTCATGTGGGCAGATGCTACCATCGGATATCTCCCACCTGGAACATAACACCCCACACTGTTGACCGGTATGTTTTTGTGGCCCAAGATGACACCCGGAATGGTCTCTACCTCAACGTCTCGAAGGGCATCCCGTTGGATTTCAGCAAACCTCCGAATTTGAGATTGGGCAAATCGGATGTCTTCTATCGTAGTTTGTGGAATGCTATCAATGACCCGCCGAATCTCATTTTCGGATAATCGAAACGACTTGGGATCCCATTTATCGAACTTCATAGATAGTTCTCGTATTGCAGCATCTCCGCGTTGCTCTACATCTTCCAAGATACTTTTCACAATTTGTGAGACTTGGCTTTCAGCCTGCTTGGCATCAGCCATGCTTTGACCTTGTTTCAAATACCGTGCCATTGTACTCCCACTCTCCTTCTTTGCTTTGCATGCTGCAATCCGTATCTACCTTATTTAATTCATTTTCTGCATAAGATGATGACAAAAGTCCACACCGGTTGAAGAACAGGATCGCGTTTTTGGACATGGGCTTTGCAGAACGCCACGCAAAGACGGGTGCTGGTGTTTTGGAGCCAAAATCCAATCACTCCAGTTGAGTGTTCACCAACAATGCCTCCTGCTCCAGTGTACCCCCTAGTTCCAAAATGCGCCGTACGAGGGGATGAGCCCACTCATAGGTTTGCGATTCAAGCAGGCGTGAAAGCTTTGCGCGATAGGCGTCGTCAATGGGTTCCAGGTAGCGACGGTACTCGTCAAGCAGAGAGGGTTCCATGCGCCACGCCTGTACATCTGGGCAACATGTATTCTTCAGGTTTTGGAGGATGAGAATACCTCCGTAGTCCAGGTCTCCCCAATGGTGAAATGGAACTGCCGTGGGGTCCGCAAACTCTCTCAACAATCGCAAAAACTGGCGCTGTGCAGGACTGGCAAATCCGCCAAGATACACAACCAACTCATCGGATTGACGACGACCCCGCACGTAGGTACGGTAGTTTGCCTTGTTTTCGATCGTTAAGATTCGGGAGACGGATGCCTCTTCAATTGCAATGCGATGCACATCGCTGGCGTCGATACCCAGCCCAAATGGAAAGACGCTCGCGTCGACGTCCCCACCCGCCTCAATCCCCTTATAGCGAAACCGGAGAGGACCGCAAAACGTGATGTCCTCATGTCCGGATTCGATGCCAAGCTCCAAAAGGAGGGTCGCATCGTCATCCGGGGCTTCGATATCCAGTGGATGTCCCACCGACCAGTAGCGGCGAACGAGCCGGACCACATGGCTTTGAACTTGCTTCTCAAAGACCTTGCTGTTCCCAAGATGCCGCTTCGAAAACAAGCGAACCGGCAGAGATTTCTCTCCCATCCCGACCAAGCCAGCCAAGGCGCCAAGCAGCAGGGCTCGGGTCGCATCCTCCTCAGGAATCATGCTGCTTGGAATCCGTCCGCGTTCGCAGACGAACGAAAGGACATCGTCCACCCAGTTCAGGAGAAAACCCCACCTTTCAGGCAATCCAGGGTCGGATAGACCTGTCTCAGGCAGCCCGTTTTGAGCCGGATTCGCCTGTCGCCATCCTGCCTCATGCAGGCCCGTCGTACCCGGCTGGCCCTCATTCAACAGCCCCTTGAGCCACTGGTCCACCTGTGCGGTGAACTCCGCCAACTCCTCGCGCCGCGGCGTTCGTCCGAGGTACTCGTAGACATCCTCGATCCGCTCCCACTCCAAGTACACCCGCTCAAGGATGTTGCCCTGTTCGAACTTCACCCACTTCAGCTCGATGAAACCACGGTCGGCCATCTGAGCCAGGGCCGCGTGGAGAACCGCTCTGTCATCGGGATCGAGCCGGCCACTTGTATACCCAGACACCAGTGAATCCGTGAACCGCAGTTGGATGCGTGCCTGCGTGGGCTCCCCTTTGCGGAACGCCTCACTGTTCTCGTACTTGTCCAAGAGTGCCGACAAGACACTGCTGGCCAACAGCTCTCCCTTCACGTCAGTTCACCCCCACCGGGTCTGGTTCAAATGGGGCTATGCGGGTCTGGGACTTAATTCGTTGCACGACAATGGTCTTGTCGACCAACGGCACGATGTCTGCAATCTTCTCCGTCGGCGCGGACAAAATCACCTGCAGTCCCATATCGCGGACGAGCTGGATGCTGTCGCGAATCCGCTGATGGTCCATCTTGCTGTACGCCTCATCGAACATCATCAACCGGAGAGTATCGTTGATGCCAGGTTGGTTCACATGATAGGTCTGCGCGAACGATGCCAGCACGGAAATGTAAAACGGTGTCTGTGTCTCGCCGCCTGACTTCTTCGCAATGACCCGGGACAGCCTCGACTCGCGGCCTTCTTCGTCCCGGACAACGAGATCGAAATCCAGGTAGGTCCGATAATCGGTAAACT
The DNA here is from genome assembly GCF_021739485.1 of Alicyclobacillus tolerans. GTDB lineage: Bacteria > Bacillota > Bacilli > Alicyclobacillales > Alicyclobacillaceae > Alicyclobacillus_K > Alicyclobacillus_K tolerans_A. Next base: position 4,461 of record NZ_JAJFNK010000061.1, read on the forward strand.
TGTGCAGGTTCTTTTCAAGTTCAACTTGTACCGCAGGATCGCGTTCGTCGACATCCACAATCTGCCGGAACAGCTCGTCAATCACAGCACCATGCCTGTCCATAAACGCATCCGAAAAGAGGCTTCGTCCCTCAAGCAGCATTTCGTCCATCATCATGGCGTAAAATGGCTGGTACTGCGGATTCGGAGAGACCTTGAACTGATAGCGCTCGCGGCCGCCGAATGAGACCTCCCGAAGTGCAAAGTTGAGCGCCTTAATCTGCTGCTCCACCGTGTCGATGTTGCTGCGCAGTTTGTTGATGAAGTCCTCTTGGAACTGAATCTGGGCCCGCTCCTTCGCGTCTTTAATCTGGGCGGCATAGTCCGTCAGCCCCGACTGCTCTAGTGCAGTCAACTCAGCCCTGTAGGCATCGTTGTCCCGGCGCTGGATGTCAAAGCCGGCCCCAAAGGTCCGGTTGTACGCTTCTCTCTGACGCACCAGTTTATCCCACGATTCAGTAACCCGGTTTCGCTCGGTGGAGAGCTGACGTCCAAAGTTGGCCGTGACGGTTTCCGGTGTACCAAGCCGCTGCAGCTCCTGCTCGTAGCGGGCACTCATGTCGGCTGCCTCAAGCGGATCGTAACGGGAGGAGATGACGTGCTTCTTGTCCCTCGCCTCTACCTCGAGCATAGGGATGTCCTGTTCGAGAAGCCGATGGTGCTGTCCCTGCAGAACCCCCTGCTTTTTGGTCAACTCGGCGATTTGGGCAGCCACATTCGCCAATACCGCGTCACACCGAGCAATCTCCTTCTTGATCTCGTCCAGTCGGGTAAAATCAAGGCGCCCCATATCCTCGATCACCGCACGATAATCTTCCCGCAGCTTCGGAAGGTCCGTGAGCACCTGCAGGAACTCTTCCGCCGCCGTCAGTTCTAAAGGCGTTGGGTAGGGCTGCGCCGCCCATTCGGACACTTGGGTCAGACGAGGCCGGAAGCCTTGCAACACGGTTCGCACCCGTTCCAATCGAGCGGTCTTTTGCGCCAGTTGTTGCTTGATGGCCTGCTTGCCGATATACAGGGTTTCAAAGCGAGAAGGGTTGATTTGCCTCGCCACGTAATTTTGATACAGCATCCCGTCCCGGGTAATACTTGTCCGGTGGTTCCGGAGTTCAGCCACGTGGTCGCACTTCATGACGTGCCCGAGCAGATAGTCGGCATAGGCGCGAGCATACGGATTGTCGGTGAGGATTTCCTCTGCGAGCGATCCGCTCAGTGCCGTCGGCTTCTCCGCCATCACCTTGGCAATGTCTACAAGACCGACATCAGACAGTTGGTGAGCCTTCTTCGCTTCATCATAGATCCGCAGTGCTTGTGAAAATGCTTCTGGCGGGACAACCAGATAAAAGCGCTGTGTGTGCAAATAGCCTTCAATCGCCTGTTGCCACTCCGGATTGCGGATATCCAACAGTTCGGCAAAGATATTGACACCGGTCGACTCTCCCGTCCCCACCCCACCGGGAGCAGACGTGCCGGCAGTTGACTCTGCCACAGCTGACTGACCGGTGGCGGCCACTTCCGCCGACTGATCAGCGGCCTGCCGACTGGCGACGGACAGCCCTCGCTCGACGAGCCGCTGCAGTTTGAGCACCTTCGGATCGTACTGCTTAATCCCGCGTTTCAGCTCGCTCATGGCCTGTTCGAGTAACCTCGACTCCTCATCCCAGGCTCCAATTGCATCGCGTAGAACCGCGTGGCCTTCACGAAGCCGCTCAGACGCCAGTCTCAGCGAATCCGCTGAAGCTTGGAGAGCTTCCAGGTTCGTTGCAACGGACAGTTCTTCATCGAGCAAACGATGAGACTGCCAACCAGCCGATCGCGGCCAAACCGACAGGCCCTCTCGAATGGCGCGTATGGCATCCCTGTACAAGGGAGCCGATGACAACAATTTCAACTCAGGCGCATCGCCCTTGCCGGAGGTATCAACCGTGGCGCCCAGTTCCGTCCACCAGGTGTCCGTGTCTTCCAGTTTGCGGGCGACAGCGCGCCAGCGTTCAGCGTGATCGACCAGCATTCGGTCGTGCCGTTCCCCGTCCCGCCGGATGTGGCTGAACTCACTCTCGATGAGCTTTTTACTTTGTTCGAGCATCTGCTGCCGCTGATAGGCGTCCGAGTTGGCCCGTTCCTCGACCAGCAAATCCCGCTGTGCCCGTACCTGGTTCTGCGTATCTGTGTGGGCTGAAATCTGCCCCTCCATCCGCTTTATTTCCTGCTCCAGTCCGTCGGCCTGTTTCTTCGCTGCCATGGTCCGCTGCTCTTTGGCAGTCAACTCCGCCCGGTCGAGCAGATACTCGTAGAGCTTTACCTTGTCCGCTGCCGATTCCATGCTGCCATACGTGGCGTCCATTTCACGCAAGGCCTCCACGCGGGACTCCACAACGCGCAGTTCTTCCTCCATCCGCCGGTAGTGGCGAATGTTCTCGCGCATGTCGTCGATGTCAAGATGGACTTTCACGTCACAGACAAACTCCGAAATGAAACCGGCAATGTCCATGATGGGCGAGAACGGCACCGCCTTGCGAAACAGACGGAGGAACTTCTGATTCAGGTTCCCCATGCGCGCCAGAAAGACTTCCTGGTACCGTTTGTTGCTCTCGAACATCTCAAAACGGTTTTTCCGCGTCTGTCCCCAGGTCCTTAACCCCTTGATGTCAAGCGGCACACCGTCCCGGATGAAATGGAAGTCCGGGATTTGCTCCGCGAGGGAGAAGAATCTCCATTCAATGGATCCGTCCGGTGAACAGTCGAACACAACGCCCATACAAAAGGGCTTGTGCCCCCTCTCATCTGCAAATTCGAGCACGATATAGGACGAAAACTGACCATCCCGCAAGTTGATGACACCGACGCCTTCGTCTTCCCCCACCTCACCGCGCAGGTACCCTTTTAAGGTTCGTCGTGAACTGTCGTTCGCGGCCTTGTTGAAGAAGTGACCTGTCGTGTCTCCAAGGAGGACCAACTGCAGCGCGTCCAAGATGGTCGATTTCCCTGCAGCATTCTTCCCCGTGAGAAACGTCACCGGAGCAAACTCAATCATCTCGTGTTCAATGTAGTGCCACTTCACCAGCAGGGCTCTTCGCAACAGCTTCATGGGGTATCCTCCTCTTCCAAAGCGTCTTCGACTAGGTCGGGTTCATCCTCTTCGGACTCATCTTCTTCCGGCTCGCCTGCTGTACCAGACTTGCCGTTGCCACCTACGGTGTCTTTCCTGCCGGTCTCATCGTCGCCATTGTCGCCAAACGCGCCGTCTTTGAGTTCTCCGGAAAGCAGCCGCGTGTACAAGTCATTGATGCGGTCATCCGACACCGCGACCGTAATGGTCGGATAAATCATCCAGCGACTCTCCATGTCCTGACTGGTGCCTTCCACACGAGCGATGATGGAGAGCTTTCTCAGACGGTTGAGGGTTGACTGGAGATGGGTCAGCGCGATCCGTCTGTCCATCACACCGATGGTATACAGCTTGCCGATGATTTCGCGAAGCGGCACCACGACTTCGCGGCGCATCGACGCGGTTTCCATCTGTTCCTCGTAGACCAGCCGCAGTGTGTACAGCATGTAGGTGGTGAACTTGTCCACCTTCATCCGATTCCGGTTGTACTTGTTGGAGATAGCCATCACGCCTCGCCGTCCGTCGACGTGAATCTCGAATCCACTGACTGAGAGGTATGCCTTCAACAGTCCCAAGTTCCGTTCGGCAAAACGGTAATCGCGGTTGCCGGTCATTCGGTGTTCCTTTGCGTCCCAGACATCTCGGACCAAAAACGTTTGCCCGTACAAGAGGCTCACAATTCGAGAAAACTCCTCCTTGTCCCGCTCTGTGAGTGACGTGTACTGCTCGTCCCAACTCATCCTTTGGCCCCCTTCTTTACAAACGTCATCAGCGGGATCTGGTATCCCCCGACCGTCACGCTCGCTCGGTCTTCGCTCCAAACGACGTCATACGGCATCTCCGGCTCATCACCCTTGACCACTGCGACAATCACACGCAGGAAATCGTCAAATTCCTCAAGGCTCATCTCCCCTGAGACAAGGCTCTCGCGGTTGTTCATTTGCTTGAGGATGAACTCTCCAATTTGCTTGTGCGAGTAGAGTGCGTTCATGCGCTCCATCAGTTCGCGTGCCTCCGCATGAAACGCAGCATCGTCTGTCGTCTGCCGCACCACAGGTTGAGGGGTTCCTCGCACGCGCTTCTTCGGCTCCGTGTAGAGGGCCTCTGAGTCGAGGTACTTCACTTGATAAATCGGCAATTCCCGCATTTCTTCCAACAGTGGAGTTGTGGAGTTATCCTGTGCCTTTGGCAACGCCCGCATCAGTTGAACCAGCTTGCCTTTGATGTCCCGATCGGTATTCAACAGATACTGCAGCCGCTCCACAGAGGCCCGATTGTAGCTCGTGTGCCGCTTATCGATCTCTTTTAACAAGTCATCGAGAGACTCGAAAGTGTCGGTCATAAAGGTGATCCGCTGCACGACCTCGCCTCTGGCCTGGACCTCGTCGAGTTCCGTACGCTGCTGTCTCAAGGATTTCGCCATCTGGGTGAGCAAGTTTGGCATCGCCAGCCAATTCCGCAAAATCTCGAGGATGCGAGGCCGAAACCGGTAGACACTATCGAACGTCTTCAAGGGATGATAGGCAGCGATGGCCACAGATAACTGATAGCTGTCAAAGTGCTCGGCCAGAAGTTCACGAATCTCCTGACGCAGATGGAGGTTTTGGTAGTAGGAGTGAATGTTATGTAAAAGTGACCTCAAATTCTCACGTAAAGCAAGCGTGTTGTCATACGCAGCCTGCAGCCCTAGGAACATGAATTCATCGCGATCGTCATTCGCCGTACGAAGACTCGAATAGACCTGGTAGGCAAAGCGGTTGTGACTCTGTTGCGCCGGCTCCACGATACTGTGAAACGCGTCAAGCAGGATACTCGCGTATGGCGGAACAATCAGTGTTTCGTCCAGCTCGACCGCATCGGTCGAGGGCATCAACCACCCCGTCTCCACAAACCGCCGAATCAGGGCATAGGCGGTCCGAGACAGTGAGCCGAAATCGGTGTCCTCTGAAGCCGCACCTGAAGCCACATCTCCCGCCTCTTTGTGTGGCGTCAACTCACCGTCCGCTAGACCCTCATCGGGCATGTCCTCGTATGTAAAATCGTAGAGGTCTCGCTCCATCTCACTGATGAGATACGTCACCAGTGCCGATCGGTGAATCGTCAGCTCTCGTTGGTAACACGCACGCAAGACCATCAGTGCACGGAAATACAGGACCCGGTTTGGTGCTGCCAGGATAGAAAATAGGTTTGGGGATACGACGTCGAACAGGTTTTGCATCATTCAGCCACCCAGAATCCGTGATTTGTCCCCCTCATTGTACAAATAACTGAACAACTTAGGAACATGCACCATTTGCCAGAGGTGTGACTGTTCACGGGCACAGGGGCTACGTGTAAAAGTGGCGGGATGCCGATTTCGACGACATGCACCCATCTTGGGGGAATCAAAGTGATTCCGGATGTTCAACACATAAGGCGGTCTTTACAAAGAGCGGAGGGCAACCAGATACGGTGTCCTCCGCTTTCTTTCCATCCAGTTGTCAAGCGTTACGGCACAACTAATGCCCCGCGACTTCCGGTAGTACCAACGCCTCACCCTGAAAACCAACCATAGCTCCGACAATTGGCATGTGAATCCACGCCTCTAGGACCGGTTTCTGCGTGGCTGCTCGCAGTGCATGGGCATAGATCTGCAACTGTGGCAGGTAGCTCTTTGCCTTGTCAACCCACTTCTCGGTGGGGCCTTGGAAAGTCTTGTGGTCGATAAGAATCCAGCCATCTGAGAGTTCGAGCGCGAGGTCAATCCAACCTGAAGCCTTTTGCAAACCTCGTCGGATGTGAATCGGCCATTCTCGATGCACGGCAATGACATTTGGATATTGGTCACCCATAAACTTCATCAGTCTGTCGGATGTCTCTACGATGGCAGTGGCTGTAACAGCCGCAAGCCCGAACCGACGTTTTAGTTCCTCAGCAAGAGCAACCCGTTCTGCCAAGGGTCTGCCGACGCTGTCTGCCGCCAGAAACGCATGCACCATATCCCCGAGACTAGCCATGTCGACCTTACCCGTGATGGGGATTCGTCCCCCTATCTGAGTGACTGTCGCAATCGTATCTGTCGTAAGTACGTTCTCACGCAGCAACTCTTCAGCAAACTTACTCGGCTGAAAGTGTGCAGGCACAAAAGCGGTCTCTACAGGCGGCTCTATCTTCGCCACGTATGCAGGGTCAGAAGCATTCTGGACGGATGTCGCACTACGTTCAAATGGCTCGGCACCAACGTCAACAGGCGTGACCACTCGGGGTTCAGACTGAGATGCCTGCCCAAGTGACAAAATCCTCAACTTGCACGGGTACGCAGCCCCTCCGACACGAATGGTCGATTCAGGGTCTTCGTCACCCACAAGCTCATCTTTCTCCAACGCAGTCCCGCTTGGCAGATTCACCACCGCCGAGCCAAACTCATCTTGCAGTTCATGCAACCAGAGCGCTTTGTTGGCGTCCCTGGTGGCAAAGATAAGGTAATCGCGTGCCCGGGTCATCCCCACGTACATCAGTCGGGCGTTTTCCTCCCTCGCACGTCGCTTTTGCTCCAGGAGCTCCTTGAGCCCGTCTACGTGCCCGTCCAGTCCGACATGGGTGCTTTGCTGAGCGTAGGGCCACGGCCAGTAAAACACCCGACGGCCGGTCAGCGGGTGCTCGAAGTCAAAGTCCACTTCGGGGTCAGTGACGGCGATGGTTCGGTCGAACACTGGCGGCGCACCACCTCGCTCGGAGCCCTGGTGCAGCGACGTCAAGATGACAACGGGCCACTCCAGCCCCTTCGCTTTATGGTAAGTCAGGATGTTGACCGCATTTTCATCGTGCGTATCCGCAACGCGATTGAGGTCGCCTTGGCTCCGTGCGACTTCGTGAAAGAACAGGGACAGTCCGCTGATGGTTGCCGCGATACCATTGACGTCACAGCTGTCCTCATACTGTCTGGCAAGCGACCGAACGGCGTCCAAATTTGCCAGCCTCTGATCTGCGTCACCCCAGGCCATGGCCGTTTCGTAGATGCCGCTTGCGGAGAGAGCGAGATCGAAAACCTCGGTCGGACTCATGTCGGCAACGCGTTCTCGGACGGCATCGAGGGCCGCTACTCGTGCCTCTCCACTGAAGAACTCACGCGGCTGGTCTGCCTCAAGCCAGGGCCGGAACCACCGTCCGTTGCTCCATGCGGGCGACGCGAAGTGCAATATTTCCGCAAGCGCGAGCGTATCCTTGGCATCGGCAAGGTAGCGAAACGACGCCACTGCAAGGACAGCTTCCGGGGTTGACAAGAGTCCTGCTTCCCCCACTGTGGCCCGGATGGCAAGGCGTCCCAAGGCGTTCGCGAGGTCTTGACACTCGTCGTTGGACCGGCACAGGATCGCGACGTCACTGGGATGGATGGGGCGCAAGTCATGGCTCGCCTTGTCTTCGACAAGGTATTTTGAAGGGTTTTCGAGCAACCCTTGAATCCCGGTGGCAAGCGCCTGGGTGTCGTGCTCTTTTTTCTTGCACTCAGGGTACAGCCAAGTCTCAAGTGCCAAACTCTGGCCTGGCTTGTCGAGGCGCATCCCGTTGAGTCTCACCTTGTCCTCACTGAGTCCTATGGGCTTTAGCGCAGGCACAAACACGTCGTTGACAAACTCCACGAGAGACTTGCGGGAACGGCGCGAATCTCCGAGGATCTCGATGAATTCATCGTCCACATGGTGCATTGCGGCGGTCATCAGAACTGGATCCGTTCCTCGGAATCCGAAGATGGCCTGTTTCACGTCGCCAACCCAGGTTGATGCGTTCGCGATTTGGCGCAAGCGGGTGATGAGGGCCAACTGTAACGGGCTGCAGTCCTGAAACTCGTCGACAAAGACCTGCGAGATACGCTCCTGCAGTGCTTCTGCCAAGTCTTCGTTGGTGAGAAGCCCCAGTGCCAATGCCTCTTGATCGGTAAAGTCGACCATGCCACGCTTGGCTTTTTCGTCTTGGTACTTATCCATCGCATCTGCTGCACAGTGGAACAGTGCAAAAATGGCATCCCTCATGTCCTGATGCAACCGTGGGTGCCGGTCGTGCACGGATGCCGCCGCAATGAGGGGTGCAAAATGCTCAACACTCTTCTTCGTCGGAGACACCTTGCTGATTTGTGCCCACTCCTGCCAGTTGAGTTCACCTTCGCGCGCCCACTTCGCCTGCAGGGCCTTCAACTTCTCAATTTCTTTTTGTGTTCCCTTCGTTTCGTCGCCTTCGGCGGGTCCACGCGAGCAGATGAACTCAAGAGCATTTTGCAGCGCGGTATCCAGTGTTTCCGCGTCCTCGAGCGGTTTTGGGAGCACATCGAGGCGCAGGCGTGTCCATGAAGAATCGGCACAGGCCCGAACGGCCTCAGGGGACATCCCGTTCTGGCGAGCTGTCTCGATAATTTTCTGGACGGTTTCCTCCCAACCTTCCATTTGAAGTCGCCGGAACACCGAAGCGTGGCGCCTGTAGTAGTCATCAATGACATCGGACGCGATCGACCGGAACAGAACGCCGGCTTCCTCCTCAGCGAGCACAGTCTGCTCCGGAGACAGCCCCAACTCAAGTGCAAATTCACGCAGCAGCCGACCAAACACAGAGTTCATCGTGCCAACATACCCATCCAAAATGCGTACCGCAGATTCACGATGCCCCTTTTCCAGCAGCATGCGTCGAACCCGCTCCGTCAGCTCTTCGGCCGCCTTGATGGTGAATGTAGTGGCCATGATACGGTCTGCAGGTACACCACTTTCAATCGCGCGAACGATGGCCTCAGACAGACTGTATGTCTTGCCAGCGCCTGCACCTGCGCTCAAAATTCGCAATTGCCCACTCATGCTGTCTCTCGTCATGCGGTCACCCCCTGAAGTCCACACAGGTTTTTAAACTCACAATACCTGCATGGTGGTTCCACCAGCGGATGGTGCGCCGCGTCTTCTTCGCTGGCGTCGGTCGCATGTGTCTCCCCTTCAGATGTGACCATAGGTGGGATGCCGGCCGCCATCACGGTGCCTTCCTTGACTCGAGCCCAGGCAGACTCCAGTTCTGTTCGCAGGACCTCCAAGGACTCCACAAAGTTGGGACCGTCCACGTGATATTCCACGGGGATGTCCGGGTGCGGATGGGCGAAAAACTCGCCGTTGCGAAGCATGAAATAGGCGACAGGAAGTTCATCATTTTCGTCGCCTGCCAACAGCCAGTGATACAGGGTAAGCTGTGTCGACAGACTTTCCAATCGCTCTCTATAGTTTTTGGGACGCTTCGACCACTTGGCATCAATCACCATCGGGATACCGGACGCGGTCTTCGCGATAAGGTCGAGCCGCCCTGCAATCACTACCCCGTCCTTCCAGGTCCTTTCAAGCTCATGTTCGGTGGCCTCTATCTCAATGCCAGCTTGATTCAGAATGCTAAAGAACTGCTCAACAGCCCTCTGGAGCCGCCACTTGGTGTCTTGACGAACCGTACCGTTTTGCGGTTCGAGAAGAGGCGCTGCGTAAGCTTCCACCAACTCATCAAACAACTTCCCAACCTGGACCTTAGCACCTTCCGGCTCCCATTGGCTCGCCTGAGTCAGAAGGCTGCGCAAGACCTCGTGCGCCAGCAGCCCGAGCATGATGGGCTCCGGCGGAACGGACAGTGCACTGCTTGAACGCACCTTTGCGTTATACTGAAGTGTCCAGGCAAGCGGACAACCAAGCAACAAATCAAAGCTGGTGGCCGACTCGGTTTCGCGTGGCAACACAGTGTCCTTCGCGGCACGCCATTCCCGGATGGTCTGCGGAAGAGGCCGTGCCGCGAGTGGCATTCTCTCCCATGCCTGGCCAGCGAACCTCGACACCCTGTGTTTGCGCAAGTCTGAGGCGTCGTAGATGATTCGCTGCTCACTCTCTCGGGTGGGTGCCACACAGTGCCTAATCTCATCCCACAACGGGTGAATCCCAACCTCTTCTCCCTGGACCTTCGCAGGCGCAAACAGGATGAGCTTTTGCTTCGCCATCCTCACAGCCTGACGCCAGGCGGCAGCCTCTCGCCTCCGCACCAGCCCTTCATCCGGCAAAAGAACCCCGTGGTCGCTCAACCATTGGCGTTCCTTTGCTGTCCAGGTCTTTGTGCCCGAAGTGCCGCCCTTGCCACAGAATCCCCACCATAGCACCGTATCTGCAGGTGCGTAGACCTGCCCAGGATGGTTCACAACGTACCACGGCGACGCCTCGCGGCCAAGGTCCGAGAGATGAACCCCTTCCGCCAGGACTGAGTCGAGAATACGGACTACGTGCAGACGGGGCACGCGCTCCATGTTCAGTGCTTTGACCGCATCCGCTGCCTGGCTCGCTTCATCCGCTGCGGCACCGTAGAGCACATCGCCCGTCATCCCCATCCGTGACACAGCCCATTGTTCTACCTTGTGACAAATGTGGATGAGCTGACTTGCAGGGATACCCTCATTGGGGTCATAGGTTTCATGGGTCACCCAAACCTTCACCCTGTCCTCGATGTCCGCTCGTTTCTTCCGGATTTCACTCGTATCGATCTCTTGCTCCTGCCAAGACTCCGCATAGGCGGTGAATCCTTGGTCGATGGCTTCGAGCCAGAGTGGACCACCGACCCCCGGTGCATTGGACAGGACAGATGTGAGTCGATGTCGGATTTTGGATGGAATCGGCGACGTCGGCAGGGTGAGAAGCTGCAACAACGGACTCAGTCGCAGCGGCTTCCAGTAGGTCTCAATGGTGAGTGGCAGGACTTGTAAGATCGATCGCCAGGGCGACGGCTTGTCCGCCCCCAGCGCCGGGAGACCTCGTTGGTGCATCATTTCATCGAGTATGATGGAGGGTTGTTGGTGGATAACCACGGTCTCATGGCATCCGCTGTGCACCAGCCAACTCACCAAGGCGTCAGCGGCATCGCGTTCCGTCTCCGCACGCACGAGAACAAGGCTGCCATCGCCTTGCGCCGTCTTGACCGGTGCTTCGGTTGACAATGCTGCACTTAGCGCACCCCCGTTGGGGGGGATCTCGCGCACCGGATCATCGTGCAATCGAGCGTACTGCAACAGCGCAAGGTCGGAGTCCGACGCATGCCCTTCTTCACCCTTTACGATGCCATGCGTCTCAGCAACCTCCACCCTGACACCCCGGACACGAAGCCTCTCGACCAAACGTCCAAACCATGGTTCCCACAAATCCTCGTCATCGAGGAGAGTGAGTTCAGTCAATTCAAGCTGCGCTGGCTGCTCAAGTCGACGCAGCAAGTCAGCCACTCGGTCTGCGAATCCCGGCGGGCACTCCGCAGGTTGTTGGTCCAGCACAGCGAGTACCTCTAACATGCGGCTGCCACCTTGTTGGGTGGATGGAGCCCATCCGGCCAGAACGAGCTCATCCCTGCGTCGAAGCAACTCTTTTGCAGTATTCCATGGATCCGTTTTAAATGACCCGGAGAATGGAAGTTTGAAACCGTCTGTTTCAGCCTGCTTTTCGACGAGTTGACGAATCCGGTTTTCCCATCCTGCAATGCGGCGGGTTTCCGACACCGGAGGCGACACCAATCCCAATTGGGTTTCAAGGATGCCGACCAACCCGCGTACACCTGTCACAACCGTCCCAACCACAGCAACGTTACTCCGCAAAGCATCCGGGTATGCTGCTGTGTCCAGGTGATATCCAACAACCGCTTTCAAACAACCGCCTCCTTATTAAACTCCTCGCTGTGCAGGCCAAAGCCATCAAGCTCGTTCTCCAACCGGACAAACGTCCGAAGGTCCACTCGTAAATCACAGAACCCCACGATGGAGCACTTTCCCGAGCACCGACTCATACGTGGCGACCACAGAGCTGATTTTCCTATATCCCCGGCGCTCACGCAAAGCGCTCGACAGCATCCACAGTCGCCGCAGCGTTCGTCGGCACAGCCCCTTCCACCGCTTCCACGACAGCCGCCGCGACGCTCGACAGCGACTTCACTTTTACCTGTCGCCAAATGAATGCATTCGCTTTCGCGAGGTCCCTGATACGCCACATAGCCCAGTGACTCACCTGCGTCTCGATGGTGACCACAACAGACGCCCGTCGGAGCAATTGTTCGAGCTTCTCCCGCTGTGCAAATCCGTTGTGCCAAAACACGCCAGTCCCGAGATGGCGCAACCCTTCCATGTAACGTGTGGGACAGTCTCCACCGACAATGACGATAGCGCCAGAAAGAGAGTGCCCGCCTCGAGGGTCCGCAGGCGCTTCGACGTCTGCGGCAGTAGTGCCTTGTCGGACACGACGCTTGCGTGGAAATGAGCGCACCGAAAGGGTACGAGGGCCGCTTCGGTGTTGAAGAGCAACGAGTTCCACATGTCCGTCAGACCACAGAATTCGCTTGACGGTGTCCCCCACCTCAAACCCGTCGGCAACTTCGCTAGGCAGTACCTCGACGGCCTCCGCGTCGCAAGCAAACCGAAACCGGAAAATCCCATTCCCCACATCCAGGAACCCGAGTTCCTCATTGACCACGTGCCTGTCACGATAGCCAACATCAAAGCCTGGTGTCATACCGTGTCACGGAACGCACGTTCGCGTGACATGTTTTCTGAGAGTTATGCTAAACTGCCGAGCCCGGGCTCGACATACGGTGCTGAGTCCTGTGTGACAAGGCACACCTTGGAACCGTCTGCTCGGGTCTTGATCTCGATGTAGATGGGTGTGTCGTCGTCGTAAAAGAACGTGACAGGCAGCAGTGCGTTATCCGTCTGCGTGAAACCGATCGTCCCGCAGTAGTTTTCGATAAGATCCGCCACGACAACCAACCCGTTGCAGACAATGAGGTCACCCTGCGAAATGTCAAACTGAATCTCAGGCACCGTATAGACCCGCTCCCCGTTCAAAAAGATGGGGACTTTGCACGGGTCCACAGACTCTACCTTGTTTGCATTGGCCGTGTTCACGATGCAGTCATAGTCCTGGTAGACATCGCTCACTTCAAGGGACTCGCCCAGGTCAACATCAACCGTTTGATGTCCTTTCCGGTATGTGATGACCGGACGCCCGTTGAAGCGCACGGCATCGATGACCTCACTACAGTTGGCCAGTTGAACACTCGTGACAACGGTGTCTTCGAAGAAAAGTGCCTTCTCGTCAATCCACGCTGCAATCCGGGTGACACTGTACTGGTCTTTGAAGAACTGAATCGAAACAAGAAAGTACTCGTCGTGTTCCTCGAGGATGCCTGCAAAAACATCCCCGACTTGAACCGAGTGCATGTGGAACTTTCCAAACTTGTCTTCATAGTGGTCCATCAGACAGTACTCGTAGTAATCGTCGTACTCCCGGCAATGTGATCTCACCTTTTGATTCAGTTGCTCTTTTTTCCACTCGTTCATGTCAAGGATCACGTTCGAACACCCCCTACACGGTTCTTTGTTCCACAAGTTTCTCCAAGAGCGGTTCTGCGAGTTCCCTGCCTCTCATCAGGTGAAGCCACCGCTCTGGAATCCCTTCAATCCCGCTACGAACACCCGCAAGCCCACCAGCGACAGCAGCATTGGTGTCTGTGTCCTCACCGAACTGGATAGCCTTCTTCACGACGCCCTCATAAGTCGACTCTCGCAGTGCCAATCGGGCTGCGTGCAGTGTCGCCACCACGTATCCACTCCCGTCCGTCACCGGGGCCTCGTCCGGGCCTACATCTTGCTCCAGAAACTCTCGGTACTCCGAGTTGCTTCCGTAGTGCTCGCGCAAAGTTGTCACTGCTTGCTCGTATGCAGCCTCCGTATCCATGCCCTCTATGAGGCGCCGCGCCCACACGCAGTACAAAGCAGAACAGACCTGGTTCGTGACATGACCGTGCGTGACCACGGACTGGAGGTGAGCATTCTCAATCAACTCAGCGTCCCCACCCTGATGCCACAAAGCGAGCGGCAAGACGCGCATCAGGGCCCCATTCCCCTTGCCCTCCGGTTTCACAAAGCCCGATCTCGTTGGAGACACACCCTCCCTCAACTTCCGAAGAGCCGCCATCGTCTGGATGCCACAGTCAAAGACGTAGCCGTCCACCGCCCACAGTCCCGTCTCTTCCCATGCCACCAGACGTTCCGCAAAATCCCTCATATCTAAAGTCCCATGCGCAAGTAACGAATCAAGTAGACACAGGGCCTGTGCTCCGTCATCTGACCACGTACCCGGCTTTAGCTCTGGATAAGTCCGGTTGTATCCCGCCGGCGGAACCATGTCGATTTCGTCGTACAGGGGGATACGATCGGCTCTATGAAACTCATATGGAACACCAACCGCATCACCGACCAGTAACCCCCAGAATCCCCCGCGAATCCTATCCGATAGTGTAAGCACTACCTCATTCCCCCTGTTCTCGTGAACGTGTCGCTCCTGACCTCAACTTCATCCTACATCCAAAACATATGAACGTCAACTTGTAATATTCATTTTGATTGTTTTATTTTGAAGAACTCATATCGATTGCTTATCAGCCTGTTGTTTGATACAGTCAGGTAAGGGAAAAGAGCGGGAGATGTCAGGAGGCACTGTCATGAGCGAAGCGGATGCTACCCAACAGGAATACCCAGTTCTACGAGGACTTCCAGTTGATATGTGCATTTTTACCGTCGCGACGGAGAGCCGGAAGACGCCTCAAGACAACATCGACAAGAGAACCCTCAAGTCTTATCCCGATAAGCATCTGGAGTTGTTACTCGTCAAACGAATCTCAGACACCGAGGGAGACAAGTGGGCTCTGCCTGGAGGCTTTACCAAAATTGAAACGGAAACCATCGATGCAGCAGCCATTCGCGAGTTGAAAGAAGAAACGAACCTGGACGCTTCCGTTACCCAACTTCGGGCAAAGCCCGTTGGCGATGGAATATATCTAGAACAAATGAAGGCCTACTACAAACCCGGCCGTGATGACAGAGGCCCAACACCGACGGTTGCTTATGTGGCCCTTGTCCATGAAGCACTCCTTGCCAATTTGCACGCCGGAGGCGACGCGGGTCAGGCACGACTGTTCCGGGTGCCCGAGAACTCGGCTCATCCGTTCGTCTGCCATACTGAAAATGGGACAACCACAGTGGACTGGTCCGAGCTCGCGTTCGATCACGCTGAAATCATCAGCGACGCCCTCAAGTTTGTACAGAATCAGATACTCACAACTACAATCGCCGCGGACTTGTTACCCAAAGAGTTCACCATCGCAGAGTTGCACCAAGTAATTTCTGCAGTGGTTCCTTCCTACGGTCAGATGACCACCAATTTCGCCCGCGACCTTCTGAAGACCAAGACAAGGAACAGCATGTTAAAAGAAGCGCTGGACGAGCACGGCGAACTAAAGAAGTCGTCTCAGTATTCCGCACGCCCAGCACAACTTTATCGGTTTAACGAAGAATACGAGCCGTGGCTGTCCATATACCCGCGCCCGTGACAAACGATCTCCACGTCGAACATCCAGGAATCCACTGTGAACGCGCATTGCATTTGCCTTTGTCAGACAGCACCTTAAAAAAGGTTGCCGTCCAGTTGATATCCCTGGCCCCACCTCAATACCTGCAACTCGCACAGACCCGTTGGGGGTTACTCCATGTGGCCATGACACCGCCTCCCGGACTCAAGTTCAATGCCTCACCGTATGACTTTTTCACCGGCTCACATACATCATGACATCCACCGGTGACAAACCACATCACGGAACAAGCGTTCCGGTCATGATCCTGCCCTTCACTGCCAACTGTGAGGTTTTAACAGTGCTGAGCACGGTCTCACTCCACCCCATCATCTCCATGACATACTGACGGATCCCGCTTAATGCACGTCCAGCGCTAGTGGTCACTGACTGTATATAGCGATTTATTAGCAGTTGGATTAGTAGTAAGATTGGCAAAATCAAGGTCCGTTGCCCCCTATAAGAAGGGAGTGTGGGTCAGCTCGGTGCGCCTCTTCCGGGAGTGCTAGCATGTTCGTCTACGACCACACCACTATAGAGATGAATAGCATCGACATTGGTGACCGCAGCCCAGATATGGGCTTAGGCCTGGATTGAAAGACCGTTACTTTGCCCTGACACGGGTTAGACACGGCGAGGTGTATCGAACCACGTTCAATGGCTGGAGTAACACAATATTTACTGTGGACACCTAGGGTAGCCCACGTAGCCCCACATGTACAGAGTGCGATTCACGACCGTGATGCAACTCGTCCAGGAGTTATTACAGGCTGAATCCGAATACCGACTGCCTCGTTACCTGTGGACATGGGACAAGTACGACCTAGTTTGTTTGGACGAGCTTGGATACGTATCCCTCGCACAAGGCGGACCGCTTCTCTTTCAGTTTTGTGCGGATCGATATGAGAAGGGCAGCCTCCTCGTAACCACCAACCTAGAGTTTGCACAGTGGACAGATGTTTTTCATGACGCTACGTTGACAACGGCGTTGCTTGACCGACTGACACACCACTCCCACATCCTACTCTTCGAGGGTGAGTCCTACCGATTCCGTGAAAGCCAACAGCGTATACAAAACGCCTGAATGGAGGTGAACCTTGTGAAAACCGTTGAAGGATTGCTGCGTTACGATGTGCTCGATTTAGAGAGTTGGTGTTTTGATATGGGCTACCAGGTCATCTGCGTTCGTTCTGGCATGGAGATCCGTTTTCTTATAGACGACCAATTTCTCCGTGGACGACTCCTCGAAATACCGGACGGTGGACTGAACGTAGTTTTCAACGACAAAAGAAGGAACCAGCCCTGGAGCTATGTACTCGAGCAAGGTCAACGTTATCCCGCTAAGATGGCCGAGGAAGACGTAGAAAAGGTCCTAGACGAATCCCGCTTGCTTAACCTACCGCCAGACAACCCGAGCTTCTCTGCTTGAGCAGGCTCTAAGAAGTTGTATACCAGATAACTCTTCCTGGCTGTGATGATTGGATCCGATTCCAATTACGGATTTCTACAGCCAGATTTCTTTTACACGAGGTGGTCAACTTTTAGATTAGCAGTCCGGTAGATTAGCAGTCCGGTCAACTTTTCGTTTGACAAACACAGATTTGTCTTTCGCTGTGAGGGACATATGAAATCGTCAAATTGCTCAGCAATAATCTTACGTTCACACGACGGATTGTCACAAAAGAACTTACGCACCCTGATTCGAAGAAACACCTTTATGCCGCATAAGGGTATATCTTGCACGGTTCTGTAGTAAGTACTATGGACCCGTTCTGTCCACTGACCGCAGTCAGAACATGAAATTCCTCTGTGTTTGGAAGCGACACGAAACATCACGAATGAACCACTACAATAGCTATCCAACAACCGTAATTCCGGGAATACCGGCGAAAGTAGTCCATTCATCGCAATCACCCTGTAGAATCGTAGTCCTACGAGGTTGAAAATACTGTCGAACCTTGGACGTCATCACCGAAAGTGCGCAAGAACCACTTTTCGTTTGACAAACACAGATGCTACTAGATTGTGATTGAACAGTGTATTCCGTGTGTGGGACAAGAGCTAGAAAGACGCCGTTGACGACAATGTACCAAGTCAAAGACTCATCTCTTTGCATAGTTCCACGGAGTGAAGGGCTGCCGAGGTGTACCTCGATTTTTCCCCCAGAACGCATACTGTATCAATCATCTCTTGCTTCCACGACCCAGCGCCACAAATTTGGATCATAGACCGTAAGAGCCTTACGGATTTTCATGACAACTCGCCCTGAATCACTCTCTCGACCATCGATGACTCAACGCCAAGGACGCAGCAAAGCTCAGGGGGCTCAAGCCCCAAGTGTGCAAAGGTTCTATGGTCAAGTAACCCTCCGACGAGGGCTAACATGAATGTAGACAAACTTGGGCGGACAAAAATGCAGAACGGGTCTGTAACCACAAATTTGCGTTTGTCATTGGCCGGGCAACTTGACCCAGCCATTTGTCGGCTTGGCCATCATTGTCCAAGCTCTTGGAGTGGGGATTACGTTGGATTGGACGACTCCTTCACTGGGAACCCGTAACGATGAGCATGAGCAGACAGACAACGTGATGCGTAAACCGCCCAGACTTTGAACTAGCTACGCCACCGATACAATGTGGACTCATCTGCCGCAACGGCTGGAACTACTTCTCTCATTGCCTGTTCAATACTTGCCGATTCATGACGCTTGTACGGTACCAGGATGTCGGGGAGCTCATGATGTATCTTCTTACAATCTCTGCATTGTAACCTACGGATGATAAGTTTCACTGATTTGCCCGAGCTTTGAATGTACCCTCTGCCCCAACAATGACCACACCTAAATGCCCTAAACAGAATGGACAAGGGATGACTTCCGTACTCCTCACAAAAAAGACAGGGGGACTGCTCCTCCAGCAAGAAATCTGTTACAATGACCGTATCTTTTTGGTAGTGCGTCTTTAGTGGTGCTGTTCCCGCAGTACCCTTTTCCCGTTTCTAAGATGCGGACTTTATATCTAGAAATCTATGGACAGGCAATACCGTCAGCATTCGGACATTTTGGCGTAGCTAAAGCACTTTACATAGCTCTTAATAAAAATGTACATGGCTATTCCGTTAGCTCAGCTTCCTAGGTATGGGAACATATGTTTGGTATAATGGATATATATCCCTGGAAG
>NZ_JAJFNK010000062.1 GCF_021739485.1 Alicyclobacillus tolerans
ACAACCGAATCCCTCCTCCACCTTAACATGGATTTTCAGCCGTGTCCAGCAGTGAATTCGGCTTCGTTGTAGTGCTAGGTTATCCATTCCTTTACTCCATGCAAAAAAGGGATTCTCAGGGAACCCTGTAGGTGTATCTGAGATACTCGAAACATCCTCCTTTGAAATCAAGAGATACCCATTTAGTGGAGGTTGTGTATCCCGGGTCCAAGTGTCCAGCGGCCACAGCACATTATCTCGTGCTGCAGACTCCCCCATGAGAATCACCTTCGTATGCATGAACATCAGACGACGTTTGGCATCTCGGATTAAACCGCGCTCCATTTCAAAGAGGCTCGTCCCGGTTTGGGAGAGCATAATCGGGGACGAACTTGCTTCTTTTTCTCCTTCCTTGTCTGTTGCCGAAAGCAACTGCAAGATCAAGCGATATTGCCCGTTTTCGAGCTTGTCGATTCCGATACCTGTCACCATGCCTGTGTTTCTCAACTCCAGACTGCTCCAACAACCCGACAGGAAAAACGGGATGAACATAACCCCCATCATCTGAAGAAGTCGATGCCATCTCATCCTTGTTCGTCGTCTCCTGGAAGATGTCGAATTTTAACCGTCCGACGTTGGGGCACGCTATGGGGCCGGTTCCGGTTTTTTTGGATACCTACACGCACCACACTATCCTTCCAGTCCTCGAAATGCAGGGGCGCAAATGGGGCAAGATACGGCTCACCCAGTGAAGTCAAGGAAACCATGTGTAAGACCGTCGTCATCATCACCATCAGAACGCCGAATGCGCCAAAGAGGCCAGCAGCCAGAATGTTGATCAGTCGAAGCAGCGATACCACGTCGGCCACAGGTGTTAACACAAAACCTGCGATAATGGAAACCGCCACCGCGATGATCGTGGGGGCACTGACAATGCCTGCATCCACGGAGACTTGTCCTAAAATGAGCGCGCCCACGATACTAACTGCGGACCCAACGGACTTCGGCAATCGGATTCCAGCCTCCCGGACAACCTCAAACATGCCCAACATGATAAGGACTTCGATGATCGTCGGAAAGGGAGATCTTTCGTTGGCTCGTTGAAAGTTCGAAACCAACGCCGTCGGAATCATCTCTTTATGGAAATTTAGTGCGAAAATATAATACGCCGGGGCGAGCACAGCGATCACAAAACTGAAGAACCGAAGTAAGCGGATAAACGAAACGTAATACGGACGAGAACTGTAATCTTCTTGACTCTTAAAGGCATCGATGAAGAAATATGGGGCATATAACGCAGTCGGGTCTCCATCTACAAGGAGAGCAACTCGTCCTTCTAAGACGATGTCTGCGATTTTGTCCGGCCTTTCGGTATTTCCGATTGTGGCAAAGAGCGTACGGTGGTTATCTTCGATCGCTTGTTCCACTTCGCCTGAACAGAGAATGCTGTCGATGTTTATTTTGGACAAACGCTCCTTCATCCTTTGTACAAGCCGGAGGTCTGCGATACTCTCCAAATAAACGATGGAAAGTTGTGTCTTCGTGATGTCACCCAGGAACAGGGGCTCTACACGCACATCGGTTGAATGAATTCGCTTCCGAATGAGCATTAAATTGGTCGTGATCGACTCTACAAACCCTTCATGCGAGCCACGCACAGACGGCTCCCATGCAGATTCTTCAATGGCTCGCTCAGCAAACCCTTGCATGTGAATCACCAGGGCCTCGCGTTCTCCATCTACAAACAAAATGACATTGCCATACGTGGCGTGTTCCAAGCATTTTTGCATCTGGCGTTCAATCTCGATCTGCTTGACACCCACAGCGTTTTCGATTTCCTGAATGAAATTGCGTCCTGGAAATACACTCGTGTTTAAGGGAGTAAACACATTTAAATAAAGTTCGTCTTTATCGATTAAACCTTCGATTCCGATCCACAATAGCTTTTTCGTTGTATTTCCGGATGCGTGCACCTGAAGGGGTTGGATGATCACCTGCGGGTCTCTCTTGAAAGTTTCCCGAAGCAAGCGTTCATTTTCCTCAATTCGCACGGAGACTTGTTGCTCACGGATTGTTCGCTTTGAAAACATACTGGACTCCTTCTCAGCTCGCAATGGGTGGTTCATGATGGGCTTCATGAAAACCACTCGTGGAAGATATGACCCTGTTTCGTAACTCATGTACATGCTGTGTCAAAAACAGGGATAAACTCCCCAATAACAAGGGTATGTGATGAAAACCACCCGATAGGCGGTCCCATATATCTGGGAGATTCCCCTGGATCGTGTAACTATAACCCTCTTCCCATCACCGTTTGTTATTCTCTCTTTTGAGCGGGGAGTACCTGGAACGTATACCCTTGAGCTCTGCATTTCCGAATCAGTATCGGTAGCGCCTGAGTGGTATATTGACTATTCGTGACTCCATCATGCAGTAAAACAATGGCTCCGGGTCGTATCCCATTCATGACGTTATGAACAATCGTTGTTGCTGAATAAGATTTCCAATCCACCGAATCGACGGTCCATAGCGCAATCGGGTGTCCTGTTTTTCGGATTGTCGAAACCTCCTGCTTATCGATTAGCCCCCCTGGAGGGCGGTAATAGACCGGGATGACTCCAGCTGCCTTCCGAATGGCAACATCCGTCTTTTGAATGTCTTCGATAACCCAGTCCCTCGATTTACGAACAATGTGCTCATGGTAGTATCCATGATTCCCGATTTCATGACCCTCTTTAGATATCCGTCGAACAAGCCCTGGAAACTGCTCGGATCGAAACCCTAAGACAAAAAATGTCGCTTTGACGTGCTCCTGTTTCAAAATATCAAGAATTCGCGGCGTATAGACTATGCTTGGGCCATCATCAAAGGTGAGGTAAAGAACCTTCTGCGCTGCATGTGCCGGAACCGGACAGAGGATAGAACAAAGAACAACGATTTCAATACCCAGCAAAAACCTTATGTGTAGCATGAGAACGATTTTTCCTCGATGAGTTGGGAGTTCATTATCCCTACCTGGGTATAGAGAGTCGAACTTTGTGTATCCTTCGCACACGTAGGCAGGGAACAGACTCTTCCCCTTCGCCAAATACAATTTTGGCATTTGATGGGCAGTTCTTCGCGCTCATCATAAAAGCGAATTTCGATTGCAGGATGAACACTTCTCATCATTTCGGACACCCTCCTGTAAAGTACCGTGATAGTATCCCCTTTGTCTTGGAAATCCATTACCGAAATCGTCAATATCCGGGATATCTAGGCATTCACCTTCCCTAGGCAGGCTCTTGCCCATACACTGCACTATCTGATGGAGAGGAGACGGGAAATGATCCAGCGGAGAAAGAACCGGTATGTAATCCTTGACTTGGGGGAAAAGGTTCCTGTAGACGAACTCCTAAAAAATAATCCGTTTACAGCGTTGGCTCTAGAGGTGCATCGGGACAATCGGTTTAATCCATACAGTCGATATCCCATTCAACGCGTACTTCCGTGTCGGTTTGAACGCGGAAAGTTATACAAGACGTAAAAATCTTGCTTATGTTTAAGCAGCATAAGGAGGTGCCCGGTCGCGGGCACCTCGCATGGCGCTTTTATGCCACAGGTACTGTACGGCAAGTTGTGATCGCCGTAGGTACCAGTAAGAAGAACAGTACGAAGATAATCAAGAACACGACCGCCCAACGGGTATATCCGCCGAAAGCTCCGCCATCCCACATTTTTAGATTCCTCCTCCAGATTTTCTGGTCGATAAGGGTAAATGTTTACCACCACCAAGCCCATGGCCACAAAAATGCAAGTGCGAAAAAGGGGAAAAAGAAAAACGGAAAAAAAGCTTCTTTCGTATCATCCGCAGACTGTGACAGGTTCTGTAATAAATCCGTATTCGACGTACCCGTGTCCGTGTCGTTCGCAAGCCGGGTACCGCGAGCATCCACAGTACGCACGTAAATACCCTCATTCGTTACAGATTGCAGGATACCGTGGTGAATTCCCCCATCTCTTGTGCGAAAAACCACATGTTGCCCAACGAAACGCATCGCATGAGCACGTGTAATCACGATCTCACCCCCCTCCCGAAACTATGAATTAGGGAGAGACGTCTGGCCCCCTAATTGAGTGAAAATGGACTTTTCTGCGCCCCTGTGCGGTACGTCTCGAATTCACGCTATTTAATACGCAGCCCCAGCAGCGGGGACAATCAGAATGAAGAGAACGAAAATGATCAGAAAGACAACCGCCCAGCGGGTGTAACCTCCAAATACTCCGTACATCTGAAATCACTCCTTAAGCGGATTCATTGAACTCCCAATTCGTGAGTTAGTAAGCTCCTGCACCCGGCACAAGCAGGAAGAAAAGTACAAAGATAATCAAAAAGACAATCGCCCATCGCTCCAACCCATCCATCATGATTTCATCCTCCTTATAAAAGACGGTTAAAAACATCCTTTTTCGATCTTTCGCGCAATAGACAACACCGGGTGCAGTCGCCGCTGCTGGATCTGCATACGGAACAATCAAAATAAACGTACAAAAGTAATCAAGAATACTATAGCCCGCGTGGTGTGTCCCAAAGCGCACCGTACCTGCGATCCCCCCTCCTGAAGACAGTTAATTCATCACGAAGAAACCCCGAAATGGACGGACTCCTAAGAGACACCTGTCTCACAGCCTATTTTTGAGAAGGACAGCGAATATATCCTGGGTTTACGGGCATAAGGACAAACGTAATGGCCGCATACAATAGGGGAGCTATTGATAGGGGGGTCTAACGGGATTAAAAAGGCGTGGTACGCAGTAGGCCCGTCTGACTTAAGGGTTCAGGAATCGCGTAAGGGAACTGTGATTTATCGGGCTGAATCCGGAGAGGCTCCGCCTTCGATCTCTATTGTCCCCATCGGGGATACAATTTAGCGTAAGGAACGGTAGAGAAGCCGGAGATGATATGCCCATGGCTCTCGTGAAGGTACGCGCAATACCGGAGGTGGGCTAAGGGTATGTTACGAAAGCACCCGTGGTGTAGTCCACATGCGGATTTGCGAGGGCGCGTTCGAGAATGAGTGTAGAGTTTTCGGGATGTTGGTCTGTGTAAAGGGCGGAACCCAAAGTTTGAGGAACCGAAAGCGCGGACATCCAGGGGCGTTTTGTCATCGGCTTGAACAGGATGGTCGTCTATCAAAAGGGTCTATCCCCATGACGAAAGGCATGACCTCCTAAACGTCCAGCGCTATCGAACCCCCTTTTTATTCGAGTCATCTTCCGTGAGTTTGTCGTTGAGAGCCGATGTCCAAATTACGTCTGAGGGCGATCGCGGTGAACACAGATTCGCCAGAGTGGGGACCCCACAAAACGAGGCACGGTACATCCACGGCAGCCATACAATTGGAGCGATTGGGTCTGCGGTCGTAGCATGATGACGAAATGGACACGGTCTGCGGGTAGAACTGCAGGATACATCTTTTAGTCATCATGCGGATTGCATGATAGCCTAGTTTATCCATGTTCCCATTCTCTCGACGGTTCATCTGCGGATTCTCATTCCTTGATCCATACCGCGGTATCTGCAATTCAGATCGTATATGTTTGGTGACATCGTAAATTTCGTAACACGCAGTTGAATTCACGAGTATCCATGCTTTTGACAATCACTCTGTTAACGGTATTTTCCACCCTATTACGTATATGAGACATGTACGAGGATCCCACCATAGTTACAAATAACATCTGCATATACCCCTTGCAACCTCAGTCCATTTTACACAAAAATACCAAATAACGATTTCGTTTCAAATTTACGTTCGTTCTCACGAAATCCATATACTAAAAATCAACAAATGATATACCCATATCACAAGTGATAAGATAAGGTTATCGTTTGTTATCCGTTTATTCATTATAAAATGATATAATAAGTCGAGCTTATGAATGTATTCTATCTGATAAAATAATTCTAGTATCCAATCTAATGTTTGAGGGTGATCGGAATGTTATCCATTGTACGATTATCTCCACGTTTTCAGATTACGATTCCACAGGACGTGAGAGAATCACTTAGATGTGAATCAGGTGACCGTGTGGCATTTCGACTTGACGAATCCGGACGTGTGTATCTTGAAAACTTGAAAGCCATCAATGTGGAGACGGTACGAGGCATGTTGAAGCGCAATAAAGCGTCCGCAGCAGAAGGAGGAGACAAATATGAATAATGTACACCTGACGGCGGATATGGTGTACCACTTCTTAATGGACACCAACGACCCGATGATCGATCGGATGTCGGAGTGGTTGGATAAGGCACAACGAAAAGAAGCGGTATTGCACATTCATCCCGTAACGATTGCAGACGGTTGTTCACAGATTGAATCGAAAGACCCGGAGTTATCACGAGAGGACATTGCGAATGCTTTGACCCGGTTCATTTTACTGGACGGAATCCGGTGCGCAGACAAAGACCGCGTTCTCTACGCCTTGGAGGAATATGCACGAAATGACCATCCGTTCCCTCTGGCGTGGGTGTCGGTGTTGGACAAGGAGAAGAAAGGTACGAGCAGTGTGGGTGAATTGGATGAGTAACGTTCCGTCCGTCCGATTCACTGGGAACATTGAACCGGTAAACCGTACACAGTTGCAACAGGACGTACAGAAATATATCGAACGTTCACAAGCCTCCAATTCGCGCCGCGCTTATCAAGCGGACTGGCGCGATTTTGCGTCGTGGTGTGAAACGAATCATTTCCAAGCGTTGCCGTCCAGTCCGGAAACTGTCGCAGCCTATATTACGGATTTATCGGAACGCCATTATAAAACAAGTACGATTGCACGTCGTATCTCGTCCATTTCCATCGCTCACCAAGCGAAAAAATTGGAGTCTCCAACTCACACGTTAATCGTTCGTGCGGTATGGCGGGGTATTCGACGTGATCGTGGCGTCATGCCCCAACCCAAAGATGCCCTGCTGGCCAATGACATTCGTAAAATGGTATCGAGTATCGATACTAAGACGTTACGAGGGTTGCGTGACCGGGCAGTTATCCTAGTTGGATACGCAGGTGCATTCCGGCGGTCGGAACTCGTATCCATTGACTTGGAAGATGTGGAATTTCGGGAAGATGGCATGGTCATCACCTTGCGTCGTAGTAAAACAGACCCAGATGGGGAGGGACGGCGGATCGCGATTGTCTACGGACGGAATCCAGAAACGTGTCCCATCAGAGCGTTGAAAACCTGGATGGACGAAGCCTGGGTACTCGACGGACCGGTCTTTCGCAAAGTGAATAAGTCCGACAATGTGGAATCGCGGCGTTTAACGGATCAGGCGGTAGCCATGATTGTAAAACGTTGCGCCGTGCAGATAGGACTCGACCCCGATAAATTCGCCGGGCACAGCCTGCGCTCTGGATTTGCCACGCAGGCCGCGATGAACGGGACGACAGAACCGGATATCATGCGTCAAACCGGACATCGATCTTTGACGACCGTTCGACGATATATTCGAGAGGGGAACCTGTTTCGCGAGAATCCATCTGGAAACATTGGATTGTAAGAGAACAAGTCATGCCCGGAGACACGCTGGTCAAGACATGAATTTTAGAACCGAACTCCAATTGTACCTTGGGGAACAGTCCAGTACAGACAATATCTTTTCAATTTACGGAGGGTTTCACAGTGCCAGAACGTTATTTCTTCCGATTTTCAGACCACCTCCTGGAACTGGACGCACTGGAGATGGATGAAACCTTGCGCCATGTCTTGCGGGATATCCCAAACGAGGGGAAGGTGCTCATCTGTTTGCCACAGGTGAAATCAAATCCCACATTGAAACCAGAGCCGGAACGACGCCGCAAACAGCCTGTAGCAAAGACTGAGGCATGGTCTCAAGAAGGAGGACTGTTTGCCGCACCCATTCTTTGTACCGTCGACCATGCATCGGGTTTGTTGCTTGGCGATGGCCTCGGCAAGGCATTTTCTCGGGAGATATCTGGACAACAAGAATGGGTGATTGAACGAACAAACTTGGCGTTCGAGATCGTTCCTTCACCCCCTTCTTCTCGGGAAGCGCAAATGGATCAACTGCCGTTACCCGCCTTTTATCTCTATCCGCCACAGTGGCTGGTGAACGGAGAAAAATCGCACCCATTAAAACACCATGGACGGTTCAGCGCTTTCAGCCATACCTTCACTTTTCACATGGAAGAAGCAAAAGAGTTATTAGACCAACTTGCACAGTTGCCGATGGTGTCGACCCGTGAGGTGGACCTGCACCGCCAGGCCGTAAGCCTATCCTTACGAAGTGGCTTTGAAGAACTCTTGTCGCTGAAAATGCTGCACGAAATTACTCCGTTTCCGCACCAGATTCGAACCGTAGAACGGGTGCTTCGGCACATGCGTGGTCGCGCTCTTTTGTGTGACGAGGTGGGACTTGGAAAAACGATTGAAGCGGGCATTGTCTTGGCCGAGTACATGCTACGCGGGCTGGTCAAACGCGTTTTGATCCTGACGCCGCCTTCGCTGGTGGAGCAATGGAAAGAAGAAGTTACCCGCAAGCTTGGCCTTGATTTTATCTGTTACGACGAGGCACGGTTCAAGGCGGCCAAGAAGCCATGGCACACTTTTGAACACATCATTGCCTCCCTGGACACGGCCAAGCGGGAACCGCACCGGGATGAGATCCTGGAGACGGAGTTCGATCTCGTCATTGTCGACGAAGCCCATCATCTGAAAAATAAGTCCACCTTGGCATGGAAATTTGTCAACCAACTCAAGAAAAAGTATATCTTGCTCTTGACCGCAACTCCGATTGAAAACGACATGAGTGAACTTTTTAACCTGATTACACTGCTCAAACCAGGGCAGTTACTCACGGAGGCGGAATATAAAAGCAGGTACGTTGACAAAAAAGACCCCTTGCAACCCAAGAACGTCGTGGAACTCAAAAAACTCGTGCAAAATGTGATGATACGAAACCGGCGCAGCACGACAGGTGTCATTCAGTCGACCAGGTCGGCCGAAACCATCCTTGTCCCGCCCACTGCCGAAGAACAACTGTTCTACACGAAACTTTCACAGTTCGTGAAATCCCAACTACGGACTTTGGACCCAACCTCTTTGCACGGTACTGACTCAAGGACAGACGGCGCGAACGTTCCGACAAAGGAAGCAACATTCGCGAACAAAACACGAAAACCAAACGTTCATCCGTTCGTCTTGAAGAACCTTTTACGACAGGCTGGCAGCAGCATCGCCTGTACACTGCCAACACTTCGCAAGTCCCTGATGACACAAGGGTCCCCGGAGATACACGACACGCTGACGGCACAAGACGGATCGGCGGCCGTTTCTGCGCAGGAACTCATCCGTATCGGTGAGCGCGTCACGACGTCCGGGAAACTCACAGCCTTATTGGGAATTCTCGAAAACACATCGGACCAGGTCGTTGTATTCACAGGGTTCGTAGAAACCCAACACGTCTTGACTGAGTTTCTCACGCAGGCGGGACTTGACGTGGTCAACTTCCACGGTGGCATGCCGCGGATACAAAAGGAACAAGCCATCCAACGGTTTCGCGAAGGGGCGAAGGTTCTCGTCAGTACGGAGTCGGGAGGCGAGGGGCGTAACCTTCAGTTTTGTCATTCCATGGTCAACTTCGACATTCCGTGGAACCCGATGCGAATTGAGCAGCGGATTGGCCGGATTCACAGAATTGGACAGGAGCACGAAGTGAGCATTTACAATCTGGCGGCAAGGGGAACGATGGAGGAGCACATTTTGCGCATTCTCGATGCGAAAGTGAATCTGTTTCAATTGGTCATTGGAGAACTTGATATGATTCTGGGGTCGCTGGATGAAAAACGCGAGTTTGAAGACATTCTGATGGACATTTGGATGAAAGCCAAAGATGAGGCCGAACTTGTGCAGGGAATCGATGAACTCGGTGACGAACTCCTGGCTGCCAAAACGCATTACCAGAAGGTGCGGGATGTCGACGACAGATTGTTATCGGAGTTGATTGAAAATGAGTAAGGCCGAATTCCTGAATGTCTCACAAGCCACGGGTGCAGGACGAGCCGTTCAGTCCCTGGTTCTCGAAACCTTGGATTTGATGGGAGCAGCCGTAGACGTGGTGGAACTCGATGTGTACGACGTTTTGTTGCCTGGGGACCAGTTCAAACGGATCACGTTCGATCCAGAAATCGCACAGGAACGAGATGATTGTGAACTCGTGACGTATGGGACGCCCTTTTTGGAATCCATGGTTGAGGTCGCCAAAACGCGGGGTCGGCTGCAGGTGCGTCAAATCGAGTCACGCGCCGAAGTCCCTCAAAATCTCGAAGATAAAGTGGCCAATCTGGTGCACTTCGTCAAGTGTAAGCCACCCAAGGTCAGCCGAACATGGATGGAGGAAGGTTTGTTACTCTTGTGCCAGTTTGTGGTCACATTCCAGGCCGACGAGGTGGTGGAGGAGTTGATGACCACTTTGATTGACCTCCAGAGTTTGGCTGATCTGACGCATCTGCATGCGGCACTCGATCACCACTGGTTTACCGTCGGTTTAGAAAGCAATGGGACCATGACCGGCAGAGATAAACTATCCACGGAAACTGCAAATCGCGATCGTGCAGATGCTCTCGCAGACCGCCTAAATCCACGACCACACCCTATCTCGACTCCGTTTCGGCTGACAGACGGTGTGGCTTGGGCTGTGCATGCTCTTGAACCCCGAATTGAGAAGACCATCGCCCACATTCAATCACAGAACAACACGCAGCGCGAGGACGAGTTGGCCAAGAGCCGCCACTACTATGAAGCAACGCTGAAAAAGCTGGACAAACAGTGGTCTGCAACCACAGATGCCGAAAAGAAAGGGCGGCTGAAACAAAAGATCGAAGCGACCAAGCTTGATCGCGATCACCGGATGGAAGACATCTCCCGCGCCTACGAAGTCACGGCGGAAGTCCGCTTAGACCAGGCCATTCTGTACCGAGTACCCGTCGTCTGTGTGCAAGCGCAAGTACAACAACGGATCCAGGTTTATCCGTATGTGTTCCGCTATCACCCTTGGGCATCTGCGTGGGGACCGGTGACTTGTCCGGTTTGTCACGAAGCAGCCATGTACCTGGAACGCGGGACAGAATCCTGGCACTGTGGGTGTGAGCAAAAGCGAATTGGCCATGAAACTGAGATGCTTCCACCGTGATGAAACACGTTCACAAACAGTTTAGCGAACTGTTACCTGTTGAGAAAATCAAACTGAGTCTGCACCGGGCAGATACTAGAAGATCGTGAAGAGGTCGCCTCAGTAACAGGAGACTATAACGAACTCATGTAAAAAGTCGGAATCCTGTAAGGCGAGTATTCGACAGGAAGGATTTAGGCCTGATGTGCCATCCGACGGCCTTTGGTTAACAAGGCGAATGCGGGGATACTCAAAGTTCTCCCCTGTGTCTCATTAGGATCGGGTTAACAGATTGCGGGCACGCATCGCAATCTCAGCCAGTCGTCTCACATCCTGCAGCAGTTGTTCAGACAAAAGTGGTTGTGGGGCAAAAATGTCGGTTAGACTCTGCTCCGACGTCTTGACTTTCCCTCAAACGTTCCGAGGAGGTTTTGAGTGGGTTTCCCTGCGTCGTTCAATGTTCTTTCTTCCCTGCACTCACGTGATTTCCGGGACTTATCCCGGACCCTGAGGAAAGGTGAAATGCTGAGGGGAATACGGACATATCTGTACCGATGGCTGCAAGAATCACCTGGGCTACATTGGACTCAACACCGAGGATGGGTTGTAGAGTTCTTCTTGCTTTTGATATGGAGTGAAGTATTATTCCATGTCCTGTTCCAGGTCAGCAATGGACTTTTCAAGGAATCCAGGTGTTCTAAGGAAAGCTGTGAATAATCTTCCTGTGATGTAGGGTAACCCAACCGTTTAGAGCCAGCGTCCATTCCGGAATTTTGGGACGCGGGCGACCCATTGCGAGTTCTGCAATCTGTTCGGGTTCAATGGTTTCGCCGTTTATAATGAATGAATTGTCGAAAAAATAGGACGCTGGTCCCGCGCTGAATGAGCGCTTCTGGGAAATGAGTACTACACGGCCTCCTGGCTACGTGCATACGCCCATTTTAAGATGAGAAAATCTGATTCCCGATCTGTGTGATTTCAGGCTTTGACCAAATCCATGGACTACTAGAAGTCGCGGGATTAACATAGTATAGTGCACCTCCAACAGGGTCCCATCCGTGAACTGCATCCATGACGGCGCATATCGCCTCCGAGTTCGGTTGCAAATCGATCTGGCCGTTGGCCACGGATTGAAAAGCCCCCGGCTGATAAATGATAGCCGGTATTGATTTCGGAAATTTAGGGCTGTTTAAGCGGTTGATTATCACGCTGGCAACCGCCACTTGTGCTGTAAATGGTTCCCCACGTGCCTCAGCGTAAACGACATGTGCCATTAGGTTTAGATCAGAAGGGGTGAATCCGTGGATTGGATCCAGGGATGGGGATAGAAATGTGGCGTTATTTGGTGCATTAGTCGCTCCGATGTTATTCGGCAGAGGTCCGACATAATGCCATCCAGGAGTCGCCTTTATTAGCATAATTTTTGTTGCCATATCCACAACTCCTGTAACTTTCATGCCAAAATTGTACTGAAAGTCGCGAACAGCCCAATAGGTTTCCCAACCAAAGATTCCGTCGATAAGCCCAGTATAGTAACCCAGATACTTGAGCCGATTTTGCAGCTCATCAACGCTGTATTCTACGGAACCGTAGATCAAATTACGGTCGGAAAACGCCTGTACGGGCATCCACTGCGATGTCATAAAAATGGACGCAATCGTTATGATGGAAATACTAAATACTTTGATTCCGTTTGAACGCAAGTCGCTATCCCCTTTGTTGGTCCGTCTCTGTTTTATCCAAATGCCTCAGTAATCAACTTAGGATAAATTTCTCCAATTTACTCTGTGTCATATGCAACGAAAAAATCGCAACACCGTTCAAGGGGACTTTTGTCGTTTATGGATTGCAATTGAACTCATCTTTGATAGCGCCCTAGGCCCCGCAAGAGATTGTTGGGGGGTATTTTGAAATTTTATGTATTTGACCTGAAATATGGACATACTGAACCGAGAAACACGAAGGCGGGGTTACAGTGTCGGATCAAACGGAAGTTATCCAGATATATCGTGAAGTGCTCAGTGGGTCACGAAAACGCTTCCCCAACCATTTCTTTACCGGCGTGGATGGAAAGCAACGTGTCATCGTGATTACATGCCATTTAATCGGAACCGTTTTACAAATTGCGGACGAAGATATTCCCGAAAAGGTCTCCGCGGAACTCTTGTGGAAGTATCGGTTGCGCCCGCCAGCGCAGACTCAGGGATGGAATTTCAGTCAACTGATGGAGCACTGTTACCCTGAACATTTGAAAGCCTGGCATTTCCATCAAGTTTCAAATGGGTACTGGCAGAATGAAGATGGCATGAAACGGCTGATCGAAGCCATTCGATTTGTGATCGAGGAAGAGTGTCAGATCCCTGTTGAAGAAATTCCCAAAAGGGTGACCCATGCTTTTTTTAAGGAACACAATTTATACGGTGCATTTAATCAATTCGGACAATCCACCTACGAAACTGTGAACGCAGCATACCCTGGTCGTTTTTATCCTTGGCAATTTCATACCGTCCCAATGAACTACTGGAAGGATTCCAAAAATGTCGAGAGCGCCATGAAATGGTTGGTGTTTGATGTTTTGAAAATGGAAAATTATGATTCATCATGGAACCAAATTCAAATCAAACATTTCGTGGAAAATGATTTGCAAGGATTACTTATCCGGGTTTTTCACAATCGAATCAGAGAAGTACAAACGTGGATTACTGCACGATGCTCTTCCCATGCAACCATTGTGTTGTAGTGAATTTACCCGAAACCGGAAACACAAAATCGACTGCCCTGTGCAACATTGTTTTGAAAATAACCGATAGCATGCCGCCAATCCCCCTGTGGGGGACCAAAACAAACTGGGGGCTACGACCTCTGAGGATTCACATGCTTCGATCTGCATGCCCGGGTACCAATCGGCAAATGTAAATCTTCATTCAATACCATAGCACGAATTTGAAGTAGGTGATGGGCCCCTTGACGTATCCATCTGTTGCTTCTTGGACATTCTTTTGCTCAACACGTGGTTAACTGCCGAGGTACAGCGGCTCTGCGCACTGGGTGATATAACAGAGAAGTGCCACCTCGTCCCTCTTTGGTAGAATCAATGTATCGAGCACAAATTTACTGGGGGGAATGGAGGGGTTTCGCGCTACTTGCTGTCATAACAAGCCTTTAAAACAAGAAATCGATTTCTACCCTTTGTTTAGTCCTAACATGAGGTATTAAAATTGACATCATCAAAAAAACTGTAAAGACAATCTATAATGAACAGTATATTTTAAATTAACTGAATATAATGTTGACGGGAAACCGATTTCTGAGTAATATTATTCCAGAGATTAGAAAACGATTTCTCAGTATCTAGGGAGTTGGTGTCCATAACTAATATCAAAGAGGTGGCAAAGTTCGCGGGAGTTTCTCCTGCAACGGTATCACGGGTTATGAATGGAACGATTGCAGGAGATTCTGTTCTAGGTGAAAAGGTTCTAAAGGCAGTGAGGGAGTTAAAGTATTATCCGAATCACATAGCCCGTGCGTTGCGTACTAACGCGCCTTATGGCCCTTCATTTTTTGAACGGACATCCGTTCAGAGGGACGCTAAAAAGGCAATTGCTAAAGCAGCATGGGAAAAAGTATCAGACGAACCCATATTATACATTGAGGCTGGAACAACAACGATGGCACTCGTCGAACATCTTCGAGAATATAAGGGAGAAATTTATACTAATTCTTTACCTATTGTCACTGAGTTAATGCATGTTCCAAATCTAAGAATTCATATTTGGGGTGGTGATGTCATACCTGATGTTGCGGCAACGGTCGGCCCTACTACTGTCGATGCTATGAAAAGGTCTCCGAAGGGTGTTGGGTTGCTTACTGCTAGCGGATTAGATGAGCGGAAAGGATTAACGTGTTTCAATCCTAACTCTGTTTTTCTAAAACGAACATTGATTGAAATATCTCTAAAGACATATGTTCTAGCCGACCACACAAAATGGGATAGACAATGTACTAGGCATGTGGCTTCAATCAGTGAAATCGACGAGTTTATTACAGACGATCGAACATCAGTAGAGCACATTGAATGGGTCAGGTCTCAAGGCGTTGTAGTGACGGTTGTTCCAGTATCTAATCTAGATTCGAGGGGATAGCTGTGTCTCTCTTTATTGGTATTGATTGCGGCACAACTGGAATTCGTGTTGTGGTATATGATGAGAATGGTTTCCAAAAAGGAGTTGGGCAATTCCCATTTACCACGCGTCGGAACGTTCGCGGGTGGTCCGAACAAGCTCCTGAAGACTGGTGGCGTGGGCTAAAGGAAAGCGTTCAGACGGCCCTTCAAGACGTAGTCACAAATGATGTTAGGGCGATTGGGGTGACCGCGACAGGTCCGTCAGTAGTTTTTGCAAATCAATTGGGTGTACCGGTTCGTCCAGCCATCTTATGGGAAGACATTAGAGCGGCTGAGATTGCAATGACGTATCAAATTAACTATGAGACTTTACTTGCCAAAGCTTTGTGGTTACAAAAACATCGTCCCGAAGAATTTGTAAGAGCCGAAATTATATGCGAGGCTGCTGACTGGCTAGTCTGGCAGATGACGGGAGAACTCAAAGCCAATTTGCCCGCATTTGGAGGAGACATACCTAACGATTTTATTGGTGATCGGCGAATCGAAATTCAGTCAGTTCTCTCCAAGACACCGAAGAAACGGATTCCGTTTGGCGAGATAGTCGGGACACTGACCTCTCAAGTGTGTTACGAACTTAATCTTCCAAAGGGGGTACCTGTCATTAATGGTTCAACGGACGCATTTGTGGCAGGGCTAGCCCTAGGTATCACTGATGATACGGCTGTTGGGTGTTTAGGGGGTTCCTCTAATGTCGTGTTGGCTTTAACGGATGCAGTCAACTTCAAAACTAGTTTGAACGTTTTACAGCCGGGAGTTTTGCACCCACGATATTCCGAAATCGTCGGTTCGCACTACTCCGGTCTAATTTGGGACTGGTGGAAAAGTATAAGAGGCAAAAGTGTTTATGAAGACATAGAGTCTTGGAGGCATGACCCTGAAGCCAAGCCTTCTGGCATTGTATTTTTTGAATGGTTTAATGGGAATCGTATGCCATGGCGCGATCCGTCTTTGAGTGGTGGGTGCTGGGGCCTCTCGTTAAGCAAAGGACCCAATGACTTGACGCGCTCGGTTCTCGAAGGAATCGCTTATGGTACTCGATTACTGTTTGAGGAAATGTCTTCGATTCCGAATATTCAATTGCGAGAAATTCGTATGGCAGGGGGGCTTACAAATATCGACCTTTATAATAGGATCTTGTCATCTGTGCTAAACAGACCTCTTACTATTACTGGACTTCCTTCCGCCAGTGCAGTTGGCGCTGCTATGTTGGCTGCCAAGACAGTGGACTCGATTCAGTTAATCCCTGCAACCCTTTCTTCTGTAAAGGTCCTCCCAGACCCACAACTGGTTCAACAATATCAAGAGTACTTTTCGTACTATGTGGAAACAGGGAACCGTTTAACTGATTTAATGCACCTTGAGAGAAAAACAGATGAATCCATCAAATTTCCAATTACAGAGTCATAGTATTCTAAAAATACTAATAATTCTAAAAGGAGCGATTATTGTGAAGGCTGCTGTATTCGAGGAAATCGGGGTTGTCACAGTAAAGGAGGTTCCAAAGCCGGTGGCGGAACCGGGAGGGGTACTTTTAAAGGTCGAAGCCGGCACTATTTGCGGCACTGATATTCGTATTTTTCGGAATGGTCATAAGAAGGTCTCATTCCCTTGGATATTAGGTCACGAATTTGTTGGAACAGTTGTACAAACGGATGATGAGGCGCAAGCTCCATTGGGTAATCGCGTGGCTGTGATGCCGGGAGTATCTTGCGGTAACTGCGAGGCATGTGCTAGTGGAAGAATTCATTTATGTTCTGCAACACGTTCAATTGGTTACCATGTCCCAGGAGCCTTTGCAGAATATGTTGCTATTCCCTCTGACTTTGTAAAATACAAGCATCTCGTACCTGTTCCTGATAATGTTAAAAGTTCCTATGCTGCCGTCATGGAGCCACTCGCTGTTGTTCTCAATGCTCATGAACGAGCTTATACACACTTGAACGATGTCGTAGTTATTCTTGGAGCTGGGCCGATTGGAGCGATGCACTGTGAGATTGCCCGTCTCCGAGGTGCGAAAACCATTATTGTGGCAGACATTCTCGACTCAAGATTGGCTCAAATGCAAAAGCACTTTCCTTCACTCGTGTATGTGAATTCAAAAGATGAGAATTTGCTCGAAGTTGTGCAGTCATTAACTTCGCGATTAGGCGCCGACGTGGTCATCACGGCAAACTCATCTCCTCAAGCCCAAGTGCAAAGTCTTGAATTATTGGCGCCCAGGGGCCGAGTGGTATTTTTCGGTGGTCTACCCCCAGCCAAATCTATTGTTGCTCTTGATACCAACATAATTCATTACAACGAGTTGGAGGTTTACGGACTATATGGTTCATCCATGAAACACAATTATCAATCCATGCAAATGCTTCAAAATGGCAGTATCAACATCGAAGCGATTGTGACCCATGAATTACCACTGGCTGACATCCGTAGTGGAATTGAATTGGTAGAACAAGGGGATGCAATGCGCGTAGCTATTCTTCCTCATAACTAACGTAGACCAAAAAATTATCAGAGGAGCTGATAATGTGTCCGGAAAACGTTATCGGATGAATCGTATCTTTAATCCTGTTACTGGAAAAACACTCGTATTACCGATCGACCAAGGATTAGCGTTGGGATATATTGATAAACTTAAAAATCCCGTCAGCATGGTTGAGGTATACAGGGAACTAGACATCGACGGTTTCTTAATGAGTTTCGGTATGTTTAGACAAACAGAACATTTGCTAGCATATCGAATGGCACCGGTCAGAATAATGACATTGGACCTTCATTTTGATAATGGAGAAATATTCGCGGAATCTCCGGTCGTTACAGTAGAAATGGCCCTGAAGGAAGGGGCAGATGCCGTGAAAGTACTTATGCCATGGCGACGAGATCCTCAACACCAAATTAAGGTTGTTGCTCTGGTTTCCAAGATGATACAAGAAGCCAATCGCTGGGAGTTACCAATTGTCGTTGAACCAGTAGTGAGGGATTCTCAGCTAACATTACAGGAACGAGTTCAGGAGGAAGCGAACGCCTGCCGAATTGCAGTCGAACTGGGTGCAGATATCCTCAAAATTGAGTACCCAGGGGACAAGGCGGTTATGCAAGAGTGGGCTAGGAACTTTAATGTTCCTATTGTACTACTTGGCGGTCCGTTATCTGGTACGACAGACAGTTTACTGGCTATGCTTCGGGACGCTATAGACGCTGGAGCAAGGGGAGTGATAGTTGGCCGCAATGTGTGGGGAAGAGGATTAGAGGAATCCAAACGTATTCTTCAAGAGGTCGCAGACATGGTTCATCGGTGATTCAATGGTAGAAGGGGGTTATGTCCAATGAAAAAATTATCTAAAAAATCAGTTTATATTTCGCTGGTCGGCATTGGTGCATTGGTGGTCACTGCCTGCGGCTCACAGCCCGCAACAAACACAAGTAATTCTTCAGGAGGTACTAATAGCACCAGTGGGAATAACAGCGGGTCAGGTACAGTATCGCTCACGGTTGCAACGGTGAATAACCCAGATATGATTCAAATGGAGCACTTGGTGTCCAACTTTGAAAAGTTAAACCCGAATATTAAAGTAAATTTCGTGACATTACCAGAAAATCAAATTAGGCAAAAGATCACTGAAGATGTGGCGAGTGGTGCAGGAAAGTTTGACTTGGTGATGTTGGGCCCTAATGACGTCCAAGGAGCATACACCTTAAATCATTGGATTGTTCCTCTGAATCCGTATATTAACAACATGAGTGCTTCGGAAAAACAAGCTTATAACCTACAAGACATTATTCCTTCAATTCGAGAATCACTAACGTACAAGGGACAACTTTATGCGCTTCCTTTTTATGGTGAGAGTACGGTTTTGTACTATCGTAAAGACCTATTTGCACAGCATCATCTTACAATGCCATTGCATCCCACCTGGTCGCAAGTGGCGCAATTTGCCAAACAATTAAATGATCCGAGCAAGGGAATTTCAGGAATCATCCTCCGTGGGCAGGCCGGTTACGGGGAAAACATGGGGACGATTAATAATGTGATCCACACGTTTGGTGGTTCTTGGTACAACATGCAATGGCAACCTCAATTCACCTCTCAGCCCGTTAAAAATGCAATTACATTTTATATGAATCTGTTAAAAAGCTATGGCGAACCAGGAGCTACTGGGGTCGGGTTCACGGAAGGAGAGTCGTTAATGGCCAATGGTAAGGCGGCCATGTGGTACGACTCTACTGTAGCCGGCGGTTATTTATGGGATCCGTCCACGTCGAAAGTCTCTAACAATATAGGGATGGTCTATGCTCCCTATGCAGTGACAAAAAATGGAGACGGTTGGCTTTGGACCTGGGCTCTTGGAATTGAGGCAGGGTCCAAGCATAAGGCCGATGCCTTTAAATTCTTGGAATGGGCGACATCTCCGTCCTATTTGAAACTTGTAGCTCAAAAGTACGGTTGGGTGAACGTGCCACCTGGTACGCGTCTGTCACTCTACAGTAATCCAAATTACCTAAAAGCTGCGCCGTTTGCCCACACTGTATTAAGCCAAATGGAAATGATGAGTGTTAGTCATCCTACGAATCATCCTGTTCCGTATCTGGCGAGTTCGTGGCTAGCATTACCAAACTTCGACGAAATGGGAACGCAAATAGGGCAAATCATGTCGGCTGTGGAGGCAGGAAAGGAATCCGTTAGCCAAGCGTTGCAGCAGAGCAATCAAATCGCTGCACAAGGGGCAAAGCAATTAGGTCACTAAGTTTTTTGGGTATTCGGATAATCAAGGCGGCACTTGTTCATTATCGCGGCGAGTGCCGCTACAGTAAATTACTAAGCACGTCCCTATCATGAACAAAAGAAGCGGGTGGCTAAATGTGAGTGTTCCGACTGCCGCAATTAAAAGTAAATCGAGGACGAGACTCAGATCGAAGCAACTAAACAACTTTCCGAGACTTCATATACCGGTAATTCTTTTTATTGTACTCACTACCCAAATTCCATTTCTCGCCAATGTGTTTCTGAGTGCCCACTCGTGGAACTTGTTACTGCCGTATTTAGGTTTTAAATTGGTTTGGGTATCTAATTATTGGAATTTATTAACCTCGGCCGCATTCTGGCAGGCTCTCGGAGTTACAGCATTTATAACGATTGGGACAACTATTTTAGCGCTAATAGTCGGTGGTTTGACGGCTTGGCTCCTTAGTTATGATTTCCCAGGGTCTTCAGTACTAAGTGCATTGTTTACTATTCCCTTCCTCACTATGCCAACGGTATCTGCTTTGATGTGGAAGGATCAAATGTTCAATCCATCTTTTGGATTGGTCGATTGGCTGGTTGGCCGATTTGGGGTACACGGTGTAGCCTGGTTGTCATCTGCACCTAAAGTAGTGATTCTGATTGCAGGGGTTTGGCAGTGGACACCCTTCGCAATGTTAATTTTACTCGCAGGATTTCAATCCATTCCAGTTGAGGTAGTCGATGCAGCACAGGTGGATGGGGTGAACTGGCGGCAACGGTTCATGTTCATTGAACTACCTTTTATGCGTCGATATATTGAAGTTGCAGCCCTGTTTTTAATATTGTTTACAATGCAAACATTTGGAAAAATATATATTTTAACTCAAGGCGGACCAGGGACGGAATCAACGAATCTACCGTATATGACGTATCAATCCGGTTTTGTTACCTGGGAAATGGGGACAGCGGCTGCGTTGGGCGTAATTACTGTCGCCATTAGTCTCATTGTAATTAACTACCTCTGGAAATTATTGAGGTTTGGCATATCTGAGAATACGGAATCGTAATTTCTAAACGGATTGGGGTGTGTTAATTTGAAAACGAAATTTTTACCGATGACTATATCATATGTCTGGACGTTGGTATTTTTAAGCCCCTTTCTGTGGATGGTTCTTACCAGTTTCAAATCGGAAACGGCTGCTTATCAATTTCCTCCCACAATATTTTTTAAACCCGATTTCCACCATTACCTTCAATTTCTGACGGACCACAATTTTTATCATGCTCTTGTTAATTCTTTGGTGGCAGCTGGAGGGTCGGTACTTGTTGCTCTTGTGCTAGGGATTCCTGCAGCATTCTCAATTTCAACAAAGTCTGTGAATAAGCAACAGAATATACTATTTTTCCTCATTTCAACCAAGATGATGCCCGTGGTTGGGATTATTTTATCGTACTATCTATTATTTAAGTCTTTAGGTCTTCTTGATACAAGATTAGCGTTATTTTTCATATATTTAACGATGGCGCTACCGATGACCATTTGGCTGTTAAACACCTACTTCCGGGATCTTCCACAAGAAGTACTCGAAGCGAGTAAAGTAGACGGTGCCAGTAATCTTATGATGCTCTTTAAGGTTGTCATCCCCATGAGTATTCCTGGTATCGTTACGGCTGGGTTGTTGTCTTTTGTTTTGAACTGGAACGAACTGTTTTTCGCATTAAACATCACCTATACACATGCGACAACTCTTGCTGTGTTGGTGGCTTCAAATGTGACGACGGAGGGGCTGTTCTGGGCACGACTTTCCGCATTATCAGTGTTGGTGACCATCGTTCCGATAATTGCTGGATTAATTGTCCAAAGGCATATCGTTAAAGGATTTACAATGGGGGCACTAAAGTAGCTTACTTCCTTGAGTCTTGCAAAAGTGCACCAAGGTACCCGGAAGCGGACATACGAGTAGCGTGAATGAGATCACGCACCAGTGTCAGGCAAGAATGCCCTCAGCCTCTTGACTAACGGCTGTGCTTTTCAAGCGCCTGCTGGTACACGTAGCACACGATGTTGCCAAGATGCTCATTGCGGATGCGCCATACGACGTCTCCCAGCGTCAAGGTTTGTTTGCCAGACCACTCCAGCCTCTGGAAGAACTCAAGATATGCATAGACGATGTACAGGATGGTCCAGAAACGCTCAATTGCCTGATATGACTGCATTTGATAATGGTCAAAGCCCAACAGATCCTTGAAATAACGGTAACCCATCTCGATGTTCCACCTAACCAGATAGTGACGAAGGACGGTCATGACGTCCAAATCGTCGTCCGTACACAGGATGCAAAACGGTGCCTTGTCGGGACTGAATTCGCCTTCGACCTCATGTTGATCCTTATATAGTTGCAGGATTTGTGCATCGGGAACCCTTTGGTTGTCACGAATATCTGTAATCGAGGACGAATGTAGATTCCTTTTCACGCCACTGTTTCAGTACCTCGTCTTTAGGCTGAATCAATTCCACCTTGATTTGGTACTGTGTTTGGGTGGGGCGTTGGTTCGTTCTTCTTAGGTCTCCCTCTGCGGGCGCGTTTCTCTTGAACATCTTCGGATACGACTTCTGTGCGAAATCCGTGGAGGATGGACTTCCGTTTCTCTTCGTTGCCACAAAGTGTTCCGCGACTTTATCAGCATCCTCTTGGAGTGATAAACGACTTGTTCCACCTTATCTGCTGCCTTCTGAAGGGTCGTTTCTTCTCGCCTGAGAATATCTTGCAACTTATGTTCTTTTCGGGTATCCAAGCTTGATGAGCTTACGACAATGAATCGATACGTCGTGTCATAGAGGTCTCGTCGAAATGAATGGATCTTGTAAGTAGCCCCGTTCTTATCCGCACTCATTCGCCCAAGTTCTTGCCCGTTATCGTTGTCCTACGCTGACCGTTTGAGGTCCTCGCACAACTTAAAAGTCGAAGGCAGACGGGAGATAAAATGGCCTCTTCGTCACTTCAAGTGGGTAGATGAAGTTTCAGTTTGCCCAGCAATAAGTAGATGATAGTGATAAAGTTGTC